>NZ_JBVQPQ010000070.1:0-244 GCF_055721145.1 Bacillus sp. VA15 | reverse complement strand
GGACGCCCGCTGATAATGCCTCCATCGAATCGTTTCATTCCTCACTAAAGTCTGAAACGTTCTATCTTAACAGCATTGATCGAACTACGACCGCCATCGTAGAACGCACTGTCATAGAATACATTCACTATTATAACAATATTCGTATTCAAACGAAACTAAACAACCAATCACCGATAAACTATCGGCAATTGGCTGTTTAAAAGGTGTTTTGATCCCTGTCTCAAAAACGGGGGTCAGTCCC
>NZ_JBVQPQ010000069.1:0-245 GCF_055721145.1 Bacillus sp. VA15 | reverse complement strand
GGGGACTGACCCCCGTTTTTGAGACAGGGATCAAAACACCTTTTAAACAGCCAATTGCCGATAGTTTATCGGTGATTGGTTGTTTAGTTTCGTTTGAATACGAATATTGTTATAATAATGAATGTATTCTATGACAGTGCGTTCTACGATGGCGGTCGTAGTTCGATCAATGCTGTTAAGATAGAACGTTTCAGACTTTAGTGAGGAATGAAACGATTCGATGGAGGCATTATCAGCGGGCGTCC
>NZ_JBVQPQ010000068.1:0-250 GCF_055721145.1 Bacillus sp. VA15 | reverse complement strand
GCACTGCCATTGATTTTTCTGCATAATACGTTGAACCGTTTTATGGTTAATACGCATTCTCTTTTTTAGTATGGCTGTGATTTTTCGATATCCATATCGATACCTGTGCTCTCGGCACAACGTGCCGATTTGTTTTTCCAAATGGCGCTTGGGATAATCTTTCGTCAGATTCTTCTTCCAACGATAATAGGACGCTCGAGAGATACCTAAATGAATACAGATATCCTGCACGGTCATTGTGCTGTGCAAT
>NZ_JBVQPQ010000067.1:0-255 GCF_055721145.1 Bacillus sp. VA15 | reverse complement strand
GCTTTGGGATGACATTGTCAGAGATCCAATCACTGAATAACATTAGCAACCCAGATAAAATTCAGGTTGGTCAAGTATTGAAAGTTTACACTAGTGGAAATGATTCTGATAGTGGTGGTTCCTCACGTAAAACAACCACTTATACTGTTAAATCTGGTGACAATTTGGGAAGTATTGCCCAACGCTTTGGGATGACATTGTCAGAGATCCAATCACTGAATAACATTAGCAACCCAGATAAAATTCAAGTTGGTC
>NZ_JBVQPQ010000066.1:0-255 GCF_055721145.1 Bacillus sp. VA15 | reverse complement strand
CCCCCCCCCCCCCCCCCCCCCCCCCCCCCCCCCCCCCCCCCCCCCCCCCCCCCCCCCCCCCCCCCCCCCCCCCCCCCCCCCCCCCCCCCCCCCCCCCCCCCCCCCCCCCCCCCCCCCCCCCCCCCCCCCCCCCCCCCCCCCCCCCCCCCCCCCCCCCCCCCCCCCCCCCCCCCCCCCCCCCCCCCCCCCCCCCCCCCCCCCCCCCCCCCCCCCCCCCCCCCCCCCCCCCCCCCCCCCCCCCCCCCCCCCCCCCCC
>NZ_JBVQPQ010000065.1:0-266 GCF_055721145.1 Bacillus sp. VA15 | reverse complement strand
CTCCTAGTGCCAAGGCATCCACCGTGCGCCCTTTCTAACTTAACCGTTAAAAAGAATCACTATGTGATATCTTGTCTTACTAATTGAATGTGATGTCTACTGTTATCTAGTTTTCAAAGAACACGTTTCGAAGGAATGATCCTTCAAAACTAAACAAGACAGGGAACGTTCTGTTTATAAGACCCAAGGTCTTATATTCCGTAAATATCCTTAGAAAGGAGGTGATCCAGCCGCACCTTCCGATACGGCTACCTTGTTACGACTTC
>NZ_JBVQPQ010000064.1:0-300 GCF_055721145.1 Bacillus sp. VA15 | reverse complement strand
GTGTAAACTTTCAATACTTGACCAACCTGAATTTTATCTGGGTTGCTAATGTTATTCAGTGATTGGATCTCTGACAATGTCATCCCAAAGCGTTGGGCAATACTTCCCAAATTGTCACCAGATTTAATAGTATAAGTCATCGTTTTTCGCGTGGAGCCACCACTACCAGAATCATTGCTACTAGCGTAAACTTTCAATACTTGACCAACTTGAATTTTATCTGGGTTGCTAATGTTATTCAGTGATTGGATCTCTGACAATGTCATCCCAAAGCGTTGGGCAATACTTCCCAAATTGTCA
>NZ_JBVQPQ010000063.1:0-311 GCF_055721145.1 Bacillus sp. VA15 | reverse complement strand
AAGAATACTCTGGACCTTTTCCGTAAGTGTATTGCTTTCCAACAGGCTGTTCGAATCGATGTATATCCCCAGCCTTATGCCATCTAACCCATGTCTGAACCTGTGTCTTATTCTTAATATTCAATTTTTGCATGATCTCTTTCATAGGCACGCCTGCCAATCTCATTTCTACAGCCTGCTGTTTCACTTCAACCGGATAACTCACTCTTGTCCCCATAGAAAAAACACCTCCAAGTCTAATTTCGGATAACAATCATCCGTTTTCAAACTTGAAGGTGTTTTTATTTGTCTCATCTTATGGGGTCAGTCCC
>NZ_JBVQPQ010000062.1:0-311 GCF_055721145.1 Bacillus sp. VA15 | reverse complement strand
AAGAATACTCTGGACCTTTTCCGTAAGTGTATTGCTTTCCAACAGGCTGTTCGAATCGATGTATATCCCCAGCCTTATGCCATCTAACCCATGTCTGAACCTGTGTCTTATTCTTAATATTCAATTTCTGCATGATCTCTTTCATAGGCACGCCTGCCAATCTCATTTCTACAGCCTGCTGTTTCACTTCAACCGGATAACTCACTCTTGTCCTCATAGAAAAAACACCTCCAAGTCTAATTTCGGATAACAATCATCCGTTTTCAAACTTGAAGGTGTTTTTATTTGTCTCATCTTATGGGGTCAGTCCC
>NZ_JBVQPQ010000061.1:0-332 GCF_055721145.1 Bacillus sp. VA15 | reverse complement strand
CGGCACGTTGTGCCGAGAGCACAGGTATCGATATGGATATCGAAAAATCACAGCCATACTAAAAAAGAGAATGCGTATTAACCATAAAACGGTTCAACGTATTATGCAGAAAAATCAATGGCAGTGCCAGGTTAAGGTGAAAAAGCGCAAGAAGAATGGGCAGCCATATGCCGTAGTCGATAATATATTGGATCGGAACTTTCAGTCTGATCGCCCTCTTGAAAAACTAGTAACGGACATCACATATTTGCCTTATGGACAGAAACAATTGTACCTTTCCAGTATATTAGATTTATACAATGGAGAAGTGATTGCTTTTACGATTGGCGATA
>NZ_JBVQPQ010000060.1:0-332 GCF_055721145.1 Bacillus sp. VA15 | reverse complement strand
CGGCACGTTGTGCCGAGAGCACAGGTATCGATATGGATATCGAAAAATCACAGCCATACTAAAAAAGAGAATGCGTATTAACCATAAAACGGTTCAACGTATTATGCAGAAAAATCAATGGCAGTGCAAGGTTAAGGTGAAAAAGCGCAAGAAGAATGGGCAGCCATATGCCGTGGTCGATAATATATTGGATCGGAACTTTAAATCTGATCGCCCTCTTGAAAAACTAGTAACGGACATCACATATTTGCCTTATGGACAGAAACAATTGTACCTTTCCAGTATATTAGATTTATACAATGGAGAAGTGATTGCTTTTACGATTGGCGATA
>NZ_JBVQPQ010000059.1:0-338 GCF_055721145.1 Bacillus sp. VA15 | reverse complement strand
CTCAAGATGAGATTTCCCATTCCGCAAGGAAGTAAGATCCCTGAAAGATGATCAGGTTGATAGGTCTGAGGTGGAAGTGTGGCGACACATGGAGCTGACAGATACTAATCGATCGAGGACTTAACCATATTTTGAATGATGTCACACCTGTTATCTAGTTTTGAGAGAACACCTCTCTAAAAGGCGGAAAAGCAAAGAAACTCCGCTAAGGGCTCTCACATCCTGTGAGAAACGCCCAGTACCTTCATCCTGAAGGCATTTGTTTGGTGGCGATAGCGAAGAGGTCACACCCGTTCCCATACCGAACACGGAAGTTAAGCTCTTCAGCGCCGATGGTA
>NZ_JBVQPQ010000058.1:0-356 GCF_055721145.1 Bacillus sp. VA15 | reverse complement strand
AAGACACAGGTTCAGACATGGGTTAGATGGCATAAGGCTGGGGATATACATCGATTCGAACAGCCTGTTGGAAAGCAATACACTTACGGAAAAGGTCCAGAGTATTCTTCCGAATTAGAGAAACTGCAGGCAGAGAACCGTTATCTGAGACAACAGAATGAAGTTTTAAAAAAGTACAACGAATTGGAAAGGAAGTTGATAGCGAAACGTCAGTCGAACTTGTAGAAGCATTGCACAGCACAATGACCGTGCAGGATATCTGTATTCATTTAGGTATCTCTCGAGCGTCCTATTATCGTTGGAAGAAGAATCTGACGAAAGATTATCCCAAGCGCCATTTGGAAAAACAAATCGGC
>NZ_JBVQPQ010000057.1:0-356 GCF_055721145.1 Bacillus sp. VA15 | reverse complement strand
AAGACACAGGTTCAGACATGGGTTAGATGGCATAAGGCTGGGGATATACATCGATTCGAACAGCCTGTTGGAAAGCAATACACTTACGGAAAAGGTCCAGAGTATTCTTCCGAATTAGAGAAACTGCTGGCAGAGAACCGTTATCTGAGACAACAGAATGAAGTTTTAAAAAAGTACAACGAATTGGAAAGGAAGTTGATAGCGAAACGTCAGTCGAACTTGTAGAAGTATTGCACAGCACAATGACCGTGCAGGATATCTGTATTCATTTAGGTATCTCTCGAGCGTCCTATTATCGTTGGAAGAAGAATCTGACGAAAGATTATCCCAAGCGCCATTTGGAAAAACAAATCGGC
>NZ_JBVQPQ010000056.1:0-367 GCF_055721145.1 Bacillus sp. VA15 | reverse complement strand
GCAGGTTCGAATCCTGTCTTCCCGACCATTTTCATGGGGCCTTAGCTCAGCTGGGAGAGCGCCTGCTTTGCACGCAGGAGGTCAGCGGTTCGATCCCGCTAGGCTCCACCAAAAGTTTTTTAAAAAAGTTGTTGACTTTGAAGAAGCAGCATCGTATACTAATAAAGTTGCTTTAACAAAGCGAACAAACGAAATGATCTTTGAAAACTAAACAAGACAAAACGTACCTGTTAATTCATGTTTTATAAAATCGCACAGCGATGTGCGTAGTCAGTCAAACTACTTTATCGGAGAGTTTGATCCTGGCTCAGGACGAACGCTGGCGGCGTGCCTAATACATGCAAGTCGAGCGGACAGATGGGAGCTT
>NZ_JBVQPQ010000055.1:0-383 GCF_055721145.1 Bacillus sp. VA15 | reverse complement strand
CGTGACGGCAAGCGGACCAGCTTTAACTGAGACAGTTCGCGTGACAGATACCGCGACGACAACTGCTTCCCAGCAAGCCAACGCTGCCGCTGCAGCCTCGACGGTTACAACGACGGCGACAACCACGGAGACTGAGCGCGTCGTATCCACGACAACTGAGCTAGCCACGACCAGCATTGTGCAGGCTACAACAGTGACGGCTCCCGTTGCGGCTTCGACCTAGACGGTTCGCGTGACAGAGACTGCGACGACGACTGCTCCAGCGCAGGCCAATGCCGATATTGCGTCGCAGTCAGCCGCCGGAGCTACTGTCACCACAACCGCAACCGAGAACATTGTATCCACTCTCACCCAGGTCTCCGCCACGACGACAACCGCAACTG
>NZ_JBVQPQ010000054.1:0-385 GCF_055721145.1 Bacillus sp. VA15 | reverse complement strand
CTTCGCCAACAGGAAAATAATGCCGCCATAAAAAGCGGGCATGCCCAGTTCATCAGTATAAAACTTCAGCAGATACAGCGTGCCAATACAGAGCATCAGGTTAGAGCCAAAATCGCCCATCCCGTAGGCGAGTTTCTCTTTAAACGGCAGGCGTAGCGTTGCCGGATCGGAAGCGTGTTGACGCATTATTGTTCTCCATCTGCCCGCAGGTTTCCCTGCGGGCGAGCCTTATCAGATATGACGTAAGGGGCTAAACAGGTCTGCCCATTCGCTTTGCTGGCGATAAAACACCGGCGGTTTGCCGAGCGGAGCGTCAACGGTGATGTCACCGCCCTCATGCGTTTCACCCGTCCAGGCATTCACCCAGGTGTCCTCAGGCAAATAG
>NZ_JBVQPQ010000053.1:0-387 GCF_055721145.1 Bacillus sp. VA15 | reverse complement strand
ATGGAAAATGAGAGCAGGACATAGGGCTTTCTTTAAAAGGAGATAAAGTGTGGAGACGGTTAGGAGGGACAGTATGAAATTCTATACAATCAAACTTCCAAAGTTTTTAGGTGGCATCGTAAAGGTCATGCTTAATTCGTTCAAAAAAGATTAACAACGCTGGAATAATAAAAGAAGCACCATAAAATATGGTGCTTTTTCATTATAAAGATTAAACGCGTTGAACTTTACCAGACTTAAGGGCTCTAGCTGAAACGTACACACGTTTTGGTTTACCGTTCACTAAGATACGTACTTTTTGAACGTTAGCACCCCATTTACGCTTAGTAGCGTTCATTGCGTGAGAACGTGCGTTACCTGAACGAGCTTTTCTACCAGTTACTACAC
>NZ_JBVQPQ010000052.1:0-393 GCF_055721145.1 Bacillus sp. VA15 | reverse complement strand
ATCGTATGTGGCTCATGTGGGCTCGGCGAGCGTTGCCACCTCCACTGTGTCGTCCATTTCGGCGGCCTCTCTCTTGGTCATCCCCTTGGACCGTAAGGTACCACGTATCCGTATCCGCACACGCCAAGCGTCGACGCTTCTGGGCCAAAAAATCCTTGTCGCCGTCGACGAGTGGAAGGAAACATCCAAATACCCCGAAGGCCATTTCATACGGGCACTGGGAAAAGTCGAGTCAAATGAAGCAGAGCAAGAATCGCTTCTGCTGGAGCACGATGTACCTGACCGCCCTTTCAGTCAGGCGATCCTCAACTGTTTGCCTCCAGAAGGCGACGCCTGGGTGGTTCCCCCCAAGTCTGAACGTGATCCGGCGTGGCGCGGGCGAGTGGACATGCG
>NZ_JBVQPQ010000051.1:0-394 GCF_055721145.1 Bacillus sp. VA15 | reverse complement strand
CAATTTGTTTGGTGGCGATAGCGAAGAGGTCACACCCGTTCCCATACCGAACACGGAAGTTAAGCTCTTCAGCGCCGATGGTAGTCGGGGGTTTCCCCCTGTGAGAGTAGGACGCCGCCAAGCAATTACACGTTAGTGTAATTAAAAAGAAAAAAGTTGTTGACTTTGAAGAAGCAGCATTGTATACTAATAAAGTTGCTTTAACAAAGCGAACAAACGAAATGATCTTTGAAAACTAAACAAGACAAAACGTACCTGTTAATTCATTTTTTTATAAAATCGCACAGCGATGTGCGTAGTCAGTCAAACTACTTTATCGGAGAGTTTGATCCTGGCTCAGGACGAACGCTGGCGGCGTGCCTAATACATGCAAGTCGAGCGGACAGATGGGAGC
>NZ_JBVQPQ010000050.1:0-399 GCF_055721145.1 Bacillus sp. VA15 | reverse complement strand
ATCGTCAGACTCATCGTGCACCTCTACAACAGTTTGGTGAAACGAAAATGGCTCTGCGTATACCCTTCACGCGCATAAAAACGGTGAGCGTCCAGGCGCTTCACGCTAGTGGATAGCTCTGTCAGTTCAGCGCCCGCCTGCCGCGCCACGTTCTCCGCCCAGGCCAACAGCTGGCTGCCCACCCTGAGACCGCGCGCCTGTGGCATGACCACCAGCTCCTGGATCTCGCCAATCCATCTGGCGTGGTGCAGGTGAAACTGCATATGCAGTCCAATCATGCCCACCACCTGGCCGTTTAGTTCAGCCAGCTGGTAGCGCATATTGTGGTCCTGCAGATTGGCAAGATACCCGGCGTGGAACGCCTGATGATCAAACTCACTCTGCTTGAGTTCGCAAATC
>NZ_JBVQPQ010000049.1:0-400 GCF_055721145.1 Bacillus sp. VA15 | reverse complement strand
AGAAGAGTTAGCGTTGTTTAACGAGAAACTGCAATTGCTTGATACCTGTAAACTGTTTTTTATTCAGCATCAGTTAATTGCATGGATCAATATTACACCTGTAATTGTTGAATTTTTATTAAGTAATGGGAACGCTGTTTCAATACTTGAGCGTTATCCGTTTCTTGAGTTTACTGTTAATGAGAATTATCCAGGTTTAAATAACGGGAAGGACGATCTGCAACTGGCGAGAATGGCAATCCATTTTCCGCTGGTGCTGGCAAACTTTGGCGCAGGCGCAGCGTCGTTGAAAGCCGTTTATGATGGATTGTTTAAACGGGTCATTCTCGACAAGGGATTTATCCAGCAGCGTGCTTCTGAACTCTCTTTTGAGCCTTTTATGCGCGCAATCCTCTGGCAA
>NZ_JBVQPQ010000048.1:0-404 GCF_055721145.1 Bacillus sp. VA15 | reverse complement strand
GATGTCCGCAATCCCATTGAATGGCGTCTGCGATAACTACAGCTGGGCAGAGGCGATTAGCCTGCTGCGCAACAACCGCGTGGTGATCCTCTCCGCCGGTACGGGTAACCCGTTCTTTACTACCGATTCCGCTGCCTGCCTGCGCGGTATCGAGATCGAAGCCGATGTGGTTCTGAAAGCGACCAAAGTGGATGGCGTGTTTACTGCCGACCCGGCAAAAGATCCGTCTGCCACCATGTACGATCAGCTGAGCTACAGCGAAGTGCTGGAAAAAGAGCTGAAAGTGATGGATCTTGCCGCCTTTACGCTGGCTCGTGACCACAAACTGCCGATCCGTGTCTTCAACATGAACAAACCTGGCGCACTGCGTCGCGTGGTCATGGGTGAAAAAGAAGGCACTTTGA
>NZ_JBVQPQ010000047.1:0-405 GCF_055721145.1 Bacillus sp. VA15 | reverse complement strand
GCACGGTTTCCGCATCGTAATATTTCAGCACGTCGCGCACGGTGAAGAAGTTGCCCAGAGATTTAGACATCTTCTCACGGTCAACCATCACCATCCCGGAGTGCATCCAGTAGTTCACGTACTCGCCGCCATGCGCACAGGTTGACTGTGCAATTTCGTTTTCATGGTGCGGGAACATCAGATCCGAACCGCCACCGTGAATATCGAAATGTTTGCCCAGCTGTTTGCAGTTCATCGCCGAGCACTCAATGTGCCAGCCAGGACGCCCTTCGCCCCACGGGGAAGGCCAGCTTGGTTCGCCCTCTTTGGACATCTTCCACAACACGAAGTCCATCGGGTTACGCTTCACGTCCACCACATCAACGCGCGCACCGGCCTGCAGCTGATCCAGATCCTGACGGGAAA
>NZ_JBVQPQ010000046.1:0-405 GCF_055721145.1 Bacillus sp. VA15 | reverse complement strand
CCTTAAACAGGTCGGGCAGGTGCTGGAGCAGGTCAGCCGGGCTCTGGAGGTCATGGTGGTGCTGGTGACGATCTGCGGCGTACTGTTGCTGCTGGCCCAGGTGCAGGTCGGGATGCGGCAGCGTCATCAGGAGCTGGTGGTCTATCGCACGCTCGGGGCGAGTAAGCGACTGCTGCGCACCACGCTGTGGAGCGAGTTCGCCCTGCTGGGGCTGGTCTCGGGTCTGGTGGCGGCGATGGGTGCTGAGACGGCGTTAGCCGTGCTGCAGACCCGCGTCTTCGATTTCCCGTGGGAGCCTGACTGGCGACTGTGGTTCACGCTGCCGGTCTGCGGTGCGGTGCTGCTGTCGCTGTGCGGCGGCTGGCTCGGCACGCGATTGCTAAAAGGCAAAGCGCTGTTCCGTCA
>NZ_JBVQPQ010000045.1:0-408 GCF_055721145.1 Bacillus sp. VA15 | reverse complement strand
CTTCTACTCCACTCTACGACTACTCTACTCTACTCTACTGCTAGTTCCCCGCTGTTCTGGCGCAGCGAGGCAACGGTCACGACACAGGCACGCAAGCAAAGGGCGGCCCGCCCACAGAGACAGACGGACAGACGGACCCACACGCTCACGTCAGAGAGCTTTGTTGCATCATTGTGCCGGACCGCGTGAAGCCATCCAGCCAGCAAGGACGAGGAGGGGGAGGGAAATGCATCGATCGGATACGGTTAGGCACAAAGGCAGAGAGGAGCGGCCCTACGCCAACGCAGTCGTGAGTTGAGTACGACGCCAAGGGTCCAACGAAGTGCGCACGAAGCCAGCGAAAGAGGGCAGACGGGCACTCGCTTGACATCGACCGGGGGGGGGGGGGCGCCGCCTCCTTACCAAAGC
>NZ_JBVQPQ010000044.1:0-410 GCF_055721145.1 Bacillus sp. VA15 | reverse complement strand
CCTTCTCCCAGAGCGCCGTCGTTGCTGGCGTCGCCTGCGCGAGGAAAGTTTCGTCGCCTTCATAAGGGGTATAGTTATGCTGAATAAAATCGCGCACGTTGACGGTGTCTTTCCATTCTTCACCGCGAAACCCGGCCCATGCGTCGCTGTAAGGGGCAACGCGCGTATCGATTGCTACTTTCATGAATTTCTCGCTCTGTCAGGCATAAGCCGCAGCCGGAGTGACCTTCCCAAGACGGAGGGCATCCAGCGCGATCATTTTTTCTTCGTTGGTTGGGATCACCGCGCAGGCCACGCGGGACGAATCGGTGGTGATCACACGCTCACCTGCGCTGCCCGGCAGGGCATTTTTGGCTTCATCGAGGGTGATGCCAAAGACAGCCAGGTGTTCCGCCACCAGCGTGCGGATC
>NZ_JBVQPQ010000043.1:0-410 GCF_055721145.1 Bacillus sp. VA15 | reverse complement strand
TCTGATCGCCCTCTTGAAAAACTAGTAACGGACATCACATATTTGCCTTATGGACAGAAACAATTGTACCTTTCCAGTATATTAGATTTATACAATGGAGAAGTGATTGCTTTTACGATTGGCGATAAGCAGGACACAGACTTTGTCTTAGACACACTTGATCAGCTGCCAACACTGCCTGAGAACTGCGTGTTACATAGTGACCAAGGTTCTGTGTATACATCTTACGAGTATCAAAAAGCTGTTAACACAAAAGGCATTACCATGAGCATGTCCCGCAAAGGGACGCCCGCTGATAATGCCTCCATCGAATCGTTTCATTCCTCACTAAAGTCTGAAACGTTCTATCTTAACAGCATTGATCGAACTACGACCGCCATCGTAGAACGCACTGTCATAGAATACATTCA
>NZ_JBVQPQ010000042.1:0-413 GCF_055721145.1 Bacillus sp. VA15 | reverse complement strand
ATATCAAGGTAGCTAACATTTCTTAGGGAAAAATTAAGAAAGACATTCCATTCACTTTACCCAGCCATTAACCACTTGAAATACAAAGAGTTAAATTATTATGAATTATTTATTGTGTGATCAAACTCGACCTTTGCCTGCAATTTTTTAAACCTAACATCAACAAACAAAAAAAATCCCGGCTATATCTTTTAAAAGAAGAAATAGCCGGGAACTTTTCTTTTTAGTTAATTGTCGCGCTTATTTTAAATTATCAGGAAAGTTTTTTGGTAACTCGCTCGCCGCACAGGCAATAACGCTTTCATTATTCGCGCCACAGTCGCGAACAAAGGTGATCGTCGCAAATTCATCAATGACTTCAGTGGGGTATGCCGGGCCCGCATCACGATACGCATTCATCAAGGGAATATGAT
>NZ_JBVQPQ010000041.1:0-417 GCF_055721145.1 Bacillus sp. VA15 | reverse complement strand
CTTTCACTGTCCAGTCCAGACTGACATTATTGCGTATAGCTTCTGTTAAAACGACTGCCAGTTCCCTTAGTTTTTCTTTCTCCATTAACTCGCGTGCGCTGTCGTTATCTGCAACAGCAGAATAGAAGGCGTATTCGTAAGTGCTAAGGTTCAGTTGGCTTGCAAGGCTGTCTGATTCCTGAATAGTTTTAGCAAGCTTGATCAGTTCATCAATCACCTCCGCAGCGGTCAGTACCTTGTTCTGGTAGCCGTTGATCGCAGAGGTCAGCATATCAATCAGTTTTTTACCCTGAGTGATACTTTGGTTCGAGCGAACCTTGATCTCATCAGAAAGCAGCTTTTTAAGCGTTTCCAGAGCAATATTTCTGTGCTGATAATCCTTCATTTCCTGGAGGAACTCATCAGAGAGTACAGAGA
>NZ_JBVQPQ010000040.1:0-418 GCF_055721145.1 Bacillus sp. VA15 | reverse complement strand
GAGCCTGAGCTTAACGTTGCGCTGCTTAACAAGGTGGACGTCGCAACGGCGCATATTGCCGGTTATACCCTTGAAGGAAAAGCCCGCGGCACGACGCAGGTCTTTGAGGCCTATAGCGCCTTTATCGGCCATCCACAGCAGGTGGCGCTGGATACCTTACTGCCTGCGCCTGAATTTGGCCGCATTACCCTGCACGGGCCACTCGATCAGGCAACGCTGAAACGACTGGTCCATTTGGTGTATGATGTGCGCCGCGATGACGCGCTGCTGCGTAAAGTGGCGGGTATTCCGGGTGAGTTTGATAAGCTGCGCAAGAACTATGTTGAGCGCCGCGAGTGGTCTTCCCTGTATGTGATTTGCGACGACGCAACGGCTGCGACGCAGCTGCATAAACTGGGTTTTAACGCCGTTCATCACC
>NZ_JBVQPQ010000039.1:0-428 GCF_055721145.1 Bacillus sp. VA15 | reverse complement strand
ATTTAATATATATATATATATATATATATATATATATATATATATATTATTGATCCGTTTCACAATGTGTTGGCTTGCCCGGTTGACTGCTGAACTCTCGCAGAGCGGGTGTGGCTCTTTGTAATTTATGTATATTTGAATTATTAAACTTTTATTTTTACTTGATAAAAAAAAACTTAATGCGAAGAAATTACTTATTTAATAATGTTTTTTTTTCATCTTGATATTATCTTTTACTACTGACTGACGTCAAACCGTTCGATTAGATAATAACTCGTTTTAATATCGAAATGCTACTATCAAAAAATTTAATATAATAAAGACAGGCTAAACTAAACTTGGACGAGATACTTTGTCTCGAAGTTTCAGTTTCTTGTTCTTTGTCTGGACGTTTCAGTTTATGTTGCACAAGAAATGGTGATATGCTC
>NZ_JBVQPQ010000038.1:0-429 GCF_055721145.1 Bacillus sp. VA15 | reverse complement strand
TTGTAATGCAGCATCACTTTTAATAAATTCATCAATGGTTGTTCCATAGATGTCCCCTAACTTTAAAAGATGGTGAATTTCGGGATAGCCCTGATTATTTTCCCACTTATGTATGTTTTGTACAGATACCCCTACTTGCTTAGCAATCTCTTCTTGAGACATCTTTTGTTCTTCTCTTAGTTTTTGCAACTTATTTCCTAACCTCAATTCATTCACCTCTATGACTACAGCAGCGTGTAAACAAAATTTGCTTGCACTACGTTTTCTCGTCTTCTACAATTCTAACATATTGTGGTAAAAAAGAAAGAAACAGTTAATAAGGCGTATACCAAAACCTAAAACGACAGTAATGAAAAATAGTGAGAATTCTCATGTGTAAAAATGAAAGAATGCACTTTTATCTCCATCCTTTTATTGTTTATACTAAAT
>NZ_JBVQPQ010000037.1:0-431 GCF_055721145.1 Bacillus sp. VA15 | reverse complement strand
ATGATTTTCTCATGGTGAAAGTCCTTGATGAAACGCATTCATCATACAATTAAACCTAAAAATGTGCCACGGATCACATCATGAATTTTGAGCATACCAGACATTCCGAAATGGAACGTCTGGTATAACCTCACCGGGTTAACCGCCGGGCTTTCCTCATGCCGGGAGAGCGGATACTATAGCGCGTCTTTTTTCACAGGTACTGCTATGCGTGTTTTACTGGCCCCAATGGAAGGCGTGCTCGACTCTCTCGTGCGCGAGCTTCTGACCGAGGTGAACGACTACGATCTCTGCGTGACGGAGTTTTTGCGCGTGGTCGATATGTTGTTGCCAGTAAAATCATTCTATCGCCTTTGCCCGGAACTGCATCATCAGAGCCGCACCTCTTCCGGCACGCTGGTGCGCATTCAGCTACTGGGTCAGTATCCCGA
>NZ_JBVQPQ010000036.1:0-442 GCF_055721145.1 Bacillus sp. VA15 | reverse complement strand
GAAATATGAATTACGTAATGTTAATGGGCGTTACGATTTGTATAACCCAGAGGTAGAAAGAAGAAATCAAACTGTCGATACGCCAAATATCACAACACCTAATAATATGCAAGCTGATGCACCTAGCGTACCAAGTAACCATGAAGAAATAGCCCGTGTTGATGAAGCACCAGTTCTACCACCAGCACCACCTGCACCTGCTACCACAACAAATGTAGCACCGAAAAATCACCGTGATTTTGGTAGAACTGATTTAGGTAATTCTTTTGTGATTGATGGTTCATCTCCGTATGTAATGGTTACACATAAATATCCTAATGGACATATTGATGACAAACTTGTGTTGAAATCAACATTTATCAACTCAGTTGATCAATACAAAAATGAATTATCCGACTTCGTTGCAACTGACATGAAGCTTACTAACACAAACACCTATACT
>NZ_JBVQPQ010000035.1:0-443 GCF_055721145.1 Bacillus sp. VA15 | reverse complement strand
CTCCTAGTGCCAAGGCATCCACCGTGCGCCCTTTCTAACTTAACCGTTAAAAAGAATCACTATGTGATATCTTGTCTTACTAATTGAATGTGATGTCTACTGTTATCTAGTTTTCAAAGAACACGTTGGTGGAGCCTAGCGGGATCGAACCGCTGACCTCCTGCGTGCAAAGCAGGCGCTCTCCCAGCTGAGCTAAGGCCCCATTATTTAAGATGGTGGGCCTGAGTGGACTCGAACCACCGACCTCACGCTTATCAGGCGTGCGCTCTAACCAGCTGAGCTACAGGCCCATCTTAACTTAT
Source organism: Bacillus sp. VA15 (assembly GCF_055721145.1). NCBI lineage: Bacteria > Bacillati > Bacillota > Bacilli > Caryophanales > Bacillaceae > Bacillus > Bacillus sp. VA15. Next base: position 141 of record NZ_JBVQPQ010000035.1, on the reverse strand, counting down.
TCAAGGAACAAAGTTCCTTCAAAACTAAACAAGACAGGGAACGTTCTGTTTATAAGACCCAAGGTCTTATATTCCGTAAATATCCTTAGAAAGGAGGTGATCCAGCCGCACCTTCCGATACGGCTACCTTGTTACGACTTC
>NZ_JBVQPQ010000034.1:0-444 GCF_055721145.1 Bacillus sp. VA15 | reverse complement strand
CATATTCAGGAGATGGGCAGCGCGACGCCAGACGAGCCGGTCCTGTTCATCAAGCCAGAAACCGCGCTGTGCGACATTCGCCAGCCGCTGGCGCTGCCGCAGGGGTTGGGGTCGGTGCATCATGAAGTGGAGCTGGCCGTGCTGATTGGCGCGACGCTGCGTCAGGCCTCCGAAGAGCATGTGCAAAAGGCGATTGCCGGATACGGTGTCGCGCTCGACCTGACCCTGCGTGATGTTCAGGGCAAAATGAAGAAAGCGGGGCAGCCGTGGGAAAAGGCCAAAGGGTTTGATAACGCTTGCCCGATCTCCGGTTTTATCCCGGTATGTGAATTTACCGACGATCCGCAGAACACCCCGCTCAGCCTGAAGGTTAACGGCGAGATCCGCCAGCAGGGCACCACGGCAGATATGATCCATAAAATTGTGCCGCTGATTGCCTACATG
>NZ_JBVQPQ010000033.1:0-445 GCF_055721145.1 Bacillus sp. VA15 | reverse complement strand
AATCAGAGAATACGCACGCGCAGCGAGCGGCCCTTGATCTTGCCGTTGTTCAGGCGCTGCAGGGCCTGATTGGCAATGCCGCGCTCCACGGCCACGTAGGCCTGGAAGTCGAAGATCGCGATCTTGCCCACCTGAGCACCGGGGATGCCGGCGTCACCGGTCAGGGCGCCGAGGATGTCGCCTGGGCGAACCTTGTCCTTGCGACCGGCAGCGATGCACAGGGTAGCCATGGCCGGCAGCAGCGGGCCGCCCGCCTGGGCGGTAAGGCTGTCCAGGGGTTGCCAATTGAGCGGCGACTTCTGCAGTTGCTCGATGGCCTGGGCGCGCTGCGCTTCGGCCGGGGCCACGAAGCTGATCGCCAGGCCGTTCTCGCCGGCACGGCCGGTACGGCCCACGCGGTGAATGTGGATTTCCGAATCACGCGCCAGTTCGACGTTGATCACCA
>NZ_JBVQPQ010000032.1:0-451 GCF_055721145.1 Bacillus sp. VA15 | reverse complement strand
GTCCGGAGAAAGAGACACTGGTGCCCGGTCTTAATTTTACGTGCTGGCTGATAGCGGTTTTAATGTCGTTTACAACCGACACCATATCCCTGCCACGAGCATCAATATAAATCCAGCTGGCAGGGCGGGCATTTTCCGTTTTCAGCATGGTAGGTCCGGAAACGACACGAATATCAGCGACATCGCCCAGGGTAATTTGCTGTTTCATGGGCGTCAGAATGGGCATCTGTTTCAGTGCCTGTGGGCTGTTTCGGTAATCCTGAGGGTAGCGGATATTGATCGGGTAACGGGCTACGCCCTCAACCGTCTCGCCGGTTGTTGCGCCACCGATGGCTGATGAGACAAACAGCTGCACATCACCCACCGTCATTCCGTATCGGGATGCTTTCTCCCGGTTGATATCCACGTCGATGTAGCGTCCGCCTTCCAGACGTTCTGCCAGTGCTGAAAC
>NZ_JBVQPQ010000031.1:0-453 GCF_055721145.1 Bacillus sp. VA15 | reverse complement strand
CGTTCTGTATCGGCCTGATACCGTCCTATGCCAGCATCGGCATCTGGGCTCCGATTCTGCTGCTGCTTTGTAAGATGGCCCAGGGCTTCTCCGTAGGCGGTGAGTATACGGGTGCCTCTATCTTTGTCGCAGAGTATTCCCCGGACCGTAAGCGCGGCTTTATGGGAAGCTGGCTGGACTTCGGCTCGATTGCCGGGTTTGTCCTGGGTGCGGGCGTGGTGGTGCTGATTTCTACCGTCGTCGGTGAAGAGAACTTCCTCTCCTGGGGCTGGCGTATTCCGTTCTTCCTGGCGCTGCCATTAGGGATTATTGGTCTTTACCTGCGTCATGCTCTTGAAGAAACGCCGGCGTTCCAGCAGCACGTTGAGAAGCTGGAGCAGGGCGACCGCGAAGGGCTGCAGGATGGACCGAAAGTCTCCTTTAAAGAGATTGCGACGAAGCACTGGCGCAGCC
>NZ_JBVQPQ010000030.1:0-460 GCF_055721145.1 Bacillus sp. VA15 | reverse complement strand
CCTGGTATATCGCGCGAATGTTGCAGGCGGCCGATACACTCCCGGTGAATATCGGCCTGCTTGGCAAAGGTAACGGTTCCAACCCTGATGCCCTGCGCGAGCAGATCGCAGCGGGTGCCATCGGGCTGAAGATCCACGAAGACTGGGGCGCGACGCCGGCCGCCATCAACTGCTCACTGGCGGTGGCGGAGGAGATGGATATTCAGGTGGCGCTGCACAGCGACACGCTGAACGAATCCGGGTTTGTTGAGGACACGCTGGCGGCTATCGGCGGACGGACCATTCACACCTTCCATACGGAAGGGGCGGGCGGCGGACATGCACCGGATATTATTACCGCCTGCGCGCACCCGAATATTCTGCCCTCCTCCACTAACCCGACGCTGCCCTACACGGTGAATACCATCGACGAGCATCTCGACATGCTGATGGTGTGTCACCACCTCGACCCGGATATCGC
>NZ_JBVQPQ010000029.1:0-462 GCF_055721145.1 Bacillus sp. VA15 | reverse complement strand
GATCCACATCGAGGAGCACGAGATCGACGCCCGCGACACGAAGCTGGGCCCGGAGGAGATCACGCGGGACATCCCGAACGTCTACGACGAGGTGCTGGCCGACCTCGACGAGCGCGGCATCATCCGCGTCGGCGCCGAGGTTCGTGACGGCGACCTGCTCGTCGGCAAGGTCACGCCCAAGGGTGAGACCGAGCTGACGCCGGAGGAGCGCCTGCTGCGCGCCATCTTCGGGGAGAAGGCCCGCGAGGTTCGTGACACGTCGATGAAGGTTCCGCACGGTGAGACCGGCACGGTCATCGGCGTCAAGGTCTTCGACCGTGACGAGGGCGACGAGCTGCCCCCGGGCGTCAACCAGCTCGTGCGTGTCTACGTGGCGAACAAGCGCAAGACCACCGACGGTGACAAGCTCGCCGGCCGTCACGGCAACAAGGGCGTCATCTCGAAGATCCTGCCGGTCGAGGA
>NZ_JBVQPQ010000028.1:0-468 GCF_055721145.1 Bacillus sp. VA15 | reverse complement strand
CATCTTTCCCGCGCGTATAGTAGCGAAGTTTAAAAGCTCTAACTTTTGTTGCATTACCGGGATGTAAAGTGAATACAACGCTGTTTCGATGGCCGGTTCGTGTCTATTACGAAGATACCGATGCCGGGGGTGTGGTTTACCACGCCAGCTACGTTGCTTTTTATGAACGGGCACGCACAGAGATGCTGCGCCATCATCACTTTAGTCAACAGGAGCTGTTGGCTGAGCGAGTTGCCTTCGTGGTTCGCAAGATGACGCTTGAGTATTTTGCGCCTGCCAGACTCGACGATATGCTCGAAGTCCAAACTGAAATTACATCAATGCGCGGAACCTCAATGGTTTTCACGCAGCGGATAGTCAATGCAGAAAATACGGTACTGAACTCAGCTGAAGTCCTGATCGTCTGTGTTGATCCAACCATAATGAAGCCTCGTGCGCTTCCTAAGTCTATTGTCGCGGAGTTTAAGC
>NZ_JBVQPQ010000027.1:0-469 GCF_055721145.1 Bacillus sp. VA15 | reverse complement strand
GTGCAAAGCGCTACCTTGAACACCTCAAAATGGAGCACGCCTTCTGGATGGACGGGGCGGAATCGCTGCTGCTTAATCAGGCCTATCGCAGCGCGGTGCGTATGCCGGATGGCTCGCTGTTAAACCGCTACTGGGACGACCGTGACACGCCGCGCGATGAATCATGGATTGAGGATGTGGAAACCGCCCGTCACTCTGGCCGTCCGCCGAATGAGGTTTATCGCGATTTGCGCGCAGGCGCGGCCTCCGGCTGGGATTACTCCTCGCGCTGGCTGCGGGAGCCTGGCCGACTTGCCAGCATCCGCACCACGCAATTTATCCCTATCGATTTGAACGCGTTCCTGTTCAAGCTGGAAAGCGCGATCGCCAATATTTCGGCATCGAAAGGGGATAAAGAGACAGCGGAACTGTTCCGCCAGAAAGCCAGCGATCGCCGCGCCGCGGTGAACCGGTATCTGTGGGATGACGA
>NZ_JBVQPQ010000026.1:0-478 GCF_055721145.1 Bacillus sp. VA15 | reverse complement strand
AAGTACGCCGCGGAGATCGCCGGCCTCATCGGCTGCGAACCGGAGGACGTACTCAAGGTCTCCGGCAAGACGGGCGTCGGTGTCGAGGAACTGCTCGACGTCATCGTCGAGAAGCTGCCTGCCCCCGTCGGTGACGCCGACGCGCCGGCCCGCGCCATGATCTTCGACTCCGTCTACGACACCTACCGCGGCGTCGTCACCTACGTCCGCGTCGTCGACGGACGGCTCAGCCCGCGCGAGAAGATCGAGATGATGTCGACGCGCGCGACGCACGAGCTGCTCGAGATCGGCGTCAACTCGCCCGAGCCGATCCCGACGAAGGGCCTGTCCGTCGGCGAGGTCGGCTACCTCATCACCGGGGTGAAGGACGTGCGCCAGTCGAAGGTCGGTGACACGGTCACGAACGCCGCGAAGCCCGCGTCCGAGGGGATCGGCGGCTACTCCGACCCGAAGCCGATGGTGTTCTCGGGTCTGTATC
>NZ_JBVQPQ010000025.1:0-479 GCF_055721145.1 Bacillus sp. VA15 | reverse complement strand
ATCTCCAGCCGCAGGGCTACGACATCGACATGGCGCGCTATCTGGCAAAACAGATGAAGCTCAAGCTGCAGCTGGTGCCGGTGACCAGTGCCAACCGCGTGCCGTATCTGCAAACCGATAAGGTGGATCTGGTGATCTCAAGCCTCGGTAAAAACGCCGAGCGTGAAAAGGTGATCGATTTTAGCCGTGCCTATGCGCCGTTCTTCCTCGGCGTGTTCGGCCCGAAAGGGGCTGAGCTGAAAGATGCTGCTCAGCTGAGTGGAAAAACCATTGGCGTGACGCGCGGCGCGGTGGAGGACATGGTGCTGACCAGCCTTGCGCCGAAAGATGCAGACGTCAAACGCTACGAAGACAATAACACCACGCTGTCGGCTTACCTGTCCGGTCAGGTCCAGTACGTGGCGACAGGCAATCTGGTCGTGGCGGCGATTTCCCGCCAGAACGCCGCCAAAGCCCCGGTTCCGAGCTTTATGCTGAAG
>NZ_JBVQPQ010000024.1:0-576 GCF_055721145.1 Bacillus sp. VA15 | reverse complement strand
CTCGCCGACCACGCCAGGTTTATTCGCCCGGAAAATCCCGGCTTTCTCGCGACCAATGCTTTCGCGATCCGGCCCCAGCCAGTCGGTATGATCCAGCGCAATGCTGGTCACGACGGCCACATCCGCATCCACCATGTTGGTGGCATCAAGACGCCCGCCGAGGCCGACTTCCAGAATCACCACGTCCAGCTGCGCCTGCTTAAACAACCACAGTGCCGACAGGGTACCGTATTCAAAATAGGTTAATGAAATTTCACCGCGCGCGGCTTCAATTTCCGCGAAAGAGGCAGTATGCGCTGATTCCGGCAGCTCGCGGTTTTGCACACGCACCCGCTCGGTATACCGCACTAGGTGTGGAGAGCTGTAAACGCCAACCTTATAGCCTGCTGCCATCAGGACAGATTCCAGCGTGCGGCACGTCGTGCCTTTACCGTTCGTTCCGGCAACGGTGAACACAAACGGCGCTGGTTTCAGTACGTCGAGACGCGCGGCAACCTGGCTTACGCGCTCAAGCCCCATATCGATGGTTTTACTGTGCAGGTTTTCCAGATAAGAAAGCCACGCGGCCAGGGGCGA
>NZ_JBVQPQ010000023.1:0-583 GCF_055721145.1 Bacillus sp. VA15 | reverse complement strand
CTCAGCGTGAGTACTATCTGAATGAGCAAATGAAAGCCATTCAGAAAGAGATCGGCGAGATGGATGACGCGCCGGACGAAAACGAAGCGCTGAAGCGTAAGATCGACGCGGCGAAAATGCCGAAAGAGGCCAAAGAGAAAGCCGAAGCAGAACTGCAGAAGCTGAAAATGATGTCTCCAATGTCGGCTGAAGCGACCGTCGTGCGCGGCTATATCGAATGGATGGTTCAGGTTCCCTGGAATGCCCGCAGCAAGGTCAAAAAAGACCTGCGTCAGGCGCAGGAGATCCTGGATACCGACCACTACGGCCTTGAGCGCGTGAAAGACCGCATTCTTGAGTACCTCGCAGTCCAGAGCCGTGTGAACAAAATCAAAGGCCCGATTCTGTGCCTGGTGGGACCACCGGGGGTAGGGAAAACCTCTCTGGGTCAGTCCATCGCCAAAGCGACCGGACGTAAGTATATCCGTATGGCGCTGGGTGGCGTACGCGATGAAGCGGAGATCCGCGGTCACCGTCGTACCTACATCGGTTCTATGCCGGGTAAACTGATCCAGAAGATGGCGAAAGTGGGCGTTAAAAACCC
>NZ_JBVQPQ010000022.1:0-646 GCF_055721145.1 Bacillus sp. VA15 | reverse complement strand
GGTTACCCACGTGTTACTCACCCGTCCGCCGCTGACATCAGGGAGCAAGCTCCCATCTGTCCGCTCGACTTGCATGTATTAGGCACGCCGCCAGCGTTCGTCCTGAGCCAGGATCAAACTCTCCGATGAAGTAGTTTGACTGACTACGCACATCGCTGTGCGATTTTATAAAAATGAATTAACAGGTACGTTTTGTCTTGTTTAGTTTTCAAAGATCATTTCGTTTGTCTGCTTTGTTAAAGCAACTTTATTAGTATACAATGCTGCTTCTTCAAAGTCAACAACTTTTTTTAAAAAACTTTTGGTGGAGCCTAGCGGGATCGAACCGCTGACCTCCTGCGTGCAAAGCAGGCGCTCTCCCAGCTGAGCTAAGGCCCCATGAAAATGGTCGGGAAGACAGGATTCGAACCTGCGACCCCATGGTCCCAAACCATGTGCTCTACCAAGCTGAGCTACTTCCCGATTTCCTAACTATTCTATTAGAATAATGGCGCGCCCGAGAGGAGTCGAACCCCTAACCTTTTGATCCGTAGTCAAACGCTCTATCCAATTGAGCTACGGGCGCAAAACTTAATGCCGAGGGCCGGACTTGAACCGGCACGGTAGTCACCTACCGCAGGATTTTAAGTCCTGTGTGTCTGCCAAT
>NZ_JBVQPQ010000021.1:0-687 GCF_055721145.1 Bacillus sp. VA15 | reverse complement strand
TGATGCAGACGCCGCACCACTTCTTCTCGCCGGATCCATTTGAACGTAACCTTGGCCGTTTCCGTAAAACCCCTAACGAAGGCACGCTGTTCTATGGCCTGGTGCAGGACGGGAACGACATGTGGGATGCGACCTTCTTCTGCGGTTCCTGTGCGGTTATTCGTCGTAAACCGCTGGATGAGATCGGTGGCATTGCCGTCGAAACGGTCACCGAAGATGCGCATACCTCGCTGCGCCTGCACCGTCGGGGCTACACCTCCGCGTATATGCGTATTCCGCAGGCCGCGGGTCTGGCAACGGAATCTCTCTCGGCGCACATCGGCCAGCGTATTCGCTGGGCGCGCGGCATGGTGCAGATTTTCCGTCTCGATAACCCCCTGATTGGGAAAGGGCTGAAACTCGCGCAGCGTCTGTGCTACGTCAACGCCATGTTCCACTTCCTGTCCGGTATCCCGCGCCTCATCTTCCTGACCGCGCCGCTGGCGTTCCTGCTTCTTCACGCCTATATCATCTACGCGCCTGCGCTGATGATTGCGCTGTTTGTTCTGCCGCACATGATTCACGCGAGCCTGACGAACTCGAAGATTCAGGGTAAATACCGCCATTCGTTCTGGAGTGAAATCTACGAAACGGTGCTGGCCTGGTACATCGCACCGCCGACGATGGTAGCGCTGATCAACCCGCACA
>NZ_JBVQPQ010000020.1:0-710 GCF_055721145.1 Bacillus sp. VA15 | reverse complement strand
TCTCAATTTGTTTGGTGGCGATAGCGAAGAGGTCACACCCGTTCCCATACCGAACACGGAAGTTAAGCTCTTCAGCGCCGATGGTAGTCGGGGGTTTCCCCCTGTGAGAGTAGGACGCCGCCAAGCAGATTTTTTATTTCTACCATGTTTGTTTATGAAGCTTATATTATTCCGCAGTAGCTCAGTGGTAGAGCTATCGGCTGTTAACCGATCGGTCGTAGGTTCGAATCCTACCTGCGGAGCCATTGCTTCCATAGCTCAGCAGGTAGAGCACTTCCATGGTAAGGAAGAGGTCAGCGGTTCGAGCCCGCTTGGAAGCTTTATTAAATGTATTATTACCAAGGTTTCTCGAAAAGGAGAAAGCTTTTTTTATTGCGATATGCGGAAGTAGTTCAGTGGTAGAACACCACCTTGCCAAGGTGGGGGTCGCGGGTTCGAATCCCGTCTTCCGCTCCATTTTATCCCAACGGGATATTGTAAAATTGATTGCGCCCGTAGCTCAATTGGATAGAGCGTTTGACTACGGATCAAAAGGTTAGGGGTTCGACTCCTCTCGGGCGCGCCATTATTCTAATAGAATAGCTAGGAAATCGGGAAGTAGCTCAGCTTGGTAGAGCACATGGTTTGGGACCATGGGGTCGCAGGTTCGAATCCTGTCTTCCCGACCATTTTCATGGGGCCTTAGCTCAGCTGGGAGAGCGCCTGCTTTG
>NZ_JBVQPQ010000019.1:0-724 GCF_055721145.1 Bacillus sp. VA15 | reverse complement strand
GGCCGTAAGGTCACGCTGGTGGCCTCGCTGCTGACGATGGGGATCTCCACCGTCGCTATCGGCTTGCTGCCTACCTACGAAACCATTGGTATTCTGGCCCCGATGCTGCTGGCGCTGGCGCGTTTTGGTCAGGGTCTGGGGCTGGGCGGTGAATGGGGGGGTGCGGCGCTGCTGGCCACGGAGAACGCACCGGCACGCAAACGCGCGCTGTACGGTTCATTCCCGCAGCTTGGCGCACCGATTGGCTTCTTCTTTGCGAACGGGACTTTCCTGCTGCTCTCCTGGCTGCTGACGGACGAACAGTTCATGAGCTGGGGCTGGCGTATTCCGTTCGTCTTCTCCGCCGTGCTGGTGCTGATTGGCCTGTATGTCCGCGTGTCGCTTCACGAAACGCCGGTTTTCGCTAAAGTTGCCGCCGCGAAAAAACAGGTAAAAGTGCCGCTGGGTACGCTGCTGACTAAACACGTCCGCGTGACGGTACTGGGCACGTTTATCATGCTCGCGACCTACACGCTGTTCTATATCATGACGGTCTACTCAATGACGTTCAGCACCGCCGCCGCGCCGGTTGGGCTCGGCCTGCCGCGTAACGAAGTGCTGTGGATGTTGATGATGGCGGTCATTGGGTTTGGCGTCATGGTGCCGATTGCCGGCCTGCTGGCGGATAAGTTTGGTCGTCGCTCAAGCATGATTGTTATCACCACGCTGATCATTCTGTTTGCCC
>NZ_JBVQPQ010000018.1:0-747 GCF_055721145.1 Bacillus sp. VA15 | reverse complement strand
ATCCAATTGAGCTACGGGCGCAAAACTTAATGCCGAGGGCCGGACTTGAACCGGCACGGTAGTCACCTACCGCAGGATTTTAAGTCCTGTGTGTCTGCCAATTCCACCACCCCGGCGTGGATGGTATGGTTGGAGCGGAAGACGGGATTCGAACCCGCGACCCCCACCTTGGCAAGGTGGTGTTCTACCACTGAACTACTTCCGCAGACAGGATGTCCAGTTTTTATAACTGTTATCCTATATAATGCGGGTGAAGGGACTTGAACCCCCACGTCATAAAGACACTAGATCCTAAGTCTAGCGCGTCTGCCAATTCCGCCACACCCGCGTAAAATGGTGAGCCATGAAGGACTCGAACCTTCGACCCTCTGATTAAAAGTCAGATGCTCTACCAACTGAGCTAATGGCTCTTCTTACAAGAGACTTGAGTATTATACCATATAAAAGTGGTGCCGGCAAGAGGACTTGAACCCCCAACCTACTGATTACAAGTCAGTTGCTCTACCAATTGAGCTACACCGGCAAAATGGTGGAGGATGACGGGCTCGAACCGCCGACCCTCTGCTTGTAAGGCAGATGCTCTCCCAGCTGAGCTAATCCTCCATAACTGCACTAGCGTGCAATTGCTTGGCGGCGTCCTACTCTCACAGGGGGAAACCCCCGACTACCATCGGCGCTGAAGAGCTTAACTTCCGTGTTCGGCATGGGAACGGGTGTGACCTCTTCGCTATCGCCACCAAACAAATT
>NZ_JBVQPQ010000016.1:0-3008 GCF_055721145.1 Bacillus sp. VA15 | reverse complement strand
AACGTGTTCTTTGAAAACTAGATAACAGTAGACATCACATTCAATTAGTAAGACAAGATATCACATAGTGATTCTTTTTAACGGTTAAGTTAGAAAGGGCGCACGGTGGATGCCTTGGCACTAGGAGCCGATGAAGGACGGGACGAACACCGATATGCTTCGGGGAGCTGTAAGCAAGCTTTGATCCGGAGATTTCCGAATGGGGAAACCCACCACTCGTAATGGAGTGGTATCCATATCTGAATTCATAGGATATGAGAAGGCAGACCCGGGGAACTGAAACATCTAAGTACCCGGAGGAAGAGAAAGCAAATGCGATTCCCTGAGTAGCGGCGAGCGAAACGGGATTAGCCCAAACCAAGAGGCTTGCCTCTTGGGGTTGTAGGACACTCTGTACGGAGTTACAAAAGAACGAGGTAGATGAAGAGGTCTGGAAAGGCCCGCCATAGAAGGTAACAGCCCTGTAGTCAAAACTTCGTTCTCTCCTGAGTGGATCCTGAGTACGGCGGAACACGTGAAATTCCGTCGGAATCCGGGAGGACCATCTCCCAAGGCTAAATACTCCCTAGTGACCGATAGTGAACCAGTACCGTGAGGGAAAGGTGAAAAGCACCCCGGAAGGGGAGTGAAAGAGATCCTGAAACCGTGTGCCTACAAGTAGTCAGAGCCCGTTAACGGGTGATGGCGTGCCTTTTGTAGAATGAACCGGCGAGTTACGATCCCGTGCAAGGTTAAGCAGAAGATGCGGAGCCGCAGCGAAAGCGAGTCTGAATAGGGCGCATGAGTACGTGGTCGTAGACCCGAAACCAGGTGATCTACCCATGTCCAGGGTGAAGTTCAGGTAACACTGAATGGAGGCCCGAACCCACGCACGTTGAAAAGTGCGGGGATGAGGTGTGGGTAGGGGTGAAATGCCAATCGAACCTGGAGATAGCTGGTTCTCTCCGAAATAGCTTTAGGGCTAGCCTCAAGGTAAGAGTCTTGGAGGTAGAGCACTGATTGGACTAGGGGCCCCTACCGGGTTACCGAATTCAGTCAAACTCCGAATGCCAATGACTTATCCTTGGGAGTCAGACTGCGAGTGATAAGATCCGTAGTCGAAAGGGAAACAGCCCAGACCGCCAGCTAAGGTCCCAAAGTATACGTTAAGTGGAAAAGGATGTGGAGTTGCTTAGACAACCAGGATGTTGGCTTAGAAGCAGCCACCATTTAAAGAGTGCGTAATAGCTCACTGGTCGAGTGACTCTGCGCCGAAAATGTACCGGGGCTAAACGTATCACCGAAGCTGCGGACTGTTCTTCGAACAGTGGTAGGAGAGCGTTCTAAGGGCTGTGAAGCCAGACCGGAAGGACTGGTGGAGCGCTTAGAAGTGAGAATGCCGGTATGAGTAGCGAAAGAGGGGTGAGAATCCCCTCCACCGAATGCCTAAGGTTTCCTGAGGAAGGCTCGTCCGCTCAGGGTTAGTCGGGACCTAAGCCGAGGCCGAAAGGCGTAGGCGATGGACAACAGGTTGATATTCCTGTACCACCTCCTCACCATTTGAGCAATGGGGGGACGCAGGAGGATAGGGTAAGCGCGGTATTGGATATCCGCGTCCAAGCAGTTAGGCTGGGAAATAGGCAAATCCGTTTCCCATAAGGCTGAGCTGTGATGGCGAGCGAAATTTAGTAGCGAAGTTCCTGATTCCACACTGCCAAGAAAAGCCTCTAGCGAGGTGAGAGGTGCCCGTACCGCAAACCGACACAGGTAGGCGAGGAGAGAATCCTAAGGTGATCGAGAGAACTCTCGTTAAGGAACTCGGCAAAATGACCCCGTAACTTCGGGAGAAGGGGTGCTCTGTTAGGGTGCAAGCCCGAGAGAGCCGCAGTGAATAGGCCCAGGCGACTGTTTAGCAAAAACACAGGTCTCTGCGAAGCCGTAAGGCGAAGTATAGGGGCTGACGCCTGCCCGGTGCTGGAAGGTTAAGAGGAGCGCTTAGCGTAAGCGAAGGTGCGAATTGAAGCCCCAGTAAACGGCGGCCGTAACTATAACGGTCCTAAGGTAGCGAAATTCCTTGTCGGGTAAGTTCCGACCCGCACGAAAGGCGCAACGATCTGGGCACTGTCTCAACGAGAGACTCGGTGAAATTATAGTACCTGTGAAGATGCAGGTTACCCGCGACAGGACGGAAAGACCCCGTGGAGCTTTACTGCAGCCTGATATTGAATGTTGGTACAGCTTGTACAGGATAGGTAGGAGCCTTGGAAACCGGAGCGCTAGCTTCGGTGGAGGCATCGGTGGGATACTACCCTGGCTGTATTGACCTTCTAACCCGCCGCCCTTATCGGGCGGGGAGACAGTGTCAGGTGGGCAGTTTGACTGGGGCGGTCGCCTCCTAAAAGGTAACGGAGGCGCCCAAAGGTTCCCTCAGAATGGTTGGAAATCATTCGCAGAGTGTAAAGGCACAAGGGAGCTTGACTGCGAGACCTACAAGTCGAGCAGGGACGAAAGTCGGGCTTAGTGATCCGGTGGTTCCGCATGGAAGGGCCATCGCTCAACGGATAAAAGCTACCCCGGGGATAACAGGCTTATCTCCCCCAAGAGTCCACATCGACGGGGAGGTTTGGCACCTCGATGTCGGCTCATCGCATCCTGGGGCTGTAGTCGGTCCCAAGGGTTGGGCTGTTCGCCCATTAAAGCGGTACGCGAGCTGGGTTCAGAACGTCGTGAGACAGTTCGGTCCCTATCCGTCGCGGGCGCAGGAAATTTGAGAGGAGCTGTCCTTAGTACGAGAGGACCGGGATGGACGCACCGCTGGTGTACCAGTTGTTCTGCCAAGGGCATCGCTGGGTAGCTATGTGCGGACGGGATAAGTGCTGAAAGCATCTAAGCATGAAGCCCCCCTCAAGATGAGATTTCCCATTCCGCAAGGAAGTAAGATCCCTGAAAGATGATCAGGTTGATAGGTCTGAGGTGGAAGTGTGGCGACACATGGAGCTGACAGATACTAATCGATCGAGGACTTAACC
>NZ_JBVQPQ010000015.1:0-15885 GCF_055721145.1 Bacillus sp. VA15 | reverse complement strand
TAGCCGAAGCCACCTTTTATGTTTGAACCATGCGGTTCAAACAAGCATCCGGTATTAGCCCCGGTTTCCCGGAGTTATCCCAGTCTTACAGGCAGGTTACCCACGTGTTACTCACCCGTCCGCCGCTGACATCAGGGAGCAAGCTCCCATCTGTCCGCTCGACTTGCATGTATTAGGCACGCCGCCAGCGTTCGTCCTGAGCCAGGATCAAACTCTCCGATAAATGGATCACAGGTTAAGTCCACCGCATCCTGCGGCGACACCTGTGTGACCTGCGTCGTGCAGGCCCTAGTTTGACTGACTACGCACATCGCTGTGCGATTTTATAAAAAATGAATTAACAGGTACGTTTTGTCTTGTTTAGTTTTCAAAGAACTTTGTCTATCGCTCTTTAAGCGACTTTATAATCATAACATTTACCGCCGCTCTCGTCAATAACTTTTTTCAACAATTTCTTTTCAAAAAGCGATTCGTCATCAGCGACGTATATTAGAATAACACCTTAGATTATTAAAGTCAACATATTAATATCATTTAAATAATAAATTGCTTAATGACGACTAACGCGGCTATTCCCGGTATCCCTAAAATCCCGCTGATAGCTGTTGTGACCAGATTAATCGGCACATGAATGCCAAGGCTGCCGCCAAACATATTTACACAAACCAGCAGCAAAGCGCCCGCCACAAATTTAACAGCTGTGATACCAATCCACTTTAACGGCTTTGCAACTGAACCTGATAAAAAAAGAAGAATAACCAGTCCTAAAATAATCCCTATAATAAAAATAGGCTCCATGAATCTTCTCATCTCCCTTGCTTGTTCTAGTACAAGCTTATGAGAAGATCCAGGAGTTTAGACCACTTACTTCCACCGGCTGATTTTTAAATTTCTCTGTTTCGCTTCCCTCAAGTAAAAAAAATACTTCGCTTCAGCTACTTTCAGTTCGTATAACACTTCAGCAGACGGTTCTAAGCTTTTTTCAACCAGCTTTTTTTGCCTGTTCCACTCTTCCTTTTGCTTAAAAAGCTGCTCAATTAGTTTTTCATCAAACTCTCTTCTCAATGTTTTCTTGCGAAGAAAACCCATGGATCGCTTTTTCCTCCTTACAATTCACGTCTTCCTTCAAGTGCTTTAGAAAGAGTGACCTCATCAGCATATTCCAAATCGCCGCCGACGGGCAGTCCGTGGGCAATACGGGAGAGCTTAATACCAGACGGCTTCAGGAGCCTTGATATATACATCGCCGTTGCTTCCCCTTCTATATTAGGGTTAGTTGCGAGAATCACTTCTGTCACTTGATCATCCTGTAATCGTTTTAACAATTCTGGTATTTTAATATCCTCTGGTCCGATGCCGTCCATTGGAGAAATGGCGCCGTGAAGAACGTGATACTGTCCGTTGTATTCCTTCATTTTCTCCATAGCGATAACATCCTTAGGGTCTTGCACAACACAGATAACGGACTTATCCCTGCGTGTATCTTCACATATATAGCACGGGTCCTGATCTGTAATATGCCCGCAAACTGAACAATATGTCAGATTGCGTTTCGCATTTACTAATGCTTTGGCAAAATCTAATACCACATCTTCTTTCATACCTAGAACAAAAAAAGCCAGACGAACCGCTGTTTTCGGTCCGATCCCTGGCAATTTCATAAAGCTGTCAATCAGCTTTGATATTGGTTCAGGATATTGCATGTTCTTTTATCCCCCTAGAATAAACCTGGCATGTTCATTCCCTTTGTAAATTGACCCATTGTTTCGTTTGTGATCTCGTCAACTTTTTTCAAAGCTTCATTCGTTGCAGCAAGCACTAAATCTTGAAGCATGTCGATATCTTCCGGATCAACGACTTCCTCTTTGATGATGACATCCAGGATTTCTTTTTGGCCGTTTGCTTTTACTGTTACCATACCACCGCCTGCAGTTCCTTCAACAACCTTTTCTGCAAGCTCTTCTTGAGCCTTCGCCATGTCCTTTTGCATTTTTTGCATTTGTTTCATCATTTTTTGCATATTTCCCATTCCGCCACGCATAGCATTCACTCTCTTTCATTTTGTTAGTCTTTTATTTCAATTAAATCCGCTCCGACAAGCTTTTTCGCCTCGGCAATAAGCGGGTCTTCTTCAGCCGGTTCATTTGATCCTTCATTTTCCTGCTGATGATCTACTAAAAATTCTTCTCTTATTTTACCCCATTGTGCTTCAGGAACGCCAATCAAATCCATTCTTTTTCCGAGCATCGATTCTAGAATCTGCTCAAGATTTGTCCGGACTCCGTTATTATCCTCGGCGACCATTTTACAATGAATTTCATATTTGAATTTCAGAACAAATGCCGCTGAGGCGGCAGCCACAGGTTCACTGTCATTCAGCAAAGCGGCATGTGATACTTTGTTTTGCTGTTTGAGATGAGCAAGAAGCTTGCCCCAGCTGTTCCTGAGCAGGTCAAGATCCGGTCTCGTAGCTTCCTTCAGAATTTCATGAATTCTCCCGACTGGCGCTTTGTAATTGGATTTCCCGCCCTTAGGCACACGCGGTGTTTCTTTTTTCGGGCTTTCCGCCGCTGCTTTAATTCCTGTTGTTTTAAGCCGCTCCACTTCCTGCTCGAGCTGCTGAATTTTTTTCATCAGCATATCGACTTCCGGCAGGTCAGCTGCTGATTGATGAGACGTTTGGCAAATCTTCACCACTGCCACTTCAAAAAAGATACGGGGATGATTTGTCCATTTCATTTCCTGGTGGCTTTTGTTCATAATATCAATCATTTCATATATGGCCTGTGCCGGAATTTGTTCGCTTAGTCCTCGGAACGTTTCATCAACTTTTACTTTTTCAAGCACTCCTTCTAAGCCAGGGGCTGTTTTGTATAGCAGCATGTCCCTGAAATAGAAAATCATATCCTCTATCAGCTTAGCTGGATCTTTCCCTTGCTGAAGCAGTTCATTTAATGTTTCCAGTGCGTCAGAAACGTTTTTATCATGCAGGGATTGCGCCAGCTTCCCTATATATAATTGAGAAACAGCTCCCGTAATCAAAAGCGCATCTTCGACTTTCAGAACATCACCGCTGAATGATACCGCCTGATCAAGAAGGCTCAAAGCATCCCTCATACCGCCATCTGCAGCACTCGCAATGATATCAAGCGATCCCTCTTCCACTTGCAGCTGTTCTGCATCAACAATTTTATTCATACGTCCGACAATCGCTTGGGATGTAATTCGTTTAAAATCAAAACGCTGACATCTGGAGATAATGGTTAAAGGAATTTTGTGCGGTTCGGTTGTTGCTAAAATGAAAATACAATGCTCGGGCGGCTCTTCTAATGTTTTTAGCAATGCATTAAAGGCACCGATAGAAAGCATATGTACCTCATCTATAATATATACCTTATATGTGACGGCCGACGGGGCAAACTTCACTTTATCGCGAATGTCACGGATCTCATCAACACCGTTGTTAGAAGCGGCGTCAATTTCTATGACATCGGATATTGACCCGTTTGTTATCCCTTTACAGGCCGCACATTCGTTGCATGGCTCATCAACAGGAGCATGTTCACAGTTGACAGCCTTGGCAAATATTTTGGCTGCACTGGTTTTTCCCGTTCCTCTTGGCCCGGAAAATAGGTAGGCATGAGAAAACTTTTTTTGCAAAAGGGCATTTTGCAGCGTTTTTGTAATGTGTTCTTGTCCAACCACATCTTCAAAGCGCTGAGGCCTGAATACTCGATATAAAGCTTGGTAACTCACGGGTTTGCCCTCCTCCGTTATTCATCATTCCCATTATACATGAACCTTGTTTCGATTCCAAAAGCTCTTTTTACATAACAAAAAACTCACCTAATGATAGGTGAGTCTGAAAATTTGATGATTGATTTACCGTGCACCTTCTGTCGATTCGCTACCCTAAGCGTTACTTAAGCAGTTAGCTCGGCCCAGGCAACCCTGCGGCACATGAGAGGTTTCACTTAATGCTGCTTCCTTCCGGACCTGACATGGTTCATGAATTCCCATTGCGCAGGACCCAAACGTCAACACCACTTACTTAAGGCAGACCTTAAAGTAAACGAACCTCGAGAAGGGATTCGGCCCCGCTAGAGCGGATTGCAGGTACAGGGCACCGCTACCTCCCCGCTTAGCACGGCAAAATAAATATCAAATTTTATATCGCATCTATTGCGATGCATACATAAGTATATCGTTTCCCCCTAAAAATTGCAACCGGACTACTCAGACAAGTTTTTCCTGAAGGCTTTCTTCTTTTTTCGCAGTTCTCTAAAAAATGAACTGAGCATTCCTCCGCATTCCTCCTCAAGCACTCCGCTCACCACTTCAGCCTGGTGGTTAAAGCGCTCTTCCTGCAAAAGGTTCATAAGCGTACCTGAACAGCCGCCTTTAGGATCAAATGCACCAAATACCACTTTTTCCACTCGCGAAAGCACAACGGCACCGGCACACATCGGACAAGGTTCAAGTGTCACATAAAGAGTTGCCCCCTCCAGCCGCCACGTTCCCAGCGCCTTACACGCTTCATCAATCACAAGCATTTCCGCATGAGCGATTGACCGCTGCTCCGTCTCTCTTAAATTATGTGCACGCGCTATGATTTCATCGTTAACGACAAGCACGGCGCCGATTGGCACTTCACCTTTCTCTTCAGCTTTTTTCGCTTCTTTAATTGCTTCTTTCATATAAAGTTCATCTTGTGTCATAAGGATAAGCTCTCTTTTCAAAGTTTTTTCATTGCCTAAAAAGGCTACATATTAACTATAACTGAAACGGAAAGGAGACTGTCGATTGTCCAAAGCAGACACAGCTCTTCTCATTGTAGACATGATCAATAATTTTGAATTCGATATGGGAGAAAGCCTCGCTAAAAAAACAGAAAAAATCGTTCCTCACATTTTATCATTAAAGGAGCATGCGAGACAAAATGACTGGCCGATTATTTACATTAATGATCATTACGGACTTTGGCAAGCTGATATTAAAAATATTCAGCAAGAATGCACGAATGAAAAAAGCAAGGATATCATCAGACAGATAGCGCCGGAAGATGCTGATTATTTTTTAATCAAACCGAAACATTCCGCCTTTTACGAAACAGCACTTCACACTCTCCTTACCGAATTGCAGGTGAAGCATATTATCTTAACAGGTATAGCCGGTAACATATGCGTGCTATTTACCGCTAATGACGCTTACATGAGGGAATACAGCATCACGATTCCTAAGGACTGCATTGCCTCAAATCGTGACGAAGATAACGAATTTGCCTTAACCATGATGGAGAATGTTCTTTTCGCAGAAATTACGACCGAGGAACAAATTACAGAAAAATAAACATGATCAGCGCTTTTCTTTCATACATTGATAGCGATATGAAAGGAGGCGTTTTTCATTCAAATTTATGTGGTGAAACAAGGCGACACTCTTTCTGCTATCGCTTCACAATACAGAACAACTGTAAGTGAAATCACAGAAACGAATGAAATACCGAATCCCGACAGCCTTGTTGTCGGACAAACCATTGTCATTCCAATAGCCGGCCAGTTCTATGATGTTCAACAAGGTGATACCCTGACATCCATCGCACGGCGGTTCAATACAACGGCAGCCGAACTTGCCAGGGTTAACCGAATCCAGTTAAATACCGTATTGCAGATTGGTTTTCGCTTATACATCCCTCCCGTTCCTAAACGAGACATCGAATCAAATGCTTATTTGGAACCCCGCGGAAATCAAGTCAGCGAAAATCTCCAGCAGGCGGCCAGAGAAGCGTCGCCCTACTTAACGTACCTTGGCGCATTCAGTTTCCAGGCACAGCGTGACGGAACCTTAGTCGCACCGCCTTTAACGAATTTAAGAAGCATTGCAGAGAATCAAAACACGACATTGATGATGATTATAACGAACCTAGAAAACCAGGCATTCAGCGATGAACTCGGCCGGATCCTTTTGAACGACGATACTGTGAAACGAAGACTTTTAAATGAAATAGTCGAGAATGCAAAAAGATATGGTTTCTATGATATTCATTTTGACTTTGAATATTTGCGGCCTGAGGATAGAGAAGCCTATAACCAATTTCTCCGCGAAGCAAGGGATCTTTTCCATCGAGAAGGCTTAGAAATTTCTACAGCGCTCGCCCCTAAAACAAGCGCAACACAGCAGGGCAGATGGTACGAAGCCCATGATTACAGAGCCCATGGCCAAATTGTCGACTTTGTTGTTCTCATGACATATGAATGGGGCTATAGCGGCGGGCCGGCTCAAGCCGTTTCGCCAATCGGGCCTGTTCGGGATGTCATAGAATACGCTTTGACTGAAATGCCTGCGAATAAAATTGTCATGGGCCAGAATTTATATGGGTATGACTGGACACTGCCATACACAGCAGGTGGAACCCCGGCAAGAGCAATAAGCCCTCAGCAAGCCCTTGTCATTGCCGATCAAAACAATGCAACCATTCAGTATGACCAAACAGCTCAAGCGCCTTTCTTCCGCTATACTGATGCTGAAAACAGAAGGCACGAGGTATGGTTCGAGGATGCCCGCTCGATCCAAGCAAAATTCAATCTGATTAAAGAGCTGAATTTAAGAGGCATCAGCTATTGGAAATTAGGTCTTTCCTTCCCGCAAAACTGGCTGTTGCTGTCTGATCAATTTAATATTGTCAAAAAGACGTTTCGATAATTTGGAAACGTCTTTTTTTCATGGGGGCACCCAAGGGTTGTGATACAATATGAAGGTCGGTAACTGACGAACGTTTTTCAGAAATAAGGAGGATTCCGATGAATACAGCCCCTTTTATTGCAATAGAAGGTCCTATCGGGGCAGGAAAAACAACCCTCGCGACAATGCTCTCACAAGAGTTTGAATTCCCTATGATTAGTGAGATTGTTGAGGACAACCCATACCTTGATAAGTTTTATGACAATATAGAGGAATGGAGCTTCCAGCTTGAAATGTTTTTTCTTTGTCACAGATACAAACAGCTTGAAGACACCAGCGATCACTTTTTAAAAAAGGGACAACCTGTGATAGCTGATTATCACATTTATAAAAATGTGATTTTTGCAGAACGCACCCTGTCTCAGCTTCAGCTGGAAAAATATAAAAAGATTTATCACCTGCTAACGGATGATCTGCCAAAACCAAATTTCATCATTTACATAAAGGCTAGTCTGCCCACATTGTTACACCGCATTGAAAAACGCGGACGCCCCTTTGAGAAAAAAATTGAAACAAGCTATTTGGAGCAGCTGATCGCAGATTATGAAGTCGCCATCAAACAGTTGCAGGAAGCCGATCCTGAACTTACAGTGCTAACTATAGATGGTGATTCAAAGGATTTCGTTTTGAATAAGAGCGACTTTGAACGCATTGCCGCCCATGTAAAGGAGCTTATCGTATGAAGGAACATCATATCCCTAAGAATTCAATTATCACAGTAGCAGGAACAGTAGGTGTCGGAAAATCGACTTTAACAAAAGCTTTGGCTAAAAGGCTTGGATTTAAAACCTCTCTGGAGGAAGTCGATCATAATCCATACTTAGAAAAGTTCTATCATGATTTTGAACGTTGGAGCTTTCACCTGCAAATCTATTTCTTAGCTGAACGATTCAAAGAACAGAAAACGATTTTTGAAGCCGGCGGAGGATTTGTACAGGATCGTTCTATTTATGAAGACACAGGAATTTTTGCAAAAATGCATGCTGACAAAGGGACAATGTCAAAGATTGATTATAAAACTTACACAAGCCTTTTCGAAGCAATGGTCATGACACCGTATTTCCCACACCCAGATGTATTGATCTATTTAGAAGGAGATCTGGAGAACATTTTAAACCGGATTGAAGAACGAGGCCGTGAAATGGAGCTTCAGACAAGCCGGTCTTATTGGGAAGAAATGCATACACGCTATGAAAACTGGATAAGCGGTTTTAATGCCTGCCCTGTTTTAAAGCTCCGTATTGAGGATTATGATCTGCTGAATGACGAAAGCTCGATTGAAAATATTGTAGATCAAATCGCTTCAGTTATTCATGAAAATCAAAAAAAGTGAATCTCAGCTGAGATTCACTTTTTCTTTATAATAAAAAATCCGTTGCATCGAATGCAACGGACAAAACAATCTCCAATATATGCTTGTGTTTCATTAGAATTAAAATCAATATGGCGGAGGAAGAGGGATTCGAACCCCCGCGGGCTTTGACACCCCTGTCGGTTTTCAAGACCGATCCCTTCAGCCGGACTTGGGTATTCCTCCGTATCGACAAGACTTACTATATCATGAATGTTCTTATATGGTCAAGCATTTTTAAAAACTTTTTTGTTTTTATAAAAATATCGTGTTTACTCAGGCAAAAAGGCGCACCTTATCAGGTACACCTTTTCACAATTTTATGGTTTTATTACTTCTTTATTCCCCATATAAGGGCGAAGCACTTTTGGAATTACAACGCTTCCGTCTTCCTGCTGATAATTTTCTAAGATAGCGGCTACTGTTCTTCCAACCGCCAGACCTGACCCGTTCAGTGTGTGTACATGCTCAGGCTTGCCTTTCGCTTCACGTCTAAAACGAATGTTCGCACGTCTTGCTTGGAACGCTTCGAAGTTGCTGCAAGAAGAAATTTCACGATATGTGTCTTGGCTTGGAATCCAAACTTCGATATCGTATTTTTTCGCAGCCGTAAAGCCTAGATCACCCGTACACATGCTCATGACACGATATGGGAGCTCAAGCAGCTGGAGAACTCGTTCTGCTTGGTTTGTAAGCTTCTCTAATTCTTCATAAGAATCTTCAGGCTTCACAAACTTCACAAGCTCAACTTTATTAAATTGGTGCTGACGGATCAATCCGCGTGTATCACGCCCTGCTGAACCAGCTTCAGAACGGAAGCAAGCACTGAATGCCGCATAGTTAATCGGCAGACTGTCACCTGAAAGGATTTCATCGCGATGCATGTTTGTAATCGGGACTTCCGCAGTCGGAATTAAGAAGTAATCTTCTTCTCTGATTTTAAACGCATCCTCTTCGAATTTAGGAAGCTGACCCGTTCCCGTCATGCTTGCGCGGTTTACCATATAAGGTGGAATCACTTCAGTATAGTTATACTCATCTACATGAAGATCAAGCATAAAGTTATAAAGCGCACGCTCCAGACGAGCACCTAAACCTTTATAGAACACGAAACGGCTTCCTGTTACTTTTGCAGCACGTTCAAAATCTAGTATACCCAGCTCATCTGCAATATCCCAGTGCGGCTTCGGCTCGTAAGCAAATGAAGGCTTTTCGCCCCATTTACGCACTTCTATGTTGTCGTCTTCTGTTTCACCGACAGGGACAGACTCATGCGGAATGTTTGGGATTGAAAGAAGAATGGTATCAAGCTCAGATTCCACTGATCTTAATTCTTCATCAAGTGTTTTAATTTCCTCGCCGACTTCACGCATTTCTTTAATAATGTGATCCGCGTCTTTTTTCTCACGTTTCAGTACAGCAACCTGCTGAGATACTTCATTCCGTTTTCCTTTTAACTCTTCAACCTTGCCGATAAGCTCTCTTCGTCTATCGTCCAGCGCCTCAAACTTATCAAAATCAGTTAAGTCTTCGCCTTTGTGTACAAGCTTTGCTTTAATTTCTTGAAAATTTGCTCTCAGCATTTTTGTATCAAGCATGCGAAACACTCCTTTTTTATTGATTTGTCGAAAATAAAAAGAGCCCTCATCCCCATAAAGGGACGAGAGCTCTCGCGTTGCCACCCTGATTGAAAACAAGCCAAAGACTCGTTTTCCACTTTCACACATAACGGTTATCCCGTAAATGCCTACTTGTTTCAGCATTTCGCTCAAGGATGGATTCAGACAGCATCTTTCACCGATTCGCACCAACCATCGGCTCTCTTAGAAAGAGAGGCTTCTTACTAGTTCCTATCAACGCTTTTCGATCTTTATTTGTGCTTATAATGTACTATAAGTTTCCACAGCTTTCAACTGTTTTATACAAGTGCTTTCTGCTTGTATTCCTCAACCATTTGAACAAACAGCTGTGTCACTCGGTGATCTTCTGTCAGCTCCGGATGGAACGAGCAGCCCAGGAATTGATCCTGTTTAGCAGCTACAATACGACCATTATGCTCCGAAAGAACCTCCACATTTTCACCAGCTTCTAAAATATGCGGCGCGCGGATGAATACCCCTGTAAAAGGCTCGTCCAGGCCTTTGATTGTTAAATCAGCTTCAAAGCTGTCAACCTGCCGGCCAAACGAATTACGCTCAACAACCACATTCAGCAGACCTAAATGAGGATTATCTGAACCAGCAATTTCTTTTGCTAATATAATTAATCCGGCGCATGTCCCGAACATCGGTTTTCCCTGAGCAGCAAAATTACGAAGCGGCTCCATGAATTGATACGTATCAATCAAACGACGCATCGTCGTGCTCTCACCGCCAGGTAAAACCAGTCCGTCAATTTCGTTCAGCTGCTCAGGGCGTTTAACGACAAGACCAGCCGCACCGCATGCTTCAATTGCATGGATATGCTCTCTAACTGCTCCTTGAAGTCCTAGTACTCCTATTGTTAACATGTCAGCAGCGCTCCTATATTCTTACCAGCCGCGTTCTTGCATACGCTGTTCTGGAAGTAAGTTTGAGATTTCAATCCCTTTCATTGCAGTACCAAGCTCTTTTGAAAGCTCAGCGATCAATTTGTAATCAGTGTAGTGAGTTGTAGCTTCCACAATTGCTTTCGCAAACTTAACAGGGTTGTCTGATTTGAAAATACCAGAACCAACAAAAACTCCGTCAGCACCAAGCTGCATCATGAGAGCAGCATCAGCAGGAGTGGCTACGCCGCCAGCGGCAAAGTTAACGACAGGAAGCTTGCCATCTTTTTTAATTTGAAGAAGAAGTTCATAAGGAGCACCTAAGTTTTTCGCTTCTGTCATGAGTTCATCCTCACTCATCGCAACTACTTTGCGCACTTGAGCGTTTACTTTGCGCATATGGCGAACAGCCTCAACGATATTCCCTGTTCCAGGCTCACCTTTCGTACGAAGCATAGAAGCGCCTTCAGCAATACGGCGTGTTGCTTCACCAAGATCACGGCAGCCGCAAACGAAAGGAACTGTGTATTCATTTTTATTTAAATGAAATTCTTCGTCAGCCGGAGTCAGAACTTCACTTTCATCAATATAGTCAACACCCATAGCTTCAAGCACACGCGCTTCAACAATATGTCCGATACGCGCTTTTGCCATTACTGGGATAGATACTGCATTCATTACTTCTTCCACGATTGTAGGGTCAGCCATACGGGCAACTCCTCCAGCCGCGCGAATATCAGCTGGTACACGCTCTAGCGCCATTACAGCTACAGCTCCAGCCTCTTCAGCAATTTTCGCTTGTTCCGCATTGATGACGTCCATAATGACGCCGCCTTTTTGCATTTCTGCCATTCCGCGTTTTACACGTTCAGTACCTGTTTGAGCCATTTCTTGGTCCCCCTAATCAAGGTATAATTGTATAATTTCTAATCCTTATTGTATCCTAGAAATCCAATAATTCATATGGATATATATTATTTTATTCGGTTTTTAGCGCTTTGAAAATCATTTTTTCTTAAAAATTGGGTTTTTTCTGTATATTAAACGAAAGAGCCCTAACATACATCAGAGCTCTTTCATTTGATTAAAACCAGCCGGTTACCGTATCAACAATGCTTCCCCAAATGCCGGCGAAAAATCCGCCAATACTGCGCATTGTCAAAACAAACCAGTTTGCTTTTTCTACATTTTCTTTTGTAACAAGGTCTACGCCAGCAAGATTGCTGTTAAGGAATCCGTAATCCTTTTCATCGCCTGTATATTCCGCAGTCAGTTTCCCAACCTTGGTTCCTTTTTTCACAGGAGCAGTCAAGGTCTCTTTATTTAGTGTGACCTTCGCTTTGTAATTCTTTTCTTCGCCATTTTTGACAGGAAGAGAGAACGCTTTGTTTGTCACAATGCCTACTTCTTTCTCTTTACCCTTATCAACTGAAATTGTTTTATGGCCTTTTACTTGATCGCCTTCAGCATAAATTTCTTTCATGGAGAAATTGTCGAAAGCATAATCGAACATTTTTTTCGTTTCATCGAAACGGCCTGTATGTAGATTGCCTTTTGCGTTTAATACAACAGTAATAACACGCATTCCATTGAGTTCAGCTGTTCCTGTAAAGCATGAACCGGCAGAGTCAGTAGAACCTGTTTTCAGTCCGTCTACAGTCGCTTTTTTATACTCGCTGACAAGCCCTTTCAGCATAAAGTTCCAGTTCGGCATGTCCATTTCATCATCAGTGCCTTTTCTGAACTTCGTTTTGGCGATACTGGAAGTCTCCAGAATCTCAGGGTAGTCAGTAATCAAGTGATCCGCAAGAATCGCCATGTCCTTAGCAGAAACTTCACTTTCTTCATCTACGCTTGTCCCCTCAGGCTGATGCCCGTGAAGATCTTTGTTTTCAAGACCTGTTGCATTAACAAATTTGTAATCTGTTAAGCCTAGTTCTTTTGCTTTTGCATTCATTTTCTCAACAAACTTAGTTTCAGAACCCGCAACGACTTCTGCTATCGCAATAGCAGCAGCATTTGCAGAGTAAATTGCTGTAGCTTGGTATAATTCTTTTACTGTGTATTTCCCGTCTTTCCGAAGAGGAACGTTTGATAAGCTGTTATCTTGGGAAATCTCATACACATAGTCATCAGGCGTATAGGTTTGATCCCATTTCACTTTACCCTGATCAATTGCTTCTAATAACAGATACTCTGTCATCATTTTTGTCATACTGGCAATTGGCAGTCTCTTATCTGCATTTTTACTGTACAGAATTTTACCTGAAGAAGCTTCGATCATAATAGCAGCAGATGCATTGATATCAATTGGATCGCTGGCTGCTTTTGCTTTTGACATTGGAGCCAGACAAGTGACAGCTAGTGTTAACACAACCAATGACATCAATAGCTGTTTACATTTCTTGATGTTCAATCGTACGACCTCCGTATTTCATATTCTTCATCTATAATTAAGCCGTTAAGGACATTTTCATGCACAACAGTATAAATTTTATCATAATCAGTATAAAAAAAATAGACAGAGTCAGAGACCCTGTCAAATGTTTTTAATTTGTAACAATTTATTATGAAATTGTATAGTTCGGAGATTCTTTTGTAATCTGTACGTCATGCGGATGACTTTCACGAAGTCCTGCGCCAGTCATGCGAATGAACTGGGCTTCTTCTCTTAAAGCGTGAAGATCTTTGGATCCGCAATATCCCATACCAGAACGAAGACCGCCGACTAGCTGATAAACTGTTTCTTCAACTGGTCCTTTGTAAGGTGTGCGTCCTTCAATTCCTTCAGGAACAAATTTTTTGTTTTCTTCTTGGAAGTAACGGTCTTTACTTCCTTTTTCCATTGCAGCAACTGACCCCATACCGCGGTATACTTTAAATCTTCTGCCTTGGTAGATTTCAGTTTCACCAGGGCTTTCTGACGTGCCTGCAAGCAAGCTTCCGAGCATAACAGCATGTCCGCCGGCTGCCAATGCTTTAGTAATATCGCCAGAGAATTTAATTCCGCCGTCGGCGATGATTGTCTTGCCGTGTTTTCTTGCTTCAGTCGCACAATCATAAATCGCTGTAATTTGCGGAACACCGACACCCGCTACAACGCGTGTAGTACAAATTGAACCAGGTCCGATTCCAACTTTGACAACGTCTACTCCAGCTTCGATAAGAGCTCTTGTCGCTTCAGCTGTTGCCACGTTCCCAGCAATAATGTTTAATTCAGGATATGTTTCACGGATTTTTGTTACTGTGTTTAATACGCCTTGAGAATGTCCGTGAGCTGTATCAATAACAATAACATCGACATTGGCTTCAACAAGCTTTTTGACGCGAGTCATTGTGTCGCCAGTTACGCCAACTGCCGCGCCAACGATCAGACGGCCGTGAATGTCTTTAGATGAGTTCGGGAACTCAATGACTTTTTCAATGTCTTTGATTGTGATAAGGCCTTTTAATTTATTCTGGTCATCAACGAGAGGAAGCTTTTCAATTTTATGTTTCTGCAAAATCTTTTCAGCTTCATCAAGAGTGGTTCCTACAGGTGCAGTAACAAGCTCTTCTTTCGTCATGACATCGCTTATTTTCATTGAGTAGTCAGAAATAAAACGAAGATCACGGTTTGTTATAATTCCGACAAGCTTTTGGTCTTCTTCATTATCTACAATCGGAACACCAGAAATTCTGTATTTCCCCATCAAGTGCTCCGCATCAAATACTTGGTGATCAGGAGTTAAAAAGAAGGGATTTGTGATAACGCCGCGCTCAGAACGCTTTACTTTATCAACTTGTTCAGCCTGCTGTTCAATGGACATATTTTTATGAATGATGCCCAAGCCGCCCTGTCTAGCCATTGCAATTGCCATTGCTGATTCTGTTACAGTGTCCATACCTGCGCTGATGACAGGAATATTCAGCTTTAACGTTTTTGTAAGTTCTACAGATAAATCCACATCACGCGGAAGTACCTCTGACTTGGCTGGCACAAGCAGCACATCGTCGAACGTTAAGCCTTCTTTTGAAAATTTACTTTCCCACATTAGTAAATCCCCCTCTTTTCGGCAAAATATTATATGTAGATTATCAACTAGCCAAGAGCATGTCAAGGAAGCGAGAAAGAGTTGAAATATTTAGATAACGGAAAGGATAAAGAAATACATATGACATATCATGAGTGGAAAGACTTAGCGCTATTTTATTCCGTTGAATCAACCCAGAAATTTCTAGAAAAGGTTTATACCTTAAACGGTATTGACGATGCGAAAAAGAACTCTTTTAAAAACAGTGAACGGTTTATTTATTTCTTAAAGCATGCCGAATCGTTTTATAAACAAGCTTCATATTCCCCTTTAGAAATCAAACCGATTCTTTTATTTTATGGAATGGCTCAGCTTATCAAAGCATGCCTCATAACACGGGATCCTCATTATCCAAGCCATACATCAGTACTGGCACATGGCGTAACAACAAGAAAGCGAAAGAAACAGAATTATTGTTTTAGCGATGATGAAGTGAAAATACAACGGAACGGCCTATGCATACATTTCATGAAACACTTATTCGGACAATCGGATATAGTAGATGAACGGTATACCATGAAAAAATTATTAATGGCGATTCCAGAACTAAGTGATACTTTTTATTTTCAGCAGAAAGAACGTTTTATGACAAAAGTCGAGAAGGAAAAGGACAGGATTTCTGTACCAGAGGATGTGGTGATCAATTATAAAATGTCTGATTCAAGATTTGCCGAATATATGTCCCATCATTTTCAATGGTCTTTTGAAAGAAAAAATGAACACGAGCTGCTGTTTGAAATTTCACCGCAAGACACGAAGCCATGGACATCAAACAGCTTGTTGTATGACATGGGTAAGAACCAATATTTTATCCCTTCTCAAAGGGAACAATTTCTGAGACTTCCAGAAATGGCAATTCACTATTTAATTTTGTACAACATAGGGATGATTGCGAGGTATGAGACAGAATGGTGGTATGAGTTGTTAACGCAGCATATAAGTGATGATTACGTGCTAATTCAGCAGTTTTTATTAGTGACAGAAAACAAATTCCCAAAATACGCTTTACAATTTCTTCTTCATTTTTGATAAACAAAAAACCCAGCTCAATGAGCTGGGTTTTACCTTGCTTGGCGGCGTCCTACTCTCACAGGGGGAAACCCCCGACTACCATCGGCGCTGAAGAGCTTAACTTCCGTGTTCGGCATGGGAACGGGTGTGACCTCTTCGCTATCGCCACCAAACAAATTGAG
>NZ_JBVQPQ010000014.1:0-39212 GCF_055721145.1 Bacillus sp. VA15 | reverse complement strand
AGGCATTTGTTTGGTGGCGATAGCGAAGAGGTCACACCCGTTCCCATACCGAACACGGAAGTTAAGCTCTTCAGCGCCGATGGTAGTCGGGGGTTTCCCCCTGTGAGAGTAGGACGCCGCCAAGCAATTGCACGCTAGTGCAATTATGGAGGATTAGCTCAGCTGGGAGAGCATCTGCCTTACAAGCAGAGGGTCGGCGGTTCGAGCCCGTCATCCTCCACCATTCTTCATTATACATATCGGTTTTACATATATGCCGGTGTAGCTCAATTGGTAGAGCAACTGACTTGTAATCAGTAGGTTGGGGGTTCAAGTCCTCTTGCCGGCACCACTTTTATATGATATAATATTCAAGTCTCTTGTAAGAAGAGCCATTAGCTCAGTTGGTAGAGCATCTGACTTTTAATCAGAGGGTCGAAGGTTCGAGTCCTTCATGGCTCACCATTTACATGTTGCGGATGTGGCGGAATTGGCAGACGCGCTAGAATCAGGCTCTAGTGTCTTTACAGACGTGGGGGTTCAAGTCCCTTCATCCGCACCATTTCTGCGGAAGTAGTTCAGTGGTAGAACACCACCTTGCCAAGGTGGGGGTCGCGGGTTCGAATCCCGTCTTCCGCTCCAACTATACCATCCACGCCGGGGTGGTGGAATTGGCAGACACACAGGACTTAAAATCCTGCGGTAGGTGACTACCGTGCCGGTTCAAGTCCGGCCCTCGGCATTAAGTTTTGCGCCCGTAGCTCAATTGGATAGAGCGTTTGACTACGGATCAAAAGTTTAGGGGTTCGACTCCTCTCGGGCGCGCCATGATCTACATGAAATCGGGAAGTAGCTCAGCTTGGTAGAGCACATGGTTTGGGACCATGGGGTCGCAGGTTCGAATCCTGTCTTCCCGACCATTCTTGGGGCCTTAGCTCAGCTGGGAGAGCGCCTGCTTTGCACGCAGGAGGTCAGCGGTTCGATCCCGCTAGGCTCCACTTGGTTTCAATAAATATTTGGCGGTGTAGCTCAGCTGGCTAGAGCGTACGGTTCATACCCGTGAGGTCGGGGGTTCGATCCCCTCCGCCGCTACCAATGGACCTTTAGCTCAGTTGGTTAGAGCAGACGGCTCATAACCGTCCGGTCGTAGGTTCGAGTCCTACAAGGTCCACCACTATACGGAGGAATACCCAAGTCTGGCTGAAGGGATCGGTCTTGAAAACCGACAGGGGTGTCAAAGCCCGCGGGGGTTCGAATCCCTCTTCCTCCGCCATATATATTCTTAATCATCGCGGGGTGGAGCAGTTCGGTAGCTCGTCGGGCTCATAACCCGAAGGTCGCAGGTTCAAATCCTGCCCCCGCAACCAAATTATATGAATGAAATAAGGGGTACCTAAAGGGTACAACCTAAAAAATTCACATGTAAATATCAAAATGGTCCGGTAGTTCAGTTGGTTAGAATGCCTGCCTGTCACGCAGGAGGTCGCGGGTTCGAGTCCCGTCCGGACCGCCATTTAAATACTTAGGCTCGGTAGCTCAGTTGGTAGAGCAACGGACTGAAAATCCGTGTGTCGGCGGTTCGATTCCGTCCCGAGCCACCATTTATCAATATATATTTTGGCGGTTGTGGCGAAGTGGTTAACGCA
This sequence comes from Bacillus sp. VA15, assembly GCF_055721145.1. Lineage (NCBI taxonomy): Bacteria > Bacillati > Bacillota > Bacilli > Caryophanales > Bacillaceae > Bacillus > Bacillus sp. VA15. The sequence continues at coordinate 37,587 of NZ_JBVQPQ010000014.1, read as the reverse complement.
CCAGATTGTGGCTCTGGCATTCGTGGGTTCGATTCCCATCAATCGCCCCAAATAAAATTGCGGGTGTAGTTTAGTGGTAAAACCTCAGCCTTCCAAGCTGATGTCGTGGGTTCGATTCCCATCACCCGCTCCATTTCTATATTGTCATGGGCCTGTAGCTCAGCTGGTTAGAGCGCACGCCTGATAAGCGTGAGGTCGATGGTTCGAGTCCATTCAGGCCCACCATGACCTTTATATTCCACAGTAGCTCAGTGGTAGAGCTATCGGCTGTTAACCGATCGGTCGCAGGTTCGAATCCTGCCTGTGGAGCCAAATGGAGAAGTACTCAAGTGGCTGAAGAGGCGCCCCTGCTAAGGGTGTAGGTCGTGTAAGCGGCGCGAGGGTTCAAATCCCTCCTTCTCCGCCATATGATTACACATATAAGTTCTCAATCATCGGCCCGTTGGTCAAGCGGTTAAGACACCGCCCTTTCACGGCGGTAACACGGGTTCGAATCCCGTACGGGTCATTCAGAAACCTTGCATATCCTGCAAGGTTTTTTTATTTTTTATAAATCCTGATATGCCTTAGATATCATTCTATATTCTATAAACAGGCAACAAAAATCTCCATATATTTCGTTTTTCTTCGGAAAATGAAGTTAATTGTCAATAAGTATAAGCGCTTTCATGAAAGGGCTTTTTTTTATTTCTTCGAATAAATACTATAAATGAAAACTATGATGTCAGAAAGGATGATTACATGGCCGCTGCCAGCCCTACAGCACATGATGTTTATCTTTTTCACGAAGGCAGTCTGTTTAAAAGCTATCAGCTGTTTGGCTCGCATTATCGCGAGCTGAATGGCCAAAGAGGATATGAATTCTGTGTGTGGGCGCCTCATGCGTCAGAAGTACGAGTGGCTGGGGACTTTAACAGCTGGTCAGGAGAACAGCATGTGATGCACAGAGCGAACGATGGTGGCATTTGGACGTTGTTTATTCCAAATTTAGGAGAAAAGGAACGATATAAGTATGAAATCGTGACGAAAAGCGGCGAGATCAGGCTGAAGGCAGATCCATATGCTATTTATTCAGAAATCAGGCCCAATACAGCGTCACTTACTTACGATTTGGCAGGATACAACTGGCAAGATCAAAAATGGCAAAAGAAACATAAGGCTAATACGCTGTATGAGAAACCTGTTTTTATTTATGAACTTCATCTCGGTTCCTGGAAGAAACATTCTGATGGCAGGCATTACTCTTATAAAGAATTAAGCCAGTCGCTTATTCCTTATATCAAAGAGCATGGGTTTACCCATATCGAACTGCTTCCGGTGTATGAGCACCCTTATGATCGTTCCTGGGGATATCAAGGAACGGGTTATTACAGCCCGACAAGCAGGTTTGGCACGCCGCATGATTTGATGAAGTTTGTGGATGAATGCCATCAAGAAAACATCGGAGTCATTCTGGATTGGGTCCCCGGACATTTTTGTAAAGACGCACATGGTCTTTATATGTTTGATGGAGAGCCACTTTATGAATATCAAGAAGAACGTGATCGGGAGAACTGGCTATGGGGCACGGCAAACTTTGACCTGGGAAAACCGGAAGTTCATAGTTTTTTAATTTCTAATGCGTTGTACTGGGCGGAACTCTATCATATAGATGGATTTAGGGTTGATGCAGTGGCTAATCTCCTGTATTGGCCAAATCAGGATGAACGCCATACGAATCCATATGCTGTTGAATTTTTAAAAAAACTCAATCAAACCATGAGAGAGGCATATCCTCATGTCATGATGATTGCGGAAGACTCTACGGAATGGCCTCAAGTGACAGGTGCTGTTGAGGAAGGAGGGCTCGGTTTTCATTTTAAATGGAATATGGGCTGGATGAATGACGTACTGAAATATATGGAGACGCCGCCAGAAGAAAGGCGGTATTGTCATCAGCTTATTTCGTTTTCATTACTGTATGCGTTTAGTGAACATTTTGTATTGCCGTTCTCTCATGATGAAGTCGTATACGGAAAAAAATCCCTTCTTAATAAAATGCCTGGCGACTATTGGCAGAAATTTGCCCAGTATCGGCTTTTGCTCGGCTATATGACGGCTCATCCCGGAAAGAAATTGATCTTTATGGGATCAGAATTTGCCCAATTTGATGAATGGAAAGATACAGAACAGCTTGATTGGTTTTTGGACTCCTTCCCCATGCATCAGAAAGCCAGCGTTTTTACGCAAGATCTTCTCCGCTTTTATCAAAAAAGCAAAATCCTTTATGAACATGACCATCGTGCACAATCGTTTGAATGGATTGATGTCCATAATGACGAACAATCAATCTTTTCTTTTATTCGTTATGGCAAAAGGCACGGTGAGGCGCTTGTCATCATTTGTAATTTTACACCCGCGGTCTATCATCAATATGATGTTGGAGTTCCTTTTCTTACTCAATACATTGAAGTGCTGAACAGCGACAGTGAAGCATATGGAGGCTCAGGACAAATCAACAAAAAGCCGTTAGCGGCCAAAAAGGGAGCTCTTCATCATAAACCATGTTATATCACGATGACCATCCCCCCTTACGGCATTTCGATTTTACGGGCGGTTAAAAAAAGAGGAGAGATAAAAAGATGAAAAAACAATGTGTAGCCATGCTCCTTGCCGGCGGGAAGGGCAGCCGTCTCAGCGGATTGACAAAAAATATGGCCAAACCGGCTGTATCTTTCGGGGGAAAATACAGGATTATTGATTTTACCCTCAGCAACTGTTCCAATTCAGGCATAGACACAGTCGGGATTTTAACACAATATCAGCCGCTTGAGCTGAATTCCTATATTGGAATCGGCAGTGCATGGGACCTTGACAGATATAATGGCGGCGTGACGGTATTACCCCCTTATGCCGAGTCATCAGAAGTCAAATGGTATAAAGGGACGGCAAGCGCCATTTATGAAAATCTTAATTATTTGAATCAGTATGATCCTGAGTATGTGCTGATATTATCAGGAGATCACATATACAAAATGGACTACGGTAAAATGCTTGATTTTCATATTGAAAAGAAAGCGGATGTAACGATCTCTGTCATCGAGGTGGGCTGGGAGGAAGCAAGCCGGTTCGGCATCATGAAGACCGATGCAGATGGGACGATTACACATTTTGATGAAAAGCCCAAATTCCCTAAGAGCAATCTTGCCTCAATGGGAATTTATATATTCAATTGGCCGCTTTTGAAACAGTATCTTGAGATGGACGACCGGAATCCTTATTCAAGCCACGACTTTGGCAAAGACATTATTCCTCTGCTTTTGGAGGAGAAAAAGAAGCTTTCCGCTTATCCGTTCAAAGGTTATTGGAAGGATGTCGGTACTGTTCAGAGCTTGTGGGAAGCCAATATGGATCTGTTAAAAGAGGACTCGGAGCTGAAACTATTTGAACGGAAGTGGAAAATTTACTCCGTCAATCCGAATCAGCCTCCGCAATTTATTTCATCTGATGCGCAGGTTCAAGATTCGCTTGTGAACGAAGGTTGTGTTGTATATGGAAATGTGTCTCACTCCGTTCTTTTTCAAGGCGTGACTGTCGGTAAGCATGCGACTGTTAAATCATCCGTCATAATGCCGGATGTGACAATTGGGGAGCATGTAGTAATTGAAAATGCCATCGTTCCTAAGGGTCTGGTGCTGCCGGATGGCGCAGTGATTCGATCCGAAAAAGACATTCAGGAGGCGTTGCTCGTTTCAGAGGAATTTGTAGAAAAAGAATTGATCTAATACTGAAGAGGGGGCTGAGTCAGTGTTCAATAATCAAATGTTAGGTGTTATAGATGAAACCACATATAAGCATTCTCTTCAGGATTTAACGGCACAGCGGTCGCTGGGAGCAATCCCTTTCGCCGGCAGGTACCGTCTGATCGATTTTATGCTTTCCAACATGGTGAATGCGGATATTAGGAGTGTCGCGATTTTTCCGAAGTATCGCTATCGTTCGCTTATGGATCATCTTGGAGCAGGTAAGGAATGGGATTTGCATCGAAAAAAGGATGGCCTCTTTTTTTTCCCGTCGCCCCACCTTCACCAAGAATACGATGAGTTCGGTTCTTTTCGGCAGTTTTCCGACCATCTTGATTATTTTCACAGAAGCACACAGCAGTATGCTGTCATCTCCAACAGCCATACTGTATGCAACATTCAATTTCAATATGTGCTGAAACGCCATCAGGAGGTTGGCTGCGACGTCACCGAGGTATTTCAGGATGGCCAGTCGCTGCAAATCTATATCATGTCTACAGCGCTTTTAAAGGATCTGATCTACGGACATAGTGAAAAAGGCTATAAAACCATTCAGGAGGCTGTTGAAAAAGAATCCTCCTCCTTGACCATTTGCCCTTATGAATATTCAGGTTATGCCGCTGTGATTGATTCGGTGGAAAAGTATTATACCCACAGTATGGAGCTCATTCAGCCTCGTTTTTGGCAGCAGGTGTTTTTGCCGCAGCAGCCGATCTATACAAAAGTGAAGGATGAGCCGCCGACGAAATACGGAAAACACAGCACTGTCAAAAATTCCTTGGTGGCAAACGGATGTGTGCTTGAAGGAGAGGTTGAAAACTGCATTTTGTTCAGGGCGGTTCATGTCGGAAAGGGGACGAAGCTGAAAAACTGCATTATTATGCAAAAAACGCAGATTGGCGAGGATTGCCAGATTGAGCAGGTCATTTCTGATAAGGACGTTAAAATCGGCAATGCGACTGAGGCTGCGGGAACAGCTGAGCAGCCGCTTGTATTAAGAAAAGGTTTGGTGCAAGGAGAGCTGATGAATTCTTGAAAGTATTATTTGCTGTATCTGAATGTACCCCGTTTGTTAAATCAGGAGGTCTTGCCGATGTAGCTGGTGCTCTGCCAAAGGCACTTGCGCGATTAGGCAATGAAGTAGCTGTAATGCTTCCGAAGTACAGCCAAATACCTGAGCGATGGAAAAAGCGCATGGAAAAAACGGCTGAGTGTACGGTAGCCGTCGGCTGGCGTCAGCAATATTGCGGAATTGAACAGATTGCTGAAGATGATGTGAATTATTATTTCATCGACAATAAATATTATTTTAACAGGGATTCGTTGTACGGGCATTATGATGACGGTGAACGGTTTGCCTTTTTTTCAAGAGCTGTGCTGGAGGCCGCCGAAGCTGTGAATATTCAAGCCGATATTGTTCATACTCACGACTGGCATACAGCGATGGTCAATTATTTGCTGAAAGAGGAATACAGAAAACATCCTTTTTATAAGCAGATGAGAAGCGTGCTCACAATCCACAATCTACAGTTTCAAGGCATATTTCCGCCTGATGTCACACATGACTTGCTAGGGCTTGAGATGGATCATTTTCATTATGAAAGGTTAGAATGCAACGGATTTGTTAATTTTATGAAGGCAGGCATCATTGCGGCTGATCATGTGACAACTGTGAGCCCCACTTACAGAAATGAAATATTGACGCCTTATTATGGTGAACAGCTTGAGCAGGTTTTGCAATATAGGGAAAATGATATAACCGGCATATTAAATGGCATTGATGATACTTTCTATCAGCCGAAATGCGATCCCTATATAGAGGCGCATTATGATTCGGAGCATCTTGCATGCAAGGAAGTAAATAAAACGAAGCTTCAGCGGCGGATGGGGCTTCCAGAGCGAAATGATATTCCGCTGATCAGTATGGTGACAAGGCTCACTAAACAAAAGGGACTTGATCTTGTCCGCAGAATTATGCACGAACTTCTTGAAGAGCAAGACATACAGCTAATTGTGCTGGGTACAGGGGAACGTGAATTTGAAGATTATTTCCGGTATGCAGAATTGGCTTTTCATGAGAAGTGCCGAGCGTATATTGGGTTTGATGAGCCGCTTGCCCATCAAATTTATGCGGGCTCCGATATGTTTTTGATGCCGTCGAAATTTGAGCCGTGCGGCTTGGGTCAGCTTATTGCTCTCCAATATGGCGCCATTCCGATTGTCAGGGAGACGGGCGGTCTTTACGACACTGTCCGTTCCTATCAGGAGGAAGAGGGAACGGGCAATGGCTTTACGTTTTCCGCTTTCAATGCGCATGATCTGAAATTTACGATCGAGAGGGCGCTGTCGTTTTATCGCCAAAAGGATGTATGGAAGAGCATCATGAAGACCGCAATGAATGCAGATTACAGCTGGGAGCAGTCAGCAAAAGAGTATCAGCGCATTTTCGAGCATGTGACAAGGAGTGGACGGGATGTTCTCGAGTAAAGAACGCTTTGCAGCCTTATTTTTAAAGCGTCTGGAAATGACGTGCGGAAAAAGCTTCAAAGACTCTGCCAAGCTGGATCAATATAAAACGTTGGGCAATATGGTCAGAGAATATATCAGCGCTGATTGGATCCAGACGAATGAAAAAAGCAGGTCCAATTCCGGGAAGCAGACATATTATTTGTCAATCGAATTTCTGCTCGGTCAGCTTCTTGAACAAAATTTAATGAATCTTGGCGTTCGTGATGTTGTAGAAGCAGGCTTAAAGGAAATCGGCATCAATTTAGAGGAGATCCTTCAAATGGAGAGCGATGCAGGTCTCGGCAACGGCGGGCTTGGGCGCTTGGCAGCTTGCTTTTTAGATTCTCTGGCTTCATTGAATTTGCCGGGGCACGGGATGGGCATTCGTTATAAGCATGGCTTGTTTGAGCAAAAAATTGTAGACGGGCATCAGGTGGAGCTGCCTGAGCAATGGCTGAAAAACGGGAATGTATGGGAAGTAAGAAATGCCGATCAGGCAGTTGACGTGCCGTTTTGGGGCGAGGTGCATATGACAGAAAAGAACGGACGTCTGCATTTTCGCCACGAGCAAGCTACAATTGTTACAGCCGTTCCTTATGACATCCCAATCATCGGCTATGAAACGGGTACCGTCAATACGTTAAGGCTTTGGAACGCTGAGCCTTATGCGCATTATCATGGCGGCAATATTTTGTCTTATAAGCGGGAAACCGAAGCAGTTTCTGAATTTTTATATCCTGATGACACTCATGACGAGGGGAAAATTTTACGGCTGAAGCAGCAGTATTTTTTAGTATGCGCAAGCTTAAAAAGCATTGTGAACAATTACCGAAAAACAAATAAATCTTTATCCGGCTTGCATAAAAAAGTAAGCATTCATATTAATGATACCCATCCTGCACTGGCAGTGCCTGAGCTGATGCGGATTTTGCTCGATGAAGAGAACATGAGCTGGGAAGAGGCCTGGCATATTACCGTACATACGATTTCTTATACAAATCATACGACATTGTCAGAAGCGCTTGAGAAATGGCCGATTCATTTGTTTAAGCCGCTGCTCCCGCGAATGTACATGATTATTGAAGAGATCAATGAAAGGTTTTGCCGGGCGGTGTGGGAAAAGTATCCCGGAGACTGGAAAAGGATAGAGGACATGGCGATTACGGCGCATGGTGTTGTCAAAATGGCTCATCTGGCTATAGTGGGCAGCTACAGTGTAAACGGCGTTGCCAAAATTCATTCCGATATTTTAAAGGAAAGGGAGATGCGCGATTTTCATTTGCTGTTTCCGAATCGTTTTAACAATAAGACGAATGGAATTGCCCACAGGCGCTGGCTGCTGAAAGCGAATCCCGGCTTGTCTGCTATCATCACGGAGGCGATCGGCAATGAATGGGTGAAACAGCCGGAATCACTGATTCGCTTAGAACCGTACGCCTCTGATCCTGCTTTTATCGAACAGTTTCAAAACAACAAAAGCAGGAAAAAACAAGAGCTCGCTGATTTGATTTTTTGCACGGCCGGGGTAGTTGTGAACCCTGACAGCATATTTGATGTTCAGGTGAAACGGCTTCATGCATACAAACGGCAGCTGCTGAATGTTCTTCATATTATGTATTTGTATAATCGGCTCAAAGAGGACTCGGGCTTTTCTATCTACCCGCAAACCTTTATTTTTGGGGCAAAGGCTTCACCAAGTTATTATTATGCCAAGAAAATCATTAAGCTGATCCATTCTGTCGCGGAAAAGGTCAACTATGATCCGGCAGTCAAACAACTGCTCAAGATTGTTTTTTTGGAAAATTACAGAGTTTCTATGGCTGAGCGGATTTTTCCAGCGTCAGATGTAAGTGAACAAATTTCAACCGCAAGCAAGGAAGCGTCTGGTACAGGAAATATGAAGTTCATGATGAACGGCGCTTTGACGATTGGCACACATGACGGCGCAAATATTGAGATACTTGAGCGGGTGGGGCCTGATTGTATTTACACATTCGGTTTAAAGGCGGATGAAGTTCTATCGTATCAGGAAAACGGCGGCTATAGATCGAGGGAATATTATCAGCATGACCGCAGAATCAGACAGGTAGCGGATCAGCTGATCAACGGTTTTTTTGAAGGGGAAGCAGATGAATTTGAATCGATCTATGACTCGCTGCTTCCGCATAATGATGAGTATTTTGTGCTGAAGGATTTCAGCTCATATGCAGATGCGCAGGGGCGTATTCAAGCTGATTATCTCGATCGGAGGAAATGGTCTGAGCGTTCGATTGTGAATATTGCCCATTCTGGATATTTCTCAAGCGACCGCACGATCCGGGAATATGCGAAAAACATTTGGGGAATCCAGCCGATGATGTGAAAAGCCGCTGTATAAGCGGCTTTTTTGTTCACAGATTCATGGAATAGATTGTAAAGGATAAGAATGTCGCAAATGCACTCCATAAAAAATAAGGCAAAAGAAGATAGCTTGCGGTCCTGCTGTATTTTCTCGCTATGATCATTAAAACGATTGCAGTGATGGCGACAAGCAGGCTGTCAATCGATGCAGCCAGCAGATTCTTTTGGGTAAATTGAAAATAGCTGAATGCCTGATTGAGCACATAATTAATCAAAAGCGTAAGCCAAAAGCTTTTCGCATCTTTAAATGAAAACGCGGCATACACAATGGCAGCTGAAAGGGAGATCAGGGCAAATAGGATGGCCCAAATGATGCCGATCGCAGATCCGGGTGGCGTCCAGTCCGGTTTTTTCAGTGAATTGTACCATTCTTGGTCAATTGGAAACAGGTAGTCTGCGGCTGAAAACAGCGCATATGTAATCACAAAAACCGCTATGGCACCGACCATCTTCTTCATGTTTGTAACCCCCGTATGTATTAATGTTACATTTATTCTTACCCTTATCTTATAAAGATCATCCCCCCGATATGCGGGGGAGATGATGTCTTAAATCAGCTGCTTTAATGCGTTTGCTTTAATGCGTTCATATTCAAAAGCTGACTCTAATTCTTCCTTCGGTAAAGCAGACTTGCGGACGTATTTTTCGCGAATGACATCGTAAAGCTCATAAGGAAACAGCATATCAATAAACATTACTTGTTTTTGTTCGTCAGTTAATGGGGCACTGGATTCATATGCGTTCAGCATCACATGAAATGTTTCTTCATCCCAAACGCCCGTCGTATCTAAAAGCGGAATAATCATTTTGCGCAAATCTCGAATAGGAAGATCAAATGATACGGTATCTAGGTCGATGACCCAAATCTGTTCGTTTTCCCCCAAGAGGGTATTTCCGGTTCCATAATCCTGGTGGCAAAGATTAGGGCTTTTTTTCAGCTGTTCAGTCCATGGCACATAGGACGACTGCAAAAGCCGGTCTTTGATGCGCAGTCCGTCTTCAATAAAGCTGTCTATCTCTTGAAGATAAAGCTGTGAGAAAGGATCTTCTTTTTCCATCTGCGCCATCAGCTTCCACGTTTCCATCTGTTTGCATCGTTTCGTATAGTGATTCGGCCAGCGCCCTAATTTCGTAAATACGGGAACGCCATTAGGCGGCTGATATCCGACGGAAGCTGTATGGAAATCAGCAAGGCCTTTCATGATAAACTCCAAATCCTGCTTTACAGTCAGCTCAAACGGCCTTCCTTCGATCCAGTCATATACGACAAATAGAAAGGAGCCGTGCTTGGAATATAGGCTGCCTTTTTTATTTGGGATTATGCCGGGAACGTTCATTCCTTTTTTTGCTAAATAATCCTGTGCGAAAATGGAAAACAAGGCTTTCTTTTCGGGCCTGTGTATTCGTTTCAGACAAACCGCACCGGAGCCTGTGTGAACCTTCCACACAAGCGCCATCTGGTTTCCTTGAATGACGTCTATTTTTTCAGTCTGCACATCCCATCCTTGAAGCACATTTTCAGCCAGCTCGGTTAATTTTCTTTCATCTTCTGCTGATAAAGGAAGCTCTGATGAATTCCCCTCCTCAATGACTTCTTGGTTTTCTGCCATTAAAGGACACATCCTTACCTGTTTTACTCCTACCTTATGAATCGAAAGAAAAAAATGATTGAGATATTTGACTATATTTGATAGAAGAACCTGGTTGTTTACCCGTTTTGTTTTTGGGGCAGTCCCATTCCGCACAAGTTGGTTGTTCAACCGTATCATGATTCTAACTAGTTAAAAATCATGCAGGAATGGAGGCTATGTATGAAAATAGCACTGATCGCCACAGAGAAGCTTCCTGTCCCCTCGGTTCGAGGAGGCGCCATTCAAATCTACCTCGAAGCAGTTGCCCCTTTGATTGCCAAAAAACATGAGGTGACTGTATTTTCTATTAAAGATCCAAATCTCGCTGATCGAGAGACAGCAGACGGAGTCCATTATGTGCATTTGGATGAAGACCGTTATGAAGATGCTGTTGGAGAAGAGCTGAAAAAGAGCCGTTTTGATCTTGTGCATGTCTGTAATCGCCCAAGCTGGGTGTCGAAACTGAAGAAACAGGCGCCAGATGCTGTTTTTATTTTAAGCGTTCACAATGAAATGTTCGCTTACGATAAGATCAGCCAGGCAGAAGGTGAGATATGCATCGATTCTGTAGCGCAGATTGTTACGGTCAGCGATTATATTGGCCGGACGATCACAAGCCGTTTTCCGTCAGCACGATCAAAAACAAAAACGGTGTATTCCGGTGTGGATTTGAAAGCGTACCACCCACGCTGGACAAAAGAAGGGCAGCGGGCTCGCGAAGATATGCGAAGCGAGCTGGAACTTCACGGTAAAAAAATTGTCCTTTTTGTTGGCCGGCTCAGCAAAGTAAAAGGCCCGCACATTTTATTGCAGGCGTTGCCGGACATAATCGAGGAGCATCCTGATGTCATGATGGTGTTTATCGGGTCAAAATGGTTCGGAGATAATGAATTAAATAACTATGTCAAACATCTTCATACCCTCGGTGCGATGCAAAAGGATCATGTCACATTTATTCAATTTGTGAAGCCAAAGGACATTCCTCGCCTTTATACCATGTCAGATGTATTTGTATGCTCTTCGCAGTGGCAGGAGCCTTTAGCGAGGGTTCATTATGAAGCGATGGCTGCGGGACTGCCTATTATTACAAGCAATCGGGGAGGCAATCCAGAGGTCATAGAGGAAGGGAAAAACGGCTACATCATTCATGACTTTGAAAATCCTAAACAATATGCTGGATATATCAATGATTTGCTCAGCAGCTCTGAAAAACGGGAACGGCTTGGGAAATACAGCCGTCGTGAGGCAGAAAGCCAATTCGGCTGGCAGAGGGTGGCGGAAAATCTGCTCAGCGTGTATGAGAAGAACAGATAGAAGGGGTGAACAGAGTGTACCAAAAAGAGCATGAAGAACAGATTGTGTCCGATATTCTCAACTATTATCCGTTCCATATCGAACATGTGGCGTTGAAATCAAACAAAAGCGGGCGCAAAATCTGGGAAATACAAACTGATCAAGGCCTAAAGCTATTAAAAGAAGCGCAGATGAAACCGGAGCGAATGCTTTTTATCACTCAGGCACATGCCCATTTACAAGAGAAAGGGCTGCCGGTAGCGCCGATACATCAAACAAAAAATGGCGGGAGCTGCTTAGGTACTGATCGGGTCTCCTACAGTTTATATGACAAAGTGACAGGAAAAGAAATGATTTACTATGATGCAGAGCAGATGAAAAAAGTCATGTCATTTGCCGGCCATTTTCATCATGCGTCAAAAGGATATGTTTGCACAGATGAAAGCAAGAAAAGAAGCAGGCTCGGCAAATGGCATAAATTATACCGGTGGAAGCTGCAGGAATTAGAAGGGAATATGCAGATCGCGGCATCTTATCCTGATGACTTATTTTCGCAAACTTTCTTAAAACACGCTGATAAAATGCTGGCAAGAGGAAAAGAGGCTCTGCAAGCGCTTGATGAATCAGAGTATGAAAATTGGACAAAAGAAACGCTTGAACATGGCGGATTCTGTTTTCAGGATTTTACATTGGCGCGTTTGACTGAGATCGACGGGGAGCCTTTTTTAAAAGAGCTTCACTCGATTACCTACGATTTGCCATCAAGAGATCTGCGCATTCTGCTGAATAAAGTTATGGTTAAGCTTTCTGTATGGGATACCGATTTCATGGTTGCACTGCTTGCAGCCTATGATGCAGTGTATCCGCTCACAGAAAAACAGTACGAGGTGCTATGGATTGATCTCGCGTTTCCGCATTTGTTCTGTGCAATCGGCCATAAATATTATTTGAAGCAAAAGAAAACATGGTCAGATGAGAAGTACAACTGGGCGCTGCAAAATATGATTTCTGTTGAAGAATCTAAAGATGCGTTTTTGGATACAATGCCGGAACTGTATAAAAAAATAAAAGCGTATCGGGAGGCGAATTGACATGAGGTCATCGAGACAAAAAGCCTCCATTTCTAAACTCGATCTCGACCAATTCGTATTTACACCGCCTGGATCGATGGGGTGGCAGGCTCATGACACAAGCTCAGCTGAGAAGGAAGAAGAGGAGAAACACTTGGCTGTGGGCAGCATTCGAGAGCTCCCTAACATCAATGCACCGAAAGAATTTCAAGAAGAACCGAAGGAAAAGGAAACAGATCACAAAGTTATGGATGACGAAGAAACGAAATTCGAAACCATTCGAGAGCCTGAGGAGGAGCATGATTCCAAACGTTCAGAGCCGCCAATTGAAGAGGAGGATGAAGAACCAGAATTAGTGGAGGAAGCTAGAGTGGAAATTATCGTTCTTCCGAGTGAATCCGCACCAGCTCCATGGTTTTCTCAAACTGTAAAGCGAAAGGCATAAAATCACATTTATGCCTTTTTTTATGTTCTATGCAGCAAAAAAACAGCCCGTATTGCAACACGAGCTGTAGGTTTTATGATTTTGCTTTCACAAAAAGCTGATTGATAGATGATAAATCAAGGTTCTGCGATAGAAGAGGCGGCGGAAATTGTTTGTTTTCCGGTGTCAGAACGGATTGGTAAACAGCATTGAGCCTTTTGGCAGCATGGGTAAAGGTAAAAGAAGCTTCTACATTGTGCCGGCCGTTTTTTGTGATTTTGTTCATTAATTCTTGGTCTGTAAAGGCTCTGTCAATTGCTTTCGCAAATGAAGAAGGCTTGTTGTAGCTGTCGATGACAAGACCGTTGACTTCGTGTTTTACAACTTCTCCGTTTCCGCCCCGGTTTGTGGTAATTAAGGGCGTTCCAGCCGCCATTGCTTCATAATTCACACGGGCGAGGGGTTCATTCCACTGAGAGCTGCACACAAATACATCTGCCATCAGAAAGAGGTTTGGAATGTCGTCTGCGGGGATGAATTTCGTGAAGATCACATGGTCCCTGTATGGCAGCGCCAGCTTTCGCAGATAGGTTACATATTGGTTTTCACCGTCATCGCTGAACCACTTCCCGCCTGCTATGACGAGCACAGCGTCGGGATGCTGCTGCAAAATCCGTTTCATGCTGTGAATGAGAAGGTGAGGCCCTTTTGTGGGGCTTAAACGGCCGGCAAATAAAATGACTTTCTTATCCCCAATGCCGTATTTTTTTCGGTATGTTTCTCTAATAGCCGAACCTTTCATCGTCCAGACAGGCGGATAAGAGTGGATGTCAACACCGGAGTATACGACTTGTGTGATGTCCTCTGCTTCAGGGAACCGTTCAATGACGGTTTGTTTAATAAATTCGCTGACGGTTGTGATCATGGAGACATTGTCGAGTACTTCTTTTCCTTGCGCGAAGGTCATCTTTTTTTCAGAAAACATTTCGTTATGCAGGCTCAGAACAATCTTGCTGTTTGGTGAGGCTTTTTTATATAGAGAGACATTTAAAGGCCTATTGAACACATGAATAAGGTCAAAGGAAGAGGCTCGCAGCTCCTCGGCTACCGCCTCGCGGTAATGCTCTTTTGGCAGATGGATATACTGTACGCCGTCTTTTGTTTCTCTTTTTGGAAGTGATGGATCTTCTATTGAAAAAATGGTCAGATCGTACCGGCTGCTGAAATAGGGCGTGACACCGTCAATCATCATTTGAATTGCGCCGCCGCGTACCGCGGGCGCCGGCAGCTTTTCTGTACAGATAAAAGCAAGCTTCATTTTCATTCCCCCTGATACAGCGACGATAAATATGCAAATTCGTTGGCCAAACCATCCTTTAAGGATGTGGCGGGATCGTAATGTAAGAGCTGTTTTGCTTTTGAAATATCCGCCCACGTTTTGCTTGGTTCCCCTGCTATTTTGTCCGAAAAGTGCAGTGTTGCTTTTTTACCGGAAATGTCTTCAATGAGGGAGACAACCTTTAAGACTGAGGCACGCTCTGCGCCGCCGATATTCACCGTTTCACCAATAAGATGGGGTTTCCCAAGAACAGCGTAGATGCCTTTGACACAGTCGCCGATATAAGTAAAATCTCTTGACTGCTGCCCGTTACCGAAGATGGTGAGCGGCTTTTGCTGAAGGTGCTGTTTGATGAGCCGGTGAAAAGCCATGTCCGGCCGCTGTCTCGGTCCGTATACGGTAAAGAAACGGAGAATCACAATTGGAATGCCAAAGCTTTGTTGATACACATGGCAAAGCTTTTCTCCCGTAAGCTTTGTTACGCCGTACGGAGATAATGGGGAAAGCGCCGCGTTTTCACTGACTTTCCCTTGTTTTTCGCCATAGACGGAAGAGGTGGAAGCAAAGACGAACGTTTGAAGCGGATGTTCCCGGCAGGCCTCAAGGAGCCTTTGGAGCGCTTGTATATTATGTGCGGCATATGGATGAAAATGATCGCCCCAGCTTGAACGGACACCCGGTATGGCCGCCAAATGAAAGATGATATCCACTCCCTCCAGTAAGGGAGAAAGATCTGCAGTCAGCAGATTTTCCTTTATGAACGTAAATCGTTTTTCTGGCAGCAGGGCTTCAAGATTTTTGAATTTTAAGGAAAATGAAGTGGGTCCTATAAAGTCGTCGATTCCGATAACATCATGTGTCTTATCCTTCAGCAATTCTTCGCAGAGGTAGGAGCCGATAAATCCCGCTGCTCCTGTGACGAGTATTTTCATGGGCGGCCAACTCCTGTGCAGATTAGTCCGAAGTCCTCGAGCAGTTCTTTTTTCAGTGCGTTGCGCCCGTCGATCACAAGTCGCCCTTTCATGATGCTTGCAGTCTTTTTCCAATCTAATGCTAAAAATTCAGGCCATTCTGTTGCCAAAAATAAAAAATCACTCTCTGCTATCGCATCAAAAGCTTGAGATTGCTGAGTCACATGTTTCCGCAAATGTTCTGGAAGAACAGCCTCAGGATCATATGCATCAACATGGCATCCCAGCTCTGTCAGCCTTTCTATCAACCTGACGGCTTGAGAATTCCTGGTGTCATCGGTATGCGGTTTGAAGGAAATGCCGAGTACAGCAGCTTTTTTACCGTGAAGTGTATCAAAGAATGACTTTATTTTTTGGATATACAGGCCGAGCTGGGTATCATTGATGTGCTGCACGGCTTGTAGCAGGTAGGTCTCCGTGTTTTTTTCCTGGGCAGCGAATTGCAGCGCCTGCAGATCCTTTGGAAAACAAGAGCCGCCGTATCCGATGCCGGCCTGCAAAAAGTGTCCACCGATTCTCGGGTCTAGTCCGATGGCACGGGAAATATCTGAGATATCTGATTGATAGGCTTCACATATGCGGGCCATTTCGTTAATGAACGAAATTTTGGCTGCTAAGAAGAAGTTATTGGCATACTTAATCAGCTCTGCTCCTGCTAAGCTTGTAATGATATAAGGGGTGTCAATGTGTTTATAAATGGATTTGACGATTGCTGCTGATACGTGATCTCCTTCCTGAACACCGATGACCGTTTTATCAGGATGCAGCATGTCATACAAGGCGTTGCCTTCCCGCAGAAACTCCGGATTGGATACGATGTTAAATAAGTTTTCAGACACTCCGGAGGCAATCAGCTGTTTTGCTATGTTTTCATTTGTCCCGGGCGGAACAGTGCTTTTCGTAATAATGGTTTTATACGATCGGATTGCCTCGCTCAAATCGCTGATGACGGACTGCAGTGCTTTCGTATCTGCTGATCCGTCCGAACGCGGAGGGGTTCCGACTGCGATAAAAATGACGGGACATTCCTCCATGCTCGATTTCACTTCAGAAGAAAACGAGAGATTGCCGCAATGATTTAGTGCATCTGAAAGCCCAGGCTCGTAAAAGGGAATGTCTCCATTTTTCAGCTGTTCGATTTTTTTGAGGTCTTTGTCTGTGCATATCATGTCATGCCCGAAGGATGCCAGTGCCGCTGATAGGGTCAAACCGACATATCCGGCGCCAACCACACAAATTTTCATCACCTGAGCTCCTTTACAAGATTACTGGTCATATATCAATATCCTATTAAAAAAGGGCTGGTTCGTGATTCCGCTTTCTGCCCAGTTTCTTTCGCCTAATTTCAGATGTACAAACATCGGGGTGCGCTCTTGGAATATCATGTAATAAACATGAGCTGAGGGGAAAATAATATGATAAAAAAAGCGATCATTCCTGCCGGGGGATACGGAACGAGGAATCTTCCGGTGACGAAGGTGATTCCAAAAGAAATGTTTCCGGTAGGATCTAAGCCTGTGATTCATTATATTGTTGAAGAGCTGAAGGAGTCAGGCATTGAAGATATTTTGATGGTTGTATCGAGCCATAAAAATCTGATTGTCGACTATTTTGATTCCTCTTTGGCGCTTGAAGCTTTTCTGGCCTCCCGGCATAAACTGCATTTACTCAGTGAACATCCGATTCCGGATATACGGATTCATTATGTGCGGCAGCCTTATGCAAAAGGTCTTGGCGACGCGATTTCTTTTGGAAAGCAATTTTCAGGCGGAGAGCCTTTTGCCGTCGTTTTGCCTGATGATCTGATCTTTTCCGCTAAACAGCCGGCTTTGGGGCAGCTGATTGAAGCGTACACGAAATATCAGTGCAGTGTGATCGGCATAAAAGAAACGAAAACGGAAGAATTGCACCATTACGGTGTGATAAAAGGGGAGCCTGTAGAAAAAGGGCTTTATCGCATTCAGGATATTGTGGAAAAGCCTAAACAAAACCCGCCTTCTCATTTTGCCGCAGCAGGACGTTATATTTTTACACCGGATATTTTTGAGAAGCTGGAGACATTAGAAGCTGATGCCGGAGGAGAAGTGCAGCTAACGGATGCGATTAAAGCTTCACTTAGGGCATGCGATGTTTACGGGAAATTGTTGGAGGGCGATCGGTATGACATCGGCCTGCAAAAGGATTATCTGAAGCTGATCACCGATATGCTGAAAACGGAAAAGAACCCCCAATAACCGGGGGTTCAATCAGCGTGGAGATCGCCGAATGTTGTCATGATTCCCTCTTCATCGAGTTCTTCCTCATAACGCTCATGAGCTCTGCTTTGATAAACTGTAATTTCTTTGCCTGTGATATCTGTAGCGATGAAATTTTCGTACGATTCCGTATTACCGATGTTTTCTTCGGCATTCATCGTCATATCATCATAGCTGAGCGGAGGGTTTTCCATATCCTGCGGTGTTTGCGAGTTTCCGTATTTTTCGACGTCCTGGTAAGAATCTTCACTGTCATAAGGCGCTCTGATTTCTTCATCGTCGTCAAATTCAAATTGCCCGAAAGGTGTTTCTTCTTCGATCGGACGGTCTTTGGAAACGACATCCTGTGACGAATACTCTGCGAGCGTTGTGGCAGTCGGAAGCGCTTCAAGACGTTCGTAAGGGATTTCCTTTCCGCTGACTTCACAAATACCGTACGTACCGTTTTCTATCGCCTTCAATGAATGCTCAATGTCCCGGAGATGCTCTCTCTCATGCAAGTCGAGAGCGATGTCTTTTTCACGCTCGTAAAGCTCTGTCGCCTGATCGCCGGGATGGTTGTCGTAAGCTGAAAGCTCACCCCATGAATCATAAGGAAAGGCAGAGTTAAGCTGGAAATGGTCATTGTCTTTGAAACGGTTTAAGATATCTTCTTTTGTTTGTTCCAGTTCATGTTTCAAGTGTTGAAGCTGGTCTTTTGTAAGCAATGTGATCCCCTCGTTTCTCTGTGGTGCATACCTTTAGTATGAACAGATCGCCTGAGAACTTTCATAAATGACGAGTGGAGGAATATAGGAGATTTTCCTTATATGGTAAGCGGATACAACCTTTGCTATCAGTGGAGAAAGAAATTTAAGGTTTGTTTCTTTTTCATTTCTGAAATTAGGTTTATAATAGGTAAGGTAGCCCATTTGGACTGCATGATCTGTGTGTTTGACACAAAGGAGACACAGGTGTATGGTATTAAAAGCATTTTAAGGATTATGGAGGAATGTCTCATGGTGACAACGGTGCAGCGTACGTTCCGAAAGGAAGTTCTACATGCATTACATAAAGCCAAAGAAGTCAACCATGCTGTCTTAATAAGCTATTCGAGACAAATCGAGTCTCTTGACCCTCTATCATTTTTCAATTACGGAGCAAAAAAATATACAGGCAATCGATTTTTTTGGTCAGATCCTGAAAGTGAATTGACAATAGTCGGTCTTGGCAAAGAAGCGGTTTTCCAAACAAATCAGAAAAACAGCGAGCGGTATCGCGAGGTTTTTGAACAATGGGAGCGCTTTAAAAAGACGGCTTTTCATATTTATGAAGAAGAAAAGCTGCAGCATTCTGCAGTGGGACCTGTGTTATTCGGAGGATTTTCTTTTGACCCTTGCGAAGAAAGAGGTACACAATGGGACCATTTCTCGGAAGGGGATTTCTTTGTGCCTGCGCTTATGCTGACGATGACTGCCGAAGGCCCGTTTCTAACAGTCAACAGATGGGTAAGCGGAGAGGAAGACGCAGAGACAGTTTTGGAAGGCTTAAAGTCTTTTGCAGCCGAATTTAAGGTTCCTGATTTAAACCAAGTAGATCAGGCTGTGATTGCAGCATCTCAAGAGCTGGATAAGGATGATTGGCTGAAAGCAATCGAAACGGCAACAAGCCAAATTAAAGAGAAACAATATGATAAGGTGGTTCTTGCCCGAGAGCTGCTGCTCACGTTTGAAGGTCCGGTCCAAATTGAACCGGTGCTTAAAACGCTTCTGAACGATCAGCAGACAAGCTATGTTTTTGCAATCGAACAGGAAGGAAAAACCTTTGTCGGCGCGTCTCCAGAGAGACTGATCAAAAGAGACGGCAGCACTGTCATGTCTTCTTGTCTGGCAGGCTCCATTAAACGCGGCGCGAACGAAGAAGAAGATCGCCGGATAGGCCTTGAATTATTAAACGATGAGAAAAATCTGCTGGAGCATGATATTGTTGTAGGCATGATTCATAACGCTTTTGCATCAAGCTGTTCGGAGGTTGAAAAGCCTGACGGACCTGTATTGTACAAAACGAAAAGCGTTCAGCACTTATTTACGCCGATTGTCGGGCAGCTTCGTGAGTCTGCTTCACTTTTTGATTTAATTGAGAAACTGCATCCTACGCCGGCGCTTGGGGGAGCACCTCAGAAAAAAGCTGTTGAAGTGATCAGAGAGATCGAACCGATGTCCCGCGGCTGGTATGCGGCCCCTATCGGCTGGATTGACAGCCAGGATAACGGGGAATTCGCAGTGGCCATTCGTTCAGGACTGATCGAAGGCAGCACAGCAAGGCTGTTTGCCGGGTGCGGCATTGTGGAAGACTCGGACCCGCAATCTGAATATGAAGAAACACAGATTAAATTGAAGCCGATGATCTCTGCATTAGGAGGTGAGAGGCGGTGACAGCCAACCCAATTACGCATTACATCGGAAGTTTTATTGATGAATTCGCCCTTTCCGGGATTACGGATGCCGTTGTTTGTCCGGGCTCAAGATCCACACCGCTGGCTATTCTTGCAGCCGCGCATCCCGATATCAGCATCCATGTCCAAATTGATGAAAGATCTGCCGGTTTTTTTGCTTTAGGGCTGGCAAAAGCGAAGCAGCGTCCCGTGCTTTTGATCTGTACATCAGGAACAGCCGCGGCCAACTTTTATCCGGCTGTGATTGAAGCCCATTATTCAAGAGTGCCAATTATTGTGTTAACTGCTGATCGGCCTCATGAGCTGCGCGAGGTAGGCGCACCGCAGGCTATTAATCAGCACTTCTTATTCGGTAACTTTGTTAAGTTTTTCACAGACTCTGCTCTTCCAGAAGAGTCTCCGCAAATGCTGAGATATATTCGAACGCTGGCCGGCCGCGCCGCCGGGGAAGCACATAAGCGCCCAATGGGACCTGTGCATGTGAATGTGCCGCTGCGTGAACCGCTGATGCCGGATCTTTCGGATGAGCCGTTTGGAAGAATGAGAACAGGCCGTCACGTGTCTGTGAAAACGGGTACGCAGTCTGTTGACCGCGACTCTCTGTCTGATGTGGCTGCAATGCTGGCAGAGGCTGAAAAAGGAATGATCGTCTGCGGAGAGCTCCACAGTGATACGGAAAAGGAACACATTATTGCGCTGTCAAAAGCGCTTCAGTATCCGATTTTAGCGGACCCGCTGTCTAATCTGAGGAACGGCGCTCATGATAAAAGCACTGTCATTGATGCGTATGATTCATTTTTAAAAGATGATGAGCTGAAGGTGAAATTGCGTCCTGATGTCGTCATCCGTTTTGGGCCGATGCCTGTCTCAAAACCGGTTTTCTTATGGCTCAAGGATGATCCGGCAATTCAGCAAATTGTGATTGACGAAGATGGAGGGTGGAGAGACCCGACACAGGCAAGCGCGCATATGATTCACTGCAACGCATCTGCTTTTGCTGAAGCAATCATAATGGAACATGCTGATATGACCAAGTCATCAGAATGGCTGAATAAGTGGAAGTTTGTCAATGAACGGTTCCGTGCGCATCTGCAAACAATCAGCAGTGAAGAGGTTTCGTTTGAAGGCAATCTCTATCGAATTCTTCAGCATCTTGTGCCTGAAAACAGCTCGCTGTTTGTCGGTAACAGTATGCCGATCAGGGATGTTGATACGTTTTTTGAAAAACAGGAACGTGCTTTCCGGATTTATTCAAACCGGGGCGCAAACGGGATAGACGGTGTCGTCTCCTCTGCGATGGGGGTATGTGAAGGGACAAAAGCGCCTGTTACACTCGTGATTGGAGATTTATCTTTTTATCACGATTTAAACGGACTGCTGGCGGCCAAAAAGCTTGGCATTCCTCTTACTGTGATTCTCGTGAATAATGACGGCGGCGGGATTTTCTCCTTTTTGCCGCAGGCTTCTGAAAAGACACACTTTGAAGATTTGTTCGGCACGCCGACAGGGCTCGATTTCAAGCATGCGGCTGCACTATACGGCGGAACGTATTCATGTCCTGCCTCGTGGGATGAATTCAAAACTGCTTACGCGCCGCAGGCAGACAAGCCCGGACTCCATTTGATAGAAATCAAAACGGATCGCCAATCGAGAGTTCAGCTCCATCGCGATATGCTGAATGAGGCTGTGCGGGAAGTGAAAAAACAATGGGAACTGTAAACATAACTGTTTCAGACGGTGTCAGATATGCTGTGACAGACGAGCGGCCGAATGCTTCTGAAGCCGTCGTCTGTCTGCACGGGTTTACCGGCAGCAAACAATCATGGACTTTCCTTGATGAGATGCTGCCTGATTCCCGTTTGGTCTTAATTGATTGTCTAGGGCATGGTGAAACCGATGCCCCGCCGAATGGGAGAAGATACAGCACGAACCGGCAAGTTTCTGACCTTGCCGAGATTTTTGATCAATTAAAACTTCACAAAGTGAAATTGATTGGGTATTCTATGGGAGGAAGGCTTGCTTATTCTTTTGCGGTGGCATATCCCGAACGGGTATCGGCACTGGTGCTTGAAAGCACAACGCCGGGGCTCAAAACGCTTGAGGAACGGCGGGACCGGATCATGCGGGACCGGAAGCTTGCCGATTTTATTTTGCGTGACGGGATCAAAGCATTTGTAGAGTATTGGGAGAACATTCCTTTGTTTTCATCCCAGCAGCGGCTGGCTGAAGATATTCGGCACAGGATACGGTCCGGCCGTCTGCGAAACAATAAGATTGGGCTTGCAAATAGTTTAACGGGCATGGGCACCGGTTCACAGCCTTCCTTGTGGAGCCGTGTACAAGAAATAGCCGTGCCTGTGCTTCTAATCTGCGGGGAGTGGGACAAAAAGTTTTGCGCCATCAATCAAGAGGTGCATAAGAAGCTTCCATCTAGTAGAATAGAGATTGTTCCAAAAGCCGGCCATACGGTGCATGTGGAACAGCCGCGTTTTTTTGGTAAAATAGTGAGTGAGTTTTTGACAAGCTTATAACTGCACATAGAAAAATAGAGGAGGTCATATCATGGCTGTAGAATGGAAAACTGAACGGACATACGATGAAATATTGTATGAAACGTATAATGGTATTGCAAAAATAACAATCAACCGCCCTGAGGTACATAACGCGTTTACCCCTAAAACGGTTGCTGAAATGATTGATGCGTTTGCTCGCGCGAGAGACGATCAAAATGTCGGCGTTATCGTGCTTGCTGGTGCCGGAGACAAAGCCTTTTGTTCTGGAGGAGACCAGAAAGTGCGCGGTCACGGCGGTTATGTAGGAGACGATCAAATTCCGCGATTAAACGTACTGGATCTTCAGCGTTTAATCCGCGTTATCCCGAAACCGGTTGTTGCGATGGTGTCCGGATATGCGATCGGCGGAGGCCATGTGCTTCACATCGTATGTGATCTGACAATCGCTGCCGACAACGCGATTTTCGGACAAACAGGCCCTAAAGTGGGAAGCTTTGACGCTGGTTACGGTTCTGGCTACTTGGCTCGAATTGTAGGACATAAAAAAGCCCGTGAAATCTGGTACCTCTGCCGCCAGTACAACGCACAGGAAGCGCTTGACATGGGTCTTGTCAACACAGTCGTTCCTTTGGAACAACTTGAAGAAGAAACGATTAAATGGTGTGAAGAAATGCTTGAAAAAAGCCCGACCGCACTTCGTTTTCTTAAAGCTGCGTTTAACGCGGACACAGACGGACTTGCTGGAATTCAGCAGTTTGCAGGGGATGCTACCCTTCTTTACTACACAACAGATGAAGCAAAAGAAGGCCGTGATTCCTTTAAGGAAAAACGCAAACCTGATTTCGGACAGTTCCCTCGTTTCCCGTGATCAGCAATACTTAGTAAACCAACAGCTTGAGACTTTGCGGTCCAAGCTGTTTTCTTTTCAATACAGACATTTTACCTCGGAGATGATGACATGCTGACAGAACAGCCCAATTGGCTCATGCAGCGGGCACAGTTGACACCTGAGAGAATCGCTCTCATCTATGGAGACCAAACCGTGACATTTGCAGAATTGTTTGCAGCGTCTAAGCGTATGGCGGCGCAGCTTGGTGCTCATTCGGTTCGGAAAGGAGATACTGCGGCTATTTTGCTCCAAAACCGTGCAGAAATGGTATACGCCGTTCACGCTTGTTTTTTGCTTGGTGTGAAGGCGGTGCTTCTGAATACGAAGCTGTCAACACATGAAAGGCTGTTTCAGCTGAAGGATTCCGGTGCACGCTTTTTACTGACAGATTCAAACTTTGACCAGCAAGATTATGAGCATACCGTTCAAACCATTGATGTGGACGAACTGATGAAAGAAGCCGCAGAGGAAATTGAGATCCAGGCTTATATGCAATTGGATGAAACGGCGACGCTGATGTATACCTCGGGTACGACAGGCAAGCCCAAGGGAGTTCAGCAAACGTTCGGAAACCATTATTTCAGTGCGGTGTCATCCGCGCTTAATTTGGGTATAACAGAACAAGACCGCTGGCTTATCGCATTGCCACTCTTTCACATCAGCGGATTGTCCGCGTTATTTAAATCTGTGATCTATGGAATGACTGTCGTGCTTCACCAGCGTTTTTCTGTAAGCGATGTGCTGGATTCTATCAGCAGGCATCAAGTGACAATGATATCTGCGGTGCAGACAATGCTGGCCAGTCTTTTGGAAGAAACAAGCCGCTGCCCTGAATTTATCAGATGCATTCTGCTCGGCGGAGGCCCTGCACCGCTGCCATTGCTTGAGGAGTGCCGCGAGAAAGGATTCCCTGTCTTTCAGTCATACGGAATGACAGAGACATGCTCACAAATTGTTACCCTGTCGCCGGAATTCAGTATGGAAAAACTCGGATCTGCGGGTAAACCGCTGTTTTCATGCGAAATCAAAATAGAGCGGGACGGACAGGCGTGTGAACCGTTTGAACACGGTGAAATCTTGGTCAAAGGCCCGAATGTGATGAAAAGCTATTTTAACCGGGAGAGCGCAAACGAATCATCCTTTCAAAATGGCTGGCTGAAAACAGGTGATCTTGGGTATTTGGACAGCGAAGGCTTTTTATATGTATTAGACAGACGTTCAGATCTGATCATATCAGGCGGAGAAAACATTTATCCGGCTGAAGTGGAGTCAGTGCTGCTTTCACACCCCGCTGTAGCCGAAGCCGGTGTTTCAGGGGCAGAGGACAAAAAATGGGGGAAAGTGCCCCACGCCTATCTTGTCCTTCACAAGCCTGTGAGCGCAGAAGAATTGACCGCCTACTGCAAAGAACGCTTGGCGAAGTATAAAATTCCTGCAAAATTCTTTGTACTGGACAGCCTGCCGCGCAATGCGTCTAATAAGCTCATGCGAAATCAGCTGAAGGATGCGCGTAAAGGAGAACTGCTATGATCGAAATAGAGAAAATTACGCTTTACCATTTGAGCATGAATTTAAAGAAACCGTTCAAAAACAGTATTGAAACGCTTCAAGAGCGTAAATTTCTGATCGTGGAAGCTATTGATACGTCCGGTGTCACAGGCTGGGGAGAAGTGTCTGCGTTCTCTTCGCCTTGGTACACCGAGGAAACCATTGGAACATGTTTGCACATGTTAAAGGATTTTTTTATTCCCAATGTTGTGGGACGTGAATTCAATCACCCTTCCGACGTGCCGGACAGTCTGGCGCGCTATAAAGGAAATCGGATGGCAAAAGCGGGACTTGAATCGGCTGTCTGGGATATCTATGCGAAAAAGAAGGGCATATCCCTCGCCGAGGCATTGGGCGGGACAAGAGATAAAGTGCCTGCCGGGGTGGTTGTCGGCCTGGCGCCCCTTGACGATATGCTGAAGGAAATTGAGAGTTATCAAAAAGAAGGGTATCAAAGAATAAAAATAAAAATTCAGCCTGGGCAGGATGTGGAATTGGTCAAGGCCATCCGCAGCCGATTTCCGAACATCCCGCTCATGGCTGATGCCAATTCATCCTATGAGCTGAAGGATATCAGCCGTTTAAAGGAGCTTGATGACTATCATTTAATGATGATTGAGCAGCCGCTCCAAGCTGACGATATCGTTGACCACCGCCACTTGCAGAAACATTTGAAAACGGCCATTTGCCTTGATGAAAGCATTTGTTCAGCCGATGATGCGAGACGGGCGATTGAGCTCGGAAGCTGCAAAATCATTAATATTAAGCCTTCCCGTGTCGGCGGTTTAACAGAAGCCTTAAAAATTCATGATTTGTGCAGAGAGCACCATATGCAGGTTTGGTGCGGCGGTATGCTGGAAACAGGCATATCCAGAGCGCAAAACGTGGCGCTAGCTTCACTGCCGCAATTCACAATACCCGGTGATATTTCATCATCTTCACGCTATTGGGATGAGGATATTGTGACCCCTGATATCCATATTGATAATGGATTTATTTCTGTGTCAAAACAGCCTGGTTTAGGGGTTGAAGTGAATCAGGACATTATGCGAAAATATGTGACCAAAATGGATGTTTTCACACAGCATGGATAAGAAAAAAGCATTTTGCCATTTTGAGAGAATGTCAGTGTGCTGTTATAGTAAAAGCGTTCGTTGAATACATCCCTTCTCGTTTGGACCGGCTGCTAACCCAGCCGGTTTTTTTTATGCAATTGTTGCTTGACAAAAGTGGACAAACGCGATATTTTTGCACCAAGGAAACTTTTTGTCCTATCTAAATAAAATATGCTTTTGGCTAATTTAATGTCACATGTCTAAGAAATAAAAACATAAGATAATACAATCGGACATTGATGGCAAAGAGGAGGGAAAATATGAAACAGGGACTGATGGCAGCAGTGCTTTTTGCCTGTTTTGCTTTAACAGGATGCGGTACCGGTTCAGCCGGAAAAAGCGCCGATCAGCGGTTACAGGTAACGGCAACAACATCCCAAATTGCCGATGCAGCCGAAAACATTGGAGGAAAGCATGTAAAAGTCACCTCTTTAATGGGACCGGGGGTCGATCCGCATCTTTACAAAGCCTCACAAGGTGATACGAAAAAATTAATGTCAGCCGATGTTGTGCTGTACAGCGGATTACATTTGGAAGGGAAAATGGAGGATGTTCTCCAAAAAATAGGCGAACAAAAACAAGCAGCGGCAATTGCTGAGGCCATACCGAAAAGCAAGCTTATTTCTGCCGGAGAAGGCAAGACGTTTGATCCCCACGTTTGGTTTAGCATTCCGCTATGGATCTATGCGGTGGATGAAATCGAAGCGCAATTCAGTAAAGCGATGCCTGAGCACGCAGATGATTTCAAGAAAAACGCCAAACAATACAAAGAAGATTTGCAATATTTAGATAAGTGGTCGCAGCAGGAGATCGCACACATTCCGGAGAAAAGCCGTGTGCTTGTTACGGCTCACGATGCCTTTGCGTATTTTGGGAAAGAGTATGGTTTTCAGGTGAAAGGCCTGCAGGGACTCAGCACAGATTCGGATTACGGGTTGAAGGATGTTCAGGAGCTTGTCGATCTCCTAACAGAAAAACAAATAAAAGCTGTTTTTGTAGAAAGCAGCGTGTCTGAAAAATCAATAAATGCAGTGGTGGAAGGGGCTAAAGAAAAAGGCCATACAGTCACAATCGGAGGTCAGCTCTATTCGGATGCCATGGGTGAAAAGGGCACAAAAGAAGGCACATACGAAGGAATGTTCCGCCACAATATTAACACAATTACTAAAGCGCTTAAATAAGAAAAGAGGTGAAGGAAATGTTCCCTGTTGAGCTCGAAAATGTAACGGTCGCTTATCATAAAAAGCCTGTTCTGCAGGAAATTACGCTGCAGGTGCCTGAAGGAAAACTGATTGGCATTATCGGTCCAAACGGCGCGGGAAAATCAACCTTGATCAAAACCATTCTCGGTCTTGTGCCCAGAGCTTCAGGAGACATCTCAATTTACGGCAAAGACTATAAGGATCAGCGGACAAGAATCGGATACGTTCCGCAGCGAGGCTCGGTTGACTGGGATTTTCCCACAAACGCGCTCGATGTCGTGCTAATGGGAAGATACGGCCGGATTGGCTTATTGAAAAGGCCAAAAAAAGCCGACGTGGATATGGCGAAGGCTGCTTTAGAAAAAGTCGGGATGCTTGATTATGCGAAAAGGCAGATCAGCCAGCTGTCAGGAGGCCAGCAGCAGCGGGTGTTTCTTGCCCGGGCACTATGCCAGGACGCTGACATTTATTTTATGGATGAACCGTTTGCCGGCGTTGATGCAGCGACGGAGCGGGCAATTATGACGCTTTTGGCCGAACTCAAAGAAAAAGGAAAAACAGTGCTTGTCGTCCACCATGATCTGCAGACTGCCGAGGATTATTTCGATTGGATTCTACTGCTTCATCTAAGAAAAATCGCTTTCGGACCTGCGAAAAACGTTTTTACGATCGAAAACCTGCAAAAAACGTATGGAGGAAGGCTGACATTTCTAAAAGATAAAGTGCTGGCAGAAGGACATAAGGGGTGAGCGCGTTGTTTGAAAGTTTGTGGCTGCAGCTCCAGCACCCGAATACACAGTGGGTGCTTGCGGGTACGCTTTTGCTGGGAGCGGCAAGCGGTGTTTTGGGCAGCTTTGTGCTGCTGAGAAAGCAAAGTTTAATCGGCGATGCAATGGCCCATTCAGCTCTGCCGGGAGTGTGTCTCGCTTTTCTGTTCACCGGGCAAAAATCACTGCCTTTCTTTTTGCTGGGGGCAGCGCTTGCCGGGCTGCTCGGAACGTGGTGTATTCAGCTGATTCCGCGGCTTTCAAAAACAAAAGAGGACTCAGCGATTGGGATTGTTCTCTCAGTGTTTTTTGGCGTCGGGATCATACTGCTGACATATATTCAGCAGCAGGGGGCGGGAAGCCAAAGCGGGCTTGATTCTTTTTTATTCGGCCAGGCCGCTTCATTGGTCAGACAGGATATCATTTTGATTGCAGGAATATCCGCTGTTCTATTGCTCCTTTGTATTGTTTTCTTTAAGGAGTTTACGGTGATTACTTTCGATCTCGCGTTTGCAAAGGGATTGGGACTGCCGGTGCGTTTTTTAAACGAGCTTTTGGCTTGCCTTATCGTCTGTGCTGTCGTCATCGGGCTCCAAACAGTTGGTGTGATATTAATGGCAGCTATGCTGATTACGCCTGCCATAGCTGCAAGGTATTGGACCGAACGATTAACCGGAATGATGGTCATTGCCGGGGTCACAGGCGGGGTTAGCGGCGTGGCCGGAACCTTGCTGAGCACGACGATGAAGGGGATGGCGACAGGGCCATTGATGATCTTATCAGCAACAGTGATTTTTCTATTTTCAATGATTTGCGCGCCTAAGCGGGGATTGGCTGCAAAAGCAATAAGGCTGATCAAGCTGCGGCGCAAAACAAGCAGGGAGCAGGTGTTGCTGACGATTTATGAGCAGTATGAAAAGAACGATCTTTATGTAACGGCTGAAAGTGTAAGAAAGAAAAGGCGGCTATCCCCTTCGTTATGCCATAAGGTATTGAATGGCTTGGAAAAAGAGAGGTGCATCGTGCATGTTGAAAATGGGATTTGGCAAATGACACGTACTGGGATAGAAAAAGGCTATCACATGGCTTTAAAGCATCGGATGTATGAAATGTACCTCATGCACGAAATGGAGCTTGCGAATCTAGAAATTGATCAGGATCATTTTGACCCGGATCGTTTGCCTGGGGAAACAAGAGAGCGGATTCTTTCACTCTTAAAGCTGTATGGCCGGATGCCTGAGCTTCAGAAGTCGGCTCCTGATGCCGAGAAAGGACAGATCGCAAATGAGTTTTGAAGCATGGATTATAGCTACCGGTGTATTAGTCGGTGTAAGCTGCGCATTGATCGGCACATTTCTCGTGTTGAGAAAAATGGCGATGCTGGCCGACGCGATCAGCCATACAGTGTTGCTTGGCATTGTCGGTGCTTTTCTTGTGACAGGAAGTCTTGACGGGATTCCTATGTTCATCGGCGCGGCCGTATCTGGACTGTTAACGGCATTTTTGGTTCAGCTTCTCCACAGCAAGGGGGTTCAATCTGATGCCGCCATAGGGGTGGTTTTTACATCCTTATTTGCGGTGGGCGTCATTTTGCTTTCTGTGTACGGAGCGAATGTTCATCTCGATATTGAGCACTCGTTAATGGGAGAAATCGCTTTTGTGCCGTGGAATACGATCTCGGTATTCGGAGTTGACATCGGACCGAAAGCGTTTTGGATGCTGGCATCTGTTCTGGTTTTAAATATATTGTTGATCAGTGTGAGCTATAAGGAGTTCAAAATCGCTTCGTTTGATCCGCAAATGGCTTTAGCTCTGGGAATACCGGTTTTGCTGATTCATTATGTGCAAATGGGCATGCTGTCGCTGACGACCGTCGCTTCCTTTGATTCGGTTGGTGCTGTATTGGTTGTAGCCATGCTGATTGTCCCGCCTGCTGCGGCCCATTTGCTGACAGACCGGCTGCTTTATATGTTGATTCTCAGCGCGTTGATTGGCGGGCTGTCGGCGGTTATGGGCTATTTCTTCGCAACATGGCTTAATGTTTCAATTTCCGGAGCGATGGCGGCCATGACAGGTGTATGTTATGCTGGCGCCTTTTTGTTTTCGCCTGCAAACGGGGTCATGACAAAAAAGCTGAGAACATTGAACATGCAAAAAGAAAGAGCTGGCTGATGCAGCTCTTTCTTTTGATTACAAATCATGCGGCTTAAACGTTTTGCAGTCCGTTTCCTGGCTGTTTTCAGCCGTTTCACCAGTATGGCTGACAACATAAATGGCATCAGCGGTGCATTTGTTTCCTTTGCCCCAATAAGAACAGTTGTTGACTTCGCATAGAATTTTCTGCTCCATGCCATCCCCTCCTTATAAAGGTTCTGGCTTAGTATAGCCGTCGGGATTGTCCTCTATTCCTCCTGGCGGATATACCGTTTGTCTCGCATAAACATTTTCCAGAAAAAATAGAAGCCCGGAAAGAGAATAATAAATGCAACGATATACGTAGCAAACAGCGCTCTGAACGTTGCTGGCTCTGTGAAGCCCGACATGACTGTCACATCGGGATAAATCATATACGGGAGATGCGCCCGCCCGTACGCGTAGCTTGCCAGAAAATACTGGATCGCAATCGCGACAAGTGCAAGCCGCGGCTTTCCGATGTTTTGGCCAAAGCTCTTGTTAGGCAGAAAAAGAGCGATTCCCGCGATGACAAATGTAATGAACGATGCAATAATCCAAGAGAAATCATTCATCATTCCGCTGTACAGCCAGTTTGCTTCATTCCGCAGTGTCAGCATAATGCAAACAGCAAACAGGAGTGAAATCGGACCGGTAATCAAGGCGCTTTTTCTGTAGGCGCGGTACGCATCCTGTTCCTCCGCCACATTTGAAAAATCAGCAAGCAGCAGCGAAGACAAAAACAAAGTGCTTAAAATCGCAAACCCGATAAATGAGTAGGCATTGGGGCTTGAAAAGATTTTGGACATGTTCAAGTTATAGATTCCGTCCGTTTTTTCTATAAAACCTCCGTGTGTCACAGGAAGCACCAATATTAAAATAGCAGGGATGATAAAGCCGGAGATGCCGGAAATATATCTTAGCATTTTCCGCTCCTTTGCTGTGTTTGAAAAAACGAGAAATCCGCTTCGAATCGCTAAAAACAGTAAAATCATGCTGCCGGGAATTAATAAAACGGTTCCGAGCACAAATGTCGCGCCAGGAAAAAAGCTGAAAAGCGCCACGACGATGGCCACAATAAAGACGTTTGTGACCTCCCAAGTCGGGGACAGAAAGCGGTTCGCAATATCGGTGGCCTTCATGTGCTCCTTGTTTAAATAGATCATAGACCAAAATCCCGCTCCAAAATCCATTGTCGCCATGACGGCGTAAATAAACACAAAGCCCCAGATAATTGAGATGGCGATCAGAGCGTCAGTTGAAATGTCCATTTGTCGATCTTCCTTCCATTTGGTTTCCTGTTTGCGGAGCCATTACGACTCCGCTGTATTTAAATCTTCGTCAACCGGGTGCTTGCGGAAATAGTACAGCAGCACGTAGACGACAGCTGCGCCTAATACGGCGTAAACAAATGTGAAAAATAAGAAGAGCACCCCGATCGAGCCAGTCGTTGTCACGACATCTGACGTTTTGAGGAGATGATAGATGACCCAAGGCTGCCTCCCCGTACAGGCGAAAATCCAGCCGAATTCAATGCCGATGAGACTAAAAGGGCCTGCTGTCATGAAAATGACCAAAAGCCACGTTGGGAAACGGTCTTTCTTGAGCACCTTTCTCCAGACCACACCGATAATGGAATAAAGAATAAGCAGCATGCCTACCCCCACCATCGCATTAAACAGCGTGTGAATGAACAGCGGCGGCCATTCGTCTCTCGGAAATGCATTTAATCCTTTTACAACAGTGTCAAAGCGGTTCGCTGCCAGAAAGCTTAACGCCCATGGAATCTCGATGGCCCACTTTACTTTTTCTTCATTCGGGTCGGTAAAACCGCCGATAGCAAGAGGGGCGTGAGATCTTGTTTCAAACAAGCCTTCAGCGCCTGCTAATTTTTCGGGCTGATATTCGTACAGCATCTGTGCGGATTCGTGTCCGTTCAAAGCGGTCAGCAGTGAAAAAATACCGCCGATCGTCAGTGCGAGCAAAAGGGCTTTCCGGTGAAAGCGATAGACCTTTTCTTTTTTTCTCGACCGGATCATTTTATATGCAGCAACAGAAGCAACGATAAACGCGCCCGTCATAAATGCAGATAAAACGACATGGCCTGCGGTGATAAAAAAGCTTGGGTTGAAGAATGCAGCCCACGGATCAACATCTGTAATTTTCCCGTTTGAAATTTTAAAACCGGCCGGCGTTCCTTCAAAGGCATGGACATTCGTGATCAGAACAGCTGACGCTGCTGCCCCGACTAACACAAAGAAAACGGCAACAATCCTCATTGCCGGTGACAAGCGGTCTGCGGCGTATACATAAATCGACATGAAAAGGGCTTCAACAAAAAAAGCATAGATTTCAATTTGAAACGGCAGGGACATGACCCGGCCGATGACTTCCATAAATCCCGGCCATAAAAGCGCGAGCTGAGTGCCCGCAATCGTCCCGGTCGGTATGGCGACCCCCAGCAAAACCGCTTGTGCTTTCGTCCATCTTTTCGCCATGATCGCATAATGGTCATCTTTCGTTTTTTGATAGATCAATTCTGCCACTAAAATCATGAGCGGCAGACCGACTCCAAGCGTTGCGAAAATGATATGAAAGCCCATTGTCGTGCCAAAAAGGCTTCTGGCCAAAACTAAATCATCCACAATCGTAAACCACCTTTCTAAAAGGACGTCCTGTATGTATTTTGGGTTTATTATTTGCTTCCTCGGTTAGATTATTCTTCCTATTCTTAAATGCGATGAGGTTTACAATGCGAAAACGCAGGGAAGGATGTAAGAAGATTGACAAAACGTTTGTGAGGATATAAAATAAAGCGTAATTATTACGATTTAAGGAAGGGAGATATACATGAAAGAAGGTATTCATCCAAAGAACCACAAAGTCATATTTCAGGATGTCAACAGCGGCTACCGTTTTCTCAGCACCTCTACTAAAACATCTAATGAAACAGCAGAGTGGGAAGACGGCAACACATATCCGGTCATTAAAGTAGAGGTCAGCTCTGACACGCATCCGTTTTATACAGGCCGCCAGAAATTCAATGAAAAAGGCGGAAGAGTGGAGCAGTTCAAAAAACGTTATAATATGGGGAAATGAGGCAGACCCTGAGGGTTTGTCTTTTTTTTTGCCCAGTTTGATTTTTGATAAGATGACGAAAAGTCAAATGCTGTGATATATTGGAGAGTAAAAAGACCAAGAAAGGAATACAGCTAGCTATGAGCCTATTAAATGATATTCTTGATTTTAACAAGACATTTACTGAACAAAGGGAGTACGAAAAGTATCAAACATCAAAATTCCCAGATAAAAAAATGGCGATTCTTTCTTGCATGGACACTCGTTTGGTTGAATTGCTGCCGCATGCAATGAATATGCGAAACGGTGACGTGAAAATCATTAAAAGTGCCGGTGCACTTGTGACACACCCATTCGGAAGCATCATGAGAAGTTTGCTCGTCGCAGTGTACGAGCTGAACGCAGATGAGGTATGTGTGATCGGGCATCACGATTGCGGCATGAGCAAAATCAGCAGCGAAAGCATGCTTGATAAAATGAAAGAAAGAGGAATTCCGGAAGAACGCATCGAAACATTAAAGTACTCCGGTGTAGACTTTGATCAATGGTTTAAAAGCTTTGATTCAGTTGAAGCAAGTGTAAAAGACAGCGTAGACGTTATTAAGTATCACCCGCTGTTCCCGGAAAATGTTCCTGTCCATGGTTTAGTCATTGATCCTAAAACCGGGAAACTGGATCTTGTCGTAAACGGCTATAACGATTAATGTTTTTGTTTCTTTTCAGGAACAGGGTCGACTCCACCCGGATGGAACGGATGGCATTTCAAAATCCGTATGATTGTCAGCCAGCCGCCTTTTAAAGCGCCATGCGTTTTAATCGCTTCGATTCCGTATTGTGAACAAGTCGGATAAAAGCGGCATGTTGGGGGCGTCAAGGGCGAGATGAATTTTTGATATCCTCTGATCAGAGCGATAAATAGGGTTTTCATATGTCTTCAGCAACCTTTCTGATGCAAGTATAAGAAAAAAAACACAGATTGAAAAGTTATTCGATAATTCTTATCGGAAAGGTGTGTTATAATGAATGTACATTTTTAAAAAAGGGAGAGTGCCATTATGCCTTCAGTAGAAAGTTTTGAGCTTGATCATAATGCGGTTGTTGCTCCATATGTAAGACATTGCGGCGTGCATAAAGTAGGAACAGACGGCGTTGTAAATAAATTTGATATCCGTTTTTGCCAGCCAAATAAACAGGCGATGAAGCCTGACACCATTCACACACTTGAGCATTTGCTCGCGTTTACGATTCGTTCTCACGCTGAGAAATACGATCATTTTGATATCATTGATATTTCTCCAATGGGCTGCCAAACAGGCTATTATCTTGTTGTGAGCGGAGAGCCGACACCAGCGGAAATCGTTGATCTGCTTGAAGACACAATGAAGGAAGCGGTTGAAATTACCGAAATTCCGGCTGCGAATGAAAAGCAGTGCGGCCAAGCGAAGCTTCATGATCTGGAAGGCGCTAAACGTTTAATGCGTTTCTGGCTGTCACAGGATAAAGAAAAATTGCTAAAAGTATTTGGCTAAACAGAAAGGGACCTTTTTGCGCTTATGCAAAAAGGTCTTTTTTGTGACGTATCATTTTTTATGTACCATTTGCTGTAAGCGTTTGCTACTATTTAGGTAAACGATGAAAGGGTGATGGCATGAAAAAGATGTTAGCTGTTCTGCTGTTTTCTGCTTTTTTGCTTAATGGATGCGGATCTGATGAAAACAAAGCAAATACTGCAGCTGAGACGCCTGAGGTATTGGATGTCAAGCTGACCGGCCCTGAAAAAGTAAATCCCGGAGAAAGCGCCGCATATGAAGCAGCGGTATCATATGGTGACGAAGCGGTGACGGATGCCGATGAAGTGGAGTTTGAAGTGTGGAAAGAAGGAGAAAAAGGCGCCAGCCAAATGTTTAAAGCGAAACAAGAAAAGGGCGTATACCGATTGGAAACAACGTTTAAGGAAGATGGTGTCTACACTGTCCAATCCCATGTCACAGCAAAAAAACAGCATAGCATGCCGACCTTAAAAGTCCAAGTCGGTGACGCCGATGCTGCCAGCAATCAGTCTGAAGACGAGCATTCACACAATCATTGATTTTTTGAATCAGAACGAGTTTCTTGCGGAGGATCAATGGTGTGCTTTACATTATAGGCTTTGACAGTCGTCCAAATGGTGACAAGCAAAACAGCCAGCACAATCAAAATACTTATCGTAATGAGAAGCGTCATGACATTCCACCTCCCGTTTTTTAACAATTGTAGCATAGTAAAAGAAATCGTGACAGATAAGGGTAAAAAAGAGGTTTTAACGTACGATATAAAGGGTATACATAGTCATATAACAAGGAGGAAGATAATCATGTCAGAACAATTGATTCAAGCAGTGAACAAACAAGTAGCCAACTGGACAGTCATGTATGTGAAACTACATAATTATCACTGGTATGTGAAAGGGAAAGATTTCTTCACTCTTCATGAAAAGTTTGAGGAGCTGTATAACGAAACGGCAACTTATATTGATGACTTAGCAGAGCGCCTTTTGGCGCTGGACGGAAAACCGATTGCGACAATGAAGGAATCCTTGGAAACGGCTTCTGTAAAAGAAGCGGCAGGAAATGAAACGGCTGAACAAATGGTTCAAAGCGTATATGATGATTTCACAATCATTGCGGAAGAGCTGAAAAACGGCATGGATTTAGCTGATGAAGTCGGTGACGAAACAACAGGGGACATGCTTCTTGCGATCCATCAAAATATTGAAAAACACAACTGGATGCTGAAAGCTTACTTGGGTTAGATCCAAAAAAAAAAGAAAGGCCGGATGTCTTATAAAAGACGTCCGGCTTTTGATTTTACGCCCCAAAAAAATAGGCGACAACCAGTCCATTTTTCTGAAAAATCCAATCCGTTCGGCTTGTTTTCCATAGAATATCGTAAGGCCGTTTCTGTGAAAGGATGTTGGGATAAATGGATAGAGACTTTGGCATCTTTTCGTTTTTAGCAGTCAGCGTTTCAGCAGCGGGGTTTTTCTTCGGAGGTTTTCAGTATTCATTTCTGATTTTGCTCTCTCTTATGGCAATTGAATTTATCAGTACGACCTTGAAGGAAACGATTATTCACAAATTGGCGTTTAAAAAGGTATTTGCCCGGCTTGTCAAAAAATTAGTCACGCTGGCTCTGATCTCTGTATGCCACTTTTTTGATCAGCTGCTGAATACACAGGGGTCAATACGTGACTTGGCTATTATGTTTTATATTCTTTATGAATCTGTGCAAATTGTAGTGACAGCCAGCTCTCTCGGCATACCGGTTCCTCAGATGCTTGTCGATCTTTTAGAAACGTTAAAAAATAAATTCAAACGCAAACCGTAACTTTTACCTGTTCACGGGTCATAATAAAGCCCAGAGCGTCAGTCGCACATTCTGGCAAAAGGCACGGCAAAAAACTGTACGAGCTGGTCTGCATGCTTTAGCCCTTGATGGCGTGCTGGGTTTCCCTTATTTTTTGATTAAAGGCTTCCGAAGAAATATAACTGTGGTATGATGTATGGAAGATAGCTAGGAACGGATTTGAGGGATAAACATGTACGAGTTTAAAGATTATTATCAGAATACTGTTCAGCTTTCCTTTGACGATCAGCCTTTCTCGGATAGCCCGAAGCATGTCTGGGTGATTTGCCGTTTTGGCGGCAAATGGCTTTTAACAGAACATGAGGACAGAGGCTATGAGTTTCCAGGCGGGAAAGTAGAGCCGATGGAGTGCGCAGAAGAGGCGGCGCTCCGGGAAGTAAAGGAAGAGACGGGTGCGAGAGTGAAAAGCCTCAAGTACCTCGGACAGTATAAAGTTCTCGGTAAAGAAAAAGTGATTGTGAAGAATATATATTTTGCAGTTATAGAAAAGCTTGAAAAGCAAGCTGATTACTTTGAAACGAAAGGCCCGGTTTTGTTTCATGAGCTTCCGGAGAACCTTTCCCGCAATAAAAAATTCAGCTTTATTATGAAAGATTCCGTTCTTCCGATCAGTTTGAAAAAACTGAAAGAAGCTGGATGGATCGAATAAAAAAACCGGCACATTGGGACTGACCCCCGTTTTTGAGACAGGGATCAAAACACCTTTTAAACAGCCAATTGCCGATAGTTTATCGGTGATTGGTTGTTTAGTTTCGTTTGAATACGAATATTGTTATAATAGTGAATGTATT
>NZ_JBVQPQ010000013.1:0-55665 GCF_055721145.1 Bacillus sp. VA15 | reverse complement strand
GGGAGCAAGCTCCCATCTGTCCGCTCGACTTGCATGTATTAGGCACGCCGCCAGCGTTCGTCCTGAGCCAGGATCAAACTCTCCGATAAAGTAGTTTGACTGACTACGCACATCGCTGTGCGATTTTGTAAAAAATGAATTAACAGGTACGTTTTGTCTTGTTTAGTTTTCAAAGATCATTTTGTCCACTTCGTTCAAGCGACTTTATTATTATAACTCGTTGACTCAGTGAAGTCAACAAATTTTTTTGAAGTTCTTTTTTCGTTATCGCCTTGTTTAGCGGCAACGAATATTAATATACCACCTTGTAAATAATAGTGCAATAGTTTTTTTGAAGAAATACTTAGGAATTTAAAAAGAGCGGTATCCCTTCATAGAGAAAGGATGCCGCTCTTCTTTATTAGCGTTGTCTCATCTGCGGGAATAACAGTACATCGCGAATAGAAGGAGCATTCGTCAGCAGCATAACCAGACGGTCGATACCGATGCCTAAACCTCCTGTTGGCGGCATACCGTATTCCAGAGCTTCAACAAAGTCTTCATCCATTAGATGAGCTTCATCATTACCGGCTTCACGCTCTTTTAATTGCGCTTCAAAGCGTTCTCTTTGATCAATAGGATCATTCAGCTCTGTAAACGCGTTTGCATGTTCACGGCCAACGATAAACAGTTCAAAACGGTCTGTAAAGCGTGGGTCCTCTGGGTTTTTCTTAGCTAGAGGAGAGATTTCTACAGGATGTCCGTAAATAAACGTTGGCTGAATAAGCGTTTCTTCAATTTTTTGTTCGAAGAATTCGTTGATGATATGGCCTACTGTCATAGAATCTTTAATCTCTACGCCATGTTCTTTTGCATATTCACGCGCCTGCTCAACAGTAACCTCTTCCCAGAAATCAACGCCAGTCGCTTCTTTGACCGCGTCAACCATATGGATTCTTTTCCACTCAGGTTTAAGGTCGATTTGTTCTTCGCCATATTGGATCGTAGTTGTCCCAAGAACTTCTTGGGCGATATGAGCGACAAGGTTTTCAGTTAAGCTCATGATATCTTTATAGTCCGCATATGCTTCATATAACTCAATCATCGTGAATTCAGGGTTATGGCGTGTAGAGACACCTTCATTACGGAAAACACGGCCGATTTCATATACTTTTTCTAAACCGCCGACAATTAGGCGTTTTAGATGCAATTCGATTGCAATACGCATGTAGAGCGGAATATCTAACGCATTGTGGTGAGTGATAAATGGACGTGCAGAAGCTCCCCCAGGAATGCTGTGCATTGTTGGTGTTTCTACTTCTAAGTATCCGTGATCATCAAGGTATCTTCTCATAGCTTGAATGATCTTGCTTCGTGCGATGAACGTATGTTTGCTGTCTGGATTTACGATAAGATCCAAGTAGCGCTGGCGGTAGCGCTGCTCAACATCTTTCAAACCATGGTATTTGTCAGGAAGCGGACGAAGCGCTTTTGTCAGCAATTCAAAAGAAGTTGCTTTAACAGACAATTCGCCTACATTTGTTTTAAAGACTTTTCCGGTTACACCGATAAGATCACCGAGGTCAGAAGACTTGAAGATTTCATATTGGTCGTCACCGACACTGTCTTTTCTTACGTAGATTTGAATTTGGCCTTCTAAGTCCTGAAGATGTGCAAAACCGGCTTTTCCTTTACCGCGTTTTGTCATCATGCGGCCTGCGATTGTGACTTCAATCGCTTTTTCTTCTAACTCTTCTTTGGTTAGATCTTGATATGCTGAAATAACTTCCTGAGACTGATGAGTTCTTTCAAAACGTGCGCCGAATGGATCGATGCCGTTATCTCTCAGCTGATTCATTTTATCGCGTCTGACTTGCAGCTGGTCGTTCAATTCTTCATGGTTATGCTCTTCTTGACTCATTGTTATCACTCCATTACAGATATTGTTTCATGAAAAAAGCAGAAAAACTGCCAGCGCAAAACTGGCAGTGAGCAGCAAATAGAGGTGAGCATTATCCTACTTTTGCGTTTTGAAGCTCTTTTGCCTCAACTTCAACAGTAAATGCATCTAAAAGCTGCACAAACTCTTCTCTTGTCTCGCAATGATTGATTTCATTACGAACATTCGCATTGCCTCTTACACCTTTCAGATACCATGCAGCATGCTTTCTCATTTCTCTTACCGCTACGTTTTCACCTTTTAAGTCAACCAGGCGGTCAAGATGCAGTTTGCATACCGCCATTTTTTCGCGTACTTGCGGCTCTTCTTTTAATTCACCTGTTTCAAGGTACTGAACCGTACGGTAAATCATCCACGGATTGCCCA
Organism: Bacillus sp. VA15; assembly: GCF_055721145.1. Classification (NCBI taxonomy): domain Bacteria; kingdom Bacillati; phylum Bacillota; class Bacilli; order Caryophanales; family Bacillaceae; genus Bacillus; species Bacillus sp. VA15. The sequence continues at coordinate 53,360 of NZ_JBVQPQ010000013.1, read as the reverse complement.
ATGCAGCGCGTCCGATCATGACACCGTCTACTCCTGTTTCATCGAGCATACGCTTAGCATCCTGCGGCGTCTTAACATCGCCGTTTCCGATAACCGGAATCGATACTGATTGTTTTACTTCTTTGATGATGTCCCAGTTTGCCGTTCCTTCGTACATCTGCACTCTCGTACGGCCGTGAAGCGCAACTGCTTTTCCGCCCGCACGTTCTACAGCCTGTGCATTTTTCACTGCGAAAATATGGTCTTCATCCCAGCCCATTCTCATTTTCACTGTAACTGGTTTATCAACGGCATCCACTACTGCAGAAACCATTTCGTAAATCTTATCAGGATCGAGAAGCCATTTGGCTCCTGCATCGCATTTTGTAATCTTTGGCACAGGACACCCCATGTTAATATCAATAATATCAGCAGTTGTGTTTTGATCTACAAACTTCGCCGCTTCCACAAGGGTTTCCTTTTTTCCTCCGAAAATTTGAAGGCTGAGCGGTTTTTCACGTTCATCAATGTAAAGCATACCCATGGTTTTCGCATTGTTGTAAAGGATCGCTTTGTCACTGACCATTTCAGCACATACCAATCCAGCTCCGAATTCCTTTACAGTCAATCTGAAGGCTGAGTTGCAGACACCAGCCATAGGGGCAAGCACAACCCTGTTTTTCAATTGAATATCACCGATTTTAAACATTTTTGACCTCCCTTCATTTGTTATCTTTTTCTGGCGGCGCTAATTCGTCCGCGCTTATATTTAAAACATCTGCTGCACCTTGAATGATGGCAGCTGACGGCAATCGGTTTCCGCGTTCAATTTCGCCGAGAATAGAAACTGATATACCTAACGCTTTTGCAAATCCTTCTTGAGTATAACCTTTCAGCTTTCTGAATGCACGAATTCGTCTACCCCAGATTTCTGCTTCCATACTCTTACACCTTCTTGGTCTGTTTCCGCACTTGTTGCCTCTTTTTCAACCTGCGGGCAAATCTCCGCAAGCGGCGCAAGGACAAACAAACGCTCATACATTCTCGGATGCGGAACAATTAGTTGCTCTGTTTCAATATTTTCACGATTAAACAGCAAAATGTCAAGGTCTGCCGTCCGCGGTCCCCATCTTACTTCCCTTGTTCTTCCTAATTCATTTTCTATATGCTGCGTCAGCTCAAGGAGTTCAAAAGGGTTCAGCGACGTCTTGATTTCAACAGCCATATTCAAAAATTCATCTTGGTCTTCGTATCCGACCGGGTCAGTTTCGTAAATGGACGACACTTTAGTGACTGTCACCGCATCATGCTGGTGCAGCAATGCCACTGCTTGTCTTAAATATGTTTCTCTATCTCCAATGTTTGATCCAAGTGCGATATAAGCTATGTTGTTCATGACTTTTTTCTCGTGATTTCAATTGCTACTGATTTATAGTGTCCGGGAATTGGCGGATCTGGCTTAATCACTTTCACAGTACATTGCTGCACCGGCTGAAATTTCTTGAGCACATTGTCGGCAATACGTTCCGCCAGCGTTTCCACCAATTTCACAGGCTCCCCTTCTACGATATCTTTACATAAGTGATAGAGCTCAGCATAGTTAATCGTTTGCTCAAGGTCGTCTGTTTGTCCGGCTTTGCTTAAATCCAGCTCAGCGGTTAAATCAACTTTAAATCGCTGTCCAAGCTTGTTTTCTTCTTTGAACACACCGTGGTATCCGTAAAACTCCATTCCTTCTACAAAGACTTTATCCATGGTGCACCCCTCCCTTATTCAGCATCGCGTCCATCATTTTCGCCATTCTGGCAATTTGTTTCACGTCATGGACCCTGACAATGTCACAGCCTTTTTGAATGCCGAGACACACGGTCGCACCTGTGCCCTCAGCCCGCTCCTCAGGCGGAAGATCCAGAACACGTCCGATGAATCTTTTTCGGGAGGTTGCCAGAAGAACCGGATACCCCAGTCCGCTCAAAATCTCGAGTTTGTTCATCACTGCCAAGTTATCATGATAGGTTTTCGCGAAACCGATACCTGGATCAAGGATAATGTTCCTTTCCTCTACTCCGGCCTCAACAGCGATTTTTACACTCTCCATTAAGTCCGACAGCATATCCGGTAATAAGTCATTGTAATTTCTCTCAGGGCGGTTATGCATGAGAACAATCGGAACATTGTGTTCTGCTGCAACGGAAGCCATCTTCGGATCATGTTTCGCTCCCCAAATATCATTGATGATGGATGCGCCTGCTTTAACAGCTTCATCTGCGACAGAAGCCTTGTACGTATCTACAGAAATCGGCACGCCCAGTTCTTTTGTGATCCGCTCAATTACCGGAATCACTCTGGACATCTCCTCATCCTCTGAGACATATTCAGCGCCAGGCCTTGTCGATTCTCCTCCGATGTCAATGATATGGGCACCGTCATCGATCATCTCTTTCGCGTGCAGGAGTGCCTTGTCCAAGCTGTCATATTTTCCGCCGTCCGAGAAAGAGTCAGGCGTTACGTTTAAAATTCCCATCACCAGTGTCTTCTCTTTATATGATAAAGCGCTGGGCTTGGTGTGGATTACTTGTGTTTGGTCTATCGTTTGCTGCGCCATTCTCTTCCTCCCTTTTCATGAATCATGTTCTTTATTTCTTTTTTGTATAGCGCTTGAAGAGCAGAGGCTGCTCCTCCGCTTTGGCCCGCGTAGTTTACTTCTTCTATTTTCGTAAAAGGGATGATCTCAAGAACCGAGTTCGTCATCCACGCTTCGTCAGCTGTCAAAAGAGCTTCCAGCTCATATCGGCCCGTTTTGAGTGCCAGTCCTATTTTGTTCGCATTTTCCATGACAAAACGTCTCGTGACACCGTCCAGAATACCGGTATCAAGAGATGGGGTATAGATGCAGCTGTCTTTTCTCCAGAAAACATTTGATATGATGCCCTCCGCAATAGCTCCATCCTCCGTTAGGAAAATCCCTTCGACACGCGGATCATTTCCGATTTCTCGCTTCGCATACATATTATTTAAATAATGATGAGATTTTAACCGGAACGGCCCCTCTGGTGTGTTTCTCCGTATCGATAAAACCTTTCCTTCTTTTTGCAAAGGAAGACTTTCTGGTTTCAGTTGGTTCACATAGCATAAAACAGTTGGCTTATCGTAAGTCTGGGCAACAAAGCCTTTATCGCTGATGCCGGCTGATATGTCCAGCCTGACACGGGCATTGCCATCCTTGATCTTATTCAGCCGAAGCAGCTTGTCCAGCATCTCAAGGATCTCATGCTTTGAAACAGTATATTCGATTTGCAGATCCTTAAGTGCGCGTTCAAGCCTTTTTATATGCCAATCAAGCAAAAATGGGCAGCCTTCGTAAAGCCTGAAGGTTTCGAAAACACCGATCCCATATAAAAATCCATGGTCAAAAGGAGAAAGAACTGCATCTTTCTCCTCTATATACCGGCCGTTAACATATATCATCACGCAATAACTTCCTTGCGGTATGTCTCAATGAAATTTCTGAGCATTTCTTTCCCAAAGGAAGTCATAATAGACTCTGGGTGAAATTGCACGCCCTCTATCGGGAGGTCATTGTGGCGAATGGCCATGATTTCTCCTTCTTTCGTTTGTGCTGTTACTGTAAAACAGCTTGGCAGCGTCTCAGATTTTACGATCAGCGAGTGATAACGAGTCGCGACAAGGGGATTTTTCAAGCCTTCGAAGATTGTCTTGCCGTCATGCTCAATATCCGAGGTTTTCCCGTGCATAAGCCGTTCAGCCCTAATTACGTCCCCGCCAAATACTTGTGCGATGGACTGATGACCGAGGCATACACCAAAAACGGGAATTTTCCCTGCAAAATGTTTAATTGCTTCAAGGCTAATCCCTGCCTCATCAGGACTGCACGGTCCTGGTGAAATCATCAGAAAATCAGGAGACAGCTCTTCGATTTCTTCGATCGTGATGTCGTCATTGCGTTTCACAATCAGTTCTTCCCCAAGCTCGCCCAAATACTGCACCAAGTTGTACGTGAATGAATCGTAGTTATCAATCATTAAAATCATTTCTCCGCTCACCTCATCTAATTTTTGTCTCTTCTTTGCTCAGCTCTAACGCCTTTTGCATCGCAAAAGCTTTTTTGAATGATTCCCTGTACTCGTGCTTTGGAACGGAATCAATCACAACTCCTGCGCCGGACTGCATAAATGCCTGCCCTCCGGTTGCATAAATGGTTCGAATGACGATATTAAACTGCAGATCGTGATTATATCCAAACCATCCTATAGATCCAGTATAAAGCCCGCGGCGTGTCGGCTCAAGTTCTTCTATAATTTCCATCGTTCTTACTTTGGGAGCACCTGTAATGGTTCCTCCAGGAAACACAGCATGAATAATATCTACGGCATCATACCCATCCTGCAGTTCACCTTGGACGTTAGACACAATATGCATCACATGCGAGTATTTTTCAATCGCCATGAATTCGTTCACGCGCACAGATCCGTACCGTGATACTCTTCCCAGATCATTTCGCTCAAGATCAACCAGCATGACATGTTCAGCGCGTTCTTTTTCATTGTGGATCAATTCGTTTGCGAGCGCTTCGTCTTCTTCATCCGTTTTTCCCCTGGAACGGGTGCCCGCAATCGGTCTCGTCTCTAATAGCTTGCCCTTTTTGCTGACAAGCAGTTCAGGCGATCCGCAAATGATTTGGAAATCAGGTGTTTCTAAATAAGCCATATACGGCGAAGGATTTACTTCTCTCAGGGTCTTGTAAATTTGATATGGGTGGACAGACAGCGACTGTGACTGCCTTATTGATAGATTGACTTGGAACACATCTCCGCTGGCAATGTATTGTTTGATTTTCTCTACAGCTTGTGAGAATCCATCCTCGGTAAATGGTGCCGCGAAGGAACCGTCTGATTCATGCTTCATCTCTCGCGAAGGGACAGCGGGAAGCTCAGTCAGCCACATCCGCTCCAACTCGGATAGCTTCACGTCAGCAGAATCATCAGTGCCATTAACATGAGTAATCAGCCACAGAGACTCATCTTGATGGTCATAAACTGCTATATCATCAAAAACAAGAAAATAAATATCGGGTGTTTCCAGATCATCTAATGAGAGCATTTTAAAATTTTCAATGTAACGTGCGTAATCATAGCTGAGAAACCCGATTGCCCCGCCTTGAAAATCCGGGAGCTCGTGATCTGTTTCTGTTTCCAGCGTTTTAAACCAGCTGTGGAAGGCACGTAATGGATCACCTTCTTTAAACAGCATCTCATCCCCATGCTTAATGGTTGTAATTCCGTCTTTTCCTTTTACAGTCGCAATCGGATCAAGACCGGCTATACTGTATCTGCCGCCTCTTGCACTTTCAAGAAGTACATGCTGTTTTCTGGATTGCGCAAGTTTCTCAAATTGTTGTAAGAATGAGTCTTTTTGAAAAGGTACTTTTTTGCCTGCCGGTCTGCGTTGTGCCATTTATATCATTCCTCTATTTTCTTTTTTGCTTGTTTTTTATTGTAAAGCAATCTTGTTAGTGAAAAAAGTGAATTTCTCTTCCAAGAATAACATTCGTCGCAGACATGGCATATTTGATGCACAAATATAAAAAAACTCCCGGCGGACCGGGAGTTTGGCTTTTTTAATCGAATTGATACAGCGGCGTGCTCAGATAACGTTCGCCATTACTTGGAATGATGGCCAATACTTTTTTGCCTTTTCCGAGTTTTTTCGCTACTTGAAGAGCAGCATAAATTGCCGCGCCTGATGAGATGCCTCCGAGAATTCCTTCTTCACGTGCAGCTCTGCGTGCATATTCGAATGCTTCTTCATTCTTCACGGGGAAGATTTCATCATATACTTCAGTATTTAAGATGTCCGGTACAAATCCAGCTCCGATTCCCTGAATTTTATGGGGGCCTGGTTTTCCTCCTGATAGCACTGGGGAATCTGACGGTTCAACAGCGTAAATTTTGATGGAAGGGTATGCTTCCTTCAGAACTTCACCCGCTCCTGTAATCGTTCCGCCTGTACCGATTCCGGCTACAAATGCATCAAGCTGATCATCACCGAATTGCTCAACGATTTCTTTACCCGTTGTTTGGCGGTGAATTTCTGGGTTAGAGGGGTTATTAAACTGCTGCGGCACAAAGTATCCGTGCTGCTCAGCAAGCTCTTCAGCCTTCTTAATGGCGCCTTTCATGCCTTCTGCACCAGGAGTCAGCACAAGCTCAGCACCGTATGCGCGAAGAAGGTTGCGACGCTCCATGCTCATTGTATCAGGCATAACCAAAATAGCTTTTAACCCTTTAGCAGCAGCAACCATCGCAAGCCCGATTCCAGTATTTCCGCTTGTCGGTTCAATGATTGTATCACCGGCTTTTAATTTCCCTTCTTTTTCAGCGGCTTCAATCATAGCTAAACCGATACGGTCTTTTACACTGCTTCCAGGGTTCATGTATTCAAGCTTTAGATATACATCCGCACTGTTTTCATCTGCAAGGCGATTTAATTTCACGATTGGCGTATTCCCAATTAATTCAGTAATGGAGTTTGCTACACGTACCATTCTCGACACCTCAATTTCCGACTATTTGTATTGGTATTATGTATATAATCTATCAATTTCAAAATTTTTTGTCAATCACTTAGTACTTTTTTCCCCATAAAACCACGATACATCGGCTTCTTTCCAAAGTGTTTTGACTGTCGCTTTATCGCCTAGCTGATCCATTGCGATTTGCCGTCTGATCTGATCCTTTACTTCATCATACGAGAATGTTCTTGCCTTTAGTTTTTCTTTCAGCTGAATAACGGCATATCCGTTACTGACCTTTATCGGTTCGTCAGACCATTCATCCTCTTTGAGTGTTTTTGCTTCTTCAATGTATGCTGACGAAATGTTGTCTGATGCTTCTGTGACAAAACCTAAATCTCCGCCGTATGGTGATGTATATCTGTCTGTAGACCTTTCCGCCGCGACAGCTTCAAAGCTTGAGCCGCCTTTCAGTTCTTTCAGGACTTCTCTCGCTTCTTCTTCATCTTTTACAACAATGTGCCGAATTCGATACGAATCATCAAACTGATACAGTTCTTTATTTTTATTATAGAATGATTTCAGTTCTTTGTTTGAAATATCAATATCCCTTGTTAACAATTCTTCAAGAAGGATATTATAACGAATTTGATCTTTCCACTCTTTCTCAGTTGTATGTTCGTCTTCGTAAAAGGAATTGTTGACCGCTTTAATCAGCAAAAACTCACGATCAATTTCATTTTTAGACACTTTGAGGTTGTTCTTTTGGGCTAGCTGCTCAACAACTCGGACATTGATCATATCTTCAAGTGTCGACTTTCCATATCGGTCTTCCATTTCTTTCAGCCATTCTTCTCTTGTCACACTTTTGCCTCCGATCGTCGCAATAGACTCACCGGACGGCGATGCGCCTGCCTGGGATTTCGTCAGCGTATATGCAACAGCAATACAGCAAACCAACAGCGCCCCTAAAATAATGGTCCAGATTGTTCTTGATTTCAAACCTGTTTTCAGCCCCTTTTCTCAAATTAAAAAACCCGCTAAAGAGCTTAGCGGGTGGTTTGGTCACGAAGCCCTTCCAGCTCTTCTTTTGTAAATAAGTACTTTTCATTACAAAAATGGCATACTGCTTCGGCTTGTCCATCTTCTTCTATCATATCTTGAATTTCTTTTTTGCCTAGTCCTAAAATAGCTGTTTCGAAACGTTCTTTTGAACAAGGGCAATGGAATCTAACAGGCATCGTTTCCAAAATCTCAGGCTTCTCGCCTAGGACTTCTTCTAAAATCTCTTCCGGTGTAAGCCCTTTTTGGATGAGCTTTGAAATCGGCTCTACTTGAGATAGACGCTGTTCAATTTTTGCGATGGTTTCATCATCAGTTCCCGGCATCAGCTGAATAATAAAGCCCCCTGCCGCAAGAATGGTATTGTCAGGATTCACGAGCACACCTACGCCCACTGATGAAGGAACCTGCTCAGATGACACAAGATAGTAAGTGAAATCATCACCCAATTCTCCTGAAACAATTTCTACTTGTCCTGTGAAGAACTCGCGTAAACCTAAATCTTTTACGACACTTAACGTTCCGCTAGTTCCAACTGCACGTCTGACATCAAGCTTGCCTTGTTCATTTAAATCAAAATGAACTTGCGGGTTAGAGACGTATGCTCTGACTTCCCCTTTTGCATTGGCATCAGCTACAATTGCTCCGATTGGACCTCCGCCCTCGATTTTCACCGTCAGCTTATCATCGCCCTTCAGCATAGCGCCGAGCATAAGTGAGGCTGTCATTGTACGGCCCAGTGCAGCGGATGCTGTCGGCCACGTACCATGGCGTCTTTGCCCTTCATTTACCATATCAGTTGTTCTCGCTGCATAAGCGCGAACTTTTCCATCATACGCAAGTGCTTTTACTAAATAATCCATTACAAAACCTCCTATACACTTCCTACGCGGTTTCGTTCATAAATCAATTCCAGCCCTTTTAGGGTTAAGAATGGATCAACGATATCTATACAATCTGATTCGTTTGCAATGAGCGGCGCAAGGCCTCCTGTCGCAATGACCTTTGGTTCCTGTTTTGCCTGCCATTTCATTCGCTTGACGATTCCTTCCACTTGACCGACATAGCCAAATAAAATTCCAGATTGCATCGCGCTTACAGTGTTTTTTCCGATAATATTGTCAGGCCGGGTGATTTCGATACGCGGAAGCTTTGCCGCACGCGAATAAAGCGCCTCTGTCGAAATCGTAATCCCAGGAGCAATCGCCCCGCCCATGTATTGTTTGTTTTCATCAATATAGCAGTACGTTGTGGCAGTTCCGAAATCAACAACAATTAACGGATTGCCGTATAAGTGTATCGCTGCAACAGCATTTACGATTCTGTCTGCTCCCACTTCTTTCGGATTGTCATATTTTATATTTAAACCCGTTTTCACACCCGGACCGACAATTTGCGGTTCGATATGAAAGTATTTTGTGCACATTCTTTCTAACGCAAACATGATTGGCGGCACTACCGATGAAATAATAATGCCATCTATCTGTTCAAACATAAGCCCGGAATGCTCAAATAAGGAGCGTAAAATCATCCCAAACTCATCTTCTGTTTTATGCCTGCTTGTTTCTATACGCCAGTGATATTCTAATTTTCCATCATGATATACACCAAGTACAGTATTGGTGTTCCCCACATCGATAACCAGTAACAACCTCTATCACCACTTTTGAATAGTTTCTCTACTTTACTTTTTACAAACATTCTACAATAACATACACGATCAGCGGCTCATTTGTAAACAAATCGATACCAGAATTGGATGATTGTAAAAGACGCAGCCGAGCCCATGATTTACATAAAAAAACTGCCAGCGTCAGCCGGCAGTTTTTTAGAGAGAAAGCGAATTACTCTTTTGTATCGTCTTTCTTTTCTTCTGTTTTTGTTAGAATGTTTACTTTCACATCATCGTTCTTTTCATCATCAGAGAAATTGCGCTCAGGCAATGTTCCATGATCAACGAGATGTTTGATTTGTTCAGCGTCAAGCGTTTCAACTTTCAGAAGCGTTTGAGCAATCAATTCAAGCTTGTCACGATTTTCAGTCAGAATTTGTTTCGCGCGCTCATAACATTCTTTGATGATGCGCTGAATTTCCTGATCAATTTCGTAAGCGATTTGATCACTGTAGTTCTGTTCGTTGTTGAAATCACGGCCTAAGAATACCTGACCGCCCTGAGACTGTCCAAATTGCAACGGTCCCAGTTTTTCTGACATACCGAATTCTGTAACCATTCGTCTTGCAATATTCGTCGCACGCTGGAAGTCATTGTGCGCTCCTGTGCTGACCTCACCGAAGATAATTTCTTCAGCTACACGTCCGCCCAAGAGGCCGACAATTTTATCAAGCAGCTCCGGCTTTGTCTGGAAGTAACGGTCTTCTCTTGGAAGCATAACTGCATAACCGCCAGCCTGACCCCGAGGAACAATCGTTACTTTATGGACCATATCAGCCTCATCTAAAACGAGTCCGATAACAGTGTGTCCGCCTTCGTGATAAGCCACGATATTGCGTTCTTTCTTGGAGATGACGCGGCTCTTCTTAGCAGGTCCGGCAATTACACGGTCCGTCGCTTCGTCAATATCACGCGCATCGATTTTTTTCTTGTTTTGACGAGCCGCCACAAGTGCAGCTTCATTCAATAGATTTTCTAAGTCCGCGCCTGAGAAACCTGGTGTTCTCATAGCAATTGATTTCAGGTTAACCGTTTCATCCAGCGGTTTGTTTCTCGCATGGACTTTCAATACAGCTTCACGGCCAATGACATCTGGGCGGTCCACTGTGATTTGACGGTCAAAACGTCCCGGACGAAGTAAGGCTGGGTCCAAGATGTCCGCACGGTTCGTCGCAGCAATGATGATGATTCCTTCATTGGCGCTGAATCCGTCCATTTCAACAAGCAATTGGTTAAGCGTCTGTTCACGTTCATCGTGTCCTCCGCCGAGACCTGCTCCACGCTGGCGTCCGACTGCGTCAATTTCATCGATGAAGATCAAACAAGGCGCATTCTTTTTCGCATTTTCAAACAAGTCACGCACACGGGAAGCACCGACACCTACAAACATTTCAACGAAATCAGATCCGCTGATGCTGAAGAAAGGTACGCCGGCTTCACCTGCACAAGCTTTTGCCAGCAATGTTTTACCGGTTCCCGGAGGTCCGACTAAAAGCACGCCTTTTGGTATTCTCGCACCAAGCTCGGCAAACTTGCGGGGATCTTTCAGAAACTCAACAACTTCAACGAGTTCTTGCTTTTCTTCGTCAGCCCCTGCAACGTCTTTAAATTTGACGCGTTTCTTTTCCTCTGTATACAACTTCGCCTTGCTCTTACCAAAGTTCATGACACGGCTGCCGCCGCCTTGAGCCTGATTGAGCAGGAAGAAAAACAGAATAAAGATAATGACAAACGGGATGATGGTCGTCAGGAATGTCACCCATCCGCTTGTTTCTTGAGCGGGCTCAACCTTTACGTCTGTCTTTTTCAAAGCATTAAATATCTGGTCTGCTCCCTTTCCTTCAGGAACATGAGACAAAAAGTATTGATCTTTGTCGTAGTTTTTCAGCTGCCCTTTTACCTCATAAACACCTCTGACAGGCTGAACCGATACGCTATCAACTTTCCCGTCATCCAGGTTTTTGATGAACGTACTGTACGACATATTTTCTGTTTTCGGATTTGAGGTCTGGAAGTAGCTCACAACCCCGATTACTACTAATAAAATAAGTAAATAAAAAATGGTATTACGGAAGACCCGATTCATTCCTTACCTCCTCCCACAGTAAGCACAACTATGTTCAATAGTACCATAGAAAATCATTCCAATACAAACAATAACCATCTCGGAAGCAGGCTGCCGATCAGCTTTCATAAACTGCCGGTTTTAACACTCCGATATAAGGCAGATTGCGATAGCGCTCAGCATAATCAAGTCCGTAACCCACTACAAACGCGTCAGGAACTTCAAAGCCTACAAAGTCTGCTTTAATGTCCACTTTTCTTCCGCTCGGTTTATCCAAAAGGGTAACAATCTTAATTGATTTTGCTTTACGGTATCGGAAGAGCTCTACTAGATAACTTAAGGTTAACCCACTGTCGATGATATCTTCAATAATTAAGATGTCCCGGCCCTCTACAGATGTATCCAAATCTTTAATGATTTTTACTTCTCCAGAAGAAACCGTAGAATTTCCGTAGCTTGATACATCCATGAAATCCATTTCCAAATATGTATCAATATGCTTGATAAGATCCGCCATAAAAGGAAGTGCTCCTTTTAACACACCGATTGCCAACGGAAACGTATCTTGATACTCGCTCGTTAATTCTGCGCCTAACTCTTTTACTTTCTCTTGTATCTCTTCCTCTGAGATCAGTACTTTCTCGATATCATGTTTCATCATGATTTTGCTTGCCCCCTACACTTTTCATGCTGTCTATATTGTAATACAATGCGGTCGCTGTTTGGAATCACAAGATCTTCAAAAATTGATTTTTTCAAGCCCGGTATCCAGATAATTTCACCGCTTGCGTCCGTTACAATCGGCCAGTTGTCTCTTTCTCGGAGAGGCAATTTCTTATCAATAAATATATCCTTTACCTTTTTCGAGCCGTTCATCCCTTTTAGTTTGATCCGGTCTCCAGCTTTTCTCGTCCGGATCGTTAAGGGAAATCGCACCTTTTTTTCACTTGTAATAAAAACAGCATTCCCATGTTCTTCAGGCGAATCCGCATAATGCTTTGCCTCTATCAGAAATCCATTGGGGAGCACTGCCGTTTCATCAGCAGCTCCGCTTATTTGGTATTCAAAGGGAACATTTTTGCACTGCCATTGTTCAAATGTAAACAAACATGTCTGATATGATTTGACCACCTTCAGCCCTTTCGGAAAGTCCAATACTCCTGAAGGACCGCCCTTTTCCGCCCAATCGAGAAACTGCTGAATGTGATGAGCTGAAAAGGATGATGGAACGTTTTCATAAAGATAGTTTAATATTAGTTGAACTCCTCTTCTTTGTAAAGGCATCGGGAGGGCAAGCAATTGAGAGGATTTGATTTCAACTGATGTATTAGACTGGCTTGTGATTACTTTATTCATTTCATCTTTCGTTAATGACTGTAAGAATTGCTCATCTTCCGTCAGTGCCTCACTCACTTTCTGAAACCTTTTATGCACATCCGGCGACTCCTGTTTCAAAAACGGGAGCACTGTTTTTCTGAATCTGTTTCTTGTGTAGTCATCTTTGGCGTTGCTTTCATCCGTCCGGTAGCTCAAGCTGTTTTCACGGCAATAGTGAAGGATCTCTTCCTTTGTAATGGTTAAGAACGGCCTGATGATCCGCCCCGTCCCAAAACGTCTGACCGGCTGCATTCCCGCAAGTCCCGCTCCAAGCGTACCCTTGGCCAGTCTCATAAGCATCGTTTCAACCTGGTCATCACCATGATGCGCAAGCGCCAGATAGTCCGCTTGATGCTTCAACATGATGTCCTCAAAAAACTGATAGCGGCAATCACGTGCCGCAGCCTGCTTATTGAGACCTTTTTCCTGCGAATATGCTGTTACGTTGATTTGAGCCGTTTCGCACGCGAGCTGTTCAGCTTTACAATAAGCTTGGACAAAACGCATGTCTTCCTCAGATTCCGCGCCCCTGAACCGATGGTCGACATGAGCTGCAATAATATTTGCTGAACGGCCGCATAACGTATGCAGTGCGTGAAGAAGAGCCATTGAGTCCGGACCGCCGGAAACGCCTACAATGATTGTCGCCCCTTTTAACGTAAGATTGTGTTTGTTTAAAAAATCTTTGACACTTTTCACAATGTCCTCCTCACAATGAGCAGGTTTTTTAAAGATATTCATATCCTATCACTTTCAATCCTTCCAAGCAAAGAAGAAGCATAGGCTTTGCAGATTGTGCCATTCAGATTAAGAAGAAGATAATGTAGGCGAAATAAAGCGCCAAAACGCTGATCACGATAAGCGTTGTTTCAAATAACCCCCCCGACTTAGCAGGCTTCTGTTTAGGAGTATAGCGCGTCTTCGTTACTTTTCCTTGGCGCGGTTTTTGCTGTCTTTGTCTTGTGACAGGCTGCGGCGGTGTTTTTACAGCTTGTTTTCTCTGTACTGCTTTTTGCCCCGCGTCGAGCATGTCCTTCTTCATTTCATCTGCGGTTTGATAATCGCCGTTCAATGCTGAAAAAAGCACTTTTTTATACTTTTTCAGCAGAGGGTGCCCTTCGATTAGAGACCTAAGCTGTTCCTTGGGCTGGTTTGTTTTCTTGAATTCTTTTTTATGCACACTGTTGATCATAATCATGGCAACTGCAAACAGATCGTAGGATGGCTCTGCTTTTCTTGTTCCATACCCCCAATACCCTCTGTCATAAAACTCGGTATACTCTTTTATCGCACGGCCTTCCTTTGTTGTGCCGCCTACATCAATGCAGCGGATTCTTGCGGGCGGACCGGTTACAATCAGATTATCAGGTTTAAGATCGCCGAATATCCATCCTTGCTGATGAAGCACTGATAAGCTGGATAACAATTGAATCATCAACACCGGTATCCATTCCGCTCCTTTATCATTTACATAATTCAAAAGCAGCGGGCCTTTTATGTATTCCATTGCATAAAACGAAACTTTCGTATTGGCACTGGGGATATAGGCATCATCCGTATCAAAAAAAGAAGGCCCCATCGTAACGGACTGGGCCTTTGAGAAAGATTTTAAGACATTCACTTCAGAAGTAATAGACAAGCTGTCATCGCTCACCTTTAAGGCAACATGTCCATCTGATGCTTCTGCCAAATACACAATTCCATTGGCCCCTTTTCCAAGCTGTTTACGCAATGTATAAGAGTTTCCGTTCCACTTGCCTTTGATTGTCGTACCCGGCTTAAGGTTACATGCCAAACTCGTCAAAGCGTCGTTCATCATCTGCCAGCATGCTCCTTCTTGAGCGGATTTTTTCAAATTGCTGCGTCGCTTCACGTATCGCCGGACCTGTCGGCGTGATGCCGCCTGTCGAAAGCTTTGCAAAGAGTGAGGAAAGAGATTGCAGCTTTGGTGTCCAGTTCAGCACAAGCTCGACCTCTTGTTTTTTCCCGGGAAATATACACATCGCAAATTCGTTATTCCCGATTCGGGAATTGAGGCTGACAGACAAATCAATCAGCGCCTCTTTTACTGTAGGAAGCTTAGGCGCCATACTTGCACTTGTATCAACAAGGACCAAAACCTGAAGATGCACCGTTTCTCCAAGCTCGTCTACCACTTCCATGACTTCGCCGCGTTTTTCGGGAGAAAGCTCCTCCATTTCCACATTCTTTCCGAGAATTTGTTTCAGCTCTTGATTGACTACACCTTGTAAGGTTTGCGTCATTGCTTTTTTTGTTACCATTTGAACGGTTTGTGAAAGCTGAGATGCATAAACCACCTGATGCACACCGCCTCCGGCAAGCGCAATCCCTTCGACTTCCTTCATTGCTTCAGGGTCAATTTGGTTTTCTTCCATTATACCTATGACATTTACCGTAATCCCCTGCTCTTTAGCAAAAGCAGCCATTGCAAGCGGGTCTTCCCCATGGTTCGAGCAGCCATCCGTTATCAGCAAAATTTGATTTAAATGTCCGTTATTCACATTCATTCCTCCTGGAGAATACGAGGATTCTCAGATTCATATATTCCCATCTTCGCCAGAAGAAATTTGATTTATACGGAAGCGTTATGAAATTTCTTGTTTGTTTTGAAAGATGGCCGGAACAGGGATGGATGCCCACTTCGGTGTATTGTGGTCAATCCGGACGACAACAACTGTCATATCGTCCTCAATTTGGCCGGATCTCGTGCGGATGACTTCCTCCATGAGCAAATCGGCAATCTCCTGCGGGTCATTTGTTTTTAACCCTTTCATTTTGCGTTTCATCCATAAATCATGATTTTCTACATGCTTAGGGCCCTCAAATATGCCGTCACTCATCATAATCAAGAGATCACCCGCTTTCAACTGCTCACTCACAACCTCCACATCGAATTCATTAATAATACCGATTGGCAGATTGCTCGCTTGAACTTTCATTACCTGGTCGCCCCGTTTGATAAAGCTAGGCGTCGATCCGACCTTCAAAAATTTACAGCTTGCATCTTGTAGATCGATAATAGATAGGTCAAGCGTGGAATATATCTCATCAGTTGTCCTCAGGGACAGTATGCTGTTGATCGTTTTAATTGCTATTTTTTCATCAATGCCGGATTCAAGGATTTTCTCAAGAAGCTTGATCGTTTCATTGCTTTCGAAGTGCGCCCTTGCGCCATTGCCCATTCCGTCACTGATTGCCGCAGCATATTTTCTGGCACCTAGCTCCATCATGCTGTAGCTGTCGCCGGAGACAAGGCCGCCGCCCTTCGCAGCGTGAGCCGCACCTGTAGACACCCTGTATGATTTAGTTGATCCAAAGGCGACATGACTGTATCCATTCGGATGTGGAGAGTGTTGTTCGGCTTTCACAAGAATTTGTTCTTCCAGAATATCAGAAAGCATAGGCGCAATGATTTTTTCACTTTCTCCATGTCCGCTGAACGGAATGGTCATTTCAATGTCGATATTTCCTTGTTCAAGACTATATATCTCCACATGCTGAATCTCGATTCCGAAATGCTGAAGTGCCTCTATGATTTGCTCTTCCTGCAGAAAGTGCTGTTCCCGCTCTCTTTTTATTTCCCGAGAAAAGTCTGCCATGACTTCAGAAACACCTAAAAGCTGTTCAGCAACAAGGCGCCTGCTGTCCTGCACTTTTTGCTTAAGCGTCAAATGGGCATGATGATGTGCGAGTTCATCCTCAATCAGCTCTTCAACCTGCTTTGATTTAGAACAATGCTGATGAAACTCTTTTTTCAGCCTTCGGTTTGATGCATATTCTTTTTCTTCTGTTTCAAGCATAACTTGTTTCATTAAGTCATATGTTTTATCAAAGTTCTGTACCCAGCATCTGTTTTTCTTGTAGCACGTCTGACAGGAATGCTCCGTGATCTTGCTTAAAAACAAATCAACTTCGCTGTCATCTGTCTGTTCGTCAGATGCTTGGTAAAAGGTTGCAAAGCTTTCAGACAGCGCGTGGAATACATTAGAGAACTGGTCTACCTTTTGAGCAGTGACATCTCTGATTTTCCTAGCATATTGCTGCTGCTCTTGAAGATGCTCCACAGTTCCCGGAATATATCTCGCCACTTTCTTTGTAATCGATTGAGGTGTAAGCAAAAACAGGCCGACTGCAATTAATGACTCATAGAGCGTTGTCATCAGACCAGCAGAGCCTTCACCATATAAAGAAATAAGAAGTGATCCAACGATCAGCCCGATTGCTGCGCCTGCCTTTTTTCCTTCCTTCAGCAAACCGCCTAATAAACCGGAGAAAGCAAGCAGACTCATTTGATAGAGGTTTCCGATATTCGCCAAGCCAAGAATCAGACCGGTCACGACACCAACCGTACAGCCAATGCTAGCTCCACCAATAAAGGAAAAACTCAATACGACATAACGAGCCAGTATATGTTCTGCCTGCATCCCTTGGTAGGACAAGCCGGCAAGCCCCGTCAAAACGGAAGCAATGAGTATCATAAAGCAAATGATTTCTTCTATTTTTAATGATTGTTTTACTTTTTTTACAGTGAAAACCGGAAGGCTCTGAAGGAAAATCAGCGTTAAAATAAAGGATAGTCCAGCTTCAACGACAGCCATCACATAATCATAGGTTGTAAACGCGCCATTTTGGGCGTAAACAAACCCGGCTCTTGCTGCAGCCATGGAGAAGAACACGACAATCGGGAGTGCTTTCACGCGATCGTCGGTGATGAAGGAGGCTACTTTAGAAAATACGAAGAATGCCAGTAATGCGGCTAGTATGAGCAATGAGTGCTTCGGAGAAATGGTCAGCGCACCTGTAAGCACAGCCAGCACCGCATAAAGCGCCTTGTCTCTTCTGATAAGAAGCATCGCCCCAAAGAAAGGAAGTGCGAAAGGAAGCACCTCGGATAATATGAAAGCCCGTCCAAGCAAAAATCCGATGACGACATAAATGAATCCTTTATAGAAAAACAGTGAATGCAAATGATGAGTCACCAGCTTCGTGCCCCTGTTAAAAAAAGATTGGAGTTTTTCCAAAGCTTGTCCCGCCATTGGCCCGTTCACTCTTCTTTCTGCTTTTTCCATTTCTCTCATCTCCCACCTGTTATATTCGTTGCCTGTCATTATAGCGAAAGCACAGATAGGATTTTGTCAAAAGAAGGTAACAATACCAAAGAAATCTTCGACGGTTTCTGCCTTGATATTCGTTTATCAAAAGAATTTCCGGAATGTTGTCTAAAAATGAAAAAAATCGGCTTCTGCAAGAGAAGCCGATTTTTCAGGATGACCCGTACGGGATTCGAACCCGTGTTACCGCCGTGAAAGGGCGGTGTCTTAACCGCTTGACCAACGGGCCAAACAAATATGGTAGCGGCGGAGGGGATCGAACCCCCGACCTCACGGGTATGAACCGTACGCTCTAGCCAGCTGAGCTACACCGCCATATTGTTTTGTGCTTCTAAGCACAAGTTATATAATACAAAGGTTTGTCCTTTTCGTCAACAGAAACTTTAATGTTATAATTTTCTGACTTTTGGAGCGGGTGAGGATAATAAAAAAAGCATCCGTCGGGATGAACGGATGCTTCATTTATTTATAGAAAGCAGCAAGTTATCCTCTTCTTGCTCCGCGCCCTCCACGTTTTGATTCCGTATTGCGTTTTAAAGATGACAAGCGATCTTCGCTGTCTTTTAAAAACTTATTCATTTTCTGTTCAAAAGATTCTTTCGGACGGAAATCATTTCTAGGTCTGGCTTGCGGACGGTCTTTAGCTTTTTTAATAGATAAACCAATTTTCCCGTCTTTTTCAACGTTGATGACTTTCACTTCAACTTGGTCGCCGACTTTTAAGTGATCGTTAATGTCTTTGACATAGTTATCAGCTACCTCACTGATGTGAACGAGACCGGTTGAGCCTCCAGGCAATTCAACAAATGCTCCAAAATTTGTAATACCTGTTATTTTCCCTTGCAACTTGCTGCCAACTTCAATCGACATAAAAAAAGTGCTCCTCCTTAGGCTTATAAAAAGATCGTTTGCTTAATTATACCTAAATAAAAATTTAAGTGTCAACAAGGCTACTTGCTCTTCTTCTCCACATTGAAGATAATTTCTCCGTCTCCAGACATGAATAAGTCTCTTCTGGCAAGCTCTGTGACGTAATCCTCATCCTTCAATTTGGATATTTCTTCTTTTAAATCCGCTTGTTTTGTCTTTAAACTTTTCAGTTCTTTTTCAAGCTGTTCTTTCTTTTCTTCTTTTGCGCTAAGGGAAGATGTTTGGGACCATACAGAGCTTGCCAGCACAATTGCCGTCAGGAATACTAGGGCGCCGAATACAGTCAACCGTCTGTACAGCCCTTTGCGTCTTCTTTTCTTCAGCTGATTCTGCCGTTCTACTTGTTCTTTATAGTCGTTTTGTATTTCAGTTATCGTTCGTTCTCTGGAAAAATTCAAACCAGACGGTCCTCCTTTCATCTCTTCAAAAAACGTGTAATGGTCGTTCTTATGGTTACCAATAGTTTCTTCTTCTTTTTGAGAAATCCTGCACCTTTTTCAAAATAACGTCTAAAAGTATGACGCATTTTTACAGGAAGAAGTTTCATACATTGTTTTGCGATAAAACGGATCGGAAAACACAGAACCATGGCTATTTTATATAGACACGACGAGAGAAAAACGATTAGGCGGTATGTTTTCTTTGATAAAAACGCCGCCAGCCAGATGACCGCTCCGCATGTCAACACAATAGGACGAAATAACACGTGCTGAATGAGTTTTTTGAAGAATTGATAAACAGAAACAACAAGGTAAATGACGAATTTCAGTATTTTTATATAGATTCGTTTGCAAAGGCTCTGATACGTCGCAACGCCCAGCAGAACCGCTAAAAAGATATACAGCCTGAATTCTCCCTCATTTACATGTAGCAAGACATAAAAGAAAAGCAGCCCTTGCACAATCCAGAAAAGAATATCATGAATAAATAATAGCCATCTGGCTGTTTTGGCACGAATGACAAAGAGCCGGTATGTATCAAGCGACGCCCCAAGCCAGAGGCCCATACCGGACATCGCCAGCATTGTATAGAATTGTGTCGTTAGCGTCATTTAAACAACTTGCTAAAAAACCCTTTAGCTTTATCCCCTTGTTGTTCGTCTAAGTACACTAAATCAAATACCCTGCCTTTAATAGAAACAATCCCTTTTTCAACATCTAGGTTTTTCATCTGAAGGTTTTGGCCTCTGACTGAGAGCATTCCCATCACCGTTTCCAGCAGGAATTCTTCGTTATCAAAGCTCTCCACTTGCTTCACCCCAGAAATATCTAAATGCTTCCGGCCTTTCATTGTCACATCATGCTGTTCCGGAACAGACGAAGAATCTTTTTGATCATAATATGAATTCATCTATTCAGCCCCCATATCCTCGATACTTTTAGCATTATTACTGCATTGTATGAGGCGGGGGATTTTTTTAGAACAAGCCTATTCGCCGAGTTTTTCTTCCTTTAGGATCGTATACATGTTTGCAGCTTCTTCTTTTTTCGTCGTGTCTTTTAACTCATTTACTTGAACCGTTACAAGCTTTTGGCCGAAGCGGACCGTTAGTTCATCTCCCGGTTTTACGTCAGAGCTTGCTTTGGCCTGGTTTCCGTTAATAGCGATGCGTCCCTGGTCAGCTACTTCCTTTGCTAGTGTACGTCGTTTGATCAGCCGTGATACTTTTAAAAATTTATCTAATCTCATATTTACGATCTCCTCTCAGTTTCTTTTGCTTCATTCCACAGTTTGTCCATGTCCTCAAGAGACATATCAGCCAGCTCGATTCCCTTTTCCTTCGCTGTTTCCTCAATATACGAGAACCGTCTCCGGAATTTGTCATTGGTCATGGCCAGCGCTTCCTCCGGTTCTATTTTGTAAAAGCGGGCTACATTCACAAGTGCAAACAAAATGTCGCCAAACTCAGCCTTGAGATTGTGTTCATGAGGATCTTCAGAAACCTCAGAAGAAAATTCCTTCATTTCCTCGCTTACCTTTTCCCAAATATCGCTGACGTCTTCCCAATCAAAACCAACCTTTGCTGCTTTTTTCTGAAGTTTAGCAGCTTTCGAAAGAGCTGGTAGGGTTTTCGGCACACTGTCTAATAATGATGCTCCGGATGTGTTTTTTTCGGCTTTTTTTATGTCTTCCCAATTTGCCAAAACATCGTGTTCATCCTGAACCTTAACATCTTTAAACACATGGGGATGTCTTCGGACCATTTTTTCACTGATTCCTTTTATGACATCATCAATTGTGAAATAACCTTCATCTTCACCAATTTGCGCGTGAAGTAAGACCTGAAGCAAAACGTCGCCAAGCTCTTCGATCATATGGTCTGTGTCTTCTTCATCGATTGCTTCGAGAAGTTCATAACATTCTTCAATCATGTACTGTTTTAATGACTGATGTGTCTGCTTTTTATCCCACGGACATCCATTAGGCCCGCGAAGCTCTCTGATGATGCTTCGGAATGCAGAGAATTCGTGATAAAGCAGCTTCTCTTCTTTAATCGGCGGAATATACACACTTGTTAAGTTATTCAAGGCGACATTACGGTCCAGCTCAAATAAAGGCACTGCCTGAATCTCCTCATCACGGCTCCCAGCCGCTGTCACGATCACAACCTCATAATCATCAGGCAGCTTCTCCATCAATGTCAGCTTGACTTCAGAAGCGGTCATTTGGTCGTAAACCTGACAAATGATCAGGTGATGTCTGAGCTCAAGCTCATCCGCGGACAACGTGCCGGCATCCACAAATTGAAAACCTTCAATCGGGTCGATTTGCAAGGCATTGAATGTGGCATCAAGAAAACTTTGTCCTCCCGCAACTTTCACTTGAACATTTTCCTCTACCTGCCGCTCCGCCAGCAGCTGTACTGTTTTTTCTGCGACAAAAGGGTGTCCCGGTACAGCATAAACCACGTCCTCACGCTGCGCCTTCTCAAAGAGGATATCTACAATTTCCTCATATACTGCATCGAACTGGTCATGTTTCTCATATATATCGTCAAAAAAACGGATGTTCTTCGTTTCTTTTTCAAGCTCCTGAATTAAAGGGTGATCCTTGGTTCTGACATACAGCGTATCTGCCTTCGTCAGCAGCTTATGTATACCAATTGTCAATTGGTCCATGTCTCCGGCACCTAGTCCGACGACTGTAATATTACCCGCCATTTTGTTCTCTCCTTCTTATGATTTTGCTTAACTTGCTGCCAAAAGGCACACTGTTCAGCTCTTCATCTGTAAATATTCCCAATTTCATCATACAATAAATAAACACCGCGCCACCAATGGCAACAGCAGAAAGACTTTCAATCACAGCCGCTCCTCGTCCTGCTGCAGGAATCAAGAAAGTCCAGAGGCGCATATACGCAAGCAAGACAGCCGACATCAAAAGGGCAGATCCAATGAGCGGAATCATAATGCCTCTGATCTTATCGAGCCATTCCTTTTGCCGAAGCTGATACAAGTTAAGGCCGGCGACAGCCGCAAAGGAAGCCGCTGTTGCAAGTGATGCACCTTCAATCCCGTAGCGGGGAACCAAAAGGGTGTTTAACACCCATTTCACTGCAACACCTGCGCCTACCGCTATCGCAGGAAAAACTGTGTATCCTGCGCCCTGCAAAACTGCAGCTGCTGTAACTGCCAAGGATGCAAACAAAATGGAGCAGCTGAATACTTGTAACGCAGCTGTCCCTTCGCCATTTTGAAACAGCATGATATTGACCGGCTCAAGAATGCAGATCAATCCAGCCGACGCTCCTGTACCCAGCACAAGACATAGTTTTAAAGAAGACGTGACTTTTTCTTTCATGATCTTCAACTCTTTGTTCTTTACGGCCTTAGAAATATACGGAACGAGTGACGTCGCAATGCTCACCGCGAAAACTGAACCGAGCTGCAGCAAGGGCTGCCCCCGATCATAAATCCCCTTTAGGCGTTTCGCCTCTTCGCTTGCCTCACCGTCCGAAAGCAAAGCATATAAATTCAAAGCATCGACAAGCTGGATAAACAAAAGAAGCAAACTGCTTACACAAATTGTAACCGAATATAAAAGCAGTTTTTTCGTCAATTCTTTTGTTGTTATGACGTTTTCATTTTGCCTATCCGTTTGGTTATCTCTGTTCGCTTTGAACCAAAAAAATCCGAGTATCATCAACGCAACGAAACTTCCGGCAAGAGACCCGGAAGCGGCTGCCGCCCCTGCAGTATAGAGCGAGGCCCCCTGTTTGACGAGCCAAAATGATAAGACCAAGAGCACCACAACCCGCAGAAACTGCTCTGTCATCTGCGATAAGGCTGACGGGAGCATATCTTGCCGCCCTTGAAAACCGCCTCTAAGCAACGCGACAAACGGGAACAGCAGAAATGCAAACGCAGTTACTTGAATTAACACGGCTAGATGTGAATCTCCCATAAAAAGTGCGATTGGAACAGCACCCATATATAAGCAAAGAAATAATAAAACACCGATGATAGACAAAAACAACGCTGATATTTTTAATATGGTGTGATGGCTTTTTTCACTATAATCATTCATCAGTTTCGAAATAATGACCGGAAATCCTGATGTGGACAGCATGACCGCAATACCAAGAAAGGGATATACCTGCTGATATATATAAAATCCAACATCGCCGACAATGTTTTGAAACGGGACTCTGTAAACGGCGCTTAGTATTTTTGAGATGACGCCTGCCAGAATTAAAACAAAAGCCCCCTGCCAAATCCAATGCCGTTTAACGCCTATTGAATCATCCATCCAAAAGCTCCTTCCCAACGTCAGGGGCAATACGGTTCACGTATTACCGCGGCACAAATAAAAACGAGGTTATTATACCACATCCCAACCCTTGGAATCCTTTTTGGGCATGCATGAAAAAAGAACAGCTTCCCAAGGAGAGCTGTTCTTTTCATACCTATTTTCGATAAAAGGAATAAGACCTACTGTTCCATTTGACGAGCCAAAAATCCAGCTGCTGTCTCAACGGCTTTATGCTCTACTTCGCCCATTGTCTGATCCTTTGAAAAAATCACCACAGCGCCTATCGGATCGCCATTCGCCACAATTGGGCCGACAGTATATGAATTCATGTCCTCATCTATGCCATTAACAAGCTGTACTGATTTTGCATCACTCTCAAGCACGGAACTGCGCTGATCCATTGTTCTTTCCAGCATTTCGCTGATCGACTTGTTCAAGTAGTCTTTTTTCGAACTGCCCGACACGGCAATATATACATCACGGTCACAAATCAGCACTGAATGGCCGAGACTGTCGTAAAGCGCGTCTGCATACTCCTTTGCAAAGTCTCCAAGCTCACTGATCGGAGAGTACTTTTTCAAAATCACTTCTCCGTCACGATCTACAAAAATCTCAAGCGGATCGCCTTCCCTGATTCTCAGAGTTCTGCGAATTTCTTTAGGAATTACGACCCGACCTAAGTCATCAATACGACGTACGATACCGGTTGCTTTCATCTCTGGTGCCTCTCTTTCATTTGATGGTTATACATGTGGGAAAGACCTAAAGCAGTTACTTTATGTACCTTCCGCCTCGCTTGAAATTAGTATCCGTCACATCAAATGTAATATACACCAGAGAGTAACAAAATTTACGTTGATGAAATGGTTTGCTTTTTCACATCTTTTAAGCCCTTCAGCATGCCCAGCACGGTTTCGAGCCATTCATCGGCACTGCGGCCTTTTGTCTGTATGGAGATTTTGAGTTTTTTGCCTTCCATTCCCAGTCCGATTTGTCTGCCATATTTATTGCCGAGCTCAAACAGCTTCTGACCGTCAATTTCCGCACTTGCTTCTTCAGAAATCGTCAATCTGACCGTATCTTTATCCTGCTTAATCAGCTCAACACGTTCATGTTTCGCATAAACCTTCATTTCCGCAACAGTAAACAAGTATTCGACTTCTTTTGGATAGTTTCCAAACCGGTCGATCATTTCGTCTTGAAGTTCATTCTTCTCTTCGATTGTAGCCACAGACCTGAAGCGTTTATACATATCTATTTTCTGTTTGCCATCTTGAATATAGGTTTCAGGAATATACGCATCAAGCTCGACATCAATTTCTGTTTCAAACTGCACCGACTTCGCTGTATCTCCTTTACGCTCTTCAATGGCCTCCTTCAGCATTTGTGAATAGAGGTCAAATCCGACCGAATCGATAAAGCCGTGCTGCTGAGCACCAAGAAGATTCCCGGCTCCGCGAATCGTTAAGTCACGCATTGCAATTTTAAAACCGGAACCAAGCTCTGTGAACTCTTTAATAGCCTGTAGCCTTTTTTCAGCCACTTCTGTCAGCACTTTATCCCGGCGGTACGTGAAGTACGCATACGCCACACGGTTAGAACGGCCGACACGTCCCCGCAGCTGATAAAGCTGAGAAAGACCCATTTTATCTGCGTCAAATACGATCAGCGTATTGACGTTCGGGATGTCTACGCCTGTTTCAATAATGGTTGTGCTGACGAGAACGTCTGATTCTCCTTCAAGGAAATTCAGCATAACGGTTTCTAGTTCGTTTTCTGTCATTTTCCCGTGCGCATACGCCACCTTCGCGTCAGGGACAAGCATTGAGATCTCATCCGCTTTCCGCTCAATATCCTCTACCCGGTTGTACAAGAAATAGACCTGTCCTCCGCGTGCAAGCTCACGTTCAATCGCCTCTCTGACAAGGGCGCCGTTGTATTCCACAACATATGTCTGTACGGGGAAGCGGTTTTCCGGCGGAGTCTCGATGACTGAAAGATCCCTTACGCCAAGCATAGACATATGCAGCGTACGCGGAATCGGCGTTGCTGTTAATGTTAATACATCAACATTGGCTTTGATCTGCTTGATCTTTTCTTTATGGGTTACACCGAAACGCTGCTCTTCATCAATGATAAGGAGCCCTAAGTCTTTATACACGACATCTTTTGATAGCAGCCGGTGCGTCCCGATAACGATATCAACAGTACCGTTTTTCAATCCTTTGATCGTTTCGTTCGCTTCTTTTCTCGTTCTGAATCTGCTGAGAAGTCCAATATTAATCGGATATTCCTGGAAGCGCTCAGTAATGGTTTCATAGTGCTGCTGTGCCAAAATCGTTGTTGGAACGAGCAGAGCTACCTGCTTTCCGTCACCGATCGCCTTAAACGCGGCACGTATGGCAACCTCTGTTTTCCCGTAACCTACGTCTCCGCACAGCAAGCGGTCCATCGGACGTTCTCTTTCCATATCCTTTTTGATTTCATGAATGGAACGTAGCTGATCCTCAGTCTCTTGATAAGGGAACGCTGATTCGAATTCACGCTGCATTTCATGGTCAGGAGAAAACGCATAGCCCTTGCTCGCTTCCCTTTCGGCATACAGCTTAATTAAATCATCAGCAATATCCTGAACGGATGTCTCTACTTTTTTCTTGACCCGTTTCCATTCGCTTCCGCCTAATTTATACAGCTTCGGCTCTTTTCCTTCAGATCCGACATATTTTTGCACCTGGTCAATTTGTTCTACAGGGACGTAAAGCTTGTCGCTTCCCTGATAATGAATATTTAAATAGTCTTTATGGATTCCATTGATTTCAAGAGTTTCAATCCCTAAGTACTTTCCGATCCCGTGATTAATATGAACGACATAATCACCGATTTGGAGCTCGGAATAGCTCTTAATGCGCTCAGCATTGGTAAGCTTCTGTTTTCGAGGCTTCTTTTTCACACGGTTTTTGAACAGTTCTTCTTCCGTAATAACAGCAAGCTTCATCAACGGCAGCTCAAATCCCGATTGGAGCTCGCCTTCCATGATATAGACCTGTCCCTGAACAAGCGCTTTTTTGCTGTCTGTCATAGCGGCTTCGATCTCATAATCAGCCAGAACAGA
Source organism: Bacillus sp. VA15 (assembly GCF_055721145.1). Lineage (NCBI taxonomy): Bacteria > Bacillati > Bacillota > Bacilli > Caryophanales > Bacillaceae > Bacillus > Bacillus sp. VA15. Next base: position 26,747 of record NZ_JBVQPQ010000013.1, on the reverse strand, counting down.
TGATAATCTCTGTGTGCGTTCCTTGTTTGCTCCTAAGAATACAACGGTGAAGTTGGATTTTTTAAAGCGCTCCATTTCACCCGCAAGTACGTTCATTTGGCCATGGAAACTCTGCATTTGTCTGCTTGATACATTGACGATATTCTGCGGACTCGTATGGTGTACATGCCGTAAAAATAAAGAATAGTACAGCAGAGGCCGTTTTTGCTCAGCTACTATTTTTTGGAAGTTAAATGACAAACTGATGTCATGCAAAATCTTCCCTTCTTCAAGAAGGTTTGTTATAAACTCCGCTTCTTCTTTTTGAAGCTGCTCTTCCATCTCATGAATCCGGCTGACTTCATCCAAAATCAGAAGTGTGTTTTCAGGTGTATAATCTAGTAAACTAGCAGGCTTTTCATAGAAATATGAGAGATACTTCACCAGCTCCTGATCTGTCTGGCCTTCAGACAAGCGTTCTTTATCGTGAGAAATATTCGCATGAAGAATTTCTTTTTGCTTGTCGACCTTTAATTTTTTCAGGCTTGCGGCAAGACCTTTATCGATTTTCTCCATCGCCCGCGCTTTTTCTTCAGGTCTGATAATCAATTCCTTTGCAGGACCGATATTGATCGAGGTAAGGGTCTCAATTGACCGCTGATCATCTGAGTTAAAGCTGCGGATTGAATCCACTTCGGTGTCAAAAAGTTCAATTCTCACCGGATGCTCTGAAGTCAGCGGGTAAATGTCAATGATTCCTCCGCGAATACTGAATTCCCCAGGTGCTGAAACCATATCAGAACGCTCATATCCTACCTCTACCAGCTGTGATGCAAGCTGGTCGGGTTCGATGTCATGGCCCACTTGAATATGCATTTGGCTGTTTTTCCAGACCTCTACAGGTGGCAGCATTCTTCTGATTGCAGCTACCGGAGCAACAACAATTGGCGCTTCTCCATTCGTTAATCTATTAATGACATCTAATCGCTGCGCACGCAATTCAGGGCTTGCGACTGCGATTTCAGATGAAATGAGTTCATTGACGGGGTACAAAAGGACAGACCGATCCTCTAGAAGTGAAGTCAGATCATCCGTTACTTTCTGGGCTTGATATAAGTTATGGGTGATTAGAAAGATAGGCTTATTCGTTTCATTAGCCAGGGCAGAAGTAAAAACAGAACGCGCGGAACCCGACAGACCCGCGAGCAGCTGTTCCTTCAGCCCCTCGTGTAAACCGTTGATGATGGATTTAAAATCATCGCTTTCTTTTATAAAGGTTTGAATGTTGTCCATATGGCCCCTCCTCTCTGTTTCCTGTGAGAACAGAAAAACGCTTTGGTCTAGTGTCTACACCAAAGCTTTTTATTGAATAAATGTGTGATGTTCGTGGTACTGCGGATTTCGGTCAAGCGCCTCTTGGCAATCTTCACATATCGTCGAAACATGGACATCTCCATTTTCTTTATAAGAAATCATATCGTTTCTTTCCTCGTTTGTTAAGTGCTGAAATCCAAGTGAGTCAGTCGATACCATGGAAGATTCGAGACTGCCTACTTTCACTCCGCAATGACGACAATAATAATGCAAAGCCATACAAGGGACCTCCTGATGAAAAAGTCATTTTGGTGTAGTATGGACTTTGTTGATTCATTTTATACCTTTGCGTTAAATTCGTTCATGACTTCTAAAAACGGTTTGCTCAGAGAAGCTTCACAAGCCTTCACAGACTTATCGATCGCTCCATCAATGTCGGGTGCCTCCTCCTTGGTGAAGGAGCCTAACACATAATCAACGACCTTCATGCCGTTTACAGGCCTGCCGATTCCGATGCGGATGCGGTCAAACTCGGATGTTCCAAGATGCTGGATCAGTGATTTGATGCCATTGTGCCCTCCGGCGCTTCCTTTCGTTCTTAAACGGATCTTGCCAGTCGGAAGATCGAGGTCATCGTAAATGACTGTCAAGTCTTCGTTATCGACATCATAATAGTCCATTAAAGGCCGCAAACATTCTCCTGATAAATTCATATATGTAAGCGGTTTAACAAGTAGAACCTTTTTGCCGGAAACAAATCCGGTTCCGTATAATCCGTTAAATTTATTTTGGTTCAGCTCAATATTCCATTCCTTTGCAAGCTGATCTATCACCATAAACCCGACATTATGCCGTGTATTTTCATAGTTCTTCCCCGGGTTTCCGAGACCGGCTATCACAAGCATGGCGAATCCTCCCTTAGTCACATAAACTCCCGTCTGCATAAGCGGGCTATAATTCTTCTCATTCTAGCACAAAAGACGTAACCACGGGAGGGTTACGCCTTAAGCTATTATTGTTCTTTGTTTTCACCTTCAGGCTGAGCATCGGCAGATTCCTCTTCATCTATCTCAGCTGCTTCCTGTTGCTGTGGAGGAAGGATAGAAGCCACGACCTCATCTGATTCATGATTAAAGGAGTAGTCACCGCCAGCAGGCAAATCCGCAATTGTCAGTACTTCATTTACATCGAGGTTTGAAATATCAGCCTCAATCGTTTGCGGAATGGCTTTTGGCTTAGCCTTTACAGTGAGTGCATATAGCGGCTGCTGCAACACTCCTCCGTTTTTCACTCCAATGGCTTCTCCAGTCAGGTGAATCGGAACTTCCACCTCAATGTCTTCACTCATATTGACCACTTGAAAGTCTGCATGAGTGATTTCATTTTTCAGCGGGTCCGTTTGCAGATCTGTTACCATGACAGAATGTTTTTCTCCGCTGACATCAAGCGTGATGACTGTATTTTTACCTTCGTCCCTCAGCGTTTTGATCAGCTCCACACTGTCTAATGATACAGGTTTGTTTCCCGTGTCTTTCCCATATATGATACCTGGAACATGTCCTGATGTACGGATACTCCGAAGAGACGAACGAGTAAAGTCCGTTCTTTCTTTTGCCGTTAACGTTGCCATATTCAGCACCATCCTATTATCGTTTTATTGTCCTATTACAAACAATACCCATAACGATAAGGATTTAAACCTCAAAAAATCGGTTTAGCTGAACAGATAGCTGACTGATTGCTGCTCATGAACACGAATAATCGCTTCAGCCAGAAGTGGTCCGACAGAAAGCTGCTTAAACCGTTCAATTTTCTTTTCTTCAGGAAGCTTGATGCTGTTTGTCACAACAAGCTCTTTAATTGTTGAATTATTAATCCGTTCAACAGCTGGGCCTGATAGTACAGGGTGTGTACAGCATGCATATACTTCTTTCGCTCCGTTTTCAACGAGCGCATTAGCAGCAAGTGTAATGGTACCTGCAGTATCGATAATGTCATCGATAAGGATAGCGGTCTTCCCTTCGATATTACCTACAATATTCATGACTTCCGCCACGTTTGGACGCGGACGGCGTTTATCGATAATCGCAATCGGTGCTTTTAGTCGGTCAGCCAGTTTGCGGGCGCGTGTCACACCGCCGTGGTCTGGTGAAACAATGACGATATCTTCAAGGTTTTTGCCTTCAAAATATTCTCCTAAAATCGGTACACCCATTAAGTGGTCAATCGGTATATCAAAGAATCCTTGAATTTGCGGCGCATGCAGGTCAAGTGCAATCACACGAGTTGCACCGGCTGTTTCAAGCAGGTTAGCAAAAAGTTTTGCTGTGATTGGCTCACGGGATCTTGCTTTTCTGTCTTGACGTGCATAACCGTAATAAGGAATCACAATGTTAATCGTTTTTGCTGAAGCGCGTTTTAACGCATCTACCATAATCAGCAGTTCCATAATATGCTCGTTAACGGGGTCACTTGTAGACTGGATGATATAACAGTCACATCCGCGAATACTTTCTTCGATATTAATTTGGACTTCCCCGTCACTAAATCTTGTGACAGAACATTTCCCTAATTGAACTCCAACTATATCTGCGATTTCTTTTGCAAGCTCTGGATTCGAATTCAAAGAAAAAATCTTTAAATTCTTATCTCCGTATTGATTAGACATGGATAAACCTCCGAATTTAGGATTATTTTTTATGAATATTTTTCACATAATCGTCTTTATTTACTTGTCTCGCTCTGGCAATAGCAAGCGCTTTTCCAGGTACATCTTCCGTAACAGTTGAACCTGCTGCAACATAAGCGCCTTCTCCGACTGTGACAGGGGCAACCAAGTTGGAATTGCAGCCGATAAACGCGCCATCTTCAATTTTCGTCAAATATTTATTCTTTCCATCATAATTGACAGTTATTGAACCGCAGCCCAAGTTTACATCTGTGCCTACCTCAGCATCACCGACATAGCTTAAATGCGAAGCCTTGCTTCGGTCTCCGAATTGAGTCTTTTTGATTTCAACAAAATTTCCGATCTTCACTTCATTCCCGATGACAGAATCAGGTCTGATGTGAGCAAAAGGTCCTATGTTTACATCATTCCCCACTTTACTGTGATTGACTACCGATTGTTTAATAACCGTACGGCTGCCAATGGAGCTATTCATAATCTCCGTATGAGGTCCGATAATCGTATCTTCTCCGATTTGCACCTCACCTTTAATCACAGTTCCGGGATAAATTACAGTATCGCTTCCGATGACAGCGTCAGGAGAAATATACGTATTCATCGGGTCAATCAGCGTTACGCCATTTTGCATATGCCGTTTATTAATACGCTCTTTCATAAATTGTTCTGCCTGAGAAAGAGCAACTCTATCATTAACTCCGAGCGTTTCTTGGAAATTATCAGTCTGGTAAGCGGCAACAGTTTCGCCTTCGTTTTTAAGAATCTCTATGACATCCGGCAAATAGTACTCGCCTTGAGCATTATCATTAGACACCAGATCAATGGCCCGGAATAGCGCTTCATTATCAAAACAATACGTACCGGTATTGATCTCAGTCACAAGACGTTCTTCTTCAGAGGCGTCCTTATGCTCAACGATTTTTTGAACCGCTCCGTTTTCGCCGCGAATAATGCGGCCGTATCCGGTTGGATCTTCTGCAACCGCAGTTAAAATCGTAGCTTTCGCTTCTCTTTGTGTATGTTCTTTCAGCATCTGTTCCATTGTCTCTGCTGTTAAAAGCGGCGTATCTCCGCAAATGACAATCGTAACGCCTTTTTCGTCAGCAAGAAATGGCTGTGCCTGTTTTACAGCATGAGCAGTGCCAAGCTGTTCTGCTTGAAGCGCGTACTCGCTTTTTTCACCAAGCTGCTTTTTCACTTCTTCCGCACCATGTCCGACAATCGTGACAAGCTTCGATAAAGATAACTTTAAGGCTTCGTCCACGACGTGCTCTACCATAGGCTTACCGCAAACTGGATGAAGGACTTTATAAAGCTTTGATTTCATTCTCGTTCCTTGTCCAGCCGCTAAAACAACTGCAAACCGCTTATCCATTTATTGGCCTCCAATATCCCTTTTATCCATAGAAAAATATATCCTAAATATCTTCTGATTTCAAGGAGACTTCATGAAGTGCAAGAATTTTCTATTGAACGCAATTAAGTTTGAAAAATCAGAATTAAAAAAGGACCGCCGGCAAAAGGCTTTTGTCAGCCCTTTCAGCAGTCCTTGCTTTTTGGTTATTTTTTAAGAAGCTCCAGCTTCTTCGAATTCTAATGCTTCAGTGTCACCCAGACGATGATACTCATTTAACACGGCATCTTGAATCTTTCCTCGCGTGCTTGAATTAATAGGATGAGCGATATCGCGGAACTCTCCATCAGGGGTGCGTTTACTCGGCATCGCAACGAAAAGACCATTGTTTCCATCAATCACACGAATATCATGAACAACAAATTCGTGATCCAGCGTGATGGATGCAATCGCTCTCATGCGACCATCGGTATTCACGCGGCGTAATCTTACGTCAGTAACTTCCACAGTAGTTCACCACCTTTTCCCTATATAAAAGCATTAGTGTATCAATTCCACGATTTTTTCTGAAATCCTGCATGTTTTTAAAATATTTTTTGAAAAAATAGGATATAGTTACACAATTAGGTCATAAAGCTTTCATTTCGGGCATAAGGTAAATAAAAAAGTGATTCCGAGCTCACCCAGAATCACTTTTTCTTATTATTTTACCAATGCAATAACTTCGATCTCGACCAGTGCGTCCTTCGGGAGCCTCGCGACTTCAACACAAGATCTCGCCGGTTTGTGAGTGTCAAAATATTGTCCGTACACTTCGTTTACTTCCGCAAACTGTTCCATATCCGCGATAAATACAGTTGCTTTTACAACTGTTTCTAAAGAAGCACCTGCTTCTTCCAGCACTGCTTTTAAGTTGCTGAATACTTGATGAGTCTGCTCCTTAATATCACCGTTCACCATTTCGCCTGAAGGAGTCAAAGGAATTTGCCCTGAGCTGTAAAACATATTATTTACGATAATCCCTTGTGAGTAAGGCCCGATTGCCGCTGGGGCATGTTTTGTGTGGACTGCTTTTGTCATGATTCCGTCTCTCCATTCTTTAAAAGATTGTCTTTAAAAAAACGCAGAAAATTGCCATTCTGAATTTCAATGGACTTCTCTTTCATGTTGATGGTTGAAAGAGTAAGCAGTGACATATATTCATCAACAAGACGTTCATCTACTCCTTCGGCTTCAACTAGGACGCCGATCCCCGCCACATTCGCGTTAAACTCATCCAACAGGTTAATCATACCATTAATTGTGCCGCCTGCTTTCATAAAGTCATCAATAATGAGTACGTTTGAACCCGTTTTCATGCTTCTTTTCGCAAGTGACATCGTTTGAATGCGGTTTGAGGAGCCTGAGACGTAATTAATGCTGACTGTGGAGCCTTCTGTTACCTTGTTGTCTTTGCGAACGATGACGACAGGCACATTCAGATAGCTCGCAGCTGCGTACGCCAGAGGGATGCCTTTCGTGGCAACGGTCATGACAACATCAATTTCGCGCTCTGCAAACACAGAAGCAAACAGCTTCCCTACCTTGGAGAGTACAGATGGCTTTCCTAAGATATCCGTTAAATATACATAACCGCCCGGAAGGATACGCTCAGGATTTGCCAGCGACTGTCCAAGTGTCTGCACAAACTCTTCAGCTTCAGCCTGCTTCATTTTCGGAATATATTTGACGCCTCCGGCAGCTCCGGGAACAGTAAGCAAAGTACCGATCCCCTGCTGCTCGAAGGTTTGCTTAATAATTGTTAAATCTTCACTGATCGATGATTTTGCAGATTCATACCGCTCAGAAAAAAAGGTTAGCGGTATTAACTCGTGCGGATGGGTTAACAAGTAATTTGTTAAGTCCACCAATCTGCCGCTGCGACGAAACTTCATGAACTTACCCCCAAAATCCGAATATTTTAAGATCAATATAACTTAACATACGGATTTAATCAAGAGCGTTCTGTTCGCCGATCATTCTCACCGCATAAACCTGATCGCAGAAGCCTCTTAACCCGTTATAAATTCTCTGCACCTTCGACTCATACTGAACCAGTCCAAACACTGTCGGGCCGCTCCCGCTCATTAACACGGCATCTGCGCCAAAGCGTTTCATCTGGTTTTTGATCATCGCGACTTCAGGGTGCATATCAAGCGTTACAGATTCAAGCACATTGCCTAAACGGCTGCACATCTTTTGAAAACTCTTTTCCTCTATAGCCTCAATCATGCCATGTACATCGGGATGCTCTACATCATCCACCTTTAGCTGTCTGTACACTTCAGCAGTTGAAACACCGATTGTCGGCTTCGCTAAAATGACCCAGCAATGCGGAGGCGTGCTGATGTGTTTAATTTTCTCGCCGCGTCCTGTTGCTAGTGCAGTTCCGCCATAGACACAAAATGAAACGTCGGAGCCAATTTCCGCTCCAAGCTCAGCAAGCGTTTCTGCTGAAAGATTTAAATTCCACAGCCTGTTCAGCCCTCTAAGGGTTGCCGCCGCATCACTGCTTCCGCCGGCAAGACCGGCAGCCACCGGAATCACCTTCGTAATCATGATGGAAACTCCCTTTTTCACGTTGTATCTGTCCTTGATCAGCTTGGCAGCCTGATAAGCTAAGTTTCTTTGGTCATCAGGCACAAAACGGTTGTGGGAGGAAACCCTCACTTCATCCTCTGCCAGCTCCGTCAATTCAATCCGATCTGCTAAATCAATCGTCGTCATGATCATTTCGACTTCATGATAGCCATCCGGGCGTTTTCGGGTGACGTCAAGTGACAGATTGATCTTTGCTGGCGCTTTTTCTAAAATACGCATAGCTTTCACCTACTTCTCCATCTAAACATAAGTATGAACATTGTATCACATTTGAAGTACAGGATGAACATATCCATATTGCAGCCAATTATGTATTTATATCCAACACAAAAAACCGGGGAACGGCACGTCCCCCGGGTCACATCCTTATCGGTTATTCTGGTTCTGAGCCATTTGCTGTTCGGCGATTTCAATGGCGCGCTTTACCATGTTACCGGCATCGCGGGCCCGAATTTCGCCCCAGCCGCCATTTTTGACTGTGTCATAAAAACCAAGGTCTTTAGCCAGCTCATATTTAAACTCATCTGACATAACTCCACGACGTCTGCCCAAACGAAACAACCCCTTTTTTTAGAAGTGATAGCCATTCGTGCACGTCACGATAATGTGTGACCGTTTTATCTTTTGCTAAATCAGATGGAACTTTCGTTAAAATTACTGGAAACCAAAAAAGGGCAAAACAAAAAGCAGTAAACAAAAGGTTCACTGCCCGTTAAAATGCCACTGAGCTTGCGGCGTCATCATTAAATGTCAGCTCAACAGTCTCAGTCAAAATATCAGCATAACTGTATGAAACTCTTTCAAACGAGTTCTCGTCTTGATCTAGTTGTATCACAAAAACAGAAGGGTACGTCTCAGCTAAAATGCCCGAACGCTCAATCGTTTTTCGGCGGCCACCGTTTGCTTTTAACGTCAGCCTTTTACCTAAATTCCCATCAAGCGATCTTTTAATATCGGACAACGTCTTCGCCATTGCATCCACCTCACTATATTTATTGTACAACACGAGCCCATTTTTGTCAAATAAAATTTAAATTATATCAACGTTAATAAGACGTTGTCAATAAAATTATTTTGACAAAATTCTATGATTCCTCAATTATTTTCCGCAAGTTTCGGTAAATTATGTATCATTATGTAAAATAAAAAACCCGCATAGATCTCCTATACAGGTTTTCAGCTGTTAATTAGACTTATAAGGCATTCCAATTCTCAGCACTCCTCTTGTTTCAATACCTCCAAGCCCTTTCTCTCTTGTCAGCGTATTTCGGAGCACCTCCCATACATTGATTCGTTCCATAAACGGCGTAAAGCTGATTTTCGCGACGATATATACCGGATCAAGCGCATGAATGTTGACTCTTGATGGTGAACTCGCGAAATTTGCCCCCGCTCTTATGAGTGATTCAAAATGGGATTGGCAGGCCCCTGCAAAAATAACAAGCTGATCTAAGTGAGGGGTCTTTTTTCGGGCGTTTTGCACCGTTTCAACAAAGTGCTTTGAATGTCTGTACGCGTTCAAATCATCAATGCTGCCCTTTTGCTTCGAGTACGCATCATGTCCTGTTATCACCAGAATGTCAGGTCGATATTTGTCGAGCAATTCTTCAATAGAAGCAGACATTTTCTTTTCATGGCAATGGATGCCGTAGACCGGAACTCCAATTTTTTTATAGACATTCAAGCATTTTTTCAGATATGCTTCATCACCGTCCAGATGAAGCACCTTGCCCGGCATATGAAAATAATGCTCCTGATGCTGATATTGGCTTGTCGCGTAGTACTCCTGCTTTTCTCTGAGCAGCTTATAATCCTGGCGGAGCAATTCGAGCGATTCATTCATTCTGCTCTCATCTTTCTTTTTCCGCATCATCTGCTCATCTTTTTTCACTGCTACCAGATCAGAAAAATCCGAATCAGCAATCAGCCTGACTTCATCACCATGCAAAATAGCGATTGAATTTCCTTTGCTTGTTTGCTCTATTCCTATAATGCGAAACAAAACATCCATTTGATAGGATTTTCTGGCTACCATATCCCCTATTTGAAATTGCACGTTCCTCACTCCACACATAGACTAAGCCTCATCATGAAAGAAAGAGCCTTGAGAAAGCGCCTTTTTTCGCCGAGTCCAAGTTTTTCTTATCATTGAATGAAAGGTCCTTCTCTAGCCTATGTAGCGGCAGTCCATGTGGTGCGCAAAACAAAAAGCCCTTTTAGAAAAGGGCTTTATACAATCCGTTAGACAGCGCTGCGAACTCCTCGATAGACAGGGATTCACCTCGGCGCTTGCCGTCAATATTTGTTTCTTCCAGCACTTGCTCAATCGTTGATTTTCGTGCTTTTCCTTCAGGCAAGTTGTTGACTAAGTTATTGAGCAGCGTTTTACGGCGCTGAGCAAAGCTTGCCTTGATTAACTGAAAGAAAAAGGCTTCGTTTTCCACGTCCACTGCCGGGCCGTCGCGGAGAATCAGCCGAATGACTGCGGAATCAACGTTAGGCTGAGGAACAAACACAGTTTTCGGAACTGTCATCACCGTTTTGGCTTCTGTATAAAATTGCACCGCAATTGAAAGCGAGCCGTATTCCTTAGATGAAGGGTCTGCCGCCATGCGCTCTGCCACTTCTTTTTGCAGCATGACCACAATCCCTTTCAGCGGAAGATGTTCTTCAAGCAGTTTCATGATAATCGGCGTTGTCACGTAATAAGGAAGATTGGCTACAACCATGATCTCATCACAGTCTTGAAATTGTTCTTCAATGACCGATTTGACATCCGCCTTTAATACGTCCTGATGAATGACAGTGACATTGTCGTAAGGAGACAGCGTATCCTTCAGGATCGGCAATAATCGTTGGTCAATCTCAAATGCCACGACCTTTTTCGCCCGCTTGGCAATCTGTTCGGTCAATGCCCCGATTCCCGGGCCGATTTCTATGACACCTGTTTTCTCCGTCACTTCCGCGTGATCGACAATTCTGTCTAAAATGTTCGTATCAATTAAGAAATTCTGTCCTAAGCTCTTTTTAAATGAAAAACCGTATTTCTTCAGTATTTCTTTCGTTCTAATCGGTGTCGCAATATCTTTATTCATTCTGTTCCTCCCGCTTAACGGTATCGAGCGCACTCATAAAATCACTTTTTTTAATTTGAAACATTTGCAGCCGTTTTTGAAGCTGTTTGCCATTTGTATAACCGATTTTCAACAGTTCACCCAGTCGTTCGCGCCGGCGTTTGGCCGCAGATCCGCCAATCAGCCCAGCATGAATCAAATCTTCAGCTGAAATGTCACTCGGCTTCGCTTCCATCTCTTCGTGCACGTTTTCTAAACATGCCCTAATACTTTCAATCGATGCGTGCTCCACACCAATTCCCCGCTTGTTTTTAGGTTTGGCAAGATGCTTTGGCAAAAATGCATGCTTACAGCCGGGTACAGCCTCTGAAATGGTTTTGCGGATCTTCTCTCCCGGGAAGTCCGGATCCGTTAAAATGATGACGCCTCTGGTCTTCTGAGCCAAACGGATTTGGTCAATCACTTGATCATCGATGGCTGAACCATTTGTTTCAATTGTGTCTGCATCAACAGCCAATTTGATGCGGGCCGTATCGTCACGCCCCTCGACCACAATGATCTCTTTTATTTTCATTATTTCCTCCAAAACAAAATAAAAACTTTTGTATATTCATGAAACTTTTTCTTATGTCGAGCGTCTAATAAGCAGAAAATACACTTTGTCTATTATAACGAAAAAAACAGAGGGCGCAAAACCCTCTGAATACATAAGTATATATTAATTTAAGATTTTAATTTTGACTGTTTTATTTCCCCATCGGTACGCCGATGATTTCTCCGGGAAAAAGACGTCTATTTTGTTCCCTTTAATTGCTGAACCAGTATCTGCAGCAATGGCATATCCATAGCCCTCAACATGGACTTTCGAGCCTAACGGAATGACATTTGGATCTACGGCGATAACTTTGGCATTCGGATTATTTTTTAAATTGACGCCTGTAGCTGTATGTCCTGAACAACCGCTGCAGCTAGCCGTATAAGCCGTAGATGATACAGTCATGACTTTGCCTGTTGATTCATTGCTACGGGACACAACTGTTTTTGAATCACCGGAAGCACTGACCTTTTCAATCTTTGGACTGCTTTGCTTTGTTCCGACAGCAATCACCTTATCTTTGCTTTGTTCAGCTGTTTCTTCTTTTACAAGCTCTCTGGACACTTCTTTGCCGTTTTCTTTAACGACTTCGAAATGTTTTTTAAGCTTGCCTTCTTTTCCTTTTTGGACGACCTTTTCTTTCCCTTTTTCAAGAGAAGCGTCTTCTTGCTTTTTCACATCGAACGCGATTTTCTCTTCAACTACATCGGTGACCTTTTCGATACGAGTAATTGTAATATCAGCCTTTCCTTTCGTCAGCTTTGCATCTAACGCAGGCTTGATTTTATCTTCGTCTTTTATGTTCATCTTTTGCTGTTTTAAAAAGTCAGCGACCGTAGTCGAAGTCGTCCAGATCTTCTTTTGTTTTCCTGCATCATCCACAGTAACTTGGAACGCGGGTTCTATGTTAATCTTCATGTCTTTCGAAATATCTGTATCTATTGCGGGATCAATTTGATCTTGTTCTTTCACATCAACATCTTGTTCGTCCAGTAATGCACCGACCGTTTTTGCTGTTGACCATAATGTCTTTTCTTCCCCGTTTATTGTAAGCTTCACAGGTTTTGCAGCCTCATACACAACGTCCAGATCTGCTGTTATCTTTGTCTGTTTAGCAGGTGTGATCTTGTCTTCGTCTCTTGTCTCTATATCAAGCGTCTCTAAAAGATCACCGACTGTTTTTGCATGTGTGCGTATATGTTTCTTTTTGCCATTGATAGAAACTGAGACTGATTGTTTTGTCAGCTCATGAGCCGCGTACGCAGTCCCGCTTCCTGCCAAAAGCAAACAAGCAGCAACCAGAATGACTTTGCTTTTGCTAAGCTTTACGGAAAACAGCTTTTTCATTTTTTGTGTGATGAAAAACGCCTCCTTCTCCTCGGAGAGATTATATAGAGTATCTAAAAGGCTGTCAACCCTCCCCTCTCTTTCTCCAAAAAGCTCAGTGTCTTCTTCATTATCCTGAATTACACTGAGAAACGGAAGAAAGACTTGTCGACAAACCTATCCTATGAGGAGAAGAAAGCATGTAGAACTTTTATAGAAAAACGCTGTAAGAGACAAGCTCTTACAAAACCTGCTAGCGTTTTTTGTCAGTTTATACGGAAAAGTCTTTTTGCATTTTCAGTCGTGATTGATGCAATCTCTTCAAAGGTCATTCCTTTTAATTCAGCGATTTGCTCTGCCACATATTTCACATAGCTTGGCTCATTTCTTTTCCCGCGGAAAGGATGAGGTGTGAGAAACGGGCAGTCAGTTTCAATCAGCAACCGTTCATTCGGGATTTCCTTCACAACTTCCTTCGGCTTCTTCGCATTTTTGAATGTCACCGGTCCCCCAAATGATAAATAAAAATTCATTTTCATGCATTCTCTCGCCACTTCCGCACTTCCTGTAAAGCAGTGCATAATTCCACCCACAGCTTCTGCGCCTTCCTCTTTCAAAATTGTCACGACATCCTCCGTTGCATCACGGTTGTGAATGATAATAGGAAGGTTGACCTCTTTTGCTAAGGCGATTTGTTTTCTGAACACCTCTTTTTGAACATCTTTAGGAGATTTATCCCAATGATAATCCAGTCCCATTTCACCTATCGCTACCACTTTCTCATGAGCAGACAGCTCTTTAATCCACGCTAAATCTTCCTCTGTCATATCAATCGCGTCAACCGGATGCCAGCCAATGGCTGCATAAATAAAATCATATTCTTCAATCATTTCCATCGCACGAGTAATCGTCGGACGGTCAAAACCAACTACAACAATTCGTTCTACTTTTTCAGCTTTTGCCCGTTCAATAACCTCTTCCAGATCAGTATCATATTGTTCTGCATTTAAATGTGCGTGTGTGTCAAACAACATAAGTCAAAAACTCCTTTCTTGTCGAAACACAAAAGGTGTTCGACGAATTGTTACACGTGAAACACCTTTTGTTTATCATTATTTAATTCTTGTGCCTTTTGGTAACGACTGATCGATAGACACGACTTTTAATACGCCGTCTGCTTCCCCTGCAAGGATCATACCTTGAGAAAGCTCTCCTCTCAGTTTAACCGGTTTTAAATTTGTTACACAAACGAGTTTTTTCCCAACAAGCTCTTCAGGCGTATAATGCTTCGCAATGCCGGATACGACTTGGCGTTTTTCAAAACCAAGATCCAGCTGCAACTTCAATAAACGGTCCGCTTTTTTCACCGGCTCTGCCTGAATGACCTCAGCCACGCGAAGTTCTACATCCATAAATTGATCAATTGTAATTTCAGGTAGACGTTCAACCTCTTGCGGCTCTTCTTCTTTTGTTTCTTCTTTAGCTGGCGCTGAGCCCTGCATTTTCCCTTTGATGTAAGCAATTTCTTCTTCTGCCTCTAAACGAGGGAACAACGGCTCGCCTTTTTGTACTTTTGTATCTTTCAGCTGTCCGAAAGCTGTAATGCTGTCCCAAGCTTTTAAAGCTTCGTCAGTAATGCCCAGCTGCTCGAACATTTTTTCTGGTGTCTTTGTTAAGAATGGCTGAAGCAGCACAGCTGAAATACGCAATGATTCAGCAAGGTGATACATCACTGATTGCAGTTCTTCTTCTTTTGCCGGATCTTTGGCAAGCACCCATGGAGCTGTCTCATCAATGTATTTGTTGGTACGGCTGATTAGCTGCCATAATGTCGAAAGAGCTACTGAGAATTCCATGTTTTCCATTGCTTTCTCGTAAGCCTTCACTGTTTCTTCAGCTACTGAAGTGAGCGTTTGGTCAAATTCCGTCACGGCACCCTTGTAAGAACCGATTTTTCCGTCAAAATACTTATTGATCATCGCAACCGTACGATTCAATAGGTTTCCTAAATCATTCGCTAGATCATAGTTAATCCGCTCAACAAAACCTTCCGGCGTGAATACACCGTCTGATCCGAATGGAACTTCGCGAAGCAGGTAATAGCGAAGCTCATCTAAACCGTAGCGTTCAATTAATGTAACCGGATCTACAACGTTCCCTTTTGATTTCGACATTTTTCCGTCTTTCATCAAAAGCCAGCCATGCGCAAATACTTGCTTCGGCAGCGGCAGATCCAGAGCCATCAGCATAATTGGCCAGTAAATGGTATGGAATCGCACAATCTCCTTACCGACTAAATGCACATCGGCAGGCCAATATTTTTGATAAAGCTCATCATTTTCTGTATCATAACCGAGTGCTGTTAAATAGTTAAATAGCGCGTCGATCCAAACATATACAACGTGCTTTGGATTTTCCGGCACCTTCACACCCCAGTCAAAAGTGGTGCGTGATACAGCCAAATCCTCAAGTCCAGGCTTGATAAAGTTGTTAATCATCTCGTTTTTGCGTGATTCCGGCTGAATGAATGTCGGGTTTTCTTCATAGTATTTCAGAAGACGATCCGCATATTTACCCATACGGAAGAAATAAGATTCCTCTTTGATTAATTCAACTGGGTGTCCGCTGTCAGGGCTTTTACCGCCGATGACCTCTCCCTTTTCATTTCGCTCGATATCAACCAGCTGAGTTTCCGTGTAGAACGTTTCATCCGGGATACTGTACCAGCCTTCATATTCATCAAGATAGATGTCCCCGTTATCAAGAAGCTTTTGAAACACCTTTTCAATCACAACTTTATGCCGTTTTTCTGTCGTACGGATAAAGTCGTCGTTTGAGATTTCAAGCTGCTTCCACAGTTTCTGAATATCTGCCGCTGCACGGTCTACATACTCCTGAGGTGTAATGTTTTCCTGTTCAGCTTTTTGCTGGATTTTTTGTCCATGCTCGTCCGTTCCTGTTAAATAGCGAACATCGAACCCTTTTAATCTTTTGTAGCGTGCCATTGCATCTCCCGCGACTGTCGTATATGCATGGCCGATATGTAATTTCCCGCTCGGATAATAAATCGGTGTTGTAATGTAAAATGTATTGTTTTCTTGCGGCATCTTGAAACCTCCCAATCAGAATGTCAAAAAGCTCCCGCCCAAAGGACGAGAGCGGCGATAAGTGCAAATCATATATGATTATTATTTATATTTATCCTTTATCTATGATACCATCTTAGCCTTTAAGATCAAGAATATATACGTATGCCCTGAAAAAGAATAATTAAAATTAAAAATCTTTAATGAAAGTAAAAAAAGTCTGTTCATGTCGAATTTTGTCGTATATAATCAAATGAAATAAAAAACCTTGGTTCGAAAGTCTTGATTTAAAAGGATTTTTAGTAGGATAATAGCTTTATTAAAAATTTATAAAAGGCTGTTATTTCAGTAGTTTCTGATACATTACTGACTATAAGAACTAATTCTTACAATCAATAGCAAACAAAATGATTGACGATTATTGGAAACCTTGTTATGCTATGAAGGTAAGGATTTTGTCGAATAATGACGAAGAAAAATATAATTTAAACAAATAATCATCTCTTGGGAGGAGAAAGTTTATGAAATCTACTGGTATTGTACGTAAAGTTGATGAATTAGGACGTGTAGTTATTCCTATCGAATTGCGTCGTACTCTTGGAATCGCAGAAAAAGATGCTCTTGAAATTTATGTTGATGACGAAAAAATCATCCTTAAAAAATATAAACCAAACATGACTTGCCAAGTAACTGGTGAAGTTTCTGATGATAACCTTAAACTTGCAGGCGGTAAATTGGTTCTTAGTAAAGAAGGCGCTGAGCAAATCATCAGCGAAATCCAAAACCAGCTTCAAAACCTTAAATAATCATTTCTTATACAAAAAACGTTCTTGTTATGACACAAGAACGTTTTTTTTATTGCTGAATATGGTAAGCATCGTACACTTCACGCTTTGGAACATTGCGATCGACTGCTGCTTTTTTAATAGCTTCTTTAGAAGTAGCGCCTTTCGAGATGTAATGTTCGACATGTTCTTTCAACGTGAGGGTTTCCCACCATTGTGTTTCCTCATCTGATTCTTCATTTTTACTGCCTTCTACGACGAGACAAAACTCACCACGTATTTGATCCTCGTTTGCCCATTCAATGACCTCAGTTATCGTGCCTCTGATAAACTCTTCATATTTCTTTGTGAGTTCGCGCGTTACAGCCATTTCCCGATCGCCTAATATCTCTGCCATCACTGATAAAGTTTCCTTCAATCTATGAGGCGCTTCATAAAAGATGATTGTTTCCTTCCGTTTTTTAAGACCTTCAAGCTCCTTCTTCTTTTCTTTTTTCTGTCTGTTGAGAAAACCGTAAAAGAAGAAAGGCTGCGGTACAATACCTGAAGCGATTAGAGCCGTTAATGCAGCATTTGCTCCCGGCAGCGGAACAACATAGCCGCCTATCTCCGTAAAATCCTTCACGATTTCCGCCCCTGGGTCAGAAATCGTCGGCAACCCGGCATCACTGACAAGAGCAATGTTTTTTCCCGACTTCAGCCATTCTATAATTTTGTGGCCGCTGCTCTCTTTATTATGTTCGTGATAACTAACGAGCGGTGTCTCAATTTCATATACATGACAAAGTTTTTTCGTTTGTCTCGTATCTTCCGCAGCAATCGCATCCACTGATTTCAGCGTGTCAATCGCCCGGAATGTCATATCCTCTAAATTTCCAATTGGGGTTGGGACCAAATAAAGAATCCCCATGTCCGACTTTCCATTAAAGCTCATTTGGCGCCTTAACATATACAGCCTCCTTGCTGTTCCGCTTTTCTTCTATATAAAGCTCTTTTTTCTTTCGAGTCAGTTTTTTGAAATAATATTCCGCCTGCATGGCTTCCCGCTTTGTTGTGAAAGCTTCGGCAAAAATCAATTCAACCGGACGTCTTACTTTTGTATACTTTGCGCCCTTTCCATCATTGTGTGTTTTTACCCGTTTCTGCAGATCGTTGGTATACCCAGCATACCAGCTGTTGTCCCTGCACTGTACGACGTAGAAGAAATGGTTATTTGTCTCCATATAAAATGGACCTGATTTCTTTTGTATATTCATTTTGTTCGTCATAAACGAACAGAGGAGGAAGAATTTTTAAATCCGGACGCCCGCCTTTAATACCCTCTACCAAAATGGTATTGGCTTCTTTCCCTTGCTTCGGATAAACAAATTGCACACGCTTCGGCTCGATTTGGTAAGCCTTCATCAGTTCAAAAATCTCCAAAAGCCGTCCCGGCCTGTGAACAAGTGCTGCCTTTCCTCCTTGTTTGAGCAGCTTGCTGCTGACTGAAATGACATCCTCCAGTGTGCAGTGGATTTCATGTCTGGCGATTCGGAGATGCTCATTCATGTTTTGTTCAGTTTGTTTCGGTGTTTTAAAATACGGGGGATTGCAGGTGACAACATCATATCGATTATGTCCCAACTTCTCCGGCATGTTTTTCAGATCATCATGTATGATCTGAATCTGATCCTGCAGCTTATTATACTCCACACTGCGAACAGCCATATCATGGAGTCTTTCTTGAATTTCAACTCCAAGAATGTCTGCTTTTGATCTTGTACTGAGCAGCAGCGGCACAATGCCATTGCCGGTGCATAGATCAACGATTTTTCCTTTTTGAATCGGAACGTAGGCAAACTTGGACAGAAGCACAGCGTCCAATGAAAATGCAAACACCGTTGGACTTTGTATGATTTTCATGTCCTCTGCCAGCAAATAATCTAATCTTTCATCATCACGTAATGAAACCATCTTCTTATCCTTTCAGTACCTTTGAAAAAGGCTCCCGTCTTATGCGGAAGCCTTTTCCTTATTTTTTATTTAAGAATGACAGACAGAAAAGACAATCTTCTTTTCGAACACTTCCATAGTGAACATTGCAGATATGAAATCCTTCTTGATACAGACGTGCCAGATTATCATATCCTTCCCCTATATCAGTTTGCTCTGTCTTCTGTGTTTTTGATTCTTTTTTATCAGCTTTGAACTTTTCAATCTGCTGCGTCGTATCGTCCAGCCGTTTGCGCAAATGCTTGTTTTCAAGCTGTAAATGATGATTTTCTTCAATCATCTCACCGATATGCTGCTTCAAATCCCCCAGCTGCCGGTACAGTGAGCCAATTTGTTCTTCTAAGTTAATGACTGTATCAAATAACTCTTTTTTATCCAAGGTTCCACACCTCGTTAATCTGTGGTTTGTGCGGATACGACGCCCTCTTCCAAGAGCTCTTCCCAAGTATATTCTATCACTTTTGCACGGTTTATCAGTTCCACCTGAAGCACCCGTTCCAGAATATTAAGTCCAACGACCTTCGCGGGGCCGTTTGCTGTCGTAATCATTTCTCCAATATCCGGAAGCTGTTCTTTGGCCGTCTCATACTCATCGTTCTCATATTTTAGACAGCACATCAAACGTCCGCAAAGACCTGAAATCTTCGTAGGATTTAAAGACAAGTTCTGATCCTTGGCCATTTTAATGGAAACGGGTTCAAAATCTCCAAGGAACGTTGAACAGCAAAGCATTCTTCCGCAAGGACCGATTCCTCCGAGCATTTTCGCCTCATCCCTTACTCCGATTTGGCGCAGCTCAATTCTTGTTTTAAAGATAGAAGCCAAATCTTTTACAAGCTCTCTAAAGTCTACTCGGCCGTCAGCAGTGAAGTAAAAAATGACTTTATTGCGGTCAAACGTAAATTCGACATCGACCAGCTTCATATCCAAGCCATGTTCAACCACTTTCTTTTGGCAGATGTCAAATGCTGATAAAGCTTCTTGTTTATTTTCTTCTACGATGAGAAGATCGCGTTCGTCAGCCACACGTATCACTTTTCGAAGGGGCAGCACAACATCATGCTCATCCACCTGTTTATTCGCAATCACGACCTGGCCGTACTCAACGCCTCTGACAGTTTCTACAATTACGCAGCTGTCTTGTTCTATATGAAATCCATTTGGATCAAAATAATATATTTTACCCGCTTTCTTAAAGCGGACTCCAATTACATTGTACAAGCTTATCCCTCCTGCAACATTAACACCAAGTGCTCCATTAATCCTTGTACATTCACATTGGAATGAAGCCGTTTCTTTGCTTCTAAAACAGCAAGTATCTGATTCGTAACGCTTTGTTGTGTTGATTGTAGCGCATGCTGTTTTATTGATTGGAATAAGTCTTGATAAATCAATTTATCTTCATTTCCTATTTGGATGGACAACACATCACGATATATCAATAAGAGCATATCAAGACCCATTTCTTGATGGGTTTTTTCTTTGAAAAAGGGCATCCATTGATCTTGAATAAAGAAAAAAGCATGTCCTTTCCGCTGGTGTAGGACTTCATACAATTTTATCACTTTCGCTCTAGACTCTGCAAACTCATCATTTCGACTTAATTCGACTGCTTCTGCTACATTGTTGGTCATGTTGGCCAAAAGCCTTGCCATATGAGGCGAAACGTCCTGTTCGATCAGTCTGTCTTCAATTGCTTTCGGCTGCAAAGGCTGAAAAGGAAGGGTTTGGCATCTTGAAATGATAGTGTCCAATAACCTTTGGGGCTGCTCAGTGATGAGGATGGCCATTGTGTCTTTATTGGGTTCTTCTAAAAATTTCAGCAGGCTGTTTGCCGCATTTGCTGTCATTTGATCTGCGTGCGAAATAATATACAGCTTTTTATGCGATTCAAGCCCTGTCTTAGAAAACTCTTCTTGCAGCGCTTGAATTTGCGCCTTTTTGATCGATAAACCATCAGGCTGAACAAGATGGAGATCAGGATGGTTCCCTGACTCTATCCGTTTACAGTTTCGGCAGTTTTCGCAAGGCTCCGCGCCGTCCTCTAGGCAAAAAAAACTTTTCGCAAGAAGCAGCGCGGCATCAAGCTTGCCTGTTCCTTTTTTCCCCTCAAACAAATAAGCGTGTGATAGTCTGTCCTTCTCAATACTATTATATAAAAGCTTCATCACTCTGGGCTGAAGCTCGTTCATTTCCTTCCAGGATATTGCCATTGTATCACTCTCTATGTGTAAAGGTTAATCAATAAACCTTTTATTTCGCCAATACGATCCAGCAAATCAATTGCCGGTTTTTCCTGATCCATCATCTCTTCCGTAAGCTGTATCAATTTGTCATCTATTTCCTTCACAAGTCCCAGCGTTCTGCTGTTTCCATACAGGTCAAAGCTTTTCGACGTTTCGTGTGAAAGGCCGCTGTCTACAGCTTCTTTGACAAAACGCTTCACAAGCCCTTTAAATCTCGCTAAGTCTTTAAAATTCCGGGATTTCGTCAGTCTTTTTCCAAACGCTTCTATATCCGATAACAGCCTGGTAAGCTGATCAAATTTCAATTTGCTGCTTTGGTTTTCCATCGATGTTTTAAACGACGCTGTGATCTCAGATGTTTTCACAGAAGGAAGCTGCTTATTATCTATAAATGTACGTATATCTTTATTAATTTTCACAGTTTCAAATCCTTAAAATTGATGAAATTCATCGACTGGAAGGACAAATACTGTCGCTCCGCCAACTTCAACTTCTACTGGATAAGGGACATATGAATCAGCATTTCCGCCCATTGGAGATACAGGGGCAATCATCTGGTCACGTTTCTGTCCGTTTTCTTTAATGAGACTTAATGCTTTATCGACGCGTATATCCTCGACACCAATCATAAACGTTGTGTTGCCTGATTTAAGAAATCCTCCCGTCGTTGCAAGCTTTGTAACTCTAAAGTTGTGATCCGTTAAGGTTTTCAAAAGTCGGTTGCTGTCCTGATCTTGTACAACTGCCACTATCAATTTCATCTGTGAAGGCCTCCTTTAGATTGGAAACAACAATGATCTCGTTTACATTATTATATCAACTATTGGGAAACAGGTCACAATTGAATTTTTTTCAACGCTTCATTGATCACTTTTAGGACGTCCTGAACGACGAGGTCTTTGGATTGGCTGGCATCAACTGAGTGAAATCTTTTCGGGAATCGCTTCATCAGCTCTTGGTAACCTTCCCGTACCTTTGTATGGAAGCTTAAGTTTTCTAAATCGAGCCTGTTTTTCTCCCGCGAGCCGTTTGCGTGAATACGTTTCAGGCCTTCTTCCGGATCAATTGAAAAATACACCGTTACATGGGGCATCATATCTCCGATGGCAAACTCATTAATTGACAGAACCTCATCAATCCCAAGTCCTCTTGCGTATCCTTGGTACGCGAGCGAACTGTCTATGAATCTGTCACAAAGAACAACATGCCCCTGTTCTAAAGCAGGTTTTACTTTTTCAACTAAATGCTGGCGTCTTGCAGCCGCATATAAGAGAGCTTCTGTTCTTGGATCCATTAATGTGTTGTTCTCATTCAGAATAACCTCTCGAATTTGTTCTGCAATGTCTATGCCACCTGGCTCTCGAGTTGCTGTAACCTGAAGGCCCTCTGCTATCAGTATGTTTTTGATTTCCTGCAGAACAGTCGTTTTCCCCGCACCTTCAGGACCTTCGAATGTAATAAATAAACCGCTCATGATTTCTCCTCTTCTATATAAACAAGTAGTTGTTTCTCTTTAATTTTCATATTCCCTTGAACATGCGTTTTCATGCTGATCAAGCGGCTGAGCTTTTGCACACTTTCTTTGGTAATTCTTTCTCCCGCCATGATCATCGGGATACCCGGAGGATAAGGGATGATATCCTCTGCATTCAGCCGGCCTGCTGCTTCATCAAAGTCCACATATTCTTTCTTGAACGTTTGTAAGACCTTTTTTTGATAAGGCAAGACAGTCACAGGCTGCGCTCCCCATTCTACAGAAACAAACATCTGATCCGGAGGCGTTTTTTCAATCTCTTCATCAATGCTTTTAATCGTTTCAGCGTTTATTCTGCGCTTTCCTCCCAATGGAAGAACGAGCAGTACTTGATTTTCATCAGCAAGCTCAGTGAATATGTTGGCACGCTCTAATATGTTTTGCAGCGTATACCCCGAATGGCCCCGTTTTGAGCGAATTGTGAGCTTCAGCGGATCCGTTATCATCCGTGGATCAGCCGGTTTGACAGCTTCTGCATTTGAAAGTGAATCAAACGTTTGTTTAAGTGATTGTATGCGGTGCAGAATGTCAGAAAGCTTTTGTTCTTCTATAATATGCTGTACATAAGCGCGGGCAATGTCTAACGAAGCCATAATCGGATAAGACGGGCTGCTGCTTTGTAATCGATTTAAATACTCTGCCAGCCGATTCCGATCAATTCTGCAGCTGCTGTTGAGATGCAAATAAGAACCCATCGTCATGGCAGGCAGCGTTTTGTGAGCCGACTGAACAACAACATCTGCCCCCATTTTTAAAGCGGAGACTGGAAAAGGCTCCCCCAAAACAAAATGTGCGCCATGCGCTTCATCCACCAAAACAGGAATCCCGTAATGATGGGCCTCTGAAATGATTTCGGTTAAATCAGCACTATGTCCGTAATATGTCGGATTGGTCAGCACCAAGCCTTTTGCATCTGGATATGCTGCCAAGGCTTTTTTAATTGTATCAAGCGGAACATGCGTAGGCACATGCATCGCTTCATCAATGTCAGGTGCGAGATAAACCGGCTCAGCACCAGCCAAATCAACAGCATGAAATACAGATTTATGACAGTTTCTTTGAACCAGAATTGTTTCACCCGGTTCACAAACAGATAAAATCATCGCTAAATTCCCGACAGTCGTACCATTCACCAGAAAAAAACTTTCCGTCGATCCATATAATTGACTGACAAGCTCTTGAGCTTCCTTAATCACCCCAGAAGGATGATGGAGATCGTCCAGTCCTGCCAGCTCAGTTACATCAATGGTGAGAAGCGGATCGAATATCGACTTAGCGTCATCAAAAAAGACATCTCCATTGTGATGTCCCGGAACATGAAATGAATGAGAATTTCTTCTCGCATGTTGAATCAATGCTTTATATAAAGGTGTGTTCATTAAAACAATCCTTTGAATGTGTCTTCTTACACTTTATTATATCGTGCCTCTGACAGAACTTAAAGCTAGACTTACTGGTAACTACCTTTCCTTCATCATAAGCAGCTTGTGCTTCAGATCGCCTTCCATCATCATAAGCTCTTCTTCTGCCTGACGGCGTTTGATTCGGCCTTCTTCTTGTATGGTCAGCGTTTCTTCAAGCGTGCTGATTAAGCTTTCCTGCACCTTCTTTAAAGTATCGATATCAACAAGACCTCGTTCATTTGCCCGCACGGTTTCAATTGTATTGGTTTTCAAAAGCTCCGCATTTTTCAGCAAAAGCTCGTTGGTTGTATCAGATACTTTTTGTTGTGCATCCACTGCATTGCGCTGCCTTAAAAGCGTCAGTGCAATTGCTACTTGGTTTTTCCAAAGCGGAATCGCCGTCACAATGGATGACTGGATTTTTTCAGCTAATGCTTGATTTGTATTCTGAATCAGCCTGATTTGTGGAGCACTTTGGATTGTGATTTGCCTGCTCAGCAGCAAATCGTGCACCCTTTTATCTAACCGGTCAGCAAATTGAACCAAATCGTTTACTTCTTGAACGGCCATTTGGTTATGCTCACTTGATTCGGCCTGTTGCTTCAGTTCAGGAATCGTTTTTGTTTTTAATTCCTCCAGCTTCAGTTCCCCTGCAGCAATATAAACATTCAGCGCGGTGAAATACTCTTTGTTTTTTTCATATAACTGCTCTAACAACTTATTGTCACTGATTAAAGCATTTTTAGAGTGCTCCAACTTCAAACTGATTCTGTCTATCTGTACGCTGGTCTTTTGATATTTAGACAGCACCTCCTGAAGAGAATTCGATACTCTTCCAAACATGCGTGCCAAAAAACCCTTTTTCTTAGACTGAAGATCATCAGGATTTACTTGATCCAGCTTTTGCATCAGTTCTCCAAGAATTTCGCCGATCTCTCCGACATCCTTCTTTTGAACATGATCAATAATAGTATGAGAAAAATTCAGCAGTTTAGACTGAGCTTGTGAACCGTATAAAACAATACTTTGCATATTCTTATGATCGATCTGCCCAGCGAGCTGAATTGCTTTTTCCTTGTTTTCCTCGGGAAGAACATCAACAAGGCGTACTTGCTGCTTCTCTGCTTTTACAGTCTCCGCCCTAGGCATCTCTATATCACCAAAAGGATCCGCCAATAATTCATCTATATGAAGGTCGCTTTGATCTCGGTTCATCGCTCTTACCCTCTTCCATTATTTCTTCAATGAATGCTTTGCTGCATCTAATTCAAATTGCAGTTCGTCAATTTCATCACCCATTACTTGAGTTAAATCTTCCTCTAAACGCTTGGTCAATTCAGCAAGAGTGATACGAGCCTCACTCAACGACATCGACAGTTCTTTGCTTTTTTTCGGATGAGATGATAGAAAGGCATACTTCTCTGTCAATTCAACAACCGAATCGAGAGTTTGATAAAAAAAGCGCTCAGCCTGATAAAACCGCTTTGGCTCTTTTTTGGTGAGGATATAAATCCTTCTGACAAGTCTCAGCATTTCTGCATTTTGTTTAAACATTTGAATGCTTTTTGCCTGAAACAAAGCTTTCCGAAGGCGTATGATCTTCTGCCTTGCTTCCTCGAGATTTTTCTTAATGTAGGCATATTCTCTTCCTGTCAGTGCATGCTTTTTAAGAAATAAGCGTCTCACATTCCAAATGCCAGCTGTATATACAAATGCTCCCGAAGCGAGCCCATAAACAAAAGATAGGAAAAGCGACTGATTTAAACCGAAAAAGCACAAAATCCCTATGAAAACAAAAGTCGCACTGCCTGTTAAACTCCATATCAAAAAGTGAAGAAATCTCTGCATGAGATAATCGACTCCTGTGTATATACTCAGTTTTAATATTATTATCTACTACGTTCTATCCCTAAACAAGTTTCATCTTCTTTTTATTAACCCATTCCTTATGAAAGGATACAAAAAAAGACCTTTTCAGGTCTAAGAATATAATGGCGGTGTATGAATGCTCTTTAATTTTTTCACGTAAAAGGCATAGTCAGGATCGGAAGTTGATGTAGAAATTACTTTTCTCTCACAATCTAAGCATATGAATTTCGTATAAAGATGAATGCCTCTATTCTTCTCTTGATCACAAATCACACATGTATGATTAGGTTTAACAGTTTTGTCCATCGTCCCCACCTCCGTACAATTAGCCTTCCCTTAAACCAGATATTGTATACACTATTTAGATCTTTTTGAAACTTGAAATCAGTATATGGACTATATAAGCTGTCGGTGTTTGTATTTGTTTGATTTTATTGATCTTAAATAAACAAAAAACCCAGCTCAATGAGCTGGGTTTTACCTTGCTTGGCGGCGTCCTACTCTCACAGGGGGAAACCCCCGACTACCATCGGCGCTGAAGAGCTTAACTTCCGTGTTCGGTATGGGAACGGGTGTGACCTCTTCGCTATCGCCACCAAACAAATGCCTTCAGGATGAAGGTACTGGGCGTTTCTCACAGGATGTGAGAGCTCTTAGCGGAGTTTCTTTACTTTTCCGCCTTTTAGAGAGGTATTCTCTCAAAACTAGATAACAGGTGTGACATCATTCAAAATGTGGGTTAAGTCCTCGATCGATTAGTATCTGTCAGCTCCATGTGTCGCCACACTTCCACCTCAGACCTATCAACCTGATCATCTTTCAGGGATCTTACTTCCTTGCGGAATGGGAAATCTCATCTTGAGG
>NZ_JBVQPQ010000012.1:0-60002 GCF_055721145.1 Bacillus sp. VA15 | reverse complement strand
CTCTCAATTTGTTTGGTGGCGATAGCGAAGAGGTCACACCCGTTCCCATGCCGAACACGGAAGTTAAGCTCTTCAGCGCCGATGGTAGTCGGGGGTTTCCCCCTGTGAGAGTAGGACGCCGCCAAGCAATTGAAAAAAGGGCAGCTCATATGAGCTGCCCTTTTTTGTATTCTGGTTTATTAGTATCATAAAATTACTTTTAATTGTATAATATAATAACTTTACACTGAATTTTAAATCGCCAATCAGGTTTTATGGGTCGGGAAAATGGAAATAATAAAGGATAGAGCGAGAAAGTTGAAAATTCTCGAGAAACGCCTTATAGTAAGATTAAAGTCAAATATAGTCAAAGTCAGTAAAGGAGGGGGTTGAGTGGGACATAATATTTCTGACATCATTGAACAATATTTAAAACGAGTGTTAGATCAAAATGGCAAGGAAATTTTAGAGATTAAACGAAGTGAAATTGCAGATAAATTTCAATGCGTTCCTTCCCAAATAAATTATGTCATCAACACCAGATTTACAAGCGAAAGAGGATATATTGTTGAGAGCAAACGCGGGGGCGGCGGTTACATCAGAATCATTAAAATTAAAATGAACAATGAAGTTGTCCTGATTAATAATATTATTTCTCAAATTAATACCCATTTGTCTCAAGCAGCCTCTGATGACATTATTTTAAGGCTATTAGAAGACAAGGTGATTTCAGAAAGAGAAGCAAAAATGATGGTCAGCGTGATGGACCGCTCGGTTTTACACATTGACTTGCCTGAACGTGATGAATTAAGAGCGAGAATGATGAAGGCTATGCTGACTTCTTTAAAATTAAAATAAGCGGGTGAAAAGATTGATTTGTCAAGAGTGCCACGAGAGACCAGCCACTTTTCACTTTACAAAGGTTGTTAACGGAGAAAAAATAGAAGTTCATATTTGTGAACAATGTGCCAAAGAAAATAGTGATTCATACGGTATAAGTGCAAATCAAGGTTTCTCTATTCATAATTTACTTTCGGGTTTGCTGAACATGGATTCTTCATTCCAGAATGCAGGAACTCAAATGTTCAGTCACTCGGAGCAAATATCAGCTTGTCCAAAATGCGGAATGACTTTTCAGCAATTTAGAAAAATCGGCCGTTTTGGATGTTCTGAATGTTATAAAACATTTCATAGCAACATTACACCTATCTTACGTAAAGTGCACAGCGGTAACACTGTGCATGCTGGGAAAATACCGAAACGTATAGGCGGCAATCTCCATGTCAGACGGCAGATTGACATGCTGAAAAAAGAATTAGAATCCTTAATCCATCAAGAAGAATTTGAGAACGCAGCTCATGTGAGAGATCAAATTCGTTCATTAGAACAATCACTCAAAAGTAAAGATAGTGAGGAGGAACAGGGGTAATGTCGCTAAAGCATTTTATTCAGGACGCACTAAGCAGTTGGATGAAGCAGAAAGGACCTGAAAGTGACATTGTACTCAGCAGCCGCATACGTTTAGCAAGGAACTTTGAACATATAAGGTTCCCTACGCGGTATTCCAATGAAGAAGCCTCATCCATCATACAGCAATTTGAAGATCAGTTTTCAGAACAAGAAATTCCTGGAATCGGAAAATTCGTTTTGATCAGAATGAATGATGCACAGCCTTTAGAAAAGCGTGTACTTGTTGAAAAACATCTCATCAGTCCGAATCTGACAGAGTCTCCTTTTGGCGGCTGTTTGCTTTCTGAAAATGAAGAAGTAAGCGTCATGCTAAATGAAGAGGATCATATTAGAATTCAGTGTCTTTTTCCTGGATTTCAGCTTTTAGAGGCAATGAAAGCCGCAAACCAGGTCGATGACTGGATTGAAGAAAAAGTTGATTATGCATTTAATGAGCAAAGAGGGTACTTAACCAGCTGTCCTACAAATGTAGGTACGGGTTTAAGGGCTTCAGTCATGATGCATCTGCCGGCACTGGTTTTAACTAGGCAAATAAATCGAATTATACCGGCAATTAATCAATTAGGCTTAGTTGTTAGAGGAATTTATGGGGAAGGCAGCGAAGCAGTAGGAAATATCTTTCAAATTTCAAATCAGATCACGCTTGGTAAGTCAGAGCAGGATATTGTGGATGACCTTAACAGTGTTGCTGCCCAGCTGATTGAACAAGAACGATCTGCCCGAGAAGCGCTTTACCAAACCTCTAAAATTGAACTTGAGGATAAGGTATATCGGTCTTATGGGGTCTTGTCCAATTGCCGGATGATAGAATCGAAAGAAACTGCAAAGCGCCTTTCAGATGTCCGGTTAGGCATAGATCTAGGCATTATTAAAGGACTTTCAAGCAACATACTTAATGAACTAATGATTTTGACACAGCCAGGATTTTTACAGCAGTACTCGGGAGGCGCTTTGCGTCCGAACGAAAGGGACATTCGAAGAGCGGCTCTCATCAGAGAACGGCTTCACTTAGAAATGAATGGGAAAAGACAGGAGGATGAATCGATATGATGTTTGGAAGATTTACAGAACGAGCTCAAAAAGTACTGGCGCTTGCACAGGAAGAAGCACTCCGTTTAGGTCATAATAACATTGGCACTGAGCATATTTTATTAGGACTGGTACGAGAAGGAGAAGGGATTGCTGCTAAAGCTCTACAAGCGCTTGGGCTTGGTTCAGATAAAATTCAAAAAGAAGTTGAAAGTTTGATCGGTCGCGGGCAGGAAATGTCTCAAACGATTCATTACACTCCTAGAGCTAAGAAAGTCATTGAGCTTTCAATGGATGAGGCAAGAAAACTCGGGCATTCTTATGTCGGGACAGAACATATTCTTCTTGGTCTGATTCGCGAAGGTGAAGGTGTTGCTGCGAGAGTGCTGAATAACCTCGGTGTCAGCTTAAATAAAGCAAGACAGCAGGTGCTACAGCTTCTTGGAAGCAATGAAACAGGATCATCAGCGACAGGAACAAACAGCAATGCGAATACGCCTACGCTTGACAGCTTGGCAAGAGACTTAACTGCTATTGCGAAGGAAGACAGCCTTGATCCTGTAATCGGCAGAAGCAAGGAAATTCAGCGTGTGATCGAAGTGTTAAGCCGCAGAACGAAAAACAACCCTGTTCTCATTGGTGAACCAGGTGTAGGTAAAACGGCTATCGCAGAAGGTTTGGCACAGCAAATTATCAATAACGAAGTTCCCGAAATCTTGCGCGATAAACGCGTGATGACATTAGACATGGGAACAGTTGTTGCCGGCACAAAATACCGCGGTGAATTTGAGGATCGCCTGAAAAAAGTCATGGATGAAATTCGCCAGGCAGGAAACATCATTCTATTCATCGATGAGCTTCATACATTAATCGGAGCGGGCGGAGCAGAAGGTGCGATTGACGCATCTAACATTTTAAAACCTTCACTTGCTCGCGGTGAACTTCAATGTATTGGAGCGACGACTCTTGATGAGTACCGTAAATATATTGAAAAAGATGCAGCGTTGGAACGCCGTTTTCAGCCGATACAGGTTGATCAGCCGTCTGCAGATGAAAGTATTCAAATTTTAAAAGGCTTGCGTGACCGATATGAAGCTCACCACCGAGTATCAATTACAGATGATGCCATTGAAGCTGCGGTTAAGCTTTCTGACAGATATATTTCTGACCGTTTCCTTCCGGATAAAGCAATTGACTTAATCGATGAAGCGGGTTCAAAGGTGAGACTGCGCTCCTTTACAACGCCTCCTAACTTAAAAGAGCTTGAACAGAAGCTTGATGAGGTTCGTAAAGAGAAGGATGCGGCAGTGCAAAGCCAAGAGTTTGAAAAAGCAGCTTCCTTGCGTGATACTGAGCAGCGCCTGCGCGAGCAAGTAGAGGATACGAAGAAATCATGGAAAGAGAAGCAAGGGCAGGAAAACTCAGAGGTTACTGTTGATGATATTGCGATGGTTGTATCCAGCTGGACTGGGGTGCCTGTATCTAAAATCGCCCAAACTGAAACAGATAAGCTTCTCAATATGGAAAGCATTCTTCACTCCCGTGTCATTGGCCAGGATGAAGCAGTTGTAGCTGTTGCAAAAGCAGTTAGACGTGCAAGAGCAGGATTAAAAGATCCTAAACGCCCAATCGGCTCATTCATTTTCTTAGGCCCTACAGGTGTTGGTAAAACAGAGCTTGCGCGAGCACTTGCTGAATCCATTTTCGGTGATGAGGAAGCCATGATCAGAATTGATATGTCTGAATACATGGAAAAACACTCAACTTCAAGACTTGTCGGTTCACCTCCGGGATATGTGGGATACGATGAAGGCGGCCAATTAACAGAGAAAGTCAGAAGAAAACCTTACTCTGTCGTGCTTCTTGATGAGATTGAGAAAGCGCACCCTGATGTCTTCAATATCCTCCTGCAAGTTCTTGAAGACGGACGATTGACTGATTCTAAGGGACGTACAGTCGATTTCCGTAATACCATTCTGATTATGACGTCAAACGTCGGAGCAAGTGAACTGAAACGCAATAAATATGTCGGCTTTAACGTTCAGGATGAGACGCAAAATCATAAAGACATGAAAGATAAAGTGATGGGTGAATTGAAACGTGCGTTCAGACCGGAGTTTATCAACCGGATTGATGAAATCATTGTCTTCCATTCACTTGAGAAAAAACATCTCACTGAAATCGTGTCATTGATGTCTGATCAATTAACAAAACGCCTGAAAGAACAGGATCTTTCTATCGAATTGACCGATGCTGCAAAAGCGAAAGTCGCGGAAGAGGGCGTTGACCTGGAATACGGTGCCCGTCCGTTAAGAAGAGCTATCCAAAAACATGTCGAGGACCGTTTATCTGAAGAACTCCTTAGAGGAAATATTCATAAAGGACAGCATATCGTTCTCGATGTAGAAGACGGCGAATTTGTCGTAAAAACGACTGCTAAAACGAATTAATATAGAAGACGAAAATGAGGCATACAGCATGTAAGTGTATGCCTCACTTTCATATCAAGAAATAGAACAAGGGAGAGGTCTTACACTATATATGGCTAAAACAAAATCGAAATTCATCTGCCAATCCTGCGGTTACGAGTCTCCAAAATGGATGGGGAAATGTCCGGGCTGCGGTGCTTGGAATACTATGGTGGAAGAAATGATAAAAAAAGCGCCGGCCAATCGGAGAGCGGCTTTTTCTCATTCAGTTCAAACTGTACAGAAACCTTCACCTATTACATCAATCGAAACATCAGAAGAACCCCGGGTTAAAACCCAGCTTGGCGAGTTTAACAGGGTGCTCGGCGGGGGCGTCGTCAAAGGCTCACTCGTTTTAATCGGCGGCGATCCTGGTATCGGAAAGTCAACGTTATTACTGCAGGTTTCCGCTCAATTATCAGATTCATCGAACAGTGTGCTGTACATTTCGGGAGAAGAATCGGTAAAGCAAACGAAACTGAGAGCAGATCGTCTTGGCATTAATAGTCCGTCACTGCATGTTTTATCTGAAACCGATATGGAGTATATTTCGTCTGCTATACAAGAGATGAATCCAGCGTTTGTCGTTGTAGACTCTATTCAAACGGTTTACCAAAGTGACATTACATCGGCTCCGGGCAGTGTGTCACAGGTCAGAGAATGTACCGCTGAGCTGATGAAAATTGCAAAAACAAAAGGCATTCCGATTTTTATCGTAGGGCACGTGACGAAAGAAGGGTCTATTGCAGGGCCGAGACTGTTGGAGCATATGGTTGACACTGTTTTATATTTTGAAGGGGAACGTCACCATACTTTCCGTATTTTGCGGGCTGTAAAAAACCGTTTTGGTTCTACAAATGAAATGGGCATTTTCGAAATGCGCGAAGAGGGGCTCACTGAAGTTTTGAACCCTTCAGAAATTTTCTTGGAAGAACGCTCAGCGGGATCCGCAGGCTCAAGCATAACTGCTTCTATGGAGGGCACAAGACCGATTCTCGTTGAAATCCAGGCGCTCATCTCGCCAACAAGCTTTGGCAATCCGCGGCGTATGGCAACAGGAATAGACCATAACAGGGTTTCTCTGTTAATGGCTGTGTTAGAAAAAAGAGTTGGGCTGCTGCTGCAAAATCAGGATGCTTATTTGAAAGTGGCCGGCGGCGTAAAGCTTGATGAACCTGCAATTGATCTTGCCATTGCGATCAGCATCGCGTCCAGCTTTAAAGATACACCTCCAAATCCTGCAGATTGTTTTATAGGAGAAGTGGGATTAACCGGAGAAGTTCGGCGGGTTTCAAGAATTGAACAGCGTGTGAAAGAAGCGGCTAAGCTCGGTTTTAAACGAATGATCATACCCGCGGCAAATCTGGATGGATGGACAAAACCAAAAGGGATTGAGGTTATCGGAGTAGCAAATGTTGCAGAGGCGCTTCGTACTTCATTAGGAGGATAATAGATGGAAAAAGAGAAAAAAGGGGCGAAACAAGAGTTAGACCTGTCATCTATATTGCAGTTTGTTGCTCCGGGTACACCGCTCAGAGCAGGGATGGAAAACGTCTTGAGAGCAAATACAGGCGGTCTGATTGTTGTTGGATATAATGATAAAGTAAAAGAAGTGGTGGACGGCGGCTTTCACATAAACACGGCTTTTTCTCCGGCTCATTTATATGAGCTGGCTAAAATGGATGGAGCAATCATTTTAAGTGATTCAGGTCAAAAGATCCTCTACGCCAATACTCAGCTGATGCCAGATGCCACAATTTCTTCGTCAGAAACAGGAATGCGGCACCGTACTGCCGAAAGAGTAGCTAAGCAAACTGGCTGCCTCGTGATCGCTATTTCTGAAAGAAGAAATGTTATAACGTTATATCAGGAAAACATGAAGTATACACTAAAAGACATAGGATTTATTTTAACCAAAGCGAACCAAGCTATACAAACACTTGAAAAATATAAGACAATCCTCGACAAAACGATTAACGCACTGAATGCATTAGAGTTTGAGGAGCTTGTTACCTTCAGTGATGTCTTGTCTGTCATGCATCGTTATGAAATGGTGCTGAGAATCAAAAACGAAATCAACATGTATATCAAAGAGCTGGGGACAGAAGGACATCTGATTAAGCTGCAAGTCATTGAATTGATTACGGATATGGAAGAAGAGGCTGCTTTATTTATTAAGGATTATGTGAAAGAAAAGATTAAAGATCCGTTTGTTCTCTTGAAAGAGCTGCAGGATATGTCTAGTTATGATCTGCTGGATGATTCCATTGTGTATAAGCTGCTCGGTTATCCGGCTTCTACAAATCTTGACGATTATGTATTGCCTAGAGGATACAGGCTGTTAAATAAGATACCGCGTCTTCCGATGCCGATTGTTGAAAATGTTGTAGAAGCATTTGGAGTCCTACCAAGGATTATTGAGGCGAGTGCAGAAGAATTAGATGAAGTTGAGGGAATCGGTGAAGTACGAGCCCAAAAAATCAAAAAAGGATTAAAACGCCTGCAAGAGAAGCATTATTTAGACAGACAGCTGTGATTTCGGTTAAAACCTTATGAATACGGGTATATTAATGTTGGTTTTTGTTTATTCTGATATTCGTAGGATGCATAAAACTTTGTAAAATAAAATGTTAAAAAAGGAGGTGGGGGTATGTTAAAACGAATAGTTCAGGCGTTCTTCATTATCTTTGGCGGCGTTGTTGGTATATTTTTAATACCTGAATTGTTTGTACTGTTAAGTATACAGGACATACCTTTAATAACAAACGCATATACGTCTGCGGCAATAGGAGCAATTATCTTTTTTCTCATCAGTATATGGGGTACAGAATACGTTGTGAACTGGGTGAAGTGGATAGAGGATTCATTGTTAAAAGCGCCGGTTCCAGATTTGTTATTTGGAAGTCTTGGCCTGGTTTTTGGACTTATAATCGCTTATCTTATCGTAAATGTTATTCCTTTAGACAATATACCTTACCGCATATTCAGCACAATCATCCCTGTGTTTTTAGCGTTCTTCCTTGGTTATCTCGGTTTCCAGGTGGGCTTTAAGAAAAAGGATGAATTGATCAGCCTGTTTTCTATTTCCGCCAGAATGCAAAAGAAAAAAGGAACAGCCGATGAAGAACATGAGGTTCAGGACAAGAAGCTGAAAATTTTGGACACAAGTGTTATTATTGATGGGAGAATAGCAGATATTTGTCAGACTGGGTTTTTAGAGGGAGTTATCGTGATTCCGCAGTTTGTCCTTGAGGAATTGCAGCATATTGCTGATTCTTCAGATGTTTTAAAACGAAACAGAGGACGACGCGGTCTCGATATCCTGAACCGCATTCAGAAAGAATTAGACATTGAAGTTGAAATTTATGAAGGCGACTTTGAAGATATTCAGGAGGTTGACAGCAAGCTCGTCAAACTCGCTAAGCTGACATCCGGGGTCGTCGTGACGAATGATTTTAATTTAAATAAAGTATGCGAGCTTCAGAAGGTAGCAGTACTAAACATTAATGACCTTGCCAATGCGGTCAAGCCTGTTGTGCTTCCTGGCGAGGAAATGAATGTTCAGGTCATTAAGGACGGGAAAGAGCATAATCAGGGAGTTGCCTACTTGGATGACGGTACGATGATTGTTGTTGAAGAAGGACGCAATTATATCGGCAAGCATATTGATGTACTCGTTACAAGTGTGCTGCAAACAGCAGCGGGACGAATGATTTTTGCTAAGCCCAAGCTGTTGGAGAAGGCGCTGTAAAGGGAGAAAAACAATGAGTTATGATGTGGTGATTCCTGCAGCCGGACAGGGAAAACGGATGAAGGCAGGGAGAAATAAACTGTTCATTGAGCTGAAAGGAGACCCGGTGATCATTCACACGTTAAGAGTGTTTGACAGCCACCGGCCGTGCGAAAAAATCATTTTGGTGATTAATGAGCGCGAGCGGGAGCACTTTCAGCAATTGCTGGCCGATTATCCGTTTCAAACCGCTATTGAGCTTGTGGCAGGCGGAGATGAGCGTCAGCACAGTGTTTATAAAGGGCTGAAAGCCGTGAAACAAGAAAAGATAGTCCTTGTTCACGACGGCGCCCGGCCTTTTATAAAGCATGAACAAATTGACGAACTGATCGCTGAAGCGGAACAGACAGGAGCGGCCATCCTCGCTGTCCCGGTAAAAGATACGATTAAACGCGTTCAAGATTTACAAGTCAGTGAGACGATTGAACGTTCAAGCTTGTGGGCTGTCCAAACGCCACAAGCTTTTCGTCTTTCTTTATTGATGAAGGCCCACGCTGAGGCGGAGTATAAGGGATTTTTAGGGACGGATGACGCCAGCCTCGTTGAAGAAATGGAAGGCGGTTCGGTCCGCGTTGTAGAAGGCAGCTATACAAATATTAAGCTGACGACGCCAGACGATTTAACGTCAGCTGAAGCTATCATGGAATCAGAAAGTAGGAATAATCATGTTTAGAATTGGACAAGGATTTGATGTACATCAATTAGTGGAGGGGCGCCCTCTTATTATTGGCGGAATTGAAATCCCGTATGAAAAAGGGCTGCTCGGCCATTCTGATGCAGACGTATTGCTGCATACAGTCGCTGACGCCTGCCTCGGAGCTGTTGGAGAAGGCGACATCGGCAAGCATTTTCCTGATACTGATCCCGAGTTCAAGGACGCAGATTCTTTCAAATTACTTCAGCATGTCTGGGGGATCGTGAAACAGAAGGGGTATGTTCTTGGAAACATTGACTGCACCATCATTGCACAGAAGCCAAAGATGCTGCCGTACATAGAAGATATGAGACAAAGAATCGCTGAAGGGCTTGAGGCGGACGTTTCTCAAGTAAATGTAAAAGCAACAACAACAGAAAAGCTTGGATTTACAGGCCGAGCGGAAGGAATAGCGGCTCAAGCGACAGTACTGATACAAAAAGGCTAACTTGCTTTGATGCTGGGTCTATTTGGTGGTAGAATAGATTCATACATTTTTGCCTGAGGCCATACATGACATGAAAGGAAGTATTTGAAAATGGGAAACGAAGTACGCGTCCGTTATGCACCGAGTCCAACCGGACATTTGCATATTGGAAATGCCAGAACGGCGCTTTTTAATTATTTATTTGCCCGCAATCAAGGTGGTAAGTTTATTATTCGTGTTGAGGACACTGATAAAAAGCGCAATATTGAGGGCGGAGAACAAAGCCAGCTGAATTATTTGAGATGGCTTGGTATTGACTGGGATGAGAGTGTGGATGTCGGCGGTGAGTACGGCCCATACCGTCAGTCAGAGCGTAACGATATCTATAAAGTGTACTATGAAGAGCTTCTTGAAAAAGGGCTTGCTTATAAATGTTACTGTACGGAAGAAGAGCTTGAAAAAGAGCGTGAAGAACAGATAGCCCGCGGAGAAATGCCGCGTTATTCCGGAAAACACAGAAATCTGTCTCAGGAAGAACAGGAAAAATTTATTGCTGAAGGCAGAAAGCCAAGTATTCGTTTCCGCGTGCCGGAAGGAAAAGTCATTGCCTTCAACGATATCGTAAAAGGCGAAATTTCTTTCGAATCAGATGGCATTGGCGACTTTGTTATTGTGAAAAAGGACGGAACGCCGACTTACAACTTCGCAGTAGCTATTGATGACTATTTAATGAAAATGACACACGTGCTGCGCGGTGAGGATCATATTTCTAACACACCGAAACAGATTATGATTTATCAAGCATTCGGATGGGATATTCCTCAGTTCGGACACATGACGCTGATCGTAAATGAAAGCCGTAAAAAGCTCAGCAAACGCGATGAGTCCATTATTCAATTCATCGAGCAGTATAAAGAGCTTGGCTACTTGCCGGAAGCGCTGTTCAACTTTATCGGCCTGCTTGGCTGGTCACCGGTTGGGGAAGAAGAGCTATTCACAAAAGAACAGTTTATTGACATTTTTGATGTAAACCGTTTATCTAAATCACCAGCTTTGTTTGATATGCATAAGCTAAAATGGGTTAACAATCAATACGTGAAGAAGCTGGATCTTGATCAGGTTATTGAACTGACGCTTCCGCATTTGCAAAAAGCCGGCAAAGTTGGCGCTGAGCTTTCTGCTGAAGAACAAGAATGGGTTCGTAAACTGATTTCCCTGTATCATGAGCAATTAAGCTACGGTGCGGAAATTGTTGAGTTGACTGATTTGTTCTTTACGGATGAGATCGAGTATAATCAAGAAGCAAAAGCTGTTCTGGAAGAGGAACAGGTTCCTGAAGTGCTCAGCACATTCGCTGCGAAGCTTGAAGAGCTTGAGGAGTTCACTCCGGATAACATCAAAGCATCAATCAAAGCAGTGCAGAAAGAAACTGGCCATAAAGGGAAAAAACTGTTTATGCCGATTCGTGTTGCCGTAACAGGGCAAACTCACGGTCCGGAACTGCCGCAATCAATTGAATTGATCGGTAAAGAAACTGCAATTCAGCGTTTAAAAAATATCTAAATAAATGATTGTTGACAGGGAAGAGTATAGAGCTTTAGGCCTTTACAGAAAGGATCTTCATTGGCTGAGAGAGATCCATGAGCCGGGTTTTAGAAGTGCGCCCTTAAGACCTTTGAAGAACATTTTTCGAAATCAGTATTCAAAGGCGGCCGCCGCCGTTACAGGCTGAAGTTGGGAGAGCAGAAGTCTGCTTTTCAAACAGAGTGGAACCGCGCGGTTAAAGCGTCTCTGTCATGTTTTCATGCAGAGGCGCTTTTTTTATTGGGTGAAGAGGAAATCAGATAGAGAAGTGGGGGGAAGCATGTGTTTTTTAGAATGCTCAAAGAAGACATTGATACAGTGTTCGATCAAGATCCTGCAGCAAGAAGCTATTTTGAAGTGATTTTAACTTATTCCGGTTTACATGCTATATGGGCGCATCGGATTGCACATGCTTTATATAAACGAAAATTTTATTTCCTTGCACGCCTTATATCTCAGGTAAGCCGATTTTTTACCGGGATCGAAATCCACCCCGGCGCTACTATCGGGAGAAGATTTTTCATAGACCACGGTATGGGGGTTGTCATTGGGGAGACATGTGAAATCGGCAATAACGTAACCGTTTTTCAGGGGGTTACCCTCGGGGGAACGGGGAAAGAAAAGGGAAAAAGGCACCCAACGATTAAAGATGACGCATTGATAGCCACAGGTGCTAAAGTGCTCGGTTCAATTACTGTCGGTGAAGGCTCAAAGATTGGAGCTGGTTCAGTCGTGCTGCACGATGTTCCTGATTTTTCAACAGTTGTCGGCATCCCTGGACGGGTCGTTGTACAAAATGGCAAGAAAGTAAGACGCGATTTAAACCATCAGGATTTGCCCGATCCGGTTGCTGATCGCTTTAAGTCTTTGGAACACCAGATTTTAGAGCTGAAGGCAGAACTTGAAGACAGAAAAGAAAGGATCAATCAAAAATGACAATCACTCTTTATAATACATTGACTAGACAGAAGGAAACATTCGTTCCTCTTGAAGAGGGAAAAGTGAAAATGTACGTGTGCGGACCGACGGTTTACAATTACATTCACATCGGAAACGCTCGTCCGGCTATCGTATACGATACGGTTCGAAACTATCTGGAGTATAAAGGCTATGATGTGCAGTATGTCTCTAACTTTACAGACGTAGACGATAAATTAATTAAAGCGGCAAATGAACTCGGTGAGGACGTACCTACCATTTCAGAGCGTTTTATTAAAGCATACTTTGAAGATGTAGGTGCGCTCGGCTGCCGAAAAGCCGACCTTCATCCGCGAGTGATGGAAAACATGGATGCGATTATCGAATTCGTAGATCAGCTCGTGAAAAAGGGATACGCTTATGAATCAGAAGGTGACGTTTATTTCAAAACAAGAGCATTTGAAGGATACGGAAAGCTTTCTCAGCAATCTATTGATGAACTGAGATCAGGTGCACGCATCCGGGTCGGCGAGAAAAAAGAAGATGCTCTTGATTTCGCGCTGTGGAAAGCGGCGAAAGAAGGAGAAATCTCTTGGGATAGCCCTTGGGGAAAAGGCCGTCCGGGCTGGCACATTGAATGCTCAGCGATGGTGAAAAAGTATCTGGGTGACCAGATTGATATCCATGCGGGCGGACAGGATTTAACATTCCCTCACCATGAAAACGAAATTGCGCAATCTGAGGCACTGACAGGAAAAACGTTTGCGAAGTACTGGCTCCATAATGGCTATATCAATATTGATAATGAAAAAATGTCAAAATCACTGGGCAACTTTGTGCTTGTGCATGACATCATTAAACAGCATGATCCGCAGCTTTTGAGATTCTTTATGCTATCTGTTCATTATCGCCACCCGATTAACTATTCAGAAGAGCTTCTGGAGAATACGAAAAGCGCATTTAATCGTTTGAAAACAGCGTACAGCAACCTTCAGCACCGTCTGAACAGCAGTACGAATTTAACGGAAGATGACGATCAATGGCTTGAGAAAGTTGAAGAACACCGCAAAGCATTCGAAGAGGCGATGGAC
Source organism: Bacillus sp. VA15 (assembly GCF_055721145.1). Lineage (NCBI taxonomy): Bacteria > Bacillati > Bacillota > Bacilli > Caryophanales > Bacillaceae > Bacillus > Bacillus sp. VA15. The sequence goes on along the minus strand of NZ_JBVQPQ010000012.1, from coordinate 46,552 downwards.
GATGATTTTAATACGGCGAATGCCATCTCTGTCTTGTTCGACTTAGCGAAGCATGCCAATTATTATCTTCAGAAAGATCATACGGCTGATCATGTGATTACGGCGTTTATCGGCATGTTTGACCGCATTGTATCTGTCCTCGGTTTTTCATTGGGCGAGCAGGAACTTCTCGATCAAGAGATTGAAGACTTAATCGAAAAAAGAAATGAAGCGCGCCGAAATCGCGATTTTGCACTGTCAGATCAGATCCGCGACCAGCTGAAAAGCATGAATATCATTCTTGAAGATACGGCTCAAGGCACTCGCTGGAAACGGGGAGAATAACGGATGCTTGATTTTGAAACGATAAAAGATTCAAAGCAGCTTAACGGTCTTGCGCTTGCTTATATAGGTGATGCCATTTTTGAAGTGTATGTAAGGCATCACCTGCTTAAGCAGGGTTTTACCAAACCAAATGATCTTCATAAGAAATCAAGCCGGATCGTGTCGGCAAAGTCACAGGCTGAGATCCTATTCTTTCTGCAGGATCAATCATTTTTTACGGAAGAAGAGGAAGCGGTGCTGAAAAGAGGCAGAAATGCGAAGTCGGGAACGACACCTAAAAATACAGATGTTCAGACATACCGCTATAGTACAGCATTTGAAGCGCTGCTTGGCTATCTTTTTCTAGAGAAAAAAGAGGAAAGACTTAGTCAGCTCGTTGCCGAAGCTATACAATTCGGAACGTCAGGGAGGAAAACAAATGAGTCAGCAACATGATTACGTCATAGGGAAAAATGCAGTGATCGAGACGTTAAAATCAGATCGTAAGCTGTATAAGCTGTGGATGGCGGAAAACACCGTAAAGGGACAAGCACAGCAGGTGATTGAGCTTGCGAAAAAGCAGGGAATCACGATTCAATATGTCCCGAGAAAAAAACTCGATCAAATGGTGACAGGGCAGCATCAAGGCGTAGTGGCACAGGTTGCAGCGTATGAATATGCAGAACTGGACGATTTATATAAAGCAGCCGAAGAAAGAAATGAACAGCCTTTCTTCCTCATTCTGGACGAGCTTGAAGACCCTCATAATCTCGGTTCCATTATGAGAACGGCTGATGCGGTCGGCGCCCATGGCATCGTGATTCCAAAGCGGAGAGCTGTCGGGCTGACAACAACAGTGGCTAAAGCTTCAACAGGGGCAATTGAGCACATTCCTGTAGCAAGAGTCACCAATTTGGCGCGGACGTTAGAAGAAATGAAAGAGCGGGGTATCTGGGTTGTCGGAACGGATGCATCCGCGCGTGAGGATTACCGCAATATGGACGGCAATATGCCTTTGGCTTTAGTCATTGGAAGTGAAGGAAAAGGGATGGGCCGCCTCGTTAAAGAAAAGTGTGATTTTCTCATTAAACTCCCGATGGCCGGGAAGGTAACTTCACTGAATGCATCTGTCGCGGCTGGTCTTTTGATGTATGAAGTCTACCGGAAACGAAACCCTCTGGGAGAATAAAGACCCATGGATATCCTGTTAGTAGACGGATACAACATGATTGGAGCCTGGCCGCAGCTGAAGGATTTAAAAGCGAACAGTTTTGAAGAGGCGAGAGACGTACTGATTCAGAAAATGGCGGAATATCAATCGTATACAGGGAACAGGGTTATTGTTGTTTTTGACGCACATCTCGTAAAAGGGCTTGAGAAAAAACAGACCAATCACAGAGTTGAAGTGATTTTTACGAAAGAAAATGAGACGGCTGATGAGCGGATAGAAAAGCTTGCTCAGGCTTTAAATAATATTGCGACTCAAATTCATGTTGCAACCTCTGACTATACTGAGCAGTGGGCGATTTTCGGACAGGGGGCATTGCGGAAATCGGCCCGGGAGCTTTTGAGAGAGGTAGAAGCGATTGAAAGGCGAATAGAGAGACGGGTAAGAAAAATCACTTCCGAAAAGCCGGCGGGTAAAATTGCTTTATCGGAAGAGGTTTTGAAAACGTTTGAAAAGTGGAGGCGGGGAGACTTAGATTAAGTTGACGCTTTTTTGCCCAATACTGTATAATATTTCTATCTACGTGCGCCGGGGGGATCGGAGTGAATCTACAGAACAACAAGGGAAAATTCAACAAAGAGCAGTTTTGCCAGTTGGAGGACGAGCAGGTCATTGAAAAGGTTCATGTTGGGGACAGTGATGCGTTAGATTACTTGATTACGAAGTACCGAAACTTTGTTCGGGCAAAAGCAAGATCCTATTTTTTAATAGGAGCGGACAGAGAAGATATTGTTCAGGAAGGGATGATAGGCCTCTATAAGTCTATTCGTGACTTCAAAGAGGACAAGCTTACCTCTTTCAAAGCTTTCGCAGAATTATGTATTACCCGCCAAATTATTACCGCAATAAAGACAGCTACTCGCCAGAAACACATTCCTTTGAATTCCTACGTCTCATTAGATAAACCGATTTTTGATGAAGAATCAGACCGAACGCTGCTTGATGTCATTTCAGGAGCGAAAACCTTAAACCCTGAGGAAATGATCATCAATCAGGAAGAATTTGATGACATTGAAATGAAAATGGGAGAACTATTAAGTGATTTAGAGAGAAAAGTACTCGTCTTATATCTTGACGGAAGAAGTTACCAAGAGATTTCCGATGAACTGAACCGGCATGTGAAATCGATCGACAATGCCCTTCAGCGTGTAAAACGTAAGCTGGAGAAGTACTTGGAAATTCGCGAAATCAGTTTGTAATAGGGATTTATGTTATATTGACAGTATTTTTCTGACTGTGATATGTTACTAAAGATAAGAACTAATGTCTATTTAGAAAAAGGTGTAATGACATGAGAAAAAAGATTACGCTAGCATGCAAGACATGCGGAAACCGTAATTATACGACAATGAAGAGCTCTGCATCAGCGGCTGAGCGATTAGAAGTAAAGAAATACTGCAGTACTTGCAATTCACATACAGCTCATCTTGAAACAAAATAGTTTTTGCGCTTTTAAATTGTGGAGGTCTTTTACATGCGTATTATGAAATTCTTTAAAGATGTTGGGAAAGAAATGAAAAAGGTAAGCTGGCCTAAAGGAAAAGAGTTAACGCGTTATACCATTACGGTGATTTCAACAGTTATCTTTTTTATTATCTTTTTTGCCCTCCTTGACACAGGAATTTCTCAATTAATTCGTTTAATAGTTGAATAATGATCAGCAATACGTGCTATAATAGATCATAATATCACTTGCCAAAACCCGTTCAGCGGGTTTTTTATTGTGGCTTAAAATGAAAGTTATCATAGGTTTGCCGCCTATTTTTTGAAGCGTTATGGTCATTCACTAAAAACCAAATGCGGGGAGGGAAGGACTGGAGAGTCCTGAAGAGAATGGAAAAGAATTGGTATGTTGTTCACACGTACTCTGGTTATGAGAATAAAGTAAAAGCCAACTTGGAAAAACGTGTTGAATCAATGGGGATGCAGGATAAAATTTTCCGTGTAGTCGTACCTGAAGAAGAAGAAACGGATATCAAAAACGGCAAGAAAAAAGTCGTGAAAAAGAAAGTATTCCCTGGTTATGTGCTTGTTGAAATTGTAATGACAGACGACTCTTGGTATGTTGTCCGCAACACGCCAGGCGTTACTGGATTCGTAGGATCTGCCGGCTCTGGCTCAAAACCGACGCCGCTGCTTCCGGGCGAAGCGGAAACCATTCTGAAGAGAATGGGCATGGACGAACGCAAAACGGACATTGACTTTGAACTGAAAGAGACAGTGAAAGTGATAGACGGGCCTTTTGCCAACTTTACTGGATCAATTGAAGAGATTGATTATGATAAAAGCAAGGTCAAAGTTTTCGTTAATATGTTCGGCCGTGAAACGCCGGTTGAGCTGGAATTTACCCAAATCGATAAATTGTAATGTGAAAAAACTTGAAATTGCTATATATAAATGATAATATAGCAAAGGTACGTCTTGGACTTATCCAAGGCAACTAGCTTGATATTTCGTCATTCATATAAAGAATGAAACCTTGAGTGGGAGGGTTTACCCTATTACCACATCACGGACTTAAGGAGGTGTGTCTCGTGGCTAAAAAAGTAGTAAAAGTTGTAAAATTGCAAATTCCTGCTGGAAAAGCTAACCCAGCACCACCAGTTGGACCTGCACTTGGTCAAGCCGGTGTTAACATCATGGGATTCTGTAAGGAGTTTAACGCTCGTACAGCTGACCAAGCTGGTTTAATCATTCCTGTTGAAATTTCGGTTTACGAAGACCGTTCATTTACATTTATTACAAAAACTCCGCCTGCTGCAGTATTGCTTAAAAAAGCAGCTGGAATTGAGTCTGGTTCTGGTGAACCAAACCGTAATAAAGTGGCAACTGTTAAGCGCGATAAAGTACGCGAAATCGCTGAAACGAAAATGCCTGACTTAAACGCAGCAGACGTTGAAGCGGCAATGCGCATGGTTGAAGGTACTGCCCGCAGTATGGGTATTGTAATCGAGGATTAATTTGTTTCTTGTCGGGTTGCGAGTTTTAACAAGTTCGCAACCCTTATTCGTGGGAGGTTATTCCGCTATAACCACATAAGGAGGAAATTTTAAAATGGCTAAAAAAGGTAAAAAGTACGTTGAAGCTGCTAAGCTTGTAGATCGTTCAAAAGCTTACGACGTTTCTGAAGCAGTAGCTCTCGTTAAAAAAACAAACACAGCTAAATTCGACGCTACAGTTGAAGTGGCTTTCCGTCTAGGGGTTGACCCTCGTAAAAACGACCAGCAAATCCGTGGAGCAGTCGTGCTTCCAAACGGAACTGGTAAAACTCAGCGCGTTCTCGTTTTCGCAAAAGGCGAAAAAGCGAAAGAAGCTGAAGCTGCTGGTGCAGATTTCGTTGGCGATACTGACTACATCAACAAAATTCAACAAGGCTGGTTCGATTTCGATGTAATCGTAGCTACACCTGACATGATGGGTGAAGTTGGTAAAATCGGTCGTGTGCTTGGACCAAAAGGTTTAATGCCAAACCCTAAAACTGGTACAGTTACTTTCGAAGTTGAAAAAGCTATCGGCGAAATCAAAGCTGGTAAAGTTGAATACCGTGTTGATAAAGCTGGAAACATTCATGTTCCTATCGGTAAAGTTTCTTTCGAGGATGAAAAACTTGTTGAGAACTTCACAACAATGTACGATACAATCCTGAAAGCTAAACCTGCTGCAGCAAAAGGCGTTTACGTGAAAAACGTTGCTGTAACTTCTACTATGGGACCTGGTGTCAAAGTAGACTCTTCAACTTTTAACGTAAAATAATATTGACACGACATCAACATTCTGATATGATTCAAAATGTTGTAAAATAGAATATCATTTATACCGTAGACAGTAGGGGCCTAACCGCTTAATGATCCTACCGAGGTGTATATTATCACAGCTATTACGTTACGTATGCTTGTATATACAGCCTCCATGTCTCATGGAGGCTTTTTATATGGAATCCGTCGTCTCAGTCGTGATCACCTAACGGTATAAGTGTTACACAAGAATCTACAGGAGGTGTAACCATGAGCAGCGCAATTGAAACAAAAAAAGTTGTTGTTGAAGAAATTGCTTCTAAACTGAAAGAAAGTAAATCAACGATCATCGTTGACTATCGCGGACTTAACGTTTCTGAAGTAACAGAACTTCGTAAACAGCTTCGCGAAGCTAACGTTGAGTTCAAAGTTTACAAAAATACGATGACTCGCCGTGCGGTTGAACAAGCTGAGCTTAATGGTTTGAATGATTTCTTAACTGGACCGAACGCGATCGCATTCAGCACTGAAGATGTTGTCGCTCCGGCTAAAGTTCTTAATGAGTTCGCTAAAAACCACGAAGCTCTTGAAATCAAAGCTGGCGTTATCGAAGGTAAAGTTTCTACTGTTGAAGAAGTGAAAGCTCTTGCTGAACTTCCATCACGCGAAGGCTTGCTTTCTATGTTGCTTAGCGTACTTCAAGCTCCAGTTCGCAACTTTGCTCTTGCTGCAAAAGCTGTGGCAGAACAAAAGGAAGAACAAGGCGCTTAATCTAATCAGTTTTTCATAAATTAAAACAAAATGGAGGAATTACAAATGGCTTTAAATATCGAAGAAATCATTGCTTCCGTTAAAGAAGCAACTGTACTTGAATTGAACGACCTAGTAAAAGCAATCGAAGAAGAATTTGGCGTAACTGCTGCTGCTCCTGTAGCTGTAGCTGGCGGAGCTGCTGCAGGCGGAGCTGCTGAAGAGCAAAGCGAATTCGACCTTATCCTTGCTGGTGCAGGTTCTCAAAAAATCAAAGTTATCAAAGTTGTACGTGAAATCACTGGTCTTGGCTTGAAAGAAGCTAAAGAACTTGTTGACAACACTCCAAAACCACTTAAAGAAGGTATTGCTAAAGAAGAAGCTGAAGAGCTTAAAGCTAAACTTGAAGAAGTTGGCGCTTCTGTAGAAGTTAAGTAATCTTCACTTACCTGTAGGGGAAGCTCGCTTTTATGAGGCGAGCTTTTTCTTTGCCATTCTTTAAGACATGACAAAAGGAGGTTCTAATAATGAGTGAGCACTATTATTCAGTAAAACCTTCAGTAAAAAGCAACAAGCAAACCTGGTCTTTTAGGCTTCGTAATAAAGATTTCACGTTTACAAGCGACAGCGGGGTTTTTTCTAAAAAGGAAGTTGATTTCGGATCCCGTCTGCTGATTGATTCTTTTGAAGAGCCAGAAGTTGAGGGCAGCATTCTGGATGTAGGCTGCGGGTATGGCCCGATTGGTCTATCACTGGCCAGCGACTTTAAAGACCGGACCATCCACATGATTGACGTTAATGAGAGAGCTGTAGAGCTATCAAATGAAAATGCGGAACAAAACGGAATAACAAACGTTAAGATTTATCAGAGTGATATGTTTTCAAACGTTGATTCTGCCCAAACATTTGCTTCTATTCTTACAAATCCCCCAATCCGAGCCGGAAAAAAAGTTGTCCATGCTATCTTTGAGAAAAGCGCTGAACACTTAAAAGCTTCAGGTGAGTTGTGGATCGTCATACAGAAAAAGCAAGGCGCGCCTTCTGCCATTGAAAAGCTCGAGGAACTGTTCGATGAAGTTTCTGTCGTTCAAAAAAAGAAAGGCTATTATATCATAAAAGCAAAAAAAGTTTGACTCGGTATTTTAGCTATGTTAATATTATAAAATGCCAATGTATATATTTTGCTTGATATGATGAATTGTCAATATCTATGTATAAATTATACAAGTATGGAAATGCTAATAAAATCGGTATTTGTTTTTGGATGTGGTTTTCTTAATTAGAAACCCTTTTTTCTTTTGTCTTGTAAAAGTATTTTCTTTCTATGAAAAGAAATGCTTATTACACATATAATACGCATGATTTGAGGGGTGAATCAGTTGACAGGTCAACTAGTTCAGTATGGACGACACCGCCAGCGCAGAAGCTATGCTCGCATTAGCGAAGTGTTAGAATTACCAAATCTCATTGAAATTCAAACCTCTTCTTATCAGTGGTTTCTTGATGAGGGTCTTAGAGAGATGTTTCAAGACATATCGCCAATTGAGGATTTCACTGGTAACCTCTCTCTTGAGTTCATTGATTATAGTTTAGGTGATCCTAAATATCCTGTAGAGGAATCAAAAGAACGTGATGTGACTTACTCAGCTCCGCTAAGAGTGAAGGTTCGTTTAATTAACAAAGAAACTGGAGAGGTAAAAGACCAAGATGTCTTCATGGGTGATTTCCCGATTATGACAGATACAGGTACTTTTATCATTAACGGTGCGGAACGCGTTATCGTTTCCCAGCTTGTTCGGTCTCCAAGTGTATATTTCAGTGGTAAAGTAGACAAAAACGGTAAAAAAGGTTTTACCGCAACTGTCATTCCAAACCGTGGCGCATGGTTAGAATACGAAACTGATGCGAAAGATGTTGTTTATGTCCGCATTGATCGCACACGTAAGTTGCCGGTTACGGTTCTTTTGCGTGCTCTCGGCTTCGGTTCCGATCAAGAGATTCTTGATCTCGTAGGAGAGAACGAATACCTGCGAAATACGCTTGATAAAGATAACACGGAAAACAGCGACAAAGCGCTGCTTGAAATTTACGAACGTCTCCGTCCTGGAGAACCGCCTACAGTAGAAAATGCGAAAAGCTTGCTTGATTCTCGTTTCTTTGATCCGAAACGATACGATCTTGCCAATGTAGGACGCTATAAAATTAATAAAAAACTTCATATTAAGAATCGCCTCTTTAATCAGAGACTTGCTGAAACGCTTGTTGACCCTGAAACAGGAGAAATCCTGGCTGAAAAAGGTCAGATTCTTGATAGAAGAACACTAGATAAAGTACTGCCATACTTAGAAAACGGAATCGGTTTCAGAAAGCTGTATCCGAATGGCGGTGTTGTTGAAGATGAAGTAACTCTTCAATCGATTAAAATCTTTGCTCCGACTGATCAAGAAGGAGAACAGGTTATTAATGTAATCGGCAATGCTTACATTGAAGAAGAGATTAAAAACATTACGCCTGCTGATATTATTTCTTCCATCAGCTACTTCTTCAACTTGCTGCACGGAGTAGGCGACACAGATGATATCGATCATCTTGGAAACCGCCGTTTGCGTTCTGTAGGTGAGCTTCTCCAAAACCAATTCCGTATCGGTTTAAGCCGTATGGAGCGTGTGGTTCGTGAGAGAATGTCAATTCAAGATACGAATACAATTACACCTCAGCAGCTGATCAATATTCGTCCTGTTATTGCGTCCATTAAAGAGTTCTTTGGAAGCTCTCAGCTTTCTCAATTCATGGACCAGACGAACCCGCTTGCTGAATTAACGCATAAGCGCCGTCTGTCAGCATTAGGACCGGGCGGATTGACACGTGAGCGTGCCGGAATGGAAGTACGTGACGTTCACTACTCCCACTATGGCCGTATGTGTCCGATTGAGACACCTGAGGGTCCGAATATCGGTTTGATCAACTCACTTTCATCATATGCAAAAGTAAACCGTTTTGGCTTTATCGAAACGCCATATCGCCGCGTTGATCCTGAAACAGGGAAGGTAACGGGCAGAATCGATTACTTAACTGCTGATGAAGAGGATAACTATGTTGTCGCTCAAGCGAACGCTCGTCTTGATGACGAAGGCGCATTTATTGATGACAGCATCGTAGCCCGTTTCCGCGGGGAGAACACCGTTGTTTCCAGAAACCGTGTAGACTACATGGATGTATCGCCTAAGCAGGTTGTTTCTGCTGCGACAGCATGTATCCCGTTCCTAGAAAACGATGACTCCAACCGTGCCCTCATGGGAGCGAACATGCAGCGTCAGGCTGTGCCTTTGATGCAGCCGGAAGCGCCATTCGTTGGAACTGGTATGGAATACGTATCAGGTAAAGACTCTGGTGCCGCTGTTATTTGTAAACACCCTGGTATCGTTGAACGCGTAGAAGCGAAAAACGTATGGGTTCGCCGTTATGAAGAAGTCGACGGTCAAAAAGTAAAAGGAAACCTGGATAAATACAGCCTGCTGAAATTTGTCCGCTCTAACCAAGGTACGTGCTACAACCAGCGTCCGATCGTAAGTGTCGGCGATGAAGTGGTAAAAGGAGAAATCCTTGCTGACGGTCCTTCTATGGAGCTTGGTGAACTTGCACTTGGCCGTAACGTAATGGTCGGCTTCATGACATGGGATGGCTACAACTATGAGGATGCCATCATCATGAGTGAACGCCTTGTGAAGGATGATGTTTATACATCTATCCACATCGAAGAATATGAATCAGAAGCACGTGATACGAAACTTGGACCTGAAGAAATCACTCGCGATATTCCAAACGTCGGTGAAGATGCGCTTCGCAATCTTGATGACCGCGGAATCATCCGTATTGGGGCAGAAGTAAAAGACGGAGATCTTCTTGTTGGTAAAGTAACGCCTAAAGGCGTAACTGAACTGACTGCTGAAGAACGCCTGCTTCACGCCATCTTTGGTGAAAAAGCCCGCGAGGTTCGTGATACTTCACTTCGTGTGCCTCACGGCGGCGGTGGAATTATCCATGACGTTAAAGTCTTCAACCGTGAAGATGGAGACGAACTTCCTCCAGGTGTTAACCAGTTGGTACGCGTATATATCGTTCAGAAACGTAAGATTTCTGAAGGGGATAAAATGGCCGGTCGTCACGGTAACAAAGGTGTTATCTCTAAGATTCTTCCTGAAGAGGATATGCCTTACCTTCCTGACGGCACACCAATTGATATCATGCTTAACCCGCTGGGCGTACCATCACGTATGAACATCGGGCAGGTATTGGAGCTTCATATGGGTATGGCCGCTCGTTACCTCGGCATTCACATTGCATCTCCTGTATTTGATGGAGCGCGAGAAGAGGATGTTTGGGAAACGCTTGAAGAAGCCGGCATGTCTCGTGACGCCAAAACTGTGCTTTACGACGGACGTACTGGAGAGCCATTTGATAACCGCGTATCTGTCGGTATCATGTACATGATCAAACTGGCTCACATGGTTGACGATAAACTTCATGCACGTTCTACAGGTCCTTACTCACTTGTTACGCAGCAGCCTCTTGGCGGTAAAGCGCAATTTGGAGGGCAGCGTTTCGGTGAGATGGAGGTATGGGCACTTGAAGCTTACGGTGCGGCTTACACTCTTCAAGAAATTCTGACTGTGAAGTCTGATGACGTGGTTGGACGTGTGAAAACATACGAAGCCATCGTTAAAGGCGACAATGTTCCTGAACCGGGTGTTCCGGAATCATTCAAAGTATTAATCAAAGAACTTCAAAGCTTAGGTATGGATGTCAAAATCCTTTCTGGTGATGAAGAAGAAATAGAAATGAGAGATTTAGAAGACGAAGAAGATGCGAAACAAGCTGACGGCCTGGCATTATCAGGTGATGAAGAGCCGCAAGAAACAGCATCTGCAGACGTTGAACGAGATGTAGTAACGAAAGAATAATCTCTAGTTATAAAGGCAAGTGACATCGGTTTAATCCGAAGATAAAAAGGGAGGTAGGCCCCTTGCTAGATGTGAACAATTTTGAGTATATGAACATCGGTCTTGCTTCACCGGATAAAATCCGTTCATGGTCTTTTGGTGAAGTGAAAAAGCCTGAAACGATAAACTATCGTACGTTAAAACCTGAAAAGGACGGTCTATTCTGCGAACGCATTTTCGGACCGACTAAGGACTGGGAATGTCATTGCGGGAAGTACAAGCGAGTTCGTTATAAAGGCGTAGTTTGTGACCGCTGCGGAGTCGAAGTAACACGGGCAAAAGTCCGTCGTGAGAGAATGGGGCACATTGAACTGGCTGCCCCAGTTTCCCACATTTGGTATTTCAAAGGTATTCCAAGCCGTATGGGTCTTGTGCTGGATATGTCACCTCGTGCTTTAGAAGAAGTCATTTACTTTGCTTCTTACGTTGTAACTGATCCGGCAAACACACCGCTTGAAAAGAAACAGCTTCTGTCTGAAAAAGAATACCGTGCTTATCTTGATAAATACGGTAATAAGTTCCAAGCGTCTATGGGTGCAGAAGCGATTCATAAACTTCTTCAAGATATCGATCTTGTAAAAGAAGTTGATATGTTAAAAGAAGAGCTAAAAACTTCACAAGGACAGCGCCGTACTCGTGCGATCAAACGTCTTGAAGTTTTAGAAGCCTTCCGTAACTCAGGAAACAAGCCTTCTTGGATGATCCTTGATGTGCTTCCTGTTATTCCTCCTGAGCTTAGACCGATGGTTCAGCTAGATGGCGGACGTTTTGCGACTTCTGATTTGAATGATCTTTATCGTCGTGTCATCAACCGTAACAATCGTTTGAAACGCCTTTTGGACCTTGGTGCGCCTAGCATCATTGTTCAAAACGAAAAGCGTATGCTCCAAGAGGCTGTCGATGCTTTAATTGACAACGGCCGCCGCGGACGTCCTGTAACAGGTCCTGGTAACAGACCGTTAAAATCTCTTTCTCACATGTTGAAAGGGAAGCAAGGCCGTTTCCGTCAAAACCTTCTTGGTAAACGTGTCGATTACTCCGGACGTTCTGTAATCGTTGTTGGTCCTCATTTGAAAATGTACCAATGCGGATTACCGAAGGAAATGGCGCTTGAACTTTTCAAACCTTTCGTTATGAAGGAGCTTGTTGAAAAAGGTCTTGCTCACAACATTAAGAGTGCGAAACGTAAAATTGAGCGCGTACAGCCTGAAGTATGGGATGTACTGGAATCAGTTATTAAGGAGCATCCGGTACTTCTGAACCGTGCCCCTACACTTCACAGATTAGGTATCCAAGCGTTTGAACCAACACTTGTTGAAGGACGCGCAATCCGTCTTCACCCGCTCGTATGTACAGCTTACAACGCTGACTTTGACGGTGACCAAATGGCGGTTCACGTACCATTATCTGCTGAAGCTCAAGCTGAAGCACGCATCTTGATGCTTGCTGCTCAAAACATCTTGAACCCTAAAGATGGTAAACCGGTTGTAACACCGTCTCAGGATATGGTATTGGGTAACTATTACCTGACACTTGAGCGTGCCGGTGCTGTCGGTGAAGGTATGGTCTTCAAGAATACAGACGAAGCGCTTCTTGCTTATCAAAACGGATATGTGCATCTTCATACGAGAGTAGCTGTTGCAGCTAACTCCCTTAAGAATGTGACATTTACCGAAGAACAGCGCTCAAAATTGTTAATTACAACTGTTGGTAAGCTTGTCTTCAATGAAATTCTTCCGGAATCATTCCCTTACATGAATGAACCAACGAAGAGCAACATTGAAGAGAAAACACCTGACCGTTTCTTCTTAGAAAAAGGTGCCGATGTAAAAGCTGTCATTGAACAGCAGCCAATCAATGCACCGTTTAAAAAAGGTATTCTGGGTAAAATCATCGCGGAAATCTTTAAACGATTCCATATCACGGAAACGTCTAAAATGCTTGACCGCATGAAAAACCTAGGTTTCAAATATTCAACAAAAGCTGGTATTACAGTTGGGGTTTCTGACATCGTCGTACTCGATGATAAACAAGAAATTCTTGAGGAAGCGCAAAGCAAAGTTGATAACGTCATGAAGCAATTCCGACGTGGTCTAATCACTGAAGAAGAACGCTATGAGAGAGTTATCTCTATCTGGAGTGCTGCAAAAGACGTTATCCAAGGCAAACTGATGAAATCACTTGATGAGCTCAACCCGATCTACATGATGAGTGACTCCGGTGCCCGTGGTAACGCGTCTAACTTTACGCAGCTTGCCGGAATGCGCGGCCTGATGGCCAACCCGGCTGGACGTATCATTGAATTACCGATCAAATCAAGTTTCCGTGAAGGTCTGACAGTATTGGAGTACTTTATCTCCACTCACGGTGCGCGTAAAGGTCTTGCCGATACCGCCCTTAAAACTGCTGATTCAGGTTACCTTACACGCCGTCTCGTTGACGTTGCGCAGGATGTTATCATCCGTGAAACTGATTGCGGAACTGACCGAGGCATCCTTGCTAAGCCTCTTAAAGAAGGAACTGAAACAATTGAGCGCTTAGAAGAACGCTTAATCGGCCGTTTTGCACGAAAACAAGTGAAGCACCCTGAAACAGGTGAAGTGCTTGTAAATGAAAACGAACTGATCGATGAAGATAAAGCACTGGAGATTGTAGAAGCCGGTATTGAAGAAGTGTGGATCCGTTCTGCCTTCACATGTAATACGCCTCATGGTGTATGTAAACGATGCTATGGCCGAAATCTTGCAACTGGCTCCGATGTTGAAGTCGGTGAAGCAGTCGGTATCATTGCTGCCCAATCAATCGGTGAGCCTGGTACACAGTTAACAATGCGTACATTCCATACAGGCGGGGTTGCCGGAGACGATATCACACAGGGTCTTCCGCGTATCCAAGAGCTTTTCGAAGCGCGTAATCCAAAAGGTCAGGCAACAATTACAGAAATCGACGGTACAGTCGTTGAGATCAATGAAGTTCGTGATAAGCAACAGGAAATTGTGGTTCAAGGCGCAGTGGAAACACGTTCTTATACGGCACCTTATAACTCCCGCCTGAAAGTAGCGGAAGGAGATAAAATTACTCGAGGCCAAGTACTGACAGAAGGTTCAATCGATCCGAAAGAGCTTCTTAAAGTGACTGACCTGACTACTGTTCAAGAGTATCTTCTCCATGAGGTTCAAAAGGTTTACCGTATGCAGGGTGTTGAAATCGGTGATAAACACGTAGAAGTAATGGTTCGCCAGATGCTTCGCAAAGTCCGCGTAATTGACGCCGGTGACACTGATGTACTTCCAGGTACATTGCTTGATATTCACCAATTTACTGAAGCGAACAAAAAGGTATTGCTTGAAGGCAATCGTCCTGCTACAGGCCGTCCTGTCTTGCTCGGTATTACAAAAGCATCTCTTGAAACTGATTCATTCTTATCTGCTGCTTCCTTCCAGGAAACAACACGTGTCCTTACAGACGCAGCGATCAAAGGTAAGCGTGATGAGCTTCTTGGCTTGAAAGAGAATGTTATCATCGGTAAGCTTGTTCCAGCTGGTACAGGTATGATGCAATACCGTAAAGTAAAACCAGTTTCAAATGTTCAGCCGACTGAAGACATGGTTCCGGTTGAATAACTGATTTAATGTTGCTGAAAGACTGCCCAAACAGTCTTTCAGCAATATTTAATAAAAAATCACTCTATGAGAAGAACAAAACTAAAAAATGTCATACCTTGTTGACATTCGTCTCCTAGAATGATAATATAACCAAGGTGCTCGAAATAAACCTGTTACTTTGGAGGATATGTTTATGTCTTATGATAAAGTATCACAGGCCAAATCAATTATTATTGGTACGAAGCAAACAGTGAAAGCTCTAAAACGAGGTTCAGTAAAGGAAGTAGTCGTTGCAAAAGACGCAGATCCGATACTCACGTCAAGTGTTGTTTCACTTGCGAAAGATCAAGGTATCTCTGTCTCAATGGTTGAATCCATGAAAAAGCTCGGCAAAGCCTGCGGAATTGAGGTAGGAGCAGCCGCTGTTGCCATTATTTTATAACGTACTTTTGTTTTTGCGTAAGAATTATTCTTGTGTGAAGACATTGTTTTTTGCCTTTTGATGAACCACCTGGGTATGTGGGTTATAAAACGTAATGAAGGGAGGAAAAATTCATGCCTACAATTAATCAGCTAATTCGCAAAGGACGCGTGAGTAAAGTAGAAAACTCAAAGTCTCCTGCACTTAACAAAGGATACAACAGCTTTAAAAAAGAGCACACTAACGTATCTTCTCCACAAAAACGCGGGGTATGTACTCGTGTTGGTACAATGACACCGAAAAAACCGAACTCAGCACTTCGTAAATATGCTCGTGTTCGTTTAACTAACGGAATCGAGGTTACTGCTTACATTCCTGGTATCGGTCACAACCTGCAAGAGCACAGTGTTGTACTTATCCGTGGCGGACGTGTAAAAGACTTACCAGGGGTACGTTACCACATCGTTCGTGGTGCGCTTGACACTGCTGGAGTTGAAAACCGTGCACAAGGCCGTTCTAAATACGGTACGAAAAAGCCTAAAGCAAAATAATAAACGAAAATACGCATAATTGATGAAGGGAGGATATTCAGATGCCACGTAAAGGTCCTGTAGCAAAAAGAGACGTTTTACCTGATCCGATTTACAACTCTAAGCTTGTATCTCGTCTAATTAACAAAATGATGATCGATGGTAAAAAAGGTAAGTCTCAAACAATCCTATACAAGTCATTCGATATCATTAAAGAACGTACTGGCAATGATGCAATGGAGGTTTTCGAACAAGCATTGAAAAACATCATGCCTGTACTTGAAGTAAAAGCACGCCGTGTAGGTGGTGCGAACTACCAAGTTCCTGTAGAAGTTCGTCCTGAACGTCGTACGACTCTTGGGCTTCGCTGGTTAGTAAACTACGCTCGTCTTCGCGGAGAAAAAACGATGGAAGAGCGTTTAGCTAACGAAATCCTTGACGCAGCTAACAACACTGGTGCTGCTGTTAAGAAACGTGAAGATACTCATAAGATGGCTGAAGCAAACAAAGCATTTGCTCACTATCGTTGGTAGGATTTATATACTAAAAAACACAATTTCCCAATAAGGAAGGAGAAATTACCCAATGGCAAGAGAGTTCTCCTTAGACAAAACTCGTAATATCGGGATCATGGCTCACATTGATGCCGGTAAAACGACTACTACAGAACGTATCTTGTTCTATACTGGTCGTATCCACAAAATTGGTGAAACTCATGAAGGAGCTTCACAAATGGACTGGATGGAGCAGGAACAAGAACGTGGTATCACAATCACTTCCGCTGCGACAACTGCACAGTGGAAAGGATACCGCGTAAACATCATCGATACTCCAGGACACGTAGACTTCACAGTTGAAGTTGAACGTTCTCTTCGTGTACTTGATGGTGCTGTTGCTGTACTTGACGCGCAATCAGGCGTTGAGCCTCAAACAGAAACTGTTTGGCGTCAGGCAACAACTTACGGAGTACCGCGTATCGTTTTTGTTAACAAAATGGACAAAATCGGTGCAGACTTCCTTTACTCTGTAGGAACTTTAAGAGACCGTCTTCAAGCAAACGCTCATGCAATTCAATTGCCGATCGGTGCTGAAGACAACTTCGAAGGTATCATCGACCTTGTAGAAAACGTTGCGTATTTCTACGAAGATGACCTCGGAACTCGTTCTGATGCGAAAGAAATCCCTGAAGAGTACAAAGAGCAAGCTGAAGAGCTTCGCAACAGCCTCATTGAAGCTGTTTGTGAACTTGATGAAGAGCTTATGGATAAATACCTCGAGGGTGAAGAAATCACTATTGACGAGTTAAAAGCAGGTATCCGTAAAGGTACATTAAATGTTGAATTCTACCCTGTTCTTGTTGGTTCTGCCTTCAAAAACAAAGGTGTTCAACTAGTACTTGATGCTGTTCTTGACTACCTTCCTGCACCAACTGACGTTGCTGCAATCAAAGGTACACGTCCTGACACAAATGAAGAGATTGAGCGCCATTCTTCTGATGAAGAGCCATTCTCTGCATTAGCATTTAAAGTTATGACTGACCCTTACGTTGGTAAGTTGACGTTCTTCCGTGTGTACTCTGGAACTCTTGATTCCGGTTCATACGTGAAAAACTCTACTAAAGGCAAACGTGAGCGTGTTGGACGTATCCTTCAAATGCACGCTAACAGCCGTGAAGAAATCGCTACTGTATACGCAGGGGATATCGCAGCTGCTGTAGGTCTAAAAGATACAACAACTGGAGATACTCTTTGTGATGAGAAGGATCTTGTTATCCTTGAATCAATGGAATTCCCAGAACCAGTTATCGACGTTGCTATTGAGCCTAAATCAAAAGCTGACCAAGATAAAATGGGTATCGCTTTAGCGAAACTTGCTGAAGAAGATCCTACATTCCGTACTCAAACAAACCCAGAAACTGGCCAAACGATCATCTCTGGTATGGGTGAACTTCACCTTGATATCATTGTTGACCGTATGAAACGCGAATTTAAAGTAGAAGCCAATGTTGGTGCTCCTCAGGTTGCGTACCGTGAAACATTCCGTACCGGTGCAAAAGTTGAAGGTAAATTCGTACGTCAGTCTGGTGGACGCGGTCAGTTCGGACACGTTTGGATCGAATTTGAACCAAACGAAGAAGGCGCTGGCTTTGAATTTGAAAATGCGATTGTCGGTGGGGTAGTTCCACGTGAATACATCCCAGCTGTTCAAGCAGGTCTGGAAGATGCACTTGAAAATGGTGTACTAGCAGGCTTCCCGCTTATCGACATTAAAGCAAAACTTTTCGATGGTTCTTACCATGATGTTGACTCAAACGAAATGGCATTTAAAGTTGCTGCTTCTATGGCATTGAAAAATGCAGTCAGCAAATGTAACCCAGTTCTTCTTGAGCCTATCATGAAAGTAGAAGTGGTTATTCCAGAAGAATACATGGGAGATATCATGGGTGATATTACTTCACGTCGCGGACGCGTAGAAGGTATGGAAGCACGCGGTAACGCTCAAGTTGTTCGCGCTATGGTTCCTCTTGCTGAAATGTTCGGTTACGCTACTGCCCTTCGTTCTAATACGCAAGGTCGCGGTACGTTCACTATGTTCATGGATCACTACGAAGAAGTGCCGAAGAGCGTTTCTGAAGAAATTATCAAAAAAAATAAAGGCGAATAATTGATTTTGCCTCTTAACTCAAGTATAACTACTATTGTAAGATGAGGAAGTGAAAGCTTTCTTTCACTTCCTATCACTCTATACATTACTAATTAAAAGCTCTTAAGGAGGATTTTAGAATGGCTAAAGAAAAATTCGACCGTTCCAAATCACATGCCAATATTGGTACAATTGGACACGTTGACCATGGTAAAACAACTTTAACTGCTGCTATCACAACAGTACTTCATAAGAAATCTGGTAAAGGTACAGCTATGGCGTACGATCAAATTGATGGTGCACCAGAAGAACGCGAGCGCGGTATCACAATCTCTACTGCACACGTTGAGTACGAAACTGAAACTCGTCACTATGCACACGTTGACTGCCCAGGACACGCTGACTATGTTAAAAACATGATCACTGGTGCTGCGCAAATGGACGGAGCTATCCTTGTAGTTTCTGCTGCTGATGGCCCAATGCCACAAACTCGTGAGCACATCCTTCTTTCTAAAAACGTTGGTGTACCATACATCGTTGTATTCTTAAACAAATGCGACATGGTAGACGACGAAGAGCTTCTTGAACTAGTTGAAATGGAAGTTCGCGATCTTCTTAGCGAATACGATTTCCCTGGTGATGATGTACCAGTAATCAAAGGTTCTGCTCTTAAAGCTCTTGAAGGTGACGCTGATTACGAAGCAAAAATCTTCGAACTTATGGATGCGGTTGATGAGTACATCCCAACTCCAGAGCGTGACACTGAAAAACCATTCATGATGCCAGTTGAGGACGTATTCTCAATCACTGGTCGTGGTACAGTTGCAACTGGACGTGTAGAACGCGGACAAGTTAAAGTCGGTGACGAAGTTGAAATCATCGGTCTTCAAGAAGAAAACAAGAAAACAACTGTTACAGGTGTTGAAATGTTCCGTAAGCTTCTTGATTACGCTGAAGCTGGTGACAACATTGGTGCCCTTCTTCGTGGTGTATCTCGTGAAGAAATCCAACGTGGTCAAGTACTTGCTAAACCAGGTACAATCACTCCACACAGCAAATTCAAAGCTGAAGTTTACGTTCTTTCTAAAGAAGAGGGTGGACGTCATACTCCATTCTTCTCTAACTACCGTCCTCAGTTCTACTTCCGTACAACTGACGTAACTGGTATCATCCATCTTCCAGAAGGCGTAGAAATGGTTATGCCTGGAGATAACACTGAAATGAACGTAGAACTTATCTCTACAATCGCTATCGAAGAAGGAACTCGTTTCTCTATTCGTGAAGGCGGACGTACTGTTGGTTCAGGCGTTGTTTCTACAATCACTGAGTAATAGTATGATTATAAACGAGACCCACAGTGGGTCTCGTTTTTTGTTTGCATATCTTTTTCTTGTATAATAGGATGTATCATATTCGAGGGGCTAATTTTTTATGATTCCTGAAAAGAGATCAATCGCTATCATGAAAGAACTGAGCATTGAAAATACAAAGCAAATGCTAATGATTAATGGGTCTGATGTAAAAAATCCATTGCTGCTTTTTTTACATGGGGGGCCGGGGACGCCACAAATCGGATATGTTAGACATTATCAAAAAGACCTAGAGCAGCATTTCACGGTAGTACATTGGGATCAAAGGGGTTCCGGGCTTTCGTATTCAAAACGAATTCCTCATCACTCCATGACAATCAGTCATTTCATTAAAGACACAATTCAAGTCACTCAATGGCTCCTAGATCATTTTTCAAAAACAAAAGTATATCTTGCCGGTCATTCGTGGGGCTCACTGCTGGCACTTCAAGTACTGCAACAGCGTCCGGATTTGTTTTACGCGTATTTTGGAATCAGTCAGGTTGTTAACCCTAACTATGAAGAATCAGCTTCTTATCAATATATACGTAAAATCTCAGATGCAAAAAGAGCCGGTATAGTATTCCCTCTCATACGTTTCCTTGGCGCTCCGCCTTGGAAGAAGGATATCCAGCATTTTATCTATCGGTTCTGTGTCGAAATGAGCAGGGGAGGATTCACTCACCATCATCGTCAATCCTTTGCTGTATTATTTCAAATGCTTACCGGTAAGGAATATGGAATAAGAAATATGCACAGCTTCCTCAATGGTTTGCACTTCAGTAAAAAACATTTAACTGATGAGTTGTACCGTTTTAATGCATTTAGATCAGTTCCTTCTATTAAAGTACCGTGCTTTTTTATTTCGGGGAGACATGATTTAATTGTTCCTGCTGAAATATCGAAACAATATTATCATGAGCTTGTAGCACCTGAAAAGCGCTGGTTTCAATTTGAGAAATCCGCTCACACCCCGCATATCGAGGAGCCGTCATTATTCGCGGATACACTGAGCCGCCACGCGCTGTACCACTTATGATAGGTCCTTGATAAATGAGAAAAACACCTGTATAATAAAAAAAGTGTGCAAACCATGCATATTTTAAATAAGTCTTGCAACATGCGTCTATTTTCTGTATAATGGTGTATGTTGGTCTTTGACTGCGATGAAGTGAGAGGTTGCTGACACACCCGGCCGCTTTGCCATGGCAAAGGTGTTCAGGTTTTTCTCACGGAGAACTGTCTAACTTGATGTAGGCGAAAAGGAGGGAAAATAATGGCAAAACAAAAAATTCGTATTCGTTTGAAAGCATATGATCATAGAATCCTTGATCAATCTGCAGAGAAGATTGTTGAAACGGCAAAACGTTCTGGTGCTAGTGTATCTGGTCCGATTCCGTTACCAACTGAAAAATCAGTTTACACAATCCTTCGTGCGGTGCACAAATACAAAGATTCTCGTGAGCAATTTGAAATGCGTACACATAAACGTTTAATCGATATTGTGAACCCAACACCACAAACTGTTGATGCTCTCATGCGATTAGACTTACCATCTGGTGTCGATATCGAAATCAAACTTTAATTCTAAAATATAGAATGATCTTAATAGGAGGTGTGACGAATGACCAAAGGAATCTTAGGAAGAAAAATTGGTATGACGCAAGTATTCGCTGAAAATGGTGATCTTATTCCGGTAACTGTTATCGAGGCTGCTCCAAACGTTGTTCTTCAAAAGAAATCAACTGAAAACGACGGTTACGAAGCAATCCAGCTTGGTTTTGACGACAAGCGTGAAAAGCTTTCTAACAAACCTGAAAAAGGGCACGTTGCAAAAGCGGAAACTGCTCCTAAGCGCTTCGTTAAAGAATTACGCGGAGTGGAAATGGATGCGTATGAAGTTGGTCAGGAAGTCAAGGTTGAAATTTTCTCTGCTGGAGAAATCGTAGATGTAACAGGAGTATCTAAAGGTAAAGGTTTCCAAGGTGCAATCAAGCGCCACGGACAATCTCGCGGACCTATGTCTCACGGTTCACGCTACCACCGTCGTCCTGGTTCAATGGGACCTGTAGATCCTAACCGTGTATTCAAAGGTAAATTATTACCTGGACGTATGGGCGGAGAGCAAATCACTGTTCAAAACCTTGAAATCGTAAAAGTTGATGCAGAACGCAATCTTCTTTTGATCAAAGGTAACGTACCTGGTGCGAAGAAATCTTTAATCACTGTTAAAAGTGCTGTTAAATCTAAATAACTCTCTTAGGAAAGGAGGAAATTGATCATGCCAAAAGTAGCATTATACAACCAAAACGGTTCTACTGCTGGTGACATCGAATTAAACGCTTCTGTATTTGGTATCGAGCCAAATGAGAGTGTTGTATTCGACGCTATTCTTATGCAAAGAGCTTCCTTACGTCAAGGAACTCATAAAGTAAAAAATCGTTCTGAAGTACGCGGCGGAGGTCGTAAACCATGGCGTCAAAAAGGTACTGGACGTGCCCGTCAAGGTTCTATCCGTTCACCGCAATGGCGCGGAGGTGGTGTCGTATTCGGCCCAACACCACGCAGCTATTCTTATAAATTACCTAAAAAAGTTCGCCGCTTGGCAATCAAATCAGTATTGTCTTCTAAAGTAAACGACAACAACATCATCGTTCTTGAAGATCTTACTCTTGATACGGCTAAAACAAAAGAAATGGCAGCTATCCTTAAAGGATTATCTGTTGAGAAAAAAGCTTTAATCGTAACTGCGGATGCTAACGAAGCAGTGGCTTTATCTGCTCGCAACATTCCTGGAGTTACTGTAGTTGAAGCTAACGGAATCAACGTTTTAGACGTTGTCAACCACGAGAAGCTTCTGATTACAAAAGCAGCGGTTGAAAAAGTAGAGGAGGTGCTTGCATAATGAAAGATCCTCGTGATGTTCTAAAGCGCCCCGTCATTACTGAACGTTCTGCTGATTTAATGGCTGAAAAGAAATATACTTTTGAAGTTGATGTAAGAGCTAACAAAACAGAAGTGAAAGACGCGGTTGAAAGCATCTTTGGAGTGAAAGTTGACAAAGTCAACATCATGAACTACAAAGGTAAATCAAAACGTGTTGGACGCTACACTGGTATGACTAGCCGTCGCAGAAAAGCGATCGTAAAACTTACTGCAGACAGCAAAGAAATCGAAATTTTTGAAGCTTAATTATCTGTAAAAAGAAGGAGGGAAATTCAAAATGGCGATTAAAAAGTATAAACCGACCTCTAATGGACGTCGTGGTATGACAACTTCAGATTTTGCTGAAATCACGACTGACAAGCCGGAAAAATCCTTGCTTGCTCCCCTTCACAAAAAAGGCGGACGTAACAACCAAGGTAAACTGACTGTACGTCACCAAGGTGGCGGACATAAACGCCAATACCGTGTTATCGACTTCAAACGCGATAAAGATGGTATACCTGGACGCGTTGCTACAGTTGAATACGATCCAAACCGTTCAGCTAACATCGCTCTAATCAACTATGCAGACGGAGAAAAACGTTACATTCTTGCTCCTAAAGGAATTCAAGTGGGTACTGAAATTATGTCAGGTCCTGAAGCTGACATTAAAGTAGGTAATGCACTTCCACTTATCAACATCCCTGTTGGTACAGTTGTGCATAACATTGAATTAAAACCTGGTAAAGGCGGACAGCTTGTACGTTCAGCTGGTACATCTGCTCAGGTTCTTGGTAAAGAAGGTAAATACGTTCTTGTACGTCTTAATTCTGGAGAAGTTCGCATGATTCTTTCTGCTTGCCGTGCTTCTATCGGTCAAGTAGGTAACGAACAGCACGAACTTATCAACATCGGTAAAGCTGGACGTTCTCGCTGGAAAGGCATCCGTCCTACAGTTCGTGGTTCTGTAATGAACCCTAACGATCACCCACACGGTGGTGGTGAAGGACGTGCGCCAATCGGACGTAAATCACCAATGTCTCCATGGGGCAAACCGACTCTTGGATTCAAGACTCGTAAGAAAAAGAACAAATCCGATAAATTTATCGTACGTCGTCGTAAAAATAAATAACGGGGTTGTCTACGGTTCACTTCGGACCGTAGTGCAATCACGAAGGGAGGTTCCAAAATGGCTCGCAGCTTGAAAAAAGGACCATTTGTCGATGGACACTTGATGACAAAAATCGAGAAATTAAATGAAACAGACAAGAAACAAGTCGTAAAAACTTGGTCTCGTCGTTCTACTATTTTCCCACAGTTTATTGGTCACACAATCGCAGTCTATGACGGACGTAAACACGTGCCTGTATTCATCTCTGAAGATATGGTAGGGCATAAGTTGGGTGAATTCGCTCCAACTCGTACGTACAAAGGTCATGCTAGTGATGACAAAAAAACAAGACGCTAAGAGAGGAGGCTTTTAAATGCAAGCTAAAGCTGTTGCAAGAACAGTCCGTATTGCTCCTCGTAAAGCACGTCTAGTAATGGACCTGATTCGAGGCAAGCAAGTAGGTGAGGCAGTATCAATCTTGAACCTTACACCAAGAGCTGCTTCTCCAATTATCGAGAAAGTATTAAAATCCGCTATTGCAAATGCTGAGCATAACTATGAAATGGACGCTAACAACCTGGTTATTTCTCAAGCATTCGTTGACGAAGGCCCTACGTTAAAAAGATTCCGCCCACGTGCTATGGGACGTGCGAGCCAAATCAACAAACGTACGAGCCACATTACAATCGTTGTATCAGAAAAGAAGGAGGGATAAGTAGTGGGTCAAAAGGTAAATCCAGTCGGTCTTCGTATCGGAGTCATTCGTGATTGGGAATCTAAGTGGTACGCTGGTAAAGATTACGCTGACTTCCTGCACGAAGATTTAAAAATTCGTGAATACATTAGCAAACGCCTTTCTGACGCTTCTGTTTCTAAAGTGGAAATCGAGCGTGCAGCAAATCGCGTTAACATTACGATCCACACAGCTAAGCCTGGTATGGTTATTGGTAAAGGCGGTTCTGAAGTTGAAGCACTTCGTAAAGCCCTTAACAGCCTTACTGGCAAGCGTGTACACATTAACATTCTTGAAATCAAAAGAGCAGATCTTGATGCACAGCTAGTTGCTGACAACATCGCTCGTCAATTAGAAAACCGTGTTTCTTTCCGCCGTGCACAGAAACAACAAATCCAACGTACTATGCGCGCTGGAGCACAAGGTGTGAAAACAATGGTTTCTGGTCGTCTTGGCGGTGCAGATATCGCTCGTTCTGAATACTACAGTGAAGGAACTGTTCCATTGCACACATTACGTGCGGACATTGACTATGCAACATCTGAAGCTGACACTACTTACGGTAAGCTTGGTGTGAAAGTCTGGATCTATCGTGGAGAGGTTCTTCCTACTAAGAAGAAAACTGAGGAAGGAGGAAAATAATATGTTATTACCAAAACGCGTTAAATATCGCAGAGAGCATCGCGGAAAAATGCGTGGCCGTGCGAAAGGCGGTACTGAAGTACATTTCGGTGAATTCGGTATCCAAGCTCTTGAAGCTTCTTGGATCACTAACCGTCAAATCGAAGCTGCACGTATTGCGATGACTCGTTACATGAAACGTGGCGGTAAAGTTTGGATCAAAATTTTCCCTTCTAAACCTTACACTGCTAAACCACTTGAGGTACGTATGGGATCCGGTAAAGGGGCTCCAGAAGGTTGGGTAGCTGTTGTAAAACCGGGCAAAGTTTTATTTGAAATTTCTGGTGTATCTGAAGAGGTTGCTCGTGAAGCACTTCGTCTTGCATCTCACAAATTGCCAATTAAAACGAAGTTCGTAAAACGTGAAGAAATTGGTGGTGAATCAAATGAAAGCTAATGAAATTCGTGACCTTACCACTGCTGAAATTGAACAAAAAGTAAAGTCTCTTAAAGAAGAACTTTTCAATCTTCGCTTTCAATTAGCGACAGGACAACTTGAAAATACTGCTCGCATTCGTGAAGTGCGCAAAGCTATCGCGCGCATGAAAACTGTGATTCGTGAAAGAGAAATTGCTGCTAATAAATAATCACTGAGGGGAGGTCGTGAGCATGAGCGAACGTAACCAGCGCAAAGTTTACCAAGGCCGTGTTGTTTCTGACAAAATGGATAAAACCATCACTGTTGTTGTTGAAACATACAAAAAACATACACTTTACGGTAAACGCGTAAAATACTCAAAAAAATTCAAAGCACATGATGAAAATAATCAAGCTAAAATTGGCGACATCGTAAAGATCATGGAAACTCGTCCATTGTCTGCAACTAAGCGTTTCCGTCTAGTTGAAGTTGTCGAAGAAGCTGTTATTATCTAATAAAGTTCGGAATTCTTTTTCCGAAGGGAGGTAACAAATAATGATTCAACAAGAGACTCGTTTAAAAGTAGCTGACAACTCTGGCGCACGTGAAGTACTTACTATTAAAGTTCTTGGTGGTTCTGGACGTAAAACAGCTAACATTGGTGATGTAATTGTTTGCACGGTTAAACAAGCAACACCAGGAGGCGTTGTCAAAAAAGGTGAAGTCGTAAAAGCTGTTATCGTTCGCACTAAAAGCGGAGCACGCAGAAGTGACGGTTCATACATCAGCTTCGATGAGAATGCATGTGTTATCATCCGTGACGACAAGAGCCCACGCGGAACTCGTATCTTCGGACCAGTTGCTCGTGAATTGCGTGAAAACAACTTTATGAAAATTGTTTCTCTAGCTCCAGAAGTTATCTAATGAAATAAATGCCTTAGTCAAGGAGGTGCGATCAGGATGCATGTTAAAAAAGGCGATAAAGTAATGGTTATCTCTGGTAAAGATAAAGGCAAACAAGGAACAATCCTTGCTGCTTTCCCTAAAAAGGACCGCGTTTTAGTTGAAGGTGTGAACATGGTGAAGAAACACTCTAAACCAACTCAAGCTAACCCTCAAGGCGGTATTTCTAATCAAGAGGCGCCAATTCATGTATCAAACGTTATGCCGCTCGATCCTAAAACAGGTGAAGTGACTCGCGTAGGATACAAAGTGGAAGATGGCAAAAAAGTTCGTGTAGCAAAAAAATCTGGGCAAGTTCTAGATAAATAGTATTAAAAGGAAGGGAGGTCTATCTCATGAACCGCCTTAAAGAAAAGTACAATAAAGAAATTGCACCTGCTTTAATGACAAAGTTCAACTATGATTCTGTCATGCAAGTGCCTAAAATCGAAAAAATCGTAATCAACATGGGTGTTGGTGACGCTGTTCAAAACGCGAAAGCAATCGACAGTGCTGTTGAAGAATTAACGTTTATCGCAGGTCAAAAACCTGTCGTTACTCGTGCGAAGAAATCAATTGCTGGATTCCGTCTTCGTGAGGGAATGCCTATCGGTGCGAAAGTAACTCTTCGCGGAGAGCGCATGTATGATTTCCTTGATAAACTTATTTCTGTATCTTTACCGCGTGTACGTGACTTCCGCGGGGTTTCTAAAAAATCTTTCGACGGTCGCGGTAACTACACACTTGGTATCAAAGAACAGTTAATCTTCCCTGAAATTGACTACGATAAAGTAACAAAGGTTCGCGGAATGGACATCGTTATCGTAACAACTGCTAATACTGACGAAGAAGCTCGTGAGCTATTAACTCAAGTAGGTATGCCGTTCCAGAAATAATCAATGAAAGGGAGGCGAAATCGTGGCTAAAAAGTCTATGATTGCGAAACAACAACGTACACCAAAGTTTAAAGTACAAGAGTACACACGCTGTGAACGCTGCGGACGTCCGCATTCAGTCATTCGTAAATTTAAACTTTGCCGTATTTGTTTCCGTGAGCTTGCATATAAAGGACAAATTCCTGGCGTGAAAAAAGCCAGCTGGTAATCCCCAAGAAAGGGAAGGAGGTAATTATATAATGGTTATGACAGATCCAATTGCAGATATGCTAACTCGTATTCGCAATGCAAACATGGTACGTCATGAGAAGCTTGAAATTCCTGCTTCTAAATTGAAAAGAGAAATTGCTGAAATTTTAAAGCGTGAAGGTTTCATTCGTGACGTTGAGTTCGTAGAAGACAGCAAACAAGGTATCATCCGCGTTTTCTTGAAATACGGACAAAACAACGAGCGCGTTATCACTGGTCTTAAAAGAATCAGCAAACCTGGTTTGCGTGTTTATGCTAAATCTAATGAAGTACCTCGCGTACTTAACGGTCTTGGAATCGCGATTATTTCTACATCACAAGGTGTTTTAACGGACAAAGAAGCCCGTGCAAAACAAGCTGGTGGAGAAGTTCTAGCATACGTTTGGTAAGAAGTTTAACATGAATGGAGGTGTTTGGTATGTCTCGTGTAGGTAAGAAGTTACTTGAGATTCCTTCTGATGTTACAGTAACGTTAAATGATGACAACACTGTAGCTGTGAAAGGACCAAAAGGAGAATTAACTCGTACGTTTCACCCTGATATGGAGATTAAAGTAGAGGACAATGTGCTTACAGTCACTCGTCCTTCTGATCAAAAAGAGCACCGTGCCTTGCATGGTACGACTCGCAGTCTGCTTGGCAACATGGTTGAAGGTGTATCTAAAGGATTTGAAAGAGGTTTGGAATTAGTCGGTGTCGGTTACCGTGCGTCTAAATCCGGAAATAAACTTGTTTTAAATGTTGGATACTCTCACCCTGTTGAGATCGTTCCTGAAGAAGGCATCGAAATCGAAGTCCCTTCTCAAACTAAAGTAGTTGTAAAAGGTACAGACAAAGAACGTGTAGGAGCTATTGCTGCTAACATCCGCGCTGTCCGTTCTCCAGAGCCTTACAAAGGTAAAGGAATCCGCTATGAAGGTGAAGTTGTTCGCCGCAAAGAAGGTAAATCTGCTAAGTAAGATCGCTTAAAGTGAAGAAAGGAGTGACCTAGATGATTACGAAAACTAGCAAAAATGCTGCTCGTCTTAAAAGACACGCTCGTGTTCGCGCTAAACTTTCCGGTACTGCTGAAAGACCGCGCCTGAACGTTTTCCGTTCTAACAAGCACATTTACGCTCAAATCATCGATGATGTAAATGGTGTTACACTTGCTAGTGCATCTACTCTCGATAAAGACTTGAACGTTGAAAGCACTGGAGATTCTTCTGCTGCTACTAAAGTTGGAGAATTAGTTGCAAAACGCGCTGCTGAAAAAGGCATTTCTGACGTAGTATTTGACCGTGGCGGATACTTATACCATGGACGTGTAAAAGCTTTGGCTGATGCCGCTCGTGAAGCTGGACTTAAATTTTAATAAAAGAAGGAGGGACACATGATTATGCGTCGTATTGACCCAAGCAAATTAGAGTTAGAAGAACGCTTAGTTACGGTTAACCGCGTAGCGAAAGTTGTTAAAGGTGGTCGTCGTTTCCGCTTCGCAGCTCTAGTCGTTGTCGGTGACAAAAACGGACACGTAGGATTCGGTACTGGTAAAGCACAAGAAGTACCAGAAGCGATCCGCAAAGCTGTTGAAGATGCGAAAAAGAATTTGATTGAAGTACCAATGGTTGGAACTACAATTCCACACGAAATCATCGGACGTTTCGGTGCAGGTAACATCTTGTTAAAACCTGCTTCTGAAGGTACTGGAGTTATCGCTGGAGGCCCTGTACGTGCGGTACTTGAGCTTGCTGGTGTAGCTGATATCCTTTCTAAGTCTTTAGGTTCTAACACACCGATCAACATGATTCGTGCAACACTTCAAGGCTTAAGTGAACTTAAGCGTGCTGAAGAGGTTGCGAAGCTTCGTGGAAAATCTGTAGAAGAACTGTTAGGATAAGGAGGGAATATTAATGGCTAAATTAGAAATTACCCTCAAACGAAGTGTAATCGGTCGCCCGGAAGATCAACGCGTTACTGTCAGAACACTTGGTTTAAAGAAAACAAACCAAACTGTTGTTCATGAAGACAACGCTGCGATCCGTGGTATGATTAATAAAGTATCTCATTTAGTTTCTGTTAAAGAACAATAAAAATAATTGATCGGATAAGGAGGTGTCCTAATGAAACTTCATGAATTAAAACCTTCAGAAGGTTCACGCAAAACGCGTAATCGCGTAGGTCGTGGTATTGGTTCTGGCAACGGTAAAACAGCTGGTAAAGGTCACAAAGGTCAAAACGCTCGTTCTGGCGGCGGTGTACGCCCTGGATTCGAGGGGGGACAAATGCCTTTATTCCAACGTCTTCCTAAACGCGGTTTCACTAACATTAACCGCAAGGAATACGCTGTAGTCAACCTAGACAAATTGAACGGTTTTGCAGAAGGAACGGAAGTCACTCCTGAACTTCTTCTTGAGACTGGTGTTATTAGCAAACTTAATGCAGGAGTAAAGATTCTTGGCAACGGTAAATTAGAGAAAAAATTAACTGTAAAAGCCAATAAATTCTCTGCTTCTGCGAAAGAAGCTGTTGAAGCTGCTGGCGGTACAGCTGAGGTGATCTAACTTGTTTAAAACAATCTCCAACTTTATGCGTGTGAGTGATATCAGGAATAAAATCATATTCACTTTACTCATGCTTATCGTCTTTCGCATAGGTGCGTTTATTCCTGTGCCTTATGTTAACGCTGAAGTGTTACAGGCACAGTCTCAAATGGGTGTTTTTGATCTCCTTAATACATTTGGCGGCGGTGCGCTTTACCAATTTTCCATTTTCGCAATGGGAATTACTCCTTATATCACAGCTTCGATCATCATTCAGCTGCTTCAGATGGATGTTGTGCCGAAGTTTACCGAGTGGTCTAAGCAAGGTGAAGTTGGCCGCCGTAAATTAGCTCAGTTCACAAGGTACTTTACGATTGTGCTTGGTTTCATCCAGGCGTTAGGTATGTCTTACGGATTCAACAATCTGGCAAACGGTATGCTGATCGAAAAATCCGGTATATCGACATATCTTATCATTGCTTTAGTACTCACTGGCGGAACTGCCTTTTTAATGTGGCTTGGAGAACAAATTACGTCTCATGGAGTAGGCAACGGAATATCGATCATTATCTTCGCGGGGATTGTGGCTAGTATTCCAAAAACAATTGGACAAATATATGAGACTCAATTTGTCGGCAGCAACGATCAGTTGTTTATTCATATTGTGAAAGTCGGACTTCTTGTGATTGCGATTTTAGCAGTTATTGTTGGAGTTATTTTCATTCAGCAAGCCGTGCGGAAAATTGCGATTCAATATGCTAAAGGCACAGGTCGTTCACCTGCTGGCGGAGGTCAGTCTACACACCTTCCATTGAAAGTGAACCCTGCAGGGGTTATTCCGGTAATCTTTGCGGTTGCGTTTTTGATAACGCCGCGGACGATCGCGTCATTCTTTGGAACAAACGATGTGACAAAGTGGATTCAAAACTACTTTGATAATACGCATCCGGTGGGTATGGCGATATATGTTGCGTTGATTATTGCCTTTACGTACTTTTATGCTTTTGTACAGGTCAATCCTGAACAAATGGCTGATAACCTTAAAAAACAGGGTGGCTATATCCCGGGGGTTCGTCCAGGGAAAATGACTCAAGATAGAATTACGAGCATTTTGTATCGACTTACGTTTGTGGGTTCTATATTCTTAGCCGTGATTTCCATTCTTCCTATCTTTTTCATTCAATTCGCTGGATTGCCTCAAAGTGCACAAATTGGCGGAACATCTTTGTTAATTGTTGTCGGGGTAGCCTTGGAGACAATGAAACAACTAGAAAGCCAGTTGGTGAAACGAAACTACCGTGGATTTATGAAAAACTAGAGGAAATGGGTTTATCCATTCCCTCTTAATAAAGAGAGGACGGGGGAAATCCGAATGAACTTAGTCTTAATGGGGCTTCCTGGTGCCGGTAAAGGCACACAGGGCGAACGAATTGTTGAGGATTATGGGATTCCTCATATCTCAACAGGAGATATGTTCCGTGCTGCTATGAAAGAAGAAACACCACTCGGACTCGAAGCAAAATCTTATATTGATAAGGGAGAGCTCGTACCTGATGAAGTCACAATCGGAATTGTAAAAGAAAGACTTGGCAAAGACGATTGTGAAAGAGGTTTTCTTCTGGACGGATTTCCGCGAACAGTCGCTCAAGCCGAAGCTCTTGAAGAAATTCTTGAGGAATACGGCAAGCCGATTGATTATGTCATTAACATTGAAGTCGACAAAGATGTTCTGATGGAACGTCTGACTGGACGCAGAATTTGCAGTGTTTGCGGCACAACCTATCATTTAGTCTTTAATCCGCCGAAAACGCCGGGTGTTTGTGATAAAGACGGAGGCGAACTCTATCAACGGGCAGATGATAATGAGGAAACCGTCTCTAAACGGCTTGAGGTAAACATGAAGCAAACTCAGCCTTTACTCGATTTCTATTCTGAGAAAGGTTATCTTGCAAACGTGAATGGCCAACAGGACATTCAAGACGTTTATGCAGATGTGAAGGATCTTCTTGGAGGATTAAAAAAATGATTATCTGTAAAACCCCACGTGAACTTGGTATCATGCGGGAAGCAGGGCGAATCGTGGCTTTAACTCATGAAGAGTTAAAAAAGCACATTAAACCAGGAATCTCGACAAAAGAATTGGATCAAATTGCCGAACGTTTTATTAAGAAGCAGGGTGCAATCCCATCTTTTAAGGGGTATAATGGGTTTCGCGGGAGCATTTGCGTATCAGTTAATGAAGAACTCGTTCACGGCATACCTGGCAGCAGGGTGCTGAAGGACGGTGACATCATCAGTATTGATATCGGTGCTAAATTAAATGGTTATCATGGTGACTCTGCATGGACATATCCGGTAGGAAACATCAGCGATGATGACAAAAAACTTCTGGAAGTGACAGAGGAGTCTTTATATAAAGGCTTGCAGGAAGCAAAACCAGGTGAACGTTTGTCGAATATTTCCCACGCAATACAAACGTATGTCGAAAATGAGCAGTTTTCAGTTGTTAGGGAGTATGTCGGACATGGTGTTGGTCAAGACTTGCATGAGGACCCGCAAATTCCTCATTACGGTCCGCCCAACAAAGGACCACGGCTCAAACCTGGCATGGTTCTCGCTATTGAACCTATGGTGAACGCTGGCAGCCGCTACGTGAAAACATTGGCTGATAACTGGACGGTTGTAACGGTAGATGGGAAAAAGTGTGCTCATTTTGAACATACGATTGCGATTACGGAAACGGGTTTTGATATACTGACGAGAGTCTAGGTGATGAAATAATTCCGAAGACAGATGTTTTTCCGGCTTGATAGGGCAGAAAGTTAGGATGAACATTGGCAGGACCGAATTCATCTTGTCGTTGTCATTGGGGTTGTTGACCATCATCAATGTACTAACAGCAGACGGAGAAAAGCGTACATTACATTCTCCTAAGAAAAAGAATATCAATCATTTAACCCTTTATGATTGCGTATCTCCGGAAGTTCAGAACAGTATAAACGAAACAGGGCGTGTGACAAACTTCTTTTGAAATTTGTCAGAAAGCAAGTTACTGATTTGAAGAAGGGAGAACACTTGAATGGCGAAAGACGATGTAATTGAAGTGGAAGGTACTATAGTCGAAACACTGCCAAACGCGATGTTCAAAGTTGAACTTGAAAATGGCCACACTGTTTTGGCTCATGTATCTGGTAAAATCCGCATGCACTTCATTCGCATTTTACCTGGAGACAAAGTTACGGTAGAATTATCTCCATATGACTTAACTCGTGGCAGGATTACGTACCGTTACAAATAAAGCACTCCGGAAACTGAAGGAGGTTGGAAACACATGAAAGTGAGACCATCAGTTAAACCAATCTGCGAAAAATGTAAAGTTATTCGCAGAAAAGGAAAAGTAATGGTGATCTGTGAAAATCCAAAGCATAAACAAAAACAAGGATAATTTATAAGGAGGTGCCCAGAGAATGGCTCGTATTGCTGGTGTAGATATCCCACGTGACAAACGTGTTGTTATTTCTTTAACATACATCTTCGGAATTGGCCGCACAACGGCTCAGCAAGTTTTAAAAGAAGCTGGAGTTTCAGAAGATACTCGTGTGCGCGATCTTACTGAAGAAGAACTTGGTAAAATCCGTGATATTATTGACAAACTGAAAGTAGAAGGTGACCTTCGACGTGAAGTTTCTCTTAATATCAAACGTCTGATTGAAATCGGAAGCTACCGCGGAATCCGTCATCGCAGAGGATTACCTGTTCGCGGACAAAACTCTAAAAACAATGCGCGTACTCGTAAAGGTCCGCGTCGTACTGTAGCTAACAAGAAAAAATAAGTAAGGGAGGTTCTTAAACAATGGCTGCTGCTCGTAAATCTAACACGCGTAAACGTCGCGTGAAAAAGAATATTGAGTCTGGAATTGCTCATATTCGTTCAACTTTCAATAACACGATCGTTACGATCACTGACACTCATGGTAATGCTATTTCTTGGTCAAGTGCCGGAGCTTTAGGATTCAGAGGTTCTCGTAAATCTACTCCTTTTGCTGCGCAAATGGCTGCAGAAACAGCTGCTAAAGGTTCAATCGAACATGGTCTTAAAACTCTTGAGGTTACTGTTAAAGGCCCTGGTTCAGGTCGTGAAGCTGCAATCCGTGCGCTTCAAGCTGCTGGACTAGAAGTCACTGCTATCAGAGACGTAACTCCTGTTCCTCATAACGGATGCCGTCCACCAAAACGTCGCCGCGTGTAATTTGTTTGTATAGATTTTGTGTCCCTGTCAATAATGGGTTATGATACAGTTATTTATGAAACGAATGCACCGACTCGTTGCCTGAGCACATACGGGACTAAACAATGGGGAATTTCGGATGGAATCTCATATGATTCTATTCGAGGTTTCGACGTTTTGAAGGAGGGTTTTAAGTAATGATCGAGATTGAAAAACCAAAAATCGAAACGGTTGAAATCAGCGACGATGCCAAATTTGGTAAGTTTGTCGTAGAGCCACTTGAGCGTGGATATGGTACAACTCTGGGTAACTCCTTACGTCGTATCCTCTTATCCTCACTCCCTGGTGCCGCTGTAACATCAATCCAGATAGATGGTGTACTGCACGAATTCTCGACAATTGAAGGCGTTGTGGAAGATGTTACAACGATTATCTTACACATTAAAAAGCTTGCATTGAAAATTTACTCTGATGAAGAGAAGACGCTAGAAATTGATGTACAGGGTGAAGGAACTGTAACGGCAGCTGATATTACACACGATAGTGATGTAGAGATCTTAAATCCTGATCTTCATATCGCGACTCTTGGTGAGAATGCGAGTTTCCGAGTTCGCCTTACTGCTCAAAGAGGACGTGGGTATACGCCTGCTGACGCAAACAAGAGAGACGATCAGCCAATCGGCGTGATTCCGATCGATTCTATCTATACGCCAGTTTCTCGTGTATCTTATCAGGTAGAGAACACTCGTGTAGGCCAAGTTGCAAACTATGATAAACTTACACTTGATGTTTGGACTGATGGAAGCACTGGACCGAAAGAAGCCATTGCGCTTGGTTCAAAGATTTTAACTGAACACCTTAATATATTCGTTGGTTTAACTGACGAAGCTCAGCATGCTGAAATCATGGTTGAAAAAGAAGAAGATCAAAAAGAGAAAGTTCTTGAAATGACAATTGAAGAATTGGATCTTTCTGTTCGCTCTTACAACTGCTTAAAGCGTGCGGGTATTAACACGGTTCAAGAGCTTGCGAACAAGACGGAAGAAGATATGATGAAAGTTCGTAATCTAGGACGCAAATCACTTGAAGAAGTGAAAGCGAAACTAGAAGAACTTGGACTCGGACTTCGCAAAGACGATTGACTAGTTTCCCTTGTGAACTAGGATTTTCGTGTGTTTATTATTCAGAAACAGCATTTCAATAAAGGAGGGGACATCACATGTCATACAGAAAACTAGGACGTACGAGTGCACAGCGTAAAGCTATGCTTCGTGATCTTACAACTGATTTGATCATCAACGAAAGAATCGAAACAACTGAAACACGTGCGAAAGAACTTCGCTCTGTAGTTGAAAAAATGATCACGCTTGGCAAACGCGGTGATCTTCACGCTCGCCGTCAAGCTGCTGCATACATCCGCAACGAGGTTGCTAACGAAGAAAATAACCAAGATGCACTTCAAAAATTATTCTCTGACATTGCAACTCGTTACGAGGAGCGCCAAGGTGGATACACACGTATTATGAAGCTTGGTCCTCGCCGTGGTGACGGAGCACCAATGGCAATTATCGAATTGGTTTAATCACATATTTTTGTGTATCTAAAGAAGGGCGGGACAGTTTCTAACTGGATCTATGCCCTTTTTTTAGATACTGCAACTTTTTATATAGAGAGAAAAGCAGAGCATTAGCTGAGAGGAGGCCGGTTTTCCATGAATCAAAATCAGTTGATATCGGTAGAGGATATCGTTTTTCGATATCGGAAAGACGCAGAAAGACGAGCACTAGACGGCGTCTCCCTGCAGGTGTATGAGGGTGAATGGCTTGCAATTGTAGGTCATAACGGTTCAGGGAAATCAACACTGGCCCGGGCATTGAATGGTTTAATCCTTCCTGAATCAGGCGACATCGAGGTTGCCGGGATTCAATTGACAGAGGAATCGGTTTGGGAAGTGCGTAAAAAGATAGGTATGGTCTTTCAAAATCCGGATAACCAATTTGTCGGAACGACTGTTCGCGATGATGTGGCTTTTGGTTTAGAAAACAATGGTGTACCGCGGGAAGAAATGATTGAGAGAGTAGACTGGGCAGTAAAACAGGTGAACATGCAAGATTTTCTCGATCAAGAGCCGCACCATCTCTCCGGAGGCCAAAAGCAGAGAGTTGCGATTGCGGGTGTTATTGCCGCACGTCCTGATATTATTATCTTAGATGAAGCAACATCCATGCTTGACCCGATTGGGCGAGAAGAAGTGCTTGAAACGGTAAGACATTTAAAGGAGCAAGGCATGGCGACTGTCATTTCCATCACACATGATCTGAATGAGGCAGCAAAAGCAGACAGGATCATTGTGATGAATGGCGGTAAGAAATATGCCGAAGGGCTGCCTGAAGAGATTTTTAAATTGAATAAAGAACTTGTTCGAATTGGGCTTGATTTACCCTTCTCATTCCAGCTTAGCCAGCTTTTAAGAGAAAATGGACTGGCTTTGGAAGAAAATCATTTGACTCAGGAAGGGCTGGTGAAAGAGCTATGGACATTACAATCAAAGATGTAGAACATCGTTATCAGATGAAGACGCCGTTTGAGCGCCTTGCACTGTATGATATCAATGCATCGATTAAAGAAGGCAGCTACGTAGCCGTTATTGGGCATACAGGCTCTGGCAAGTCCACTCTTCTTCAGCACCTGAATGGTCTTCTGAAGCCGACGAAGGGACAGATATCACTAGGCAGCACAGTCATTCAGGCAGGGAAAAAGAATAAAGAGCTGAAAACCCTTCGTAAAAAAGTCGGAATCGTTTTCCAATTTCCTGAGCATCAATTATTCGAAGAGACAGTTCTCAAAGATATTTCATTCGGACCGATGAACTTTGGTGTGAAAAAAGAAGATGCTGAACAAAAAGCGAGAGAGATGCTGAAGCTTGTAGGTTTATCAGAAGAGCTTTTGGACAGATCGCCTTTT
Organism: Bacillus sp. VA15; assembly: GCF_055721145.1. Lineage (NCBI taxonomy): Bacteria > Bacillati > Bacillota > Bacilli > Caryophanales > Bacillaceae > Bacillus > Bacillus sp. VA15. The sequence continues at coordinate 9,381 of NZ_JBVQPQ010000012.1, read as the reverse complement.
GAATTAAGCGGGGGGCAAATGCGCAGAGTTGCAATTGCCGGCGTACTTGCAATGGACCCTGAAGTGCTTGTTCTTGATGAACCGACTGCAGGATTGGACCCAAGAGGGCGAAAAGAGATTATGGACATGTTTTATGAGCTTCATCAACGGGGAAACCTGACGACGATCCTTGTGACACACAGCATGGAGGATGCGGCTGCATACGCTGATGAAATGATCGTTATGCATAAAGGAACGATACAAGCATCAGGCAGTCCGCGTGATTTGTTTTTAAAAGGTGAAGAGATGGCTGGATGGGGGCTGGATCTTCCGGAAACGATAAAATTTCAAAGACAGCTGGAAGCTGCACTTGGCGTCAGATTTAAAGAGCCTATGCTCACAATTGAAGATGCCGCTGCTGAAATCCGTGCTCTTTTTCAGGGGGAGAAGACCTTATGATGGACAGCATGATTATCGGCAAGTATGTACCAGGCTCTTCACTTGTACATCGGCTTGATCCCAGAACAAAACTCATTACGATCTTTTTATTTGTCTGCATCGTATTTCTAGCCAATAATGTACAGACATATGCGCTTCTTGGATTATTTACTGTAGGCGTCGTTTCTTTAACAAGAGTTCCTTTCTCTTTTTTAATGAAAGGGCTAAAGCCAATCATCTGGATTGTCCTCTTTACGTTCCTTCTTCACATTTTAATGACACATGAAGGACCGGTTATTTTTCAATTAGGTGTTTTCAAAGTCTATGAGGGCGGTTTGGTCCAAGGGATATTCATTTCTCTTAGATTCGTCTATTTGATTTTAATTACAACCTTATTAACGCTGACGACAACACCGATTGAGATTACCGATGGAATGGAGCAGCTGCTGAATCCATTGAAAAAAATAAAGCTTCCTGTTCACGAGCTTGCTCTTATGATGTCAATTTCTTTGCGGTTTATTCCGACCTTGATGGAGGAGACAGATAAGATCATGAAGGCTCAGATGGCGCGAGGCGTTGATTTTACAAGCGGACCTGTCAAAGACAGAGTGAAGGCTATTGTCCCGCTTCTTGTCCCTCTCTTCGTCAGTGCATTCAAACGCGCCGAAGAGCTTGCTGTGGCAATGGAAGCCAGGGGATATCAAGGCGGAGAGGGACGTACGAAATACAGAAAGCTTGTATGGACAGGAAAAGACACTTCTGTCATTGTGAGCTTGATGATTTTGGCTGCTTTGTTATTTTTCTTAAGGACATAGAGGTGCTGTATGAGACTGAAATGCACGATTTCTTATGACGGACATTTGTTTAATGGATATCAGGTACAGCCGGGAAAAAGAACGGTTCAGAATGAACTTGAGAAGGCTTTGGCTGTCCTGCATAAGTCGAAAGACAGAATTCCGGTCGTTTCGTCAGGAAGAACAGATAGCGGGGTTCACGCAGCCGGACAGGTGATTCATTTTGATACTCCGCTGTCTATCCCGGCGGAGAGATGGCCGTATGCTTTAAATGCACTGCTTCCGGACGATATCGCAGTCAAACAGGCGGAAATTGCGGATGATGGGTTCCATGCACGATTTAGCGCAGTCAAAAAAGAATATCGCTATTTTGTATACACGGAGAAACACCCGGACGTATTTAAACGGCATTACGCTTACCATTTTTCATATCACCTTAATGTGCAGAACATGAGAGAAGCGGCAAAGCATCTTATAGGGACACATGATTTTACGAGCTTTTGTGCGGTTAAAACAGAAGTGCAGGACAAGGTAAGAACGATTTACGAACTTGATTGGACTGAGACGGATGACGGCCTGCAAATGCGGATCACAGGCAGCGGTTTCTTATATAATATGGTCAGAATTATTGCGGGTACTTTGCTTGATGCAGGTATTGGAAAAATTTCTCCCGATGATGTGAAATCCATGCTGGCAGCGAAGGATCGCGAAGCGGCAGGGCGTACAGCACCGGGGCATGGGCTATATTTATGGAACGTTTACTATGACAACTAAACCAGGTGTATAATATTTTCTTGACAGAGTCTGCATAAAGTTATAAGATATCATATGGTATGTATTTCAACCCCACGATAAGCCCCGGAACTTATTGTGTTGTGAAATAGAACGTAATCGAAGTTTATTGAAAATGACAGATCATTTAGGAGGGAAATTCAATGCGTACAACACCTATGGCTAACGCAAGTACTATTGAACGCAAGTGGTTAGTTGTTGATGCTGCTGGTAAGACTTTAGGTCGTCTTTCTTCAGAAGTTGCAGCTATCCTTCGCGGAAAACACAAACCAACTTACACACCACACGTTGATACTGGAGATCATGTGATCATCATCAACGCTGAAAAAATCGAGTTAACTGGTAAAAAGTTAACTGACAAAATCTACTACCGTCACACTCAACATCCAGGCGGATTAAAATCAAGAACTGCTCTTGAAATGCGTACAAACTACCCTGAGAAAATGCTTGAGCTTGCTATCAAAGGCATGCTTCCAAAAGGTTCTCTAGGTCGTCAAATGTTCAAAAAATTGAACGTATACCGTGGTTCTGAGCATCCACACGAAGCACAAAAACCTGAAGTTTACGAACTTCGCGGTTAATTAAAAAGGAGGTTACCAATTTGGCACAGGTTCAATATTACGGTACTGGCCGTCGTAAAAGCTCTGTAGCGCGTGTGCGTTTAGTTCCAGGAGAAGGTCGTATCGTCGTTAATAATCGTGAAATCAGCGAACACATCCCATCTGCAGCTCTAATCGAAGATATCAAACAACCATTAACTTTGACTGAAACAGCTGGCACTTATGATGTTTTAGTAAACGTACATGGAGGCGGCTTATCTGGTCAAGCTGGAGCAATCCGTCACGGTATCGCTCGTGCTTTGCTTGAAGCAGATCCAGAATACCGTACAACTCTTAAACGTGCAGGTCTTCTGACTCGTGACGCTCGTATGAAAGAACGTAAAAAATACGGTCTTAAAGGCGCTCGTCGTGCACCTCAGTTCTCAAAACGTTAATTTTACGTTTTCAAAGCTCTCGACCTTGTGTTGGGAGCTTTTTTATATTAATAAAATGCTCATACCTCCGCATACAGTAAGATAACTAAATGAACGCTTGACGGACTAAGCAAAATGCTTGCTTATAAACGGTCTCACTGTAATAATCATGATAGCTTTCATGTCATTACTACGTTTGGAATCTGGTCAAAGTTCTTAATGGTTATGTCGTCAGTCCAGCTCATTCTAACCACTGGTCTCAACCTGTTAAATCTCCCTGCTGATTCTTCAACTGTATCATAGCCCGGAGGAACACTAGCTCTTTGCTAATGACACCATTTGACGAAATAAGTGTAAATCTGATGACGTAAATCACATATCTCCTTTGTGATTTTTTTGCGTTTTTATGAACTTTTTTCTAAATATACAAAGGGAAAGCGATAACAATCTAGAAATATTTGTTATACTCTATACATTAAAGTAAGGAGAACGATTCATGAATGCGTTAGTAGACCATAATAGCAAAGCCTGGGATCAAAAAGTAGAAACAGGCAATGAATGGACTGTTGCTGTTGAGCAGCATGTCATCGAACAAGCGAAAACAGGCAATTGGGATATAAGGGTAACACCAATGAAAGATGTACCGAGGGATTGGTTTCCCCCTGTCAACGGGCTGAAAGTACTCTGTTTAGCATCAGGTGGCGGCCAGCAAGGCCCGATTTTGGCAGCTGCAGGAGCGGATGTCACTGTATTAGATAACTCGGAAAAACAGCTGGATCAGGATAGAATGGTTGCTGAGCGCGATGATCTCAAGATACATACTGTCAAAGGAAGCATGGACGACCTCAGTCAATTTAAGGATGAATCATTTGATGTCATTGTACATCCTGTTGCCAATGTTTTTGTTGAGAACGTCCTCCCAGTCTGGAAGGAAGCGCACCGTGTGCTGAAAAGAAACGGTGTTCTAATCTCAGGCTTTGTAAATCCAGTCGTATTTCTGTTTGATGTAGAATTAGAACAGCAAGGGATTTTAAAAGTAAAACACTCCATTCCATATGCCGACTCAGTAGATCTTCCAAAGCATAAAGTGAAAAAACTGATTGAAAAAAATGAGGCTCTGGAATTCGGCCATTCCTTAGAAGACCAAATCAAGGGCCAGATTGATGCCGGTTTTATCATCACTGGATTTTACGAAGATAAAGGCGGGTTTGTATTGGACCAATATATTCATACATATTCTGCAACAAGAAGCGTGAAAGTATGAAAAGCAGCGACCTATTAAAGGGGCTGTTTTTTTAATAATCACTAACAGAACATTTGTTCCGACCTCGTGGAAAGTTGCTACATCCTCTTCTTTTTATCGATTCGGCACCTTCATTTGGGCGAATTTCCAATCGAATTCGGGCATTGTTTCACTATCCAATCCTCAAAATAACCGGTAAAAGGAGAGTGAATTTGTATGGCAGAAGTACTGTCTTTTATGGATGTGAAACGCCAAAAGGATTTTGAATTAGAAAAGAACTTGCTCAAAGAACTCTCTCTGAGACAAATTATCCAGTCTGTTAAGGACTGTTTGGAACCATTATTTCCATTTTTTCATGATGAAAGAGATATTATTACCGAAGGCTGTATTGATTTTGCGATAGAAGCTTATTTGTTAGGCGGGCGTTTTGGGATATTCGGCTATTACGGAGAATCCATGCAGAGCATCAGTGCTCGCTCTGCAAGAGAAGAAGAAGAGCTTCGTATGGAGTTTTTTGATTATCTCTATAATTGGACACACGAGCAATACACAACATTTGATAAAAATACGGTTTATGAAGCAGCACGCAAGTTCATTAAAGACTGGTGGACAGAGGGGTTTGTCCAAAGAGAAAAACAGTGTAAGCTTCGCATGCGTTAATCATATTTCCCGGCCCTGTCCCATAGTTATGTAGTAACGGACAAGCGGGAGGGGAAGGGATGAGGAAAAAGCTTAAATGGCTTGGTTTTTTGCTAGGCTTTATCGTATTACTATTTCTATTCAAGTATCAGTTCAGCAATAACGATTCTTGGAAGCCATGGAGTCTGCCCTTGAGCGGGAAAATTATTTATCTGGATCCAGGTCATGGCGGGCCTGACGGCGGAGCAGTCGGCGGAAAGCTGTTAGAGAAGGATGTAACCCTGGAAGTGGCCTTTAGAGTCAGGGATTACCTTCAGGAACAAGGAGCGCTTGTCATCATGACCAGAGAAAGTGATACCGATCTCGCTCCAGAAGGAACGAAGGGCTACAGCAGACGAAAAGCAGAAGACTTAAGGCAGCGAGTTAAATTAATAAACCATTCAGAGGCTGAACTCTATATCAGCATTCATCTCAATGCGATTCCGTCACAAAAATGGAGCGGAGCCCAAAGCTTTTATTTCGGAAAATATGCGGAAAATGAGAAAGTCGCGAAATACATTCAGGATGAGTTGAGAAGAAACTTGGAAAACACAACCCGGAAAGCAAAGCGGATTCATGGTATCTACTTAATGCAAAACGTCACCAAACCGGGGGCGCTTGTAGAAGTTGGATTTCTATCCAATCCAAATGAAGCAAGGCTGCTCGGGAAGTCGAAATATCAGGACAAGGTGGCATCTTCCATATATAAAGGCATTTTGAGATATTTCACAGAAAAAGGAGACCCTCCGGAGTAAAGGAGGGTTTTCTTATGGTTCTAAGCATAAGACACCCGCCATTTATGTATGATATAATAATGCTTGTAAACGAATACACAAAAGGGTGAGGTTCGATGATAAGAGAAGATGAAGTAAGAAAACTAGTCGGTGAAATGCGCGAACCTTTTCTTCAAAGACCTCTGGGAGAATTGGATGCCGTTAAGGAAATTAAAATAAAGCCTGAAAAACAGCATGTCAGTGTAAAAGTCGCTCTTGCCAAAACCGGAACTGCAGAACAAATGCAGATTCAGCAAGAGATCGTAAACGTCTTAAAAGGGGGAGGCGCTGAGACGGTCGGCCTTCGATTTGAAGAGCTGCCTGAAGAAACGGTTGCAAAATTCCGGGCGCCGTCAGCTGAGAAAAAAACATTGTTAAATATGGATAACCCACCAGTCTTTCTTGCTGTAGCAAGCGGAAAAGGCGGCGTAGGCAAATCAACTGTGTCAGTAAACCTTGCTATTTCTCTGGCTCGTCTTGGGAAAAAGGTCGGTTTAATTGATGCGGATATTTATGGCTTCAGTGTGCCGGATATGATGGGTATCACTGTGCGTCCTACTGTTGAAGGAGAGAAACTGCTTCCTGTTGAACGCTTTGGGGTAAAGGTGATGTCAATGGGCTTCTTCGTAGAAGAAAATGCTCCGGTCGTATGGAGGGGGCCAATGCTTGGCAAAATGCTAAACAACTTTTTCCACGAAGTAGAGTGGGGAGAAGTAGACTATATCGTTCTTGATCTTCCGCCTGGGACGGGGGACGTTGCTCTCGATGTACATACTATGCTTCCGAGCTGTAAAGAAATCATAGTATCGACACCGCATCCAACAGCTGCTTTTGTCGCAGCGAGAGCGGGTTCTATGGCAATTAAAACCGATCATGAGGTCGTTGGTGTCATAGAAAACATGGCTTATTATGAAAGTGCAAAGACAGGGGAAAGAGAATATGTCTTTGGAAAAGGCGGGGGAGATAAACTAGCTGAGGAACTAAACGTGCCTTTGCTCGGCAGAATCCCGTTGAAACAGCCTGATTGGGATCAGGACCAATTTGCGCCGTCTGTTTATGATGAAAATCATCCTATTGGAGAAATTTATCAGGACATTGCAAAAAAAATAGTTGCAAAAATGTCAGTGCAAGTATAAAAAAGGTGAACCGGGATTCTAGATCCCGGCTTTCCCTTTATTCACTTTCTTTGGCAGTATCTTTTGCTGCTTTTTTTAGCTCATCTTCGAACTGTTTTTTGTAAAGCGGACTAGAAAGTGTTTCGTTAATAACCTCTTCTAAATAACTGCGGAATTCTTGGCTTTTTGCCAGTTCGCTGTACTTTTTATTCATACCCGGATCCTGCATAACGCCCATCAGCATCTTCTGGTAATCCGGATCCTTCATCAGTTTTTTAATCACTTTTTCATGCTCTGTCTGAAGAGTTTTGGCAAAGCCTTGAGCAAAATCAGTGTCTTCAAAAATGTTTTTCCAGAATTCTTCACCTTTTTTAGAGGTAAGTGTTTTTTCTATTGTTCCTTTAATCGCATCTTGGTCAATCACCAGCGCTTCATTCATCGCATCATCGTTTAATAATTCCTTAATTGCTTTCTTTCCATCATCAGTTTTTAATATATCAACAACCATTTTTTTGGTCTGATCATAGTCCATATCCGCTGCTTGGTCTTTTGGAGCGCAAGCTGTTACAGATAATAACAAAAAACAGCTCATCAATAGCATTTTGGCTTTTGACATGCTTAAGCTCCTTTCACATACTTGTCTTACTTTTAATATGATTCATCTGTTTGGAATTATACATAACAAAATATCGCGGTTTGCGATTTTTGAGGGGATGAATAAAGAAATGAAAAGCCGTGGTTTGGTTCGTTTTTTCTTTTCTATTTTAGCTGTCGGAGCGGTTATCACGAGTATTGTGGGTTTTGCTTTAAAATGGGGAGAATATAGGGGACTGTTTCTTGCTTTTGAAGCGGGACAGATTTTCTCTGTTTTATTTTGGTTTATCGGTGTAGGCATGATTTTCAGTGTGATCAGCCAAATGGGTTTTTTCGTGTTTTTAACAGTTCACCGGTTTGCGCTTGAGATATTAAGGTCCTCGTCTTTGTGGAATTTGCTTCAGCTGTTTTTCATCCTGTTTGTTGCTTTTGATTTAATGTACGTGCGTTTTTTATTTTTTGGAGAGAGCGGAGAGTCGCTGGCTGGCTATGCGTGGTTACCGGTGTTTTTATTGATATTTGGAGTGATTACAGCTTATATAAAGCAAAAGCAGTCCTCTAAGAAAACGTTTGTGTCATCGTTGTTTTTAATGGTTGTGATTACCGCATTAGAATGGTTCCCTGCGCTAAGAGTAAATGATGAGGACTGGCTTTATTTAATGCTTTTCCCGTTAATGGCGTGTAATGCTTTCCAATTGCTGATGCTGCCGAAGTTTGCAGCAAAGTAATTACTTTACCTCTGCGGATTTGGCATCTGAATTTGCGATGAGATCACCTACGGTTACATTTTTTAATCCTTTTTCTTTAAGATGTTGGATGATATCGGGCAACGCTTCTTCTGTTTGTTTTGCCGAGTCGGAGGCGTGTAAAAGAATAATGTCTCCTCCGGAAACTTGCTTGCTCACATTGTCGATGATTTTATCAACCCCGGGATTTGTCCAATCTTGAGAGTTCACACTGTAATGAACAACTGTATAATTGTATTGCTTTGCGACCGTTAGAACATTCTTATTGAATTGTCCGGTAGGGGGTCTTAATAGCTGTATGTCTTTGATCCCTAACTTTTCAAAGGCAGTTTGTGCACGGTTAATGTCTTTTTTTATTTCGCTGCTTTCTAAATTGGCATAGTTTTTATAGGCGTACCCCATGCTCCCAATTTGATGGCCATCCTTCACTATACGTGCCACTGTGTCAGGGTGGCGTTCGGCCCAAGAAGCGGAAAGGAAAAATGTCGCATTTTTAATCCCGTTCGCTTTCAAGGTGTCAAGAATGGGTTCTGCTTTCTCATCCCCCCAGCTGATATCAAACGTAAGTGCGATGTCTTTTGAATCTGTTTCTCCTTTATAAATGGCTTTAGGTCCGGTGTCAGTTGAAAACACGGGAAGCGGGACAGCTCTTTGAATGTAAAAAAAGCTGGCTGCTGCAAATGCGGCGATAAGTATAATAATAAATTGTTTCACTCGTTTAATGTGCCACACATAGAAGTGATTCACTGATGAGTCCTCCTTATCTTGTCCATCATTCTTGTTTTACATTTTATGAGCATGGCCAATTGAATATAACCGATAAAATGTCGCTTAACATTCAGCTTAAATTAGGTGTTGACCTATTGATAATATCCGTGATATATTATTATTCGTCGCTGATAAACAGCCGACGTCAACTAAAAGCTTCATTAAATAGTTTGAAAAAAGTTGTTGACTTAAAAGAAGCTAAATGTTATAGTAATAAAGCTGCTTCGTTAAGCGGTAGTAATGATCTTTGAAAACTAAACAAGACAAAACGTACCTGTTAATTCATGTTTTATAAAATCGCACAGCGATGTGCGTAGTCAGTCAAACTAAGGCCTGCACGACGCAGGTCACACAGGTGTCACCGCAGGATGCGGTGAACTTAACCTGTGATCCATTTATCGGAGAGTTTGATCCTGGCTCAGGACGAACGCTGGCGGCGTGCCTAATACATGCAAGTCGAGCGGACAGATGGGAGCTTGCTCCCTGAT
>NZ_JBVQPQ010000011.1:0-61724 GCF_055721145.1 Bacillus sp. VA15 | reverse complement strand
AATACATTCACTATTATAACAATATTCGTATTCAAACGAAACTAAACAACCAATCACCGATAAACTATCGGCAATTGGCTGTTTAAAAGGTGTTTTGATCCCTGTCTCAAAAACGGGGGTCAGTCCCCTCCATACCTGCTTCTTTTTATTTGTCAGCATCCTGATGTTCCGATGCATTCTTTTCTTTTTCCGCGTGTTGAATCCGCTCCATGATCGAAGGGTGGCTGCCTCTGAAAATCTTTACAAGCACGGGAGGATCAACCTGGCTCAGTCCCGTCACAGCCAAATCCTGAAACGTCTTGACAGCGGCTTCTCTATTCTCCGTCAGCTCAATCCCATACTGGTCAGCCTGATTCTCCTGATAACGCGAAACCGCATTAGAAAAAGGCGTGACCGCAAAGCTCAAAACGGACACCAAAAGCAACAACAGCGGCAGTGCTGCAAGGTCATGCCGTCCCTCCAAATGAAACATGCTGCGGGTAAAGCGGACCGTCCGCTTGTAAAGCTTACCAATGACATAAAATCCGGCTAGCGACACGAGCAAATAGCCGGCCAGTCCGATATAGACGTGCTTCATGACATAATGGCCCATTTCGTGGCCCATAATAAAGAGAATTTCTGAATCGTCAAGCTTGTTCAGCGTCGTATCCCACAATACAATCCGTTTGTTCGCCCCGATTCCTGTGACATAGGCATTAAGCGCATTTGTTTTTTCAGACATGTTTACTTCATATACATGATCAGCCGGAATATCGGCTTCTTCTGCCAGCTCTAAAATTTTGCTTTCAAGCTCTTTGTTTTTCAGCGGATAAAAATCATTGTATAAAGGATCGATAATGACCGGCTGAATAAAAAACAGAAACAGCGAAAACGGCACAGTTAACAGCCAAGCGTATAACCACCATTTTTTTTCATGCCTTTTGATCAGCCAATAAAACACGAGAACGCAAAGCGTAAAGATCGGAAAGCTGATCCAAAAGTCTATGACCTGATCCTTAGCCCAGCTGGCCGCTGTCTGTGTGGAAATGTTGTATTCAAGCGATACTTGATAGCCTATCCAATCTAAAGGCAGCGTCACTAACGTTGTGATCAGCGAAAGCACAAACACAAAACCAATAACCTGCAAAAATCGAAAGGGCACGGCTGCTTCCATCCATTTCTTGATCTTCTTTGAAACGCCGCTGACCAGCAATACAAAGAACAAAAACCAATCAAGAGGAAGCCCGATAAAAAATAAAAAATTCTTTACATTCGAATACTGCTCAGCCACTGCCAATTCAGACGGCTTCATGAAAGAAGCCGGGTCAGCCTGCGTCCCTTTCACAGCCTCCGGTACTGCGGAATCACCGGACAGGAAAAAATACCAATAAAAAAACAGCACATACAGCACGTAAGCAAGCCCTGCTGCCGCAATCCACTTGCGCATAACGCCTCACTCCTCACATCAACCCGTTACTTCTATTGTAATCATAAATTCAAATTCTTAGAACCAAGCTGTGTATCCGTACTTTTCCGTCCTTTTAGGCATGGAAAGCCCGATCGCTGGGAAAACTAACAATGTTTGGAGTGATGCAAATGAAAAAAATAGTGGCAGCCATCGTGGTTATCGGTCTTGTGTTTCTAGCATTTTTCTATCTTTACAGCCGGTCAGGCGATGTGTATCAATCGGTAGACGCGGATTTGATCACGCTGTCTTCAAGCGGCCAGGAAGAAATCGAGATTGAAAAAAGGCAGCACGTCAAAGATATGCTGGACATCATGAATCAGGGAAAACAGCTGAAGACAGAAAAAACATCAGCCCCTGATTACGAAGGGACAATCAAGTTTCATAAAGACCGGTACGACTCATTCAGACTATGGATTGACGGCAGCCAGCAAGCCGTTTATTTGAAGGACGGGACATACTACAAATTAAGTAAAAGCGATACAAAGGCGCTGCTAAACATTATTAAAAAAGAAGCAAAGGATTGAAAATGAAAAAGCGAAGCTTACCGCTTCGCTTTTTTCGTATTATTGAGGCAAAATATCTCTCAGCGCCCGTCTGAGCATTTTCCCCGTCGCATTTTTCGGAATGTCGTCAAGGAACGTAATGGCGGCAGGCCGTTTGTATTTGGCGAGATGTTTTTCACAGTGCTGCATGATATCCGCTTCTGTTACGCCAGAGCGTTTGGGTACAATATATCCCTTTACCGCTTCCCCGCTTTGGGCGTCCGGCACACCGATGACAACCGCCTCCTTGACATCCGGGTGGCTGTACAGCACTTCCTCCACCTCGCGCGGATACACGTTGTATCCTCCAACAATGATCATGTCTTTTTTCCGGTCAACAATGTAAAAATAGCCGTCCTCATCTCTTCTTGCCAAATCGCCCGTATAAAGCCACCCGTCTTTTAACGCATGTTTTGTTTCCATTGGCATTTTATAATAGCCCTTCATTACATTGGGGCCTTTCACGATCAATTCGCCGACCTGGTGATCGGGCAACTCGCGTCCGAGCGGATCTACGACCTTGTTCTCGACATGCAATATACTTGTCCCGATGGAGCCCGGCTTTCTGCCCCTGTCAAACGGGTTAAAACACGTAACGGGTGATGCTTCCGAAAGCCCGTAGCCTTCCAAAATGGTCACGCCGAATTTTTCTTCGAACGCGGTCAGCAGCGCGACTGGCATCGCCGCCCCTCCTGAAATGCACAGCCGAATGGAAGAAAAGTCATCTTTCTTTCCGTTTTCATGCTGAAACAAGTAATTATACATCGTAGGCACACCGGCAAAAATAGTCGCCCGCCGCTGCTTAACAAGCTGAAAAACAGATGCCGGACTGAACTGAGGCTCAATTAAGACAGTTGCGCCGCTCATCAGCGGGGCATTCATACAGACGGTTAAACAAAACACGTGGAACATAGGAAGAGCGCAGACCACATTGTCCTTCTCATCCATTCCCAAATAGCCAGCGACATCGTTGGCATTGCTGTACAAATTTTGATGGGTCAACATTGCGCCTTTTGGTTTTCCGGTCGTTCCTGACGTATACAAAATGACCGCGGTATCATCAGGGACAATCTCCGGGCTTTGTTTAGCGGCGGATGTTGGACGCAATATTTTTGCAAACGTTGTCATTTTCATCCTGACCTCTGGGTCTGAAGCTTCTGGCTCGGCATCTCCTGTCTGGCATAAAATGACGAGCTCAACCTTTGGCAGCGATTCATGCATGCTCTCATAAAGCGGCAAAAGCTGATCAACGCCCACGATCGCCTTTACATCGCCATTTGTCAGCATATAACCGATTTCTGTTGGCGTGTACAACGGGTTGATGGGCACCACCACAATCCCAGCCTTTAACGCACCAAAAAACGCGATGATAAAATCAGGCGAATTGCCAAGCAGCAAAGCTAGATGGTCCCCTTTCTCCATACCGGCTTCCTGAAGGCCGTCCGCAAATCGCTGAATGTATTCATTCAGCTCCTGATACGTCATCATGTGATCCTTAAACCTGCATGCGATGCTGTCGGGCTTCTCAGATGCTGTTTCTTCCAATTTGGAAACAAGATTCATTCTCCCACCCCTTAAAGTGAATGAATAGTCATTCATTATTGAAGCCAAGCTTTCTCCTCCATTATAGAGAAACAGAAAAAAACACTCAAGAGCAAAAAGCCCTGAGTGTCAGTACTGTTATAGTTTCTTTAATGCTTCAGCAATCGGTGTATCTCCTTCTGTCAGATCAAAGGCCCGATTTTCCGTATTGGTTTCATCTAAAGAAGCAATGACCGTTTTCGCCACGTCATCACGGGAAATGAATCCCCGTTCCAGATCGGCGGCGACTGAAATAGTTCCTTTTCCAGACTCATTGCGAAGGCCTCCCGGACGGATAATCGTATAAGTTAAACCGCTTGCTTCCAGAATTTTATCAGCATAATGCTTGGCCACATAATAAGGTTTAAGTGATTCATTCCAATTTTCACGGTTGTGGGCTTGCAGGGCGCTAACCATGACAAACCGCTTGATGCCCGCGATATCCGCAGCTTCCATCGCTTTTGCCGCTCCGTCTAGATCCACCAGCAGCGTTTTATCATAGCCTGTGCTGCCGCCTGAACCCGCTGTGAAAATGATTGCGTCGCAGCCTTTCGCCGCTGCGGCGATTTCTTCCGGGCTGCCTTCCAGATTCGCAAGCACAGCTTCTGCACCGGCAGCTTCGAGAGGCGCTTTCTGTTCTTCTTTTCTGACCATCGCTCTGACAGAATGATCAGGATTGTCTCGGAATAAAGAAACGAGTCTTTGTCCGATTTGTCCGTTCGCTCCGATTAAAAACACTTTCATGTGAATCCCTCCTGCCTCCATTATTTCAAAAACACAACCGCTCTTTCAAACAATGTGTTTTGCCTTAATAAATCAGATCAAGGAAATCCTCTTTCGTAATGTTCCCAAAGTAATGCTTAAGATTCACACCTTCCAGCGCATCAGCGATGACACTGCGTTCATATTGTTTTCCAACCAGCAGGTTTTCAATTTCAGATACATCACCGACACCGAAGAAATCTCCGAAGATTTTGCAGTCCTCAATTTTGCCTTTCTTGACTTCCAGACGCAAATCTATCGATCCGATCGGATAACGTTTCGAATGATTGAGGTTAAATTTCGGTGAACGGCCATAGTTCCAATCCCAATTCTGGTAGCGCTCTTTCGAAATTTGATGAATGACCTTCCAATCTTTTTCCGTCAGCTTATACTCCGGTACGGTTTGAATGTCATTTGTGTTGAAAATATGGCGAAGCAAATGGCTGCGGAATTCTTCCGTAGTCATTTTATCATCGAGAAACTCACTGATGTTTGCCACTCGGCTTCTGATCGATTTGATGCCTTTTGATTCAATTTTATCCTTTTTCACCTTTAACGCTGACACAACATGATCAATGGCTGAATCAAACATGAGAGTGCCGTGGCTGAAAATACGTCCTTTTGTTGCAAACTGGGCGTTTCCGGATATTTTCCGGCCATCCACTACAATGTCGTTCCGGCCGCTCAATTCTGCTTCTACCCCGAGCTGGCGTAAAGCCTGGATCACCGGCTCAGTGAATTTTTTGAAGTTATGAAAGCTGTCCCCGTCATCCTTTGTAATAAAGCTGAAGTTCAAGTTCCCCAGATCATGATACACAGCTCCTCCGCCTGATAAACGTCGGACGACGATAATCCCGTTTTCTTCTACATATTTTGTATTGATTTCTTCTATTGTATTTTGGTTTTTCCCAATGATAATAGACGGCTGATTTACATAAAAGAGCAAATACGGCTGTTTAGGGTCTAAATGCTTTACACAGTACTCTTCGATAGCAAGATTGATCCGCGGATCATTGATATTTTGATTGTCGATAAATAACATGGTGCTCCTCCTTTATCCTTCCCACACAAAACCTGATTTCGCAATATTCACTTCGCCGCTAAAAACGGTTTTCGCTTCTTTGCGAAGATTGTCATGCACGCCGAAATGCGGCAAATGCGTCAGCAGCAGCTCTCCCGCTCCCGCTTCTTTTGCAATTCGCCCGGCTTCCAGGCTGTTCATATGACCTGCGCTTGTCCCGTCTTGATCGGCATAAAAATTGCATTCTGAGATCAATAAATCGGCATTTTCCGAAAATGGAATAAATGAATCCTGATAGCTGGAATCAGCGGTATATACGACAGTATGGCTGCCGTCAGTAATCCGCATGGCATAGCACGTCACCGGGTGAATCGTTTTTAAAAAGGTGATCGTAAACGGACCGGCAGTCAGCGGCTGATCCGGCTGAAAGGCAATCCCTTTCGTATGTGTTTTATATGTAAGCTTTTGAAACTGTTCTATATCAGCATCATGTCCGTAAATCGGAAGCGTATGCTCTCCTTTGCCGAGAAACGAACCGACTTGTTTAGCAAATTGCAGCGGCCCGATGTCAGCGATATGGTCATGGTGATAATGAGACAGAATCACCGCATCCAGCTTTTCCGCCGGCACATATCCGAACAGCTTAGATAATACTGCACTGCCGCAATCGACAAGCAAAGAGTAATCACCTGACTGAAATAAATAGCCCGACGTCGCTTCATTTGCGGCCGGAAAACCGCCATAGCATCCGATAACTGTAACTTTCATAATGTCCTCCTATCTTTTCAAGAAAATTGATCCTCCTTCAATATACCCATTTTTCTTAAAAAAAGCATGTTTTAAACATTGTATCAAAACAGTTATTGATTTTTATAATCTGTTATATTACAATGAAGTCACTACAAAGGGGAAAGAGGGATTGGTTATGCTGGGGAAAATCACAGATTTTTTTAGAAACCTGCCTTCGAAAAAGTGCGCGGAATGCGGTAAAAAGATTGAAGAGCAGCATGAGTGTTATGGAAATATCTGCAATGACTGCATAAAAGTTAACGATTTGTAAAGAGCGAAAATCCCGCGCAGCACGCGCGGGATTTTCTTTATTTTTCAACACTTCTTTATTTTGAAATAATAATCAGGTTAGGTCAAAGCTCACCCGTTTTTAGATAATTCTGGTGATTTCAAACACATTTTAGAAAATTCTTTATTTTCTAAATATAATTTACTATAGACGAATTCATTTCTTATCTATTATAATTTGATCTAATAGTGAGATTAAATATATGTCTATTCATGATATATGTTGATACTTTGTTTTTTGGGAGGTAATCTATGAAAAGAATTAAGTTTGGATTAGCCACACAAATATTCGTTGGACTTATTCTAGGTGTCATTGTTGGCGTTATTTGGTATGGCAACCCAGCATTGCCTACTTACCTGCAGCCAATCGGGGATCTCTTTTTACGCTTAATCAAAATGATAGTGATTCCTATTGTTGTCTCCAGCTTAATCATCGGTGTAGCCGGTGCAGGAAATGGAAAGCAAGTCGGTAAATTAGGCTTCAGAACAATTCTGTACTTCGAGATCATTACGACTTTTGCTATCATTCTCGGACTAGCCCTTGCAAACATCTTCCATCCGGGTACAGGAGTTAATATACACGAAGCTCAAAAATCTGACATTAGTCAATATGTTGAAACCGAAAAAGAGCAAAGCAATAAATCAGTGGCGGAAACGTTCCTGCATATTGTGCCGACAAACTTCTTCCAGTCCTTGGTTGAAGGGGATCTTCTTGCCATCATCTGCTTTACAGTTCTATTTGCATTGGGTATTTCCGCGATCGGTGAAAGAGGCAAGCCTGTATTAGCCTTTTTCGAAGGTGTATCCCATGCCATGTTCCACGTTGTAAACCTTGTGATGAAAGTAGCGCCATTCGGCGTTTTCGCGCTTATCGGAGTGACTGTGTCTAAATTCGGGCTCAGTTCTCTTCTCTCTCTCGGAAAGCTTGTCGGATTGGTGTATGTCGCACTTGCTTTCTTCTTAATTGTCGTGTTTGGAATTGTTGCAAAAATTGCCGGCATCAACATTTTCAAATTCCTTGCTTACATGAAGGACGAAATCTTACTGGCGTTCAGTACGTCCAGCTCTGAAACAGTTCTTCCGCGCATCATGGAAAAGATGGAAAAAATCGGCTGCCCGAAAGGCATTGTTTCATTTGTGATTCCGATTGGATATACGTTTAACTTAGACGGTTCCGTTCTCTATCAATCTATTGCCGCGCTGTTTTTAGCACAGGTATACGGCATTGATTTAACGCTTTGGCACCAAATTACACTTGTGCTCGTCCTTATGGTGACATCTAAAGGGATGGCTGCCGTGCCTGGTACTTCTTTTGTCGTCTTGCTTGCGACACTTGGCACCATCGGCGTTCCGGCTGAAGGACTTGCTTTTATTGCCGGTGTAGACCGCATCATGGACATGGCACGTACAGTTGTCAACCTGACTGGTAACGCGCTTGCTGCTGTTGTGATGTCTAAATGGGAAGGCCTGTTTAATCCAGCGAAAGCTGAAACGGTCATGTCTCAAGCAAAAGCAGACCAAAACGCAACCATTTCCGGTTAATGAAAAGCCTGCGGGGTTCTTGCCCCGCAGGCTTTTTTAATCTTTAACAAGCTCAAACAGCTCTGTAATCAAAACAGTATCCTCATTCAGCTCCAGTTCACCATTTTTGATCAGTTCCGCCCATGCCATCCGATGGTCTTCCTGAAATTCCTCAATTCGATCTCCATTGCCCTCTCCTTTGACTAACCTCATATCAGGCGCTCCAAAGGTCGTTTCAAACACATCTGTCACTTTTATATTGCATCTCGGATTGTCATGTTTATCATAAACGGTAACAAGCTGCCCCGCCGTTTGATACACGTCACTCAATTCATCTTTTGAATATAATGATTTTGGGGCGCACGTGGCTGTTTTTTCTCCGGCGAGGATTTGCTGAATCAGCTGTTCCCCCAAACCGTCATCACCTTCCCAGCCGAAAGTGCTTTTCAGCTCATACATCTTCATTTCGCCTTCCCCCTTATACCATCGGTGACTGTACATAATAGTACAGAAGCTTAGCCGTATGGCGAAGAGACGATTTATGGGTGCGTTCAAATGCATGCGAAGCGTCAATTCCCGGCCCGATGAGGCCATGCACAATATCATGCCCGGATTTGATCGCTGCTGACGCATCCGACCCGTAGTATGGGTAAATATCAAGCTTATAGTCGATATGATGCTTCTCGGCTAAATGGACTAAATGCTTTCTCAGCTGATAATGATACGGCCCGCTCGCATCCTTCACACAGATTGATACTGAATATTCATCTGTCGCCTGCCCGTCACCGATAGCTCCCATATCAACCGCCAAATATTCGACTGTTTCTGGAGGAATATTCGAATTCCCGCCGTATCCGATTTCTTCATTATTCGAAATGAGAAAATGAGTTGTATACGGCAATTCAATTTCTTCTGTTTGAATTTGATGAATTAAGCGGAGCAATAAGGCGACGCTTGCCTTATCATCCAAATGGCGCGATTTAATAAATCCGCTTGATGTGATCTCGACACGGGGATCAAACGACACAAAATCTCCGACGCCAATGCCAAGCTCTTCGGTATCTTTCCGGCAGTGAACAGGTTCATCAAGGCGGATCTCCATATTCTCTTGATTGCGCTCAGCTTTTCCCGCATCCTTGTATACATGCACTGATGTTTGATGCATTAAAATTGTGCCTGTATACGTTTTTCCCGAGGCGGTTTCAATTTGGCAATACTCCCCCTCAATCGAGTTGTAGCGGAACCCGCCGATCAAATCGATTTTCAGCCGGCCGTCAGCTTTAATTTCCTTTACCATAGCGCCGAGGGTGTCAACGTGCGCCGTCAGCATGCGGTGCTGGGATGTGTCGCGTCCGGGAAGCGTTGCAATTAAGCCGCCCTTATGGTTCCGAACCGTTTCTACCTTCCATTCTTTTAAAAGGCTTTCAATATAATTGATCACCTCATATGTATTTCCTGTCGGGCTTGGGATCGATACAAGTTCTTTAATGAGCTCCATCGTTTTACGTACGGACGTCATAGGACATTCCTCCTTTTACTTTTCTATATAAAATATACTCTTTTCCCGAGGGACCCGTCCAATCTTTTCCTATCAATCTCTCATATGCTGTAGTAAGCATGGGAAGAGGAGGGATATCTATGTGCTGTCGTCATTCACATGAACGGAAACATCATTGTCACGATTGGTTTGATGAGTTTTGGTTCTTTGACGAGTGGTTCGATAAAGATTTCCATGACCATTGCAAGAAAAAGAAAGAATGCCATGACCCTTGCGAGAAGAAGAAAAGAAAGAAAAACCATTGTTTCTCTTGTAAAAAACACAGACACTCTTGCTGTCATTGCTAAGGACTGAATCAGAAATATTCTGATGACCCATGCTTAATGAATATTTCCATTCGCATTTTTCCAAGCGGGCTGTGCTGCTGCTTGGACTTTTTTATTGAAAGAGACTTTTTGCTTTTACAATCCAATAGACTGATACTGCAGCTATTAGAGCAACAATGATTTCAACAGCAGCAGCATGCTCTATTATTCTTTTTTGGTATAAAACCGCCGGTACATTAAAGAGTGCATGTAAAAGAATAGAATACAGCAAAAACAGCGGCCGGCGGCTTTTAACCGCATACAAGACCAGCAGCGACAGTCCGATTTGAACAGCAATCGCACTGATTCTTTCTATTCCCCCCAGCAGCCATTCATACGAAGGGGTATGCAGCAGCTGCTCCTGAATCGGCAGAAGCACCTGTTTGATGTCTTCATTGATCAAAAGCTGTTCAAACGTTCCGCTATTCATCGCAATTGCGTATACAATAAGCGAGATAGAGGACACGCCAGTAATCAGGATGGCTTCAAGCCCGCCATGGCCCGTTCCGAAAGCCAGGCCATCCGCCCAAGCATGGATGGCGCTTCAAAAAAATTCTCATCATGATATACCTTCCGCACTCCTCAAAAATCCCAGCCATCAAGCAGCCGTAAATGCCATACCACAATGGATTTTGCATGGCTTCTTTCGTCATTTCATTCACTTGCAGAACATAAACATGAACGCCGCCCTCCAATAGCTGAGCAAAGACAAAAAACGTGAGAGCGCCAATAAAAAACACCTTTAACGAGGCGCCATACTTTCGCTTAAACCATACTATCAGTCCGATCGGCAACAAAAACGCAACAGCTCCAGAGAACGCCATAAAGACTATTGCTTCTTGACTGACCATTTACCAGCCTCCTTTTTCTATTTCTAGATTCCCTATTTCACATTTTCTCTTTTTTTATGAAAAAACCTTCTTTTTAGTACCAGATACTAATATCTAGTGTTATAATCTGATCATAAGGAGTGATACATATGTCAAAAGCAAAAATTTCAGCTATCGGCACCTATGCGCCGAGCAGGCGCTTAACCAATGCTGATTTAGAAAAGATCGTTGATACGTCAGATGAATGGATTGTTCAGCGCACAGGAATGAGAGAACGCCGTATTGCGGATGAACAGCAGTTTACCTCTGATTTATGCATCGAAGCGGTGAAGGATCTTAAGAGCCGTTATGAAGGGACACTTGATGATGTCGATATGATCCTCGTTGCCACAACAACATCCGATTATGCCTTTCCGAGTACGGCATGCCGTGTGCAGGAATATTTCGGCTGGGAAAGCACCGGCGCGTTGGATATTAATGCGACGTGCGCCGGGCTGACATACGGCCTTCATTTGGCAAACGGATTAATCACATCCGGCCTTCATCAAAAAATTCTCGTCATCGCCGGAGAGACACTGTCAAAAGTAACGGATTATACCGATCGAACGACATGCGTTCTGTTCGGCGACGCTGCAGGTGCGCTGTTGGTTGAACGAGACGAAGAGACGCCCGGATTTCTTGCGTCTGTCCAAGGAACAAGCGGGAACGGCGGAGATATTTTGTATCGTGCCGGACTGCGGAATGAACGAAACGGGGTGCAGCTTGCCGGTTCCGGTAAAATGGTCCAAAACGGCCGTGAAGTGTATAAATGGGCAGCGAGAACCGTTCCCCGCGAATTTGAACGTCTTTTACATCAAGCAGGTCTGACAAGCTGCGACCTCGATTGGTTTGTGCCTCACAGCGCCAACTTGCGCATGATCGAGTCGATTTGTGAAAAAACACCTTTCCCGATTGAAAAAACGCTCACCAGTGTCGAATACTACGGAAACACGTCTTCTGTTTCGATTGTTTTGGCGCTGGATCTCGCAGTGAAAGCCGGAAAGCTGAAAAAAGATCAAACCGTGATGCTTTTCGGATTTGGCGGCGGATTAACCTATACAGGATTGCTTGTCAAATGGGGAATGTAATAAAAAAAGAACTTGTTTCAAAGGAAACAAGTTCTTTTTCATTATGAAGCCGGCTGTTCTTCTGAAGTTTCTTCCTTTCGGCTTAACATTGTAAAGTAAGTAATGCTCAGCAAAAT
This sequence comes from Bacillus sp. VA15, assembly GCF_055721145.1. NCBI lineage: Bacteria > Bacillati > Bacillota > Bacilli > Caryophanales > Bacillaceae > Bacillus > Bacillus sp. VA15. Next base: position 49,837 of record NZ_JBVQPQ010000011.1, on the reverse strand, counting down.
CATAACGAGGGCAATGCCGATTAAGACGCCGGCCATCTGCCACATGTAGCCAAAATCCCCGTTTGAAATGACCGCTCTGAACCCGTTAATGCTGTAGGTCATCGGCAATGCGCCATGGATGACTTGATAGAAATTCGGAAGCAATTCTAACGGGAAGGTTCCTCCGCTGGCACCGAGCTGCAGCACCAAAATAATGACTGCGATAAATCGTCCCGGATTGCCCATCGTTGTCGCCAAAAATTGAATCATCGCTAGGAAAGCGAGACTCGTAATGATCGTAAACACGTAAAATCTCCACGTGCTCTCTACCTCGAGACCAATTCCAAGAAGCAGAACCGTCGCCACAATCAGCGATTGAATAATTCCAACGAGCATCATGACATTGAATTTGCTGAAGAACCACTCAAAACCGTTTCTAGGACGTCCTGACGCTTCCTTCAGCGGGAAGACCACCGTCAGCATGATGCCGCCGACATACAAGCCCATTGACAGGATATAAGGTGTCAGCCCTGTTCCGTAGTTAGGAACAGAATGGATGGCATCATCTTTGGTTTTAACCGGATCGGCAAACATGCCGTATGTTTGATCGTCAGCATCGATATCTCCTGTTTGATCAGCCGCATCCTTCAGCTTACTAGACAGCTCTCCTGTGCCGTCCAATAGCTTGCCTAAACCTGTATCAAGTGAAGCAGATCCGTCTGCAAGTTTTGAAGATCCGCTTTGGACCTGTTTAGAACCATCTAACAGCTTAAACAATCCGCCAGATACTTGACTGCTTCCCGTCACCAATTGCTCTGAGCCTGCTTTGGCTTTTGCGAACTGCTTATTATATTCACCGATACCGGCTGTCAGTTTGTTTTGGTTTTCTGTCAGCTGCTGTGAACCGTTGTATATCTTCTGGGTTCCTTCAGTTAATCTGTCAATCGCATCTTGAGTCGTTTTTGCGCCGTTATAAAGCTTAGAAGTAGCTTCCGGCATTGCTTTTAGCTGTGCCACCTGCGCTTTCACATCTTCCAGAGAGCTTTTAATCGTTGCAATGTCAGGCAGCTGATCAGCAGTAGGAAGCTGGCTTAAAATTTGATCAAAATCAGGCGCATCAACTTGCGGAAGCTGCTTCTCAACAGAGTTGATCAGCTGGCTTTTTTGCTCCGCTGTTAAGAAGTCACTCGAATTGATGAGATTTTTAAATGCCTGATCACGGTTTTTTAAGCTGTTTTCAAAGTCCGTCAGCTGTTTTTGGAAATCTTTCATCGCTGTTTCTGACTTTTCCAGATTGTTCACAGCTGTTTCAAGCTTCGTTAAATCGACTGCATTTATGAGCTTTTCCGCTTTTGCTGCTTTCTCAGAACCTTCTTGGGCTTTACTGTTGAGCTGATCCAGCCCGTTTGTGAGATTAGGCAAGCCCTGCTGTACTTTTTGAAGTCCGGCAAGAAGCTCATTCATCTTGCCTGTCAGCTCGCCTGATCCTGCCGCAAGCTTTCCTGAGTTTTCATAAATCGTATTGCTGCTGTCCTGGAATTTTCCGAGCGAGCTGTCAAGTGATTGGATACCGCTTGTCACCTGAGCCGCTCCATCTGCAAGCTGCGCCGTTTTGTCACTGATAGTGGCAGTGCTTTCCTTCAGCTTCTCCAGATTTTCTTTCAGCTGGGCGCTTCCGTTTTTCGCATCCTTTGTGCCGTCATCGATTTTTTTCGCTCCGCTGCTCGCGTCGCTCAAACCTTTGGCGATCTCTTTAAAGTTATCAAAAATGACTTTCGTATATTGCTCGGTCACTTCTTTAGAAACAGAGGCTTTTAGTTTATCAATCGCTTTTTCACCGATCGTTGCCCCAACATAGTTCGAACCGGCATTCGTATGGTATTTCAGATCCAGCTTTTTCGGATTTTTGTCCAATACAGTGCTGGCATTCTTAGAAAAATCCTCAGGAATCTCGACAACTAAATAGTATTTTTGATTTAATAAGTCCTTTAACGATTGGTCAAGATCACTGGAAAAATGCCAATCAAAGTTATCATTATCCTTTAATTCTTTGACCAGATCATCACCGATTTGAAGTTTTTCTCCTTCATACGTTGCCCCTTTGTCTTGGTTGACGACAACGACAGGCAGCTGGTCAACTGTGCCGTATGGGTCCCAATAAGCCTTTAAGAACACGCCGCTGTAAATAAGCGGGACAAACAAAATGGCAATGATGGGAATTAATAATTTTTTACTCGTTACGATGTCTTTCCACTGACTTCGTATTGTGTTCATCCTGATGCCTCCATTCTAAAACTGACTCATCATAAAAAATGGTCATTTTGTTGCAAAGAGAAAGGATTATCTAGTTGGCTGACAATCCTTTGACAACATACAATTCAAGCAGTTCCGCAATCGTCTCTTTATCGAGCGGGGGATGCTGTTTTTCCCAATCAAAAATGAGCGCGATATAAAGCTTCAGCATCACAAAAGCTGTCAGCTCAGGATCGCACGGCTTGATTGCACCGTTCTTAATTCCGTCTTCAATCTTACTTTTTATATAAGACAGAATGCCTCTCTCCATTTTTTGGATCACTTCCTGAACTGCCATTGTACCAATCTCAGCATTTTCTTGGAAAATTTTAATCGTCAGCTGATGTGTTTTCCTGAACTCCAGAATGGCAAACAGCGCCCTGTGCACATTTTCATGGAACGGAAGGTTCGGCTCCATCGCTTCGTCCGCTTTTTGCTTCATTTCCTTCAATAAAGTAGTGAAAATCTCGTCAAACAGCTCTTCTTTGTTTTTGAAAAAAGTATAAATGGTTCCCTTCCCCACGTTCGCAAGCTTTGCCACAAGATCCATTGTCGTCGCTTTATACCCGAACTGCGTGAAAGATTTTGTGGCCGCCTCCAAAATGAGCTTTTTTCGATCTATTGACATTGTATTCACCTCGAAACTGACCGTTTGAACATTTTAGTCATTAAGTACATATGCAAATGTATCATAACCCGCTGATCAATTCAATCATTTTTTTACACAATATTGCCATCGCACAACAAAAAACCTCCGCCAGAGCGGAGGTTTTCAGCTGAATAAATAGGTAAGCGTGTCAGACACGGCAGCTTTTCCTTGATCGATGCAGTCGGGAATTCCGACACCTTCAAAAGAAGCGCCTGTCACATAGACACCCGGATATGCGGAGGCCAGTGCTTCGCGCAGTTCTTTGATGCGCTGCTTATGGCCGACATGGTACTGCGGCATGCTTTCATGCCAGCGGGTGACACATGTCATTTCCGGCTCCCCGTTTATGTTCATGACTTTCTTTAAGTCTTCTAACACGATGTTGATAATGTCGTTATCTGAGAGATCGACAATCGATTCGTCTCCGGCTTTTCCGACATATGCCCGAAGCAGCGTTTTGCCTTCAGGCGCTGCGTGCGGCCATTTTTTGTTCGTCCACGTACAGGCTGTGATCGCGAAATCACTGTTTCTTGAGATAACAAAGCCCGTTCCCTCATGCTCCATTTGGACTGCGCCTTCAGGGAAACCCAAGGCAACATTTGCCACGGATGTGGAGTGCATATTTTTTAAATGAGAAATGGCAGGAAGCTCAGAAAGCATTCCTGCAGCCGCTTTATGCGGAGCAGTCACAATCACTGATTCAGCATCAAGTGTGACGCCGTTATCCAGATCGAGCGAGTAGCCAGTGCCGCCGCGGCTGATCTTGGTCACTTTTGTCCCTTTGTATACCTTCGTCAGCTTTAATTGTTTTTCGATCTCTTCGACAAGGGTCTGCAAACCCGTTGAAAGGGTCTGGAACTGCCCTTGCTTTTTAGCCGTGAGCTGCTGGCCGGAGCCTTGAGGCCTTGTTTTTTTCATGCCGAGAATTAAGCTTCTGTGCTTTTGTTCCGTCTGGTAAAATTGCGGAAAAGTCGACATTAGGCTGAGCTTGTCAATGTCGCCAGCGTAGATGCCTGATAGAAGGGGCTCGATTAAATTCTCAACCACTTCATCTCCGACACGTCTGCGGAAAAATTCTCCCAATGACTGGTCGTCTTTTGACTTGCTTGCAGGCAGGATGAAATCCATAGCGGCCCTTGCCTTCCCAGACACAGAAAACAGACCGGTTGAAACGAACGGCGCAATTTTTGTCGGTATCCCCATCACGGCGCCCTTCGGCATTGGATGCAGGGTGCGGTTTACAAGCACATAGGATTGTCCTGTTGCATTGTTGACAAGCAAATGTTCAAGGCCGACATCTTTGACAAGCTGCGGAGCGCTTGTCTTCCGTTCCAGAAATGAGTCAGGCCCTCTTTCGATGATATAGCCGTCTTTCTTGACAGTTTGAATTTTCCCGCCGACTCTCGGACTTGCCTCAACAAGCGTCAGCTCAAGGGGCAGATTTTTTTCTATGATTTCTTTTTCCATATAGAAGGCGGCGGCTAAACCGGTAATGCCGCCGCCGATGATGACTACATGTTTTTTGCCGTCACTCATGTTCATCGCCTTCTTTAACGTCCTAATTTTTTTAATACAACTGTTGCTAATGCATCAATAAATTCCGGCTTTGCATTCGGCATTTCCGGGCGGTAGTAGCTTGCACCGATATCGTCAGTGACCACTTTGCATTCATAATCATTATCATAAAGCACTTCTAAATGATCCGCTACAAATCCGACAGGGACATATACGAATGCCTGATAGCCTTTTTGTTCGAATAAATCACGCGTTAAATCCTGCACATCAGGCCCGAGCCAAGGATCAGGCGTGTTCCCTTCGCTTTGCCAGCCGACAGCATATTCGGAAACGCCTGCGCCTTCAGCAATCAATTTCGCCGATTCATGAAGCTGGTCCGGGTACGGGTCTCCAAATTCTTTGATTTTTTCCGGCAAACTGTGTGCGGATACGATAAGCATCGCGTTTTCTCTTTCATCTTCAGGCATTGACGCATATGTTTCCTTCACTCGGTCAACCCAATATTTCACGAATTTCGGTTCATCGTACCAGCTTTCAACAGACGTAATCGTTAAGCCGCCAAGTTTTTCAGCCTCTTCTTTGGCACGTTTGTTGTAAGACTGCACGCTGAACGTGGAGAAATGCGGTGCCAGCACGATGCTGACCGCTTCTGTAATGCTGTCCTTATGCATCTCTGCTACAGCATCTTCAATAAATGGCTCGATATGCTTCAGTCCGATATACGCTTTAAACGTAATCTCGTCCTGAATCTCATTTAAGTGCTGTTCAAGCTTGTGCGCTTGCTCTTCTGTGATTTTGGCAAGCGGTGAAATGCCGCCAATTGCTTCGTACCTGTCTTTCAAATCTTGAAGCATTTCAGGTTCAGGCTTTCTGCCTCTTCTGATATGTGTATAATAACGTTCGATATCTTCTTCTTTATAAGGCGTGCCGTACGCCATAACGAGAAGCCCCATTTTCTTTCTACTCACTGTTTACACCCTCTTTAATGATCTGATACAAACATTTTGACAGGATATCATCCAGATACCAAAAGATATGCTTAGGAATATTGACCCATTTTTTTGTTTTGTGAATATTTATGGACAAATGCTGTCAGTTTTTTCAAAACCTCAGGACTGACGTCAGGAAATACCCCGTGTCCAAGGTTAAAAATGAAGCTGTCCGATTTCATGCCCTGATCAAGTATTTCCGTCGTTTTCTTCTCAATGACTTCCCATGGCGCAAGCAAAATGGACGGGTCCAAGTTGCCCTGCACTGTTTTGATGATGCCTTTTGATCTGGCTTCATCAATACTGAGTCTCCAATCGAGCCCGACAACATCGAGAGGAAGGTCATGCCAATCACCTGCCAGATGGCTTGCGCCTACACCAAACATGATCAGCGGCACATTCTCCTCCGCAAGCTCTGAAAAGATCCGGTTCATCACGGGTTTGATGTATGTTCTGTAATCTGCTTGATTCAGCGCGCCGACCCACGAATCAAAGATTTGAATCGCTTTTGCGCCTGCCTTAATCTGCGCTTTCACATACACAATGATCATGTCGGCAAGCTTGGACATCAGCAGATTCCATGCATCCGGCATGCTGTACATGAAGGCTTTTGTTTTATTGTAGTTTTTCGACGGTCCGCCTTCGATCATATAGCTGGCCAGCGTAAAAGGCGCACCTGAGAAACCGATGAGCGGGACGTTGAGCTGCTCATTGACAAGCAGTTTAATCGTCTCAAGCACGTACGGCACGTCCTGTTCCGGATCAATCTGACCGAGTTTTTCAATGTCCGCCAGAGACCGGATCGGCTGATCAATCACAGGCCCGATCCCGTTTTTGATTTCAACATCCACACCGATTGACGGCAGCGGAGTCATGATATCTTTATAAAGGATTGCAGCATCGACTCCGTATTGCTCAACCGGCAGTCTTGTGACATACGCACAAAGTTCCGGCTGATGTGTAATGTCAAACAATCCGTACTTTTCCTTCAGCTTACGGTATTCCGGCTGTGATCGCCCTGCTTGTCTCATATACCATACAGGCGTGTGATCCGCTTTTTCTCCCCGTGCCGCTTTTAAAAACGTCTCGTTAAACGTTTCTCGTTTACTCATCTGATTTCCACCTTTCATACTGCAACCATACGTTCGTATTTCTTGACTTATTACACTATACCTTGTTTTAGGCAAATGGTATAGAAGTGAGGCTCAAAGTTCAAAAAATCGCCGAATTCCATTAAGAGGAAAACAATTTAGGCTGAACGTAATTGGTTCCTTCTCCTTCTCTCTTTGTCTGTGTATTATAAGGCACAATTTTATAAGAAGCGCCCGAAAACAAGTTGGCATAAGGGATTTCATAGCTTCCCTTTCCTTCAACTGAATCAAGAAGCGTCTCCTTGTCGTCCTTACTTACATAAATTCTGTATACGGCCCGATCATCCTCTTGAGCGTCCCATTTTAATTCAATGGTAAAGAGCCCCGCAGCTTTAAATGTGTAATCTGCTTTCAGTGTTTTGACCGGCTCCAGCTTAATTGGGCTTTCCAGTTCTTTGACGTTTTTAGGCTTCGTAAACACAGAACCGGTTTCTCCAGCCTGTGTCAAAATATCCTTAAACAGTCTCGTCGAATACGCGCTGCCGCCTTTTAAGTAATGGCTTTGATCCGTTTTGTCATAGCCCATCCAGACAGCCCCGGTTATTTTCGGCGTATAGCCTGCAAACCAGGCGTCCTTAGTCGCTCCGGAGACGCCAGTATAAGAAGTAGAACCGGTTTTTCCCGCCAGGTCGCCGTGATAAGTGCCGGACGTTGCCGTTCCGTTTTTGACCACCTGCTGCAGCATTCTCGTCATATTCCAGGACGTTTGCTTGCTGAATACCCGCTTTCCTTCTTCTTTATGATCGGCTATTGTTTCTCCGTCTTCATCCTTTATGCTGGAAATAAAGTACGGTTCAGTATACGTTCCATTCGCGGCAAACGTATGAAATGCGCCGGCAAGCTGGAGCGGCGAAACGCCTTTTTCCAAGCCGCCTAGAGCGAGAGCAAGCCCTTCATCAGGGATATCCATGCCGTTTGCTTTCAAATAAGATTTTCCTGTTTCGACGCCTATTTCATTCAGCGTCCAGACAGCCGGCGCGTTTTTGCTGTACGTAATGGCGTCAGACATGGTCACTTCGCCCTCATACTGGCTGTCATAGTTTTTCGGCGTATAATCTCCGTAGGATTGTAGCTCATCCTTCAATAGAGAGTAGGGCCTAAATTTCTTTTCCTGCATCGCCGGTCCGTATACTGCAAGCGGCTTAAATGTGGAACCCGGCTGGCGGGCAGCTGTGACACGGTTGTACCCCTTAGCTGTGTAATCTCTTCCGCCGATCGCCGCTTCCACACCGCCTGTCTTGTTATTGATAAAGACCGCGCTTCCTTCGGCATTCTGATCTGTTCCGGGATAATAGCTTCCCTGCTTCATCACCTGATAAGCCGTCTTTTGCAGCTTCGAATCGAGAGGCACCTTGATCGTATATCCGCCTTGAAGGAGCTGCTCTCCGGAAATCGAGTACTTGTCCTCCGCCTCTTCAATCACAAGATCAATATAGCTGTCAAACCATGGTGTTTCCGACTGCTTCTTCACGTTCAGCCCAAGCGTCCTCCCCTGCGCGCTGACAGCCTCTTTCGCACTGATGTAGCCTTGGTCATTCATCATGCCAAGAATCGTATCACGCCGCTCCTTACTTTTATCTGGATGCAAAACCGGAGAATACGTAGAAGGCGCCTTCGGAATAGCGGCCAAAACCGCACCTTCGGATACAGTTAAATCTTTTACTTCTTTATTAAAATAATAGTGGGACGCCGCTTGTATGCCGTAGACTCCATGTCCAAAGTAAAGCTGGTTCAAATACATTTCCAGCAGCTTGTCCTTGCTGTAATCCCGTTCAAGATTGATCGCAATGATCACTTCTTTTGTTTTTCTTAAAAACGTTTTATCATGTGTCAGAAAAATATTTTTGGCAAGCTGCTGGGTGATCGTGCTTCCGCCTTCCACCTTTCCGCCTGCTAATATATCGCGATATACTGCCCTTCCGACAGATTTTGCATCAATACCGTGATGCTCATAGAACCTTTTATCCTCAACAGCGATAAACGCTTCTCTGACCTGCTTCGGAATCTCATTGATCGAGACAGGCTCACGATTTTCTGTATACAGGCTTGCTACCTCATCTCCGTTTTGATCCACAATTTTTGAAGATGCATGAAGAATGAGCTTCTTTTCATCTATGACATAATGTCCGAGAAAAATAATTGAAATATATCCTATTAAAGCGAGAAAAGCAGTTAACACTAAAATAATGATGGGTATAAATAGTTTCTTTTTCTTTATCTTAAACATGAACTCACCTCGCCTTTCTAAAGGTAGTATGGGAAAAATTGTTTGGAATTATGTTCGAAGCACTCGCCAATAGAAACTTATACCATTGTTTTGATATACTAGCAAGCAGGAGGTGGCTGATATGAAGGTTTATATTACTTATGGGACAGCCGATTTTTTAAAAACGATCGTAAAGAAGCATCCCTCGGAAAATATCCTTTTGATGCAGGGGCAGGAAAACGCGATTTTGATCCACGAAACAAGCGGAGATACGGTTTTCCAGGCACCCCACGCTTATGAAGTGATTGACCAAGCCGGAGAGATGAAGCATCCCGGTTTTGCAGTATTGAACAATATTGCCGTCACTCAGGAAGGACGTCCGCTGTTTGAAAACAAATTTAAAAACAGAGCGGGAAAAGTCGAAAACCAGCCCGGTTTTGAAGCGATTCGTGTGCTCCGTCCGCTTGACAGTGACACCTATGTCATTCTCACCTTGTGGGAAACGGAAAGAGCCTTTCAAGATTGGCAGCAGTCCGATTCATACAAAGAAGCCCACAAAAAACGCGGCACGTCTGCCGGAATTGATACAACGTCAATCTTCTCCCGGCCTTCGTATGTCACCACATATTCCGCTGTCGAATAGCTGCCGGGTGTCCGGCAGCTTATTTATTGGACGGAAAGCAAAGTGAAAAATTGTGCCCGTGCTACGGTTTCCAGTTCGGATATGATAATTATGAGATGCAGCGCGCGGATAGTTCATTTTTAAAGCCCTCGGAAAGCATCATCGGTTACAGAAAAAACTGGCTTGCCGATGGGGCATCATTTTTTCACCTGAATGCTACCCGGAACATCAGCAAAAAGCGAATAGAGTCTTATAGCATCATTTGATCGAGCAGCTAAAACAGATCAATGTCTATCTTCCATCATAACCCAGCCTTCCGTCCCGGCACCTTCCGCCCGCCTATGAATAATCTGTAGGAAGCGGAAGGAGTGATCAATGATGGAAGTCGGGATTTTGTCTGTCCATGTTCTGTATGTATTTTTTATTGGGGCGATTATCCTATTTATGCTGCTGCGGAAAGATACGACCTTTATTTCGTTATTCGGCATTTTTATCATATCGCTATGGGCCAGCCATTCACTTTCAGCTTCTGTCAGCAGTTTATTCCACAGCTTTATCTACGCGGCCGGCGAACTGCTGCCCACGATTTTCATCATTTGTTTTATCGTTTCGATGAGTGATTTGTTAACAAAAACAGGGATAAATGAAGCGATGATTTCTCCCTTTGCAAGCCTTGTGAAAGGTCCTGTGACTGCCTACTGGCTGATTGGCGGCCTAATGTTCGCCATTTCTCTCTTCTTCTGGCCTTCTCCAGGTGTCGCTTTAATCGGCGCCATCCTGCTCCCAGCATCCGCCCGCGCCGGTTTGCCGCCTATTGCCGCAGCCATGGCCATGAACTTATTCGGACACGGTTTTGCTTTGTCAGGAGACTTTGTCATTCAGGCGGCACCAAAGCTGACAGCGGATGCAGCAGGCATTCCAGTCGGTGATGTCATCTCAGCGAGTATTCCCCTTGTGCTGATTATGGGCGTGACCACAACAACCGCTGCATTTATCATGATTCAGCTCGAACGCAAAAAACAGCTGGGTCCAGCTTCTTTTTCCCCTGTACGTTCTGGCGAACAAGACACCTCGCTGTACTTGCCAAAACGCCTGCGGTCCATACTGGCTTTTTTGATTCCGCTTGTCTTTCTTGCGGATATTGCCTGCATGCTCTTGTTTAACCTACAGGGAAATGATGCGACCGCCTTAATTGGCGGGTCTGCCATCTGCATCCTTCTGATCGTTCATTTTCTCGTGTATAAGCAAAAAGGGCTTGAAAAAATCACTGGTTATTTTATTGATGGATTCCAGTTCGGCTTTAAGGTTTTCGGCCCCGTCATCCCGATTGCCGCCTTCTTTTATCTTGGTGACTCAGGCTATAAAAACATACTAGGCACTTCACTCCCTAATGGCTCCCACGGAATTGTCAATGATCTCGGCATTGCTTTATCCCACATGATGCCCATGTCAAAGGAGCTTGCCGCTGCTGCTTTAACTGCCGCCGGAGCCATAACCGGCCTCGACGGATCAGGGTTTTCAGGCATTTCTCTCGCAGGCTCTATCGCCAAGCTCTTTTCGTCCGCTCTTCATACTGATCCCGCCGTTCTGACCGCGCTCGGCCAAATATCTGCCATCTGGGTGGGCGGCGGAACACTGGTCCCATGGGCGCTGATTCCCGCGGCGGCCATTTGCAAAGTTGATCCTTTTGAGCTTGCCAGAAAAAACTTCATTCCCGTTGCAATTGGCCTTTCAGTGACAACCATCGCAGCCATGATGTTGCTTTGAAATTCGACGAGTTGAAATATTCAGACTTTTTCTATACAATCATGGAAAAGCATAGAAAAAGGGGGAAGCGGCTTTGTCCATATCCATACTGCAGAAAGAGATAAACAAACAGCTCGACAGCTGTTTTGAAGAAATGGTCGAGATCAGGCGCCATTTTCATATGTATCCTGAGCTCTCGTTTCAAGAAGAAAAAACCGCTGCATTTATTGCTTCCTATTATGAATCGTTAGGAGTCCCGATCCGCACGAATGTCGGCGGCAGAGGGGTTTTAGCATATATAGAAGGAAGCGAACCAGGCCCCACCGTCGCTTTGCGGGCCGACTTTGACGCCCTTCCCATTCAAGATGAAAAAGATGTTCCTTACGCCTCCAAAGTGCCAGGTGTCATGCACGCATGCGGCCATGACGGCCATACGGCAGCTCTTCTCGGAGTGGCGAAGGTCCTTCACCAAAACAGACATGAGCTGAAGGGAACATTTGTGATGATCCACCAGCATGCGGAAGAATATTATCCGGGAGGCGCAAAGCCAATGATCGATGACGGCTGTCTCGAAAACGCGGATGTGATATTCGGTACGCATCTTTGGGCGACTGAGCCGCTCGGAACCATTCTCTGCCGCCCCGGCGCCGTGATGGCGGCGGCGGACCGATTCACGATAAAAATCCTCGGGAAGGGCGGCCACGGCGCTCACCCGCATGATACAAAAGACGCCGTCCTGATCGGCTCGCAAATCGTTTCCTCCTTGCAGCACATTGTCAGCCGCAAAGTCAACCCGATTCAATCCGCCGTCATTTCGACCGGCTCGTTCATCGCCGACAACCCGTTTAATGTCATCGCAGACCAAGCGACACTCATCGGTACAGCGCGTTCTTTTGACGAAAATGTCCGTACTATTCTGGAGAAAGAAATTGAAGCGGTTGTAAAAGGAGTGTGCAGCATGCACGGTGCATCCTATGAGTACAACTATGAACGGGGCTATCCGGCGGTTGTAAACCATCCTGCAGAAACGAGCCACTTGGTCAGCATCGCAAAGAACACAGAGGGCGTTCAGCAGGTCATTGACGGTGAACCGCAAATGGGCGGCGAGGATTTTGCTTATTACTTACAAAACGTCAAAGGCACCTTTTTCTTTACAGGTGCCGCTCCTGAACAGCCAGAGCGCGTCTATTCCCACCACCATCCGAAATTTGATATCAATGAAAAAGCGATGCTGACTGCGGCCAAGGTCCTTGCGGGCGCTGCGATTACCTATCATAAGCTATAAAAAAACAGCCGGAGTGTTTATTCTCCGGCTGTTTCCTTTGATATTCTCAGGTGAAAAACGTGTCTTGCCGTCTCTCCAAGCTGAGCAAGCAGCTTATAATTGGCAATTCCGCCGACAGCTGCTCCTACTCCGGGCAAAAGCTGCAAAAGCTTCACGACGTCGATATAATCGCGATATTCCTGCTGGAACACTCTCCAATCGATGCTCTTTTTCTCCGTCTCCCAATTGTCGATGACAGAAAAAAGCGCTTTGCGGCAGTCATCACTCGAAAACGCAAGCTGAAACACAAGCAGCAAGAACATTCTTTCTTGTGCATCCTTCACATCAAAGCCATAAATGGAGGATAAGGTAAATAAACACTTCATTTTAATCGAAAGCAGCAGCGGGAAATCGGCAATACCTAAAAAAATGCCGCCCGCTCCGGTGCCGACTCCCTCAGCAGCCGCCACCTTCTGATAAGAAGCAACCGTTTTTTTCGCCAGCTCGTTTTTTTTACTGAGCGAAAGTTCGCTTATATCCTTCTTATAGGTGATGATATTGGAGCCGGCCATCGTCGCTTCCACCATTTTTTTCACGCTCTCAGTGACGACCGAATGGATTTTTTCAGGAATCCGCTCATTCACCTTCGTTTGCACACGCTTCGAAAAGCGTTCAAACATGGAATCCTTCCGCAAAAAATGCATTTTCCATTGAAGGGCTTCCTGCATCAGCAGCTGATTGTCTGTCATTTGACCTACCCCTTTTTTAGCTCACAGCTTTCCATGTTTTTTCAGTCTTGTTGTCATATAAGACGGCAGAACAACAAAAATCAGAACAGCAGAACCGATCAGCGCATAAAGAAAACCTGTCAAGCCGGCAGCATAGGCAGATGCTGCAGATATCAGCAGCGCTTGAACGGTAAGTGCAGTTTTTAATAGAGAGAAATAGCTTTTCCGCTTCGTTTCTTTTTTCACAGGATAAAGCTCTTGAAGCGCCAGATGGTCAAAGTGGCCGAACAGCGGCAAAAGCTGAATGCCCGTAATGAAAATGGTAAACACAGTCAAAACCCCTGCAATGAGCGGGCTTGCCGACACATACATAATGATCAGCGCGAAAATGGCCGTTAACCTGACGAGAATACCCAAATAATCACTTGAACGCAAAAAGGCGCGGGTGAACATGTAGGCAAACGTTTTGCGCTGTTCAAATGGCACGAGCCGCAGCAAAAAGTCAAGATACGCTCTGCGTTTCGCTTGTTTTCGTAAATGCGGCACATCAGTGAACAGGTTGGCAATCCGATAGAAACGCTGCTTGCGTCTCAATTCGGACTCAATATGGCTCTCCCATTTAAACGTTTTCCGTTTTGCTGCCGAAGACATATATAGATAAAGAGCAGCCATAATGACATAGACCACAAGAGCATACATATAAACTGATTGGAAAACAAAATAAAGAACGAGCGTATTCGCCGTAAAGCGAATGATCACATCCATCCGTTTCATGCTTCGGTCATTTTGGAAGGTTGTACGCCATTCCATCACCTGATTCCACGCTTTCAGCAGCAAAAGCTGGACAAAGACTGCCGCATACGATACAAGCGAAGCCCCTGGTGCAACAGCGAAATATAGCGGCATTGCAACAATGCTCAATGCAATCAGCGGAAACAGCTGAGACACATAGCTGTAGACAAACGCCTGCTTCAAGTAAGGCTCCATTTTTGCTTCAAGCGGCAATAAGAAGACAAGGTCAGCCTCCTTCAAAAGCGTCCGCACATAAGAGCTTGTCAACACGATCGAAAACAGCACGGCCATCACCCAGAAGGACGGAAAGTGAGCAGGAATGTCCCGTATCCATTTGCTGTACCAGCTTGCAGCGCCCGCGAGAAAAAAGATCAAAACAATGACGAGGTGATCGTTGAGCATATATTTCATGTACGTTCTTGTTTCTTTGATATGCTCCTGCAGCCGCGACTGCCAAATATCAAGCATATTATTCATGGCCAGCGTCTTCCTTTGTGAGTTCAAGATACAAATCGTCCAGCGCCGCGTCCTTCATTCCAAACTGCTCTCTGAGCTCGGACAGCGTGCCGCGTGCCCGCACCTCGCCGTTATGTAAAATAATAAACGAATCACAATAACGTTCTGCCGTTGCCAAAATGTGCGTTGACATCAGCACGCTCGCCCCGCCTTTTTTCGCTTCATTCATCCGTTCAAGCAGCGCGTTAATCGCAAGCGGATCAAGCCCTAGAAAAGGCTCATCAATAATGTAGAGTGCCGGCTCTGCCAAAAATGCGCACATGATCATAACCTTCTGCTTCATCCCTTTAGAAAAATGAGCCGGGAACCACTTCAGCCTCTTTTCCATTCGGAATTCCTTTAAAAGCGGCGGCAGCCTTTTCTCCATCGTTTCTTTTGACAGGCCGTATGCCATGGCTGTTAATTCAAGATGCTCCATCAGCGTCAGCTCTTCATATAAAACAGGTGTTTCAGGTATATAGGTGAATTGTGAACGGTAGCCTTCCGGATCCTCAGCAAAGGTTTTTCCGTTTAATTCGATTGAACCTTTATGCGGGTCCATCAGCCCGATGATATGTCTGATTGTTGTACTTTTACCAGCACCGTTCAGCCCGATTAAGCCGACAATTTGATTCGGTTCAAGGGTGAATGATACGTTTTTTAAAACCGGATTCCTTGTATATCCGCCGGTTAAGTCTTTTACCGATAGCAGAGACATAGTTTCTCCCCTTATATTGTTTTTCTTCATAGTACCAAAAACAAGGCCTGATTTGAAACAATTCCCTTTTAACAAATGATGAATTTGCTGTCATAAAGAGACAGGTTTCTGGACATCATAATGGTCGTAGAGGAAAAGCATATCAACTGAAAAATGAGGTGTTTGTCAAAGACGTCTTAGATACAGTTGGATAGAAAATAAACATGTCCAATGCTGAAACCATTTCTCTTCACTGAATTGATGAATTCTTCATTATGAAGCAAATTGTCAAATGAGGTGTTTATCGCAGGAATCGTTAGGCATTAAACAAGTCTTCATTTTATTGACAAATGAGGTGCTTACCAAAGGCATATCACATTTTCTTCATATAAGCTCTTCCTCTGCATTCAGGGTGAACGCTCGCCGTTCATCCTGTTTTCTATTTTCTGCATTTCTGTGGTACGATGAGTGTATACATACTAAACAATTTCATAAGGAGGAACCCTCATGCATTGTGAAGAGAATTGCATCTTTTGTAAAATTATCGCCGGCGACATTCCGTCCGCAAAGGTGTATGAAGATGAGCATGTACTGGCCTTTCTTGATATCAGCCAAGTGACAAAGGGTCATACGCTTGTCATTCCGAAAACACATATCGAAAATGTGTATGAATTTACGGATGAATTAGCAAAACAATATTTTCACGCCGTTCCGAAAATCGCCCGCGCTATCCGGGATGAATTTGAACCGATCGGCTTAAATACGCTGAACAATAACGGAGAAAAAGCAGGACAATCTGTTTTCCACTACCATATGCATATTATCCCGCGCTACGGAAAAGGAGATGGATTCGGAGCGGTTTGGAAAACACATGCTGATGATTACAAACCGGAGGATCTGCAGAACATCTCTTCCTCTATCGCAAAACGCCTGGCCTCATCATAAGATGAGGTTATTTTATTTGTGAACATTTCGCAAACATCCGTCGATTTCTTTTGATTATTCTAATTTTTTATCAAAAAACTGAATTTTTGTGATAGGATAATTGTATTATTTTATACATTAACGTGGAAAACAGGGAGAGATCATGATGGAACGTACAACGAATTTTAACGCAGGTCCTGCAGCGCTGCCATTGGAAGTTCTGCAAAAAGCACAGAAAGAATTTATTGATTTTAACGAATCCGGCATGTCAGTTATGGAGCTTTCCCACCGCAGCAAAGAGTATGAAGCGGTGCACCAAAAAGCGAAAAGCCTTTTAATTGAACTGATGGGCATCCCGGAAGATTACGATATTTTGTTTCTTCAAGGCGGGGCAAGCCTTCAATTCTCAATGCTTCCAATGAACTTTTTAACACCTGAAAAAACCGCGCATTTTGTGATGACTGGGGCTTGGTCCGAAAAAGCCCTCGCTGAAGCAAAGCTGTTCGGGAATACCTCTGTAACAGCTACAAGTGAAGGAGATCATTACAGCTACATTCCGGAGATTGACCTTACGGATGTAAAAGACGGCGCGTATTTACATATCACGTCCAACAATACGATTTTCGGCACACAGTGGCAGGAATTCCCGAATTCCCCTATTCCACTCGTCGCTGACATGTCCAGCGATATTTTAAGCAGAAAAATTGATGTGTCCAAGTTTGACGTGATCTACGGAGGCGCTCAAAAGAACCTCGGCCCTTCCGGCGTGACAGTTGTCATCATGAAAAAAACTTGGCTGCAGAATGAAAATGCGAACGTTCCAAAAATCCTGAAATATTCAACGCATGTCAAAGCGGACTCACTCTACAACACTCCGCCGACATTTGCGATTTATATGCTGAGCCTTGTTCTGGAATGGCTGAAGGAAAACGGCGGTGTGGAAGCTGCTGAACAGCGCAATGAGCAAAAAGCACAAGTGCTTTACAGCTGTATTGATGAAAGCAACGGATTCTATAAAGGGCATGCCAGAAAGGACAGCCGCTCACGTATGAACGTTACCTTCACGCTTCGTGATGACGAATTAACGAAAACATTCGTTCAAGAAGCAAAAGAGGCAAAAATGGTCGGCCTTGGCGGACACCGTTCAGTAGGAGGCTGCCGCGCTTCTATTTATAACGCGGTGTCTCTCGAAGACTGTGAAAAATTAGCTGCGTTCATGAAGAAATTCCAGCAAGAAAATAGAAAATGAGTAAAAAGTCTGGCTATGCAAACGATCCGTTTGGTATACTGTTTGCATATCATATTCTTTAAGCCTTCGCAATAAATGACGAGCATATTATTGGAGGGCAAAAAGCTTAGCAGAGGAGAGCATAGATATGAAAACAAAAGAGTTAGTCATTATGGCTCTGTTTGCCGCAATCGGCGCAGCGCTTCATTCCATTATTCCGCCCTTTTTAGGCGGCATGAAACCAGATATGATGCTGATCATGATGTTCATGGGCATCCTTCTGTTCCCGCGGGTGCAAAACGTACTCGTCATCGGGATTGTGACCGGAATCATCTCCGCGCTTACAACCGCATTTCCAGCCGGACAGATTCCTAACATCATCGATAAACCCGTGTCCGCGTTTCTGTTCTTCATCCTGTTCCTCTTGTTCAGAAAGAGCCAGAAAACAGGTGCAGCCGCTGTGCTGACAGCAATCGGGACCATCTTATCGGGAATTGTATTTTTATCGTCAGCTTTATTGATCGTCGGTTTGCCCGGCGGTTTTGCCGCACTGTTCGCAGCAGTTGTTCTGCCGGCAACTGTGCTGAATACAATTGCAATGATCATTATTTATCCAATTGTCCAAACCATTTTAAGACGTTCGAGCTTTATGGAAGCTGCTAAATAATTGTCACACAAAACCTCTTCCGCTTCCGGGAGAGGTTTTTTTCGAACAGAGAGCCCGCAGCATGTCAGCATGTTTTAAGCGAAGAGTTTTGTGAAAAAGATAAGACATAGTGTAAAGGCGGTTCCGGTTGAACAAACAAGCGCTTTCTGCCGGATGACCTTTTTGGGCGGATAAGAAGCAGCCTGGCTGAGAAGTCTGATATAGTAAACAGCGCCTGAAGCGAAGGCAAGGGTGATGCAGGATAACACAATCATAAAGACAGACAACCTTCTCCCTCCTTTTCACTTAAAAAATATGCTAAAATAAAGCAAGCTATGTATAGAAGTTCAGGCTTTCAACAAAAATGAAAAATGCTGAATGAATCCTATTTTCAAGAAAAAGACGGGGTGATTGTAATGGCGGACGGACGTTCTCTATTAACAGGACTATTCGTAGGCGGCATCATCGGAGGAGCAGCAGTTCTTCTTTCTGCACCTTCCTCAGGAAAGCAGCTGCGTGAAAAAATGAAAACCAATTATGATTCTTTCGAAGAAACGATCAAACGCTTAAAATCAGACGGGCTTGCATTAAAAGACCAGCTGATCAAAGCGGCAAAAGAAAGTACAGATGTCATTAAAGACGTGAGCGGCGAGCTCCAAACGTCCATTAAAAAATGGCAGGAAGAGATCAAGCCTCACCAGCAGGATCTGCAAAAAGAAATCGCTGATATTGAAGAGAAAATCAGACAGCTGGAGAAAACCTTACAAAACTAATATCCTATTCTAAAGAAAAAATGCGGGCTGAAATTAGACCCGCATTTTTTTTTGCCGAAAAAGCCTCTCGCCGCAATGGATTGTGAATTTATTAAAAAATTCTTACATTTTCATCTTTATTAATCTTTATTTTATTGGCATAATAGAGAAAAAGAAAAAGAGAAGCAGGTGACGTAATGAATCGAGTGGAACCGCCCTATGATGTGAAAGAGGCTCTGGTCTTCACCCAGAAAATGGCTCAGCTTAGCAAGGCTCTTTGGAAATCGATCGAGAAGGATTGGCAGCAATGGCTCAAACCGTATGACCTGAATATTAATGAGCATCATATTTTATGGATTGCGTATCAATTGAATGGAGCTTCCATTTCTGAAATCGCGAAATTCGGGGTCATGCACGTATCAACCGCATTCAACTTTTCAAAAAAGCTGGAAGAACGAGGATATTTAAGATTCTCCAAACGGCTGAATGATAAACGGAACACATACGTCCAATTGACTGAGGAAGGCACTGAGGTATTCTGGAGCTTGCTTGAGGAATTTGATCCGACACGCAACGCGGTTTTTAAAGGGTCACAGCCTCTGTATCATTTATTCGGAAAATTCCCTGAAGTGGCTGAAATGATGTGTATGATACGCCATATCTACGGCGATGATTTTATGGAAATTTTCGAAACGTCACTCACCAATATTGACAATGACTTTGAAAGCGCAAACGGAAAACTGAAGAAAAAAGCAAAGGACAGTGCGGCGGATGAACCGGCAGAAGAGCTCGAACCTGTAAACAGTTAATCAAAGTGCTTCATGATATCGATAAAGACTTCCATCAGCTCTTGATAAAGCCCCTGCTCATACAGGGCAAAAATCGTTTCATGAACATCTAACTTTTCATTCAGCTGTCCGGCAAAAAGCGCAAGGAGCTTATCGAAGGTTACAAATCCTTGCGCTTTTTGTGCTGCCAGCTCTTCCGACAATTCATCGCATATCCTCATAACCTCTTCCCCCTCTTCCCTGCTCAGCCCTTTATCAATGAGAAGCGCATAGAAGGGGTACCTGTCCATATCTACTGTTTTCACTAATAATTGTATGTAATATTCTAATCGCTTAATGCGATGATCCATCGAATCCATCCACACCACTTCTTTCTATCTTTAATCTTATTTTAGCTGATAATTCACTGAGAAGAAAGTTCTAACCCCATATTTCGCAGTTTGTTTGCTTGTTTCAAAAAAATACCTGCCGGATGATATTTTTTCTTAAAAAAGCATTGATTTTTTCTCTTGGGAGGAGTAAATTATTTTGAGATTCTATTCAAGATGTATGGAAGGATGACTTTGATGAATTGCTGGAAGACCATAAATCTCATGAAGGATTATGGTGCCGTTCGCATAATATTAACTGCTGTATGTTTTATGATTTTGGTTTTTATATCTACCTTTTTAGCATTTGAGCTGCTGCGGCCTGGCACAAGCTTAAGCGATGAATATGTACCTTTATTCGGCGGTTTGCTCGTCGTTATTCTATTTGTACATAAAGTCATCCATGTCCTGCCAATCATCTGCAAAAAAAGAAAAATAGAAAAAAAGTTTTATATACTACGCATGCGCACATGGAAACGAATACCAAAAACAACAATGCTGATTTCACTCGTAAGCCCGTTCTTGCTGATTACGCCTGTACTGTTTTACGCCGCGCTGGCTTTTCCGAATCACGCCCATTATTTCTGCATGATTTCGGGCATTCATGCCGGCTACTGTCTGCCTGACTTCTTGCTGGCTCTCAAGCTGATAAAAGCGCCGAAAGCCGCTTTCATTGATCAGGAAGCAGACGGCTTGGATATTCTTGTTGAAAAGTAGCCAATCCTTGGCGCTAGTGGCGATTTTTCAATTTGCATTCTATCTTTTTTAATAAATATTTGGTAATGTAATATGGGACAGTTCAGAGAGAGGGGGAATCTCCCATCATTTTATTCTATTTTATCGTGGCTGCCGTGTTTATTTTATATTTCATAAACAGGCTCACCAATACATTATGCCTTGTCAGAGAGATTCCTGAAGAGCGGCAAGATAAGGTATTCCGATTTATTAACGTATCTATATTAATTTTACTGATCTCTTCGTTTGTGGAGATCTCCTTTACAGTGTAAATACAAAAGAAAGCATAGCTGCTGATTCAGCAGCTATGCTTTTTTATTTTGATTAGTACAGCCAAGAAGCGCCGATGATAATCAATAAAATAAATAACACAACCAATAAAGCGAATCCGCCTGCAAATACTTCACCCATCTTAAAAAGCACCTCCTGTAAAAAGCTTTATTTACCAATTACATCTTATGCAATTCATGCTTGAAACGATTAGGCGCTAGTGAAAATAAAGGATCGCTTATCTTGCAAGCGATCCCCGGGCTGCTTAGTAGATGTAAGCTGCACCTACGATGATAAGCAAAATGAACAGTACTACAAGCAGCGCGAATCCGTTAGAGTATCCTCCGCTCATGTTACATACCTCCTTTTCTTGATCAATATATAAGTATGCCATCAGCAAAAGTTTGACTAGACGAATGCCCTTTATTTAAAATCTTTTTACAGAAAGCCACAATATGTTATGATACGCATAGGTAATTTAATTTGGAATGATTAGGAGTGTTTGAAAACAATGAAGAAAATCGCAATAGCAGCTATCACTGCTACAAGCATCCTCGCTCTCAGTGCTTGCAGCAGCGGCGACAAAGAAGTCATCGCAAAAACAGACGCAGGCGATGTAACAAAAGGCGAGCTTTACACAAATATGAAGAAAACAGCTGGTGCAAGCGTCCTGACACAGCTGGTGCAAGAAAAAGTATTAGACAAGAAATATAAAGTGACAGATAAAGAAATTGACAACAAACTAAAAGAATACAAAACACAGCTTGGCGATCAATATACTGCTCTCGAAGAGCAATATGGAAAGGATTACCTTAAAGAACAAGTAAAATATGAATTGCTCACGCAAAAGGCAGCTAAAGATAACATCAAAGTAACAGATGCTGATACTAAAGAGTACTGGGAAGGCTTAAAAGACAAAATCCATGCAAGCCACATCCTTGTCGCTGATAAAAAGACAGCTGAAGAAGTAGAGAAAAAGCTGAAAAAAGGCGAGAAATTTGAAGACCTTGCGAAAGAATACTCTACAGACAATTCTGCTTCACAAGGCGGGGACCTTGGCTGGTTCGCAAAAGACGGTATGGTGGCTGAATTCAGCAAAGCTGCATTCAAATTAAAAACAGGTGAAGTCAGTGATCCTGTCAAAACACAATACGGCTACCACATTATTAAAAAGACTGAAGAACGCGGCAAATACGATGATATGAAAAAAGAACTGAAATCCGAAGTTCTTGAACAAAAATTAAATGACACCACAGCTGTCCAAGAAGCTGTTCAAAAAGTCATGAAGAAAGCTGACGTTGAAGTGAAGGATAAAGACCTGAAAGACACATTTAACACGTCTTCAACAAGCAGCAGTTCTAAATAATAAAAAAGCTGTGCAGGCTCATTGAGCTGCACAGCTTTTTTATGCGATGGAATGGTTTGGATTTTCTTCATCATGCTGTTGAGAACTGCGGCGTTCTCTCTCCTTTTCCATTCTCTCCATATAAATCTGCCCTTCTTTTTCAATAAAAGACTGGTCTACTTTTTCTTCCTCCTTGGCTGCCGCCACAAGTTTATATGCACTGAAAATGATACCTACAATACAAAGATACACCCACCATGGAAAAAATAACACGGGCTCCTCCCCCTTTTTGCATAGATTCTTTATTCTTAACCATATGCCGGAATGAGACGAGTTATGAGCGGCAAAAGCGCATAAAAAAGGACTGACCTGAATGTTTCAGCATCAGTCCTTTTACGATTATTTATGAAAAGTCGGTTTATAAAAGGAACGGTTTTCCAGTGCAAATACACGTTCAGTGTATTCACCCGGCTTCACGCGCTCAAGCGCTCTGTCCATCATATTCATTTTTGCATCCAGGTTGTCTATATAGTGTAAAATTTCCGCTTCTTTCACCATCGGCGGTTTCGGGCTGCCCCATTCTGCTTTGCCGTGGTGACTCAAAATCAAGTGCTGAAGAATTAACACCTCTTCAGAATCGATTTGAAGCTCCTCAGCCGCTTTTGACAGCTCTGTGACCATAATCGAAATATGGCCGAGCAAATTGCCTTCGACCGTATACGAAGTGGAAACAGGGCCGGACAGCTCTTTTACTTTTCCAAGATCATGCAGGATAACGCCAGCATAAAGCAGATCGCGGTCAAGAGACGGATATAAATCTGCAATGGATTTCGCCAGATTCAGCATAGACACAACATGATACGCTAAACCTGAGACAAACTCATGGTGGTTTTTCGTAGCCGCCGGATAATCCATAAATTCAGTTTCGTGTTTTTTGACTAAAAATCTTGTGATCCGTTGGATATTCGAATTTTTCATTTCAAATATATATTGAGTGATGGTATCCATCATTTCATTTTTCGGAATCGGCGCGGTTTCTAAAAAATCATCAATATTGACGTTTTCATGCTCGCTCACCGGCCTGATATTTCTCAGCTTCAGCTGATTGCGCCCGCGGTAATGGTGAACATCCCCCACGACCTTCACAATCGTCTGCGGCGCATAGGTCACTTCATCGCTTTGCTTGGCATCCCACAGCTTCGCCTCAATATCACCTGACTGGTCTTGCAGCATCAGCGTTAAAAACGGTTTTCCATTGCTGGCAATCCCTTTCGTCGAGGATTTAATCAATAGATATTGGTCCACCTGTTCGCCAACCTCATGTAGCATAATCCCTTTAGCCATTCTATTAAAGCTCCCTCCGTATCTTACATAATACCAGTATATCACATACCGTTTTACAGCTATAGAACCTCTTTTATGACACCAAATGAATGATTTGGCTGCTTTGAAATGCATCTTTCACATGGTCATGGCATGTAAAATATAAAATCTGCCTTCCGTCTTCGGATAAATTATAAAGAACGTCTAATACTCGTTTGAGCCTTTCCTGATCAAAATGAACAAAGCTGTCGTCAAGCTGAAACGGAAGCCTTGACCCATCCTGACGCGTAACGGCCAGGGCAAACCGGATCGCTGTATACAGCTGCTCACATGTTCCCTGTGATAGCTCTTCCGCGTGATAGACAGTTCCATCACAACGCATGACCATAATAGAATCATCTGTTTCAGAAAAATAAATCGTCTTGTAGCTTCCGTCGGTCAGCGGGCGGAAAAATTCTCCGGCCGTCTCCAGAAGGCGTGGGAGCTCGACTTTTTTATGCCGTTCCAATTTGTTTCGGATCACCTGTTTGATCATTTGGATCGAGGCCCATTTTTTAGCGATTTCTTTTACACGCTCTTTTTGCATTTCCGTTTGAAGCTTGAGATCTGAGACCAATCCCGAAGCCTCTAATTGTTCCTGTTTGACGAAGAGCAATGCGATTTGGCTGCGAAGGT
Source organism: Bacillus sp. VA15 (assembly GCF_055721145.1). Lineage (NCBI taxonomy): Bacteria > Bacillati > Bacillota > Bacilli > Caryophanales > Bacillaceae > Bacillus > Bacillus sp. VA15. Next base: position 25,658 of record NZ_JBVQPQ010000011.1, on the reverse strand, counting down.
GTTGAATCTCCTCAGTCAGCCGCTCTTTTCTTTCATTTTCAACTACTTGCTTGTTTTTCAATTCAGAAAGCGTATTGGAATCCGCCAGTTCAAGCTCCTCTGGGTGTCCGCCTTGAAGCTGTGCGTTTACGTGATGAAGCTTGTTCTCCGTATCCTTCAATTGCCTGCTGATGTCAGCTATGGCGCAAAACTCATTTCTGTCTTTTGCAGCCGCCGCGGCAAATAGCTGTTCGATCTGTGCTTCAAAATACTGTATTTCTTGCTCCAGCTCCAGCAGCTGCTCCTTTGTATAATAAATATCTGTTTCAATAGCCTTTTTTTGCTTCGCAATTTCTTTTTCACGTTCAACGTTTTTCCGCAATGTGTGAAGGGCGTCCGAGATGGAGATGTTCTGACTCTCATTCGCAGGATGAAGCATGTTGACGCGTTCTTCGAATGTGCGTCGGTGCTTTTTCAGCCTGCCTGCTTCAATTGTCAGCTCATGCTTTTTCTTCACTTCTTTTTTGACATCCTTCATTAAGCTGTATGCATCAAGTAAAAAAGAAGGATCTTCCTTGAATCCGAGCTCCTTCATAAAAGACTCGACCTGTGAAAAGGACGGGGCCATATCGGCTTCCCACTGTTCAAACTGCTGGATGACTCTTTCATACGCCGCCTCTTTTTGCTGGAGCACTGCCCGCTGGGTGATGAGATGCTGTTTATTGCGGTCATCCTCCCATAACGCTTCTCTAAGCGCTTCGGCTTCTGCCGGTGAAATGTTTGTCATTGGCTGTCTCATCTCCCGGCTGTTTCCGGAAGACGGTGTTTTTTTCCCAGACACAAGCCAATATACAAGAAGGGCAGCGCCGATACTTATGGCGGGAATCCATTGCTGCAGCAACAGAAAGAGAACGATGAACAACATACCAGCTGCAATGACAACCTTTTTCTGTTTAGCCTGCTGCCTTTCAAAAAACCTCAGCTGCTCTCTCAGCTTCGCTTGCTCCTGATGCTGCCCCTGTGCTTCATCATATGCTTTAAGAGCCGCTTCTTTATCTTTTCTTTCGTTGTTTTCAAGGATAGCGGACGAAGCGGCATGAACGGCCTTTTCTGCGTCTTCCAGCTCTTGCCGGGCAAGTTCAAACGTCTCATCAAGCTGCCGTTTTCTGTCTCTTGCCTGTACGTATTGCTGCACCGCCTGCTGAAGCTGCCATTCATAGTCATATGACGAGTTCATTTTCAGGAGCTCATTTTCATCCGTTTTATTGAGCTGTTCCAGTCCTGCCGCTGCCTGTGCAGATGACTGGCGCAGCTGTGCCTGAATGGCGGCGAGCTGTTCTCCATAGGATTGGTACATATGAAACGCTGCCGAAATCTCTTGTATCAGCGTTTCTTTCGCCAAAATGTCTTTATCCGGATTAAGCTTTTGCATCTGTTTGTCCAGCTCCGCCATCTTCACCCGAAGCGCCTCCAGCTGTGCGGATTTCGGGTGAAGGTGAGATTCATATTTTTCCAGCTGATGCAGTCCGTCAGCCGGAAATTGTCCCGCCTGTTCCGGATATTGTGCCATCGCCTGTTCCAGCGCCGCTTTTTCATTTAGCAGCGGCTTCAGCTCAATCGCTCCCTCAATCGTTCGGATATGGCCTGCTGCCTCTTTCAATTCGGTTTCTGCGGTTGCAAGACGGGCTTCGAGCGTTCTTTTTTCCTCAAGAATCTGATGATAGCCCGCTTCCTCTGCTTCAGCCTGTTTTAGCTTCGCTCCCAGCTGCTTAAGCGTTTCCAGCTCCTGATTCAATTGAGGGTTTCGCCCGTTTGGTTTATAGAGCCTTTCGCTTTCCTTTGTTAGCTGTGAATCAAGCTTAGATACGGCTTCAGCGCCAAACAAGCTGGAAAACAGCAAAAATTCCCCTATCTTGTCCCGATTAAAGGCGTGAATTTCCTGCAGCCCGAATACGTCAAACGAATAAATGGCTTTGTACAGCGCCCTGTCTGTGCCCTGGAACAGCTGCTTTAAAAAATCTTCTTGCTTCACTTCGCCTTTTTCTGTGTACACTCTCAGCTTTTCGGCAGTCCCCTTCGTCCGTTCAATTTTCACAGCCCCATACTCAGGATGTTCAGCTTCAAGAACACCGCCATAGACACCGCCTGTTTTCGGTTCATATTTTTTCGTTTTTGGAAAACCAAACAGCATGCTTTCAATAAATGACATTATCGTCGTTTTCCCTGCCTCATTTAATCCGTAGATTAATTGGACAGGCGAGGCGGAAAAGTGAAAGGTCTGATTGGAAAATTTCCCGTATTGGTAGATATGTAAAGATGTAATTCGCAAAGCTTTCACCGCCTCATATTTCAAGCACCTTAAGCTGTCTTTTCAATAAAATCTGTGCCTGCTCTTTTATTTCCTGTAATTCCTCTTGGCTAAACCGGTCCACGTGCCTTCTGTACACAGGATGGCGCTCAAGCCCTTCCAGCACATCTGACAGATCGCCGCGGTCAATGTCCGCAAATAAACCGCCAAAAAAAGGATCAAGGTTTGTAAGGTTTGCTTCATTTTCTATCTCATCGTCCAACGAAAGCGGCCAAACGAAGTGTTCCTCCTCAGCCTCTTGCTCCTGAAAGGCTTCGAGAAGCTCATCCAAGGTGCCTTTCGGAGCCTCCAGCAGCCATTCCGGCGCCCGCCCTTGTAATACGAGTCTTACACAAACAGGGCTCCCCTTTATCCGGAGCTTCGAAAACGCGTCCTCAACCATTTGGAAAAGGGCAGTCATATTCTTTGCCCCCGTCACATCAACTGCCGCTTTTTCCCACAGGACATCATGCGCTTTCTGAAATTCATAAGAAATATCTCCGTTAGTCACACGAACGAGATAATAGCCTTTATCTCCCGTCTCCTTCATATGGCACGCTTGCGTGTTTCCCGGATAGATGATTGCCGGGTGCTCGGCAGAAAGAACCTGGCGTTTATGTATATGGCCAAGCGCCCAATAATCCATTCCGCTTTTCACGAGATCGTCATGCGTAAACGGGCAATACGGATCGTGTCCTTCAGATCCTGATAGTGTGCCATGGAGCATACCGATATGAAACGGCGCGTCAGTCGACCTTCGATAGCGGGCGGCTTGGTTTTCCGTCACGGCTCTGGCCTGATAGCTGAAACCGTAAATGCTTGCTATGCGCCTGCCTTCTTTATAAAACGATTTTTCTTCAGGAACTGCGGACGAAAAAATATGGACATTCTCAGGCCATTCAATCGGCGTCCACTCCCCGCCAAGATGATCGTGGTTCCCAAAGATCACATAAACTGAAATCCCGCATTCTCTCAGTCTTTCAAACTGTTTTTTCAAAAAGAGCTGCGCCTTTAAGCTTCGATTGGCTTCGTCAAACAGGTCCCCCGCCAGCAAAATGAAATCAACGTTTTCTCTTACTGCAGCATCTATCATATGTTTCACGCTTTTAAATGTGCTTTCTTTAATCCGGGCAAAAATCGGTTCCGGCAGATGCGATATCCCGTAAAACGGGCTGTCTAGATGTAGATCTGCCGCATGAATAAAGGTTAGATCAGTCAACATTCTGCTCCTTTCCAGGATGAAGTACCCTTATTTTAGCATCGAATTCTTGCGAATGCACGTTCTGTCAATAAAGAAACAGCCTGAGAATCCCCAGGCTGTTTTAATCAATTTTTCGCTAAACGAAGTGCTTGTTTGATCGCTTTGAATGCGCTTGAGTTGCCGTAAATCAATACACCGCCCTTGTAAATTCTGGCGCCGATGACAGCCAGTATGACAATGGTGAGCAGCGTGATTCCGATTCCGGCAGCAGCCTGCCATAACGGAATATCAAGCATACCGACGCGCAAGAACATAATCATTGGTGTAAAAAACGGAATAAACGAGGTTACCGTAATAAATCCTGCATCAGGTGCATTCAAGCCGAACATCGCGATCATAAAACCGGCGACAACCAATAGCGTCATCGGCGTGATCGTTTGCTGCACGTCCTCTATTCTGCTGACGACACTGCCGAGAAACGCGGCAAGTGTCGCGTATAAAAAGTAGCCGAGCAAAAAGAAAATCACAGCATAGATGACAGTGGTTGCTGATACGTCGGTCAGATTAAGAAATCCGCCGACAGATGATGCCGTTTCGCTCTTTTGGTTCAGCTTAAGCGACAGAGAGCCGGCTCCTATAATGATAGCAAGCTGCGTGATCCCGACGAGCCCGATGCCAAGCAGCTTTGCAAACATCTGCTGGATCGGCGGCATGCTTGAGATCAGGATTTCCATGACTCGCGAAGATTTTTCGGTTGCAACCTCCATCGCAATCATGCTGGCATACATAATCACAGAGAAATAAATGACGAACAGCATAATATAAACAAGCCCTACCGTCTGGCCCAGCTCTTCCTCAGACTTCGCACCCTCTTTCAGTGCCTCCTGCCCGACAGTAACGGGCGCATAAAGGCTGCTGATCGTTTCCTGCGAAACGCCGAGCTCCGCCGTTCCGACAGCCGTTTTGGTTTGCGTCAGCGCCTGCTGCAGCGTTTGGTACGTGCTTTCATCAGAAATCGTTAACGCTTTATATGTTCCTGAAATGGTTCCTTTTTCATCTCGTTTAATGATGAGCATGCCATCAAGCGCTTCATCTTTGACTTGCTTTGTGACTTCATCCTCCGATTGCTTCGATTGCTTCACATCAAGATCACTGTTTGTATCCACCGCTTTCAGCTGCTTCGAGAAAATCGGATATAATTCGTTTGTTTCATCAACAACGGCGATTTTTTCTTTCGCATTATCACCTTGAAACAAAGAAATGATCGACTCCAGATTCGTTACAACTAAAACAAGCAGTACTGTGATGACAGTCGAAATAATAAAGGATTTTGCCATAATCTTATTTTTATATGTATGAGAAAGCATGATCCAAAATTTATTCATAGACGGCCCCCACCTTTTCTATAAAAATATCATGCAATGACGGCTCTTCAAGCTCAAACTTTCTGATAAACCCTTTTCCTTGGAGCATAGCAAAGATCTCTTGAGAAATGTCTTCATTAGCGATCTGCAGCTTGACGCCTCCGGCCGTTTCCTTCCATTGGAGAATGCCTTCATGAGACTGCAAAAAACGCAGATCTTCATCGGCGTGAATGGTGACATTCTTTTTGCCGAAGGAACGCTTTATCTCCTTCAGCTTGCCTTGCACAACCGGCTTTCCTTTCTGCAGTATGCAAAGGTTCTCACATAGCTCCTCCACATGCTCCATCCGATGGCTAGAAAATAAAATAGAAACGCCGCTGTTTTTCAAAGAAATCACAGCCTCTTTTAACAGCTCAACATTGACAGGGTCCAGGCCGCTGAATGGTTCATCAAGAATCAGCAGCTCCGGCTTATGCAAAACAGCCGAAATAAATTGGATTTTCTGCTGATTTCCCTTCGAAAGCTCTTCAACCTTCTTATTCTCGTAATCTGTTATATTGAAGCGTTCAAGCCATGTGCCGAGCTCTTTTACAGCCTCCCGCTTCTCCATCCCTTTTAATCTGGCAAGATAGACGAGCTGATCCTTTACCTTCATTTTCGGATAAAGCCCCCGCTCTTCCGGCAAATAACCGATTTTGTTGCTGATACTGTAATTAACAGGGTGGCCCTTCCAGCTGATTGAGCCCTCTGTAATGCTTAATAAGCCAAGGATCATGCGAAACGTCGTCGTTTTTCCCGCTCCGTTTGCGCCTAAAAGACCGAACATTTGCTGTTCCGGAATGTCTAAGTCCAATCCGTCAACGGCTTTAAAATCTCCAAATGTCTTCGTTACGTGATCAATCTTAAGCACTGAATCTCCTCCTTCCCTGACCCATTATATACTAATATTGGATGGAACATAATAAAGGATTTTGATTTCCTTTTTAGAATATAAATGAAGAAGACTGATAAACCTTGAAAATGGAGGGGAAACCTGATGGCTGAATATTTCCTTACAGCTTTTGATCCTTCGGGGAAAACAGTGGTAAACGAGCGATTCGAGGCGAAAAATGAAGAAGCGGCTAAAACGCATGGTGAAGCCCTCTTAAAAGAAAAAGAGCTTCACAGTCATACCCATCGTTTAGTCAATGCAGCCGGAAAGCTGATTTTGTTTCACAGATGATCAGCTTTCCGGCTGATCTGTTACACTTGGAACTTCGGCTCCCGTTTTTCTAAAAAGGCACGGATTCCTTCTTGGTGATCCTTGGTCCTTCTCATTTTCTCTTGGGCGCTGCGCTCAAGAGAGAGCACCTTTTTCAGTTCTTCAAGCTGGAGGCTTTGAAAGATACCTTTCGTTTCGATCATCGCCAAAAGAGGTGAGGCCAAAAGGGTTTCGATAAAGGGTCTTGCGCCTTCCGCAGGGTCTCCGGCAAATGTCCCGTCAAGGAGCCCCATATCGGCGGCTTCCGCGGCGGAAAGTTTTTTCCCGCTCCAAATCAGCTTTTTCGCCTTCGCTTCCCCAATTCTTTTCTTCAGCAAATAATGCCCTCCGCCGTCTGGAACAAGCCCAATGCCGATAAAATTCATCGCGAGAACGGCGTTTTTTTCCGCGAGCACAATGTCAGCGCAAAGCGCCAAACTCAGACCCAATCCCGCAGCAGCGCCGTGAATAGCTGCAATTGTTACTTTCTTCATCTGATATAACGTCAGAGTGACAGCCTCAATCGTATCCATCAGCTGCTTAAATTGATCAGGGTCATGCTCTGATGTCATCATCCGGATATCTCCGCCGGCCGAAAAGCCTTTCCCCGTTCCTCTCAAGAGAACGATGAGCGCCTCGCTTGCAGCCGCCATTTCGACCGCCTCCTTCAATTCAGACAGCATCTGTTCATTAAGGGCGTGATGGGCATCAGGTCGATTCAGGATAATCTCGGCAACGGCTCCATTCACTTCATACTGAATAAACTCCATATGAAACACCTCCATGTATGCGCTTGCTTTTTTCCTTCACATATACATTCCCCGCCATCCTCAAATAAACCTTTTTATTTTTCAAGGTCAATAGATACTGAAAAATGCATATTGTTTGAATGGAAACATAAAGTTTTATATAGTGAAAAAGAAGGGATATCTTGACGAGAAGGGAGGAAAGGAACATGGATAAATTGCTGATCAGTTTTCTGTTAAGTTTATTTATGGTGTACTTTCCCCCTTCGGACGTGGTTCTGCCTTCTCAGTTTGAAGCAAGCACTGACAGCTATGTGCCTATGTCCTCATATCCGCAGGAAACACAATCGGCAAAAACGCCGTCGCCGGGCAGCATGCACCCGGCTGAGCTGATCAAAGAGTACAGCCCGCTGGCACAGTCTGTCAGGCAGCTCTCTGTCAAACCACTTGACGAACCGCTGATAAACAGGCTGGAAAAGGCTTGGGCCGTCCCTGTCAAATACCAGTCTAATTACCTCCGAATATAATTTGCTCAAGTTTTATTTGTAACTCACCCCATACTGCCAACACTACATTCGGAGGGATTTTCATTGAATATTAAAGAAAACGATCTGCCGGGCATCGGCAAAAAGTTTGAAATCGAAACAAGAAGCCACGAAAAAATGACGATTATCATTCATGATGACGGAAGAAGAGAAATTTACCGGTTTAATGACCGGGACCCGGATGAGCTTCTTTCAAATATTTCATTGGATGATTCTGAAGCAAGGCAAATTGCAGCTATTCTCGGGGGCATGGTCTATAAACCGCAAGCTCTGGAGTCCATCGAAATGGCCTTCAGCGATCTGATTATTGAATGGTTTAAGGTCGAAAAAGGCGCCAAATCGATCGGGCGCACACTCGGAGAGCTTGATGTCCGCCAGAATTACGATGTCACTGTTATTGCGATTATCAAACACAACCAGGAAAAGCTCCTAAATCCCGGAGCCGATTCGATTATTGAAGAAAATGACACCCTTGTCCTCTCAGGTGAGAGAAAGCATCTGAAGAAACTGATTCACGATTTTCTTTCTGGAGAGGGCGTGTGAGCCCCGATGGACCATCTTGTATTTGAAGTCGGAACTGCACTTGTGCTTGTGGCAATCGCCAGTGTGATCGCCAATAAAATTAAATTTTCGATTATTCCGTTTCTGATTGTGCTGGGAATGCTTGTTGGACCGCACGCACCGAAAGCGGGGATTATTGACCTAACATTTATAGAAAGCAGTGAAATCATCGAGTTTTTCGGGCGGATGGGCGTACTGTTCCTCCTCTTTTATCTCGGACTCGAATTCTCTGTCGGAAAGTTGATCAAATCCGGAAAATCAATCGCGGTCGGCGGAACGATTTATATCTTGATTAATTTCAGCCTCGGGCTGCTTTACGGTTTTATTACCGGGTTTTCCTTTCTGGAAACCCTCGTCCTCGCAGGGGTCATCACAATCTCGTCAAGTGCGATTGTCGCAAAAGTGCTCGTTGATTTAAAAAGAACCGCGAATCCGGAAACCGAGCTGATTCTCGGCATCATTATGTTTGAGGATATTTTCCTTGCCGTGTATTTGTCCGTTGTCTCCGGCCTTGTGTTAGGCGATGCGACATCAGTCGGGAGTGCACTCTTGTCCATTTTGATCGCCTTCGGTTATATGCTGCTGTTTTTTATCGCAGCAAGAAAACTCCCGCCGCTGTTGAACAAACTGTTGGACATTCGCTCAAACGAAGTGTTTATTATCGTCATTTTCGCAGCACTCTTTTTTATCGCCGGGTTTTCAGAGACGATTCATGTAGCAGAAGCAATCGGCGCGCTGCTGCTCGGTTTGGTCTTTTCAGAAACAGAGCATTCCGATAGGATTGAACACCTCGTTGTTCCGTTTCGCGACTTCTTCGGTGCGATGTTCTTTTTCAGCTTCGGCCTCAGTATCGATCCGTTTTCGCTTGGTGAAGCGGTTTGGCTTGCGTTGGGTGCAGTGATTTTGACCATTCTGGGAAATTTTATCGCCGGAATGGTGGCAGGACGACGCGCAGGGCTTTCTCATAAGGCTTCATCGAATATCGGGCTGACGATCGTATCGCGGGGAGAATTTTCGATTATCGTTGCGAATCTCGGAATAGCCGGCGGACTGTCGGCCACATTAAAACCGTTTGCCGCATTATATGTCCTCATTCTGGCGATTTTGGGACCGCTTGTCACAAAGGAATCAAAACGAATTTACCGCTTGCTGAACAAGGTATTTAAATGGAAGCCTGAGGTTCAGCCCGCAAAAAAACAGGGATAAAAAAAGCAGCACTGTAATCAGTGCTGCTTTGTCGTTTTTTCAAAAATCTGCTCTAAATATTTGATTTTTTCGTCCGTGTAGTGCTCGAAGCGCTCATTGTACGATTTCGGATCTTTCGGATTCGCAAAATGCGTGATTTTCCCTGTATCCCGATCAATAAATTTACTAGCAGCGCCGCAGCCGATTCCGATAATCGTCTGGACCTCTTCCATAATCATAATGTTGTAGATGCTTTCTTGTCCCGGCAAAGAGTATCCGACGTTTTCAAGGTTTCCAAGAATGTTTTTCTGGCGGTATAAATAATAAGGCACGTACCCATGCTCTTTCGTCCAGGCTACCGCGTCATCCATCATTTGAGAAACCTCTTCCCTGCCGGCGACTTTGTATTTATGCTTGTTTCTCGTCATTTCTGACGCCCGTTTAAAGGAAAGCGTATGAACCGTAAGAGATTCCGGCATCAGCTTTTCCGTTTCTGAAAGGCTGTGTCTGAATTCCTTCACGCCTTCCCCAGGCAAACCGATAATCAAGTCCATGTTGATATTATTCATGCCGTGCCGGCGTGACAGATGATATTTCTCAATGGTCTCTTCAACCGTATGATGCCGCCCGATCGCCTTTAGCGTTTCGTTTTCATAGGATTGCGGATTGATGCTGATCCGGTCAATGTCATATTTGTTTAAAACGGCGAGTTTTTCTTCTGTAATTGTGTCAGGGCGTCCGGCCTCCACCGTAATCTCGCGAATGTTTTTCACATCCGGGAAGGAGCGGACCATTTCCTCATACAGCAAATCCATTTCCTCCGCGGTAATGCTTGTCGGTGTCCCGCCGCCAAAGTAAATGGTTGTAACCTTGACATCATGCTCCTTCAGCCATTCGCCGATTTTCTGCATTTCGTAATGCAGCCCCCATAAGAAAGAGCCGACTCTGCCCGCCTGCCCTTGAATGGCGTATGCAGGGAATGTGCAATATGCGCACTTTGTCGGACAGAACGGGATGCCGATATAAATGCTGACTTCATCCTTTACTTGATACAAATCCGGTACTGCCTCCAGCTGTCGGTCAACAATTTCTTGCATTAACTCAATTTTCTCATCATGAATTAAATAGTCTTTTTTCAATTCAGTGTGAGCTTGCGCCTTCGGCATTCCGCTTTGCAGCTTTTTATGAAGCAGTTTTGTGGGCCGGATGCCTGTAAGAATTCCCCACTTTTGCGTGATGCCCGTATGCGCCTGAAGAAGATTGAGATACACATAAGAAATCGTGTTTTTCACTTGCTTAAAGGCTTCTTTTTCATTCATATCGGGAGAAAAAGATTTTGTATGCTGCTCCTTTATGACAGTTCCCTTCACTTCTCCCGAAACCGTCACATGCTCATCCGTTTGTGAGCAATCTAAAGAAATGACAAAATCTGCGGGCTCCTCTCCGCCGTACACAAGCTCGCACTCCTCATAAAACAAATTTGCAATATTTTGCAGAGGCCGATGCAGGCGGTCATCATGTATGCCTTCTATTTTAATTTGCAACTTCATCACCTAATTTATCAGATTCAAAACTTTCTTTAGTGTACAGAAATAAACCGTTAAAATCAATCCGGCAAAAAAGCCGCCGCACCTGTCAGGGCGCGAGCGGCTTTTTTTACACACGTTTCATGTGGAACTTATCAAGAAATCCTTTTCGCTGCTGCATTCGAAAATATTCCTTCATCATGTAAGCAACACCTTGCTCGTCATTCGACCTTGTGACCCAATCTGCCTTTCTCTTGATCTCCGGAGCGGCGTTCCCCATCGCTACCCCAAGTCCGGCAAGTTCAATCATCGGGAGGTCGTCATACTGATGCCCGATGGCCACGACATCATCCATAGTCAGGCCCAACTCTGAAGCGACAAGGGCCAGGCCGGCTTCCTTCGAGACACCTTTCGGGACGATATTCAGCTTCTCATCGTTTACGTGAATAACATCAACCGCAGGGAAGGCTTTCGTAATCGTTTCTGTGATGTCATGCTGAATGTCGTGCTCCGTATACACTTCGATGACAGGTGCACTTACCGGCTCATCCATGAGAAGATCGCTTAATGATTCAACGAACTGGACTGGATAAAAGATCGGGTCAGACGGATGAATAAGTGCTTTCCCCAATAAATTTGAATTCACCTTTTTCTTGTTTCCAATGGAATACTTCTCGTGAAGAAGCCGAATATTACATTGATAGCTCTCCAGCACTTGAACAATGTTAAAGGTGTGATCGTCAGAAATTCTTTTTTCAAAAAATGGGGCGTCTATTTTCTCAGCGATGTAGGACCCGCTATGGGTGATTAGCTTGGCATCAAGCTTCAGCGATTTTGCTATTTTCTGCGCTGAACGAAAATGGCGGTTCGTCACGAGTGTGACGTAGATCCCTTTTTTCTTAACATATTCAATCGCGTCTTTCGTTGCCTGATGAATTTTTCCGTTCGACCGAAGCAGCGCTCCATCTATATTTAAGGCAAGCAATTGTTTTGACACAGAGATGTCCCCCTCCTTGATGACTGTACTTGTGTATAGGATATGACCCTGTCTCTGTGTTTAGAACAACCTTTTCCGGAAAGCAAAAAAGCCTGGCTCAGCAGACTTTATGTTTGGCATAATGATAGGATACGATCGAAGCAGCCATTCTCCCTAATATCGTTATTTCGATTTACGAAAAATCATGTATCAGGAACCCCTTGTTTGACCGATGATGCGCTCCGCACACTTACTCTCTGTTGCTTATCCCCTCTATTTAACGGCATGATATGCGACCGTATCCAATTGAAATCTTGTAAGTGTAGGCGCTTTCAATGCCATTATCTCAGTTTTTCTTGCTGATGACAAGGGTTTTTTTAACTAAAAAAAGTATCCAAATGATGTATACTAAGGTAGGATTTGTTGTTAATTTTTGGAACCAATCGCTTGATACAGAACATACATTCCCATATAATATAAATAATAAACGAAAAAGCGGTGATCAGATGGCTGATTTAAAAGAAATATACAATGAAAAACTAATATCTCGATTGATACACCATATAAAGGCATCTTGTCCTGATTTTAACCAAGACAACTTCGAGGAACAATTGCTGCAGGAAGACTGGCCTGAACTCGCTTTAAAAGAGCGGATGCGCCGCATTACAGCTTCCTTATACGAAACACTGCCAAAACATCACAATGAAGCGCTCTCAATTTTACGGGATGCAGCCCCTCACTTTAAAGGACTCAGTGGAATTCTATTCCCTGATTATGTGGAACAGTACGGGTTAGCGCATTGGGAGGAATCAATAAAGGCATTGGAATACTTTACGCAATATTCTACCTCAGAATTTGCTGTAAGGCCTTTTTTGCTTTTAGATCAAGAAAAAATGATTGCACAATTTCTTAAATGGGCCGAGCATGAAAATGAACACGTGAGAAGACTTGCGAGCGAAGGAAGCAGACCTCGCCTGCCATGGGGAAAATCGATACCCGCTTTAAAATCGGATCCTTCCCCCGTTCTGCCGATCCTTGAGAAGCTGATGCAGGACGAGTCCTTATATGTAAGGAAAAGCGTGGCCAACAACCTGAATGATATATCAAAAACGCACCCTCATTTGCTGAGAAAAGTCGCAGATCAATGGTACGGAACACATCCTTATACCGATTGGATCATCAAACACGCCTATCGGACCTTATTAAAAAAGGGTGATAAACAGGCCTTAGCGCTTTTTGGTTATGAAAATGCTGAATCGATACAATTACATGATTTAACATGTCAATCCAGCCGTATAGTTATTGGCGAAAGCCTTGAATTTTCTTTCTCTATTCATTCAGACAGGGATCAAAAAGTAAGAATTGAGTACGGAATTGATTTTGTAAAAGCAAGAGGTCAGCGTCATCAAAAAGTATTTAAAATAACAGAAACAACTATAAGAAAAAACGAAACGAAGTCATACATAAGAGTTCAATCCTTTAAGGATCTAACTACCAGAAAACATTACAAAGGAATTCATACATTATCAGTGATGATCAATGGAGAGGTAAAAGACTCATTGGATTTCCAAGTTTGCTGAATGGAAAAAAATCCCTTCTTTTCCAAGAAGGGATTTTGCTGATTAGCCTTCGACACTGCCGTAAAGCTCTTCTAAAGGCTTCATAATGATTTTGTTCAATTCGCCGATCAGCATGCTCATGCGCTGCTCCGCTTCCATCAGCTGAGAAATTTTTTCGTGCTGCTGTACTAGCGCAACTGTTTTTTGGGCCTGAGTCACTTCTTCTTGTGTAATTTCTTCTCCTGCCATTTGTTTTTGCTGGAGTCTAAGCTGTACATCACGGAAGTTTTCGAACATGCGCTTCGCTGATTCATCTGCGTTTACTTCATCGTAAAGGTTTTTCAAACGGGTGAACTCTTCGCTCCCGCGTAATGCATTTTCCAGATCATATGCTACATCATAAAAATTAACTGCCATTGTGAATAGCTCCTTTCATCATTGCCGTTTAGACATACCACTCCACTATAACAGACTATGGAGCTCCTTTCATTATTCAAGAACCATGTCTTCTTAAAAAAGGGTGACAAACAACGCTTGAACTGCACCTATGATTCCGCCGAGAAGGCCTCCCAAATAGGTAATCATTTTAAATTCTTTTTTTGAAATGGACAGCACCATTTCTTCAAGCCGCTGCACCGGGAACTGATCCACCTGCTCCTTGACGATTTCCTCAAGGCGCATCCGTTTTAAGACACTTTCAAGATTAGCCGAAACCCCTTCAAGCAATTTGTCTAATAGTGCCGGCAGCATTTGCTCGGTCAGCTCAGATTCATAGCGGACGGTAAGTGTGCCAATCGTATTGTCGAAGAAAGGAGCAGTCGAAAATGTTTGCAGCACTCTTCGTTTCAGGCTAAAAATGAGCGCTTTTGCATTCCATTTTTCGTCTGCTTCATAAAACGTATACTCCCTCAGCTTGCCCCATTCGTTTTTCAAGAGATCAGAAAGCAGTTTATTTGTTTCCTCATTCCGCAAAAACTTCAGCAGCTCCGGCAGTACGCGGTCCGCAAGGCTTGTATTACCCAGAAACATTTGTACCATGCTTCCAAGCATGCCGCGTTCTTTTAAAAAGCCATCAATCATATTGCCGAGACGGATTTTTCCTTCATCACTTTCAAAATAACTGGCACTGCGTGACAATATATATCCTGAAATCATCGGGATCTTTTCCTCAAGCTTTTCCTGCACTTCCAAAGGCACCAGGTCTTTTAACGATTGGTGCTCGTATTGGCGGAAAAGCTCATTCAGTTTATCATCCGTCCAGCGGCTGATCCATGCGTCTGCCGCTTCATCAGGGCGCTTCACACCGGCTTTTTCAAGCGCTTCTTTTACTGTCACTTCAGAAAGTGACAGCTTTTGAATCAGCTGTTCTCCGACTTGAAGAGCCTGCGTTTTGGCTGCATCAGATACGAGCCGCTTTTTAATGCCCTCAGGGGTTAAGAGATGATTGACTACCATCAGTCCCATTTGTTTCGCAAGTTCATCCCGTCGTCTCGGAATCAGCCCGGGGGTAAAAGGGACTCGTTTTCCAAACAAATAGTACGCCTTATAGGGCCTAAATAGCATTTGAATTGCTAAATGATTGGTCACCGCGCCAATAGCAGCGCCGATCACGATCATAAAAATAAAGGTTCCTGCAATACCCATTCCTATTCATCTTCCTCCATCTGTCATTCAGCTTATTTTCATATAGATGATGTACCTATTCGTATTATAGATGCTCATGCAATCACTTAGCAAACGAGGAGACAAATTCCTGTTGTCAGAAAATCAGCTTGTTCTTTTGGAATAGGGCAAGGTGAAGAATCGTAATCTGTAAAGTAGAATACCGTCAGCTGCGTTCATCTTGAATGTATTTAGCGTAAAGCTGCTGACACCCGCCGGCAGCTTTTGAATAAAAGGGGGAGTCTCACCATGATAACACTCGGTTTTATGTCCTTAACCCGCCAGCATGAAGCGGACTATTCCGCAGAATTGGCCAAGAGAGCACCCGAATTTGGCATACGTTTCATCCGGTTTACACCGTTTGATATTTCTCCTGACACCTTGCGTGTCAAAGCATCGGTTTATCATTCGGCCAGCAGAACATGGAATGAAACTGAAATGGCAATTCCAGATTATATTTATGACCGCTGTTTTTACGGCAAGGATTCACAATCCCAAAAAGCAAAACCTATCGTTGAGTGGCTCAAAAAATATCCGAAAACGGAATTTATCGGGCGGGGTCTTCCCGATAAGTGGACCGTCCTTCATGATCTGCAGCAGCATGCTGTGATCAATCCTTATATTCCGGAAACGATGAAGGTGAGCCGTTATGAACAAATTCACTCCTTCTTATCCAAAGAAAAAGCCTGCATCTTAAAACCGGCATTCGGCGCAGGAGGCAGAGGCGTGATTCTTTTGGAGCTGGGCAAGAAAAACATTACCGCTACGTATCACATCGGAAAAGATAAGCAGACAAAAACCTTTTCCAACCAGGCTTCTTTTAAAACATGGTGCAAAAAAGTACTTCAGCACCAATATTTGCTTCAGCCTTACTTAAATATTCAGGATAAGGAACAATATCCGTGTGATATCCGCCTGTTCATGGAAAAAAACGAAGCAGGTGAATGGAATACAGTCGGAAAGGCAGTGAGACGCGGATACAAACACGGGCTGCTGGCCAACTTGTCTGGCGGATCTGATGCGCTGACATTTGATTCTTGGTTTGAAGATATACCGAAAAAACAGCAAGTGGTCTTACTTGATGACGTGTTCTCGATTACACAGTCGGTTCCGTATTATCTTGACGAGCGCTACGGGCCGCTGTTTGAACTCGGGCTTGATATATGCCTTGCGAAGGACGGAAGAATTTGGATCTTGGATATCAATTCCAAGCCGGGCAGAAAGTCAATCTTGCGTGTTTCTCCCGAGCAAAAAGAACAGCTGTACACTTGTCCCCTAAAGCGCTGCCAATATCTGTTTTCTGAGCAAAGCCAGAAAGGAGTTCTTCCGCGTGAATCGTAAACGGTTTTTGATCGGCATAGACAAAAACAGTGAAAATACCCTGTTCCTGCCCTCTTCGCTGAAGCGAAACGGACTTTTGCATGCCGCGTTCGGGACGAAGGTTGTCAGATGCCACGTTTCTTACAGACAGCACCTAGACCAAACCGTGCTTCTCTCTGAAAATCTATTTCATGAGCTTTTGCTTCCCCACCGAAGCAGGGCTGACATTCTGATTCATGACCATACGGTGCATATCGGGCCGCTAATCGGCATCTTTACGGCGGGGTTTACCGTATCTCTTGAGCGCCCTTTTAAGGATCGTTCTCTCTTTTTTTCTAAGCTCGTCACGTTACACGAGCAAGCCGGGGGCTACTGCTTCGTTTTTGGCGCGCACCAAATCAATTGGAAGGAAGGCACGATTGAGGGGCTCCTCTACAGAGAAAACGGCTGGGAGAAAAAAATCGTCCCACTGCCGAACGTCGTTTATGACCGTTTGCCAAACCGAAAAATTGAAGATTCGCTTCTCTTGCAACATACAAAAAAGAGACTGATCGATGAATATCAAATTCCATGGTTTAATAAAACGTTTTTCAATAAATGGAGCGTTCATCAACTGCTCGAACAAGATCCGAGAACAGCCCCTTTCTTACCGAAATCCGAGCTGACACCATCTGAGGAGCGGATTGATGAGCTCTGCGCTGCATACAAAAAAGTTTATATTAAACCGGCTAACGGAGCACTCGGCACCGGCATTTATCAGCTGACAAAAACAGACGACGGCCTGACGGTGAAACATACAAATGACGCCAAAACGTTTTCTTCAATCGATTATTCCGATGCCGCCGCATTTCTGGCAGAATTTCGAAAACAGCACGACCCGTCTGACTTTCTCATTCAGCAAGGTGTGGATCTGATCAAATTTCAAGGCAAACCAGCGGATTTCCGTGTCCATACGAATAAAAACAGAAAAGGGAAATGGACGGTGACAGCCATAGCCGTCAAAATTTCCGGAGAAAACAGCATTACAACACATCTTTCTAATGGCGGAATAGTAAAAACACTTGCAGAAGTGTACGATGATCCCGCTGAAAGAATTGAGGTCATTAAAAAGCTTTCTGCTGCGGCACTGACGGCAAGTCATGTGCTTCATGATCATATCGAGGGGTTTATCGGGGAGATCGGTTTCGATTTTGGCATTGATCAGAACGGTAAGGTATGGATGTTTGAAGCAAATTCACGTCCGGGCCGCAGTATCTTTTCTCATCCGAATTTGCATCATGTTGATTCTCTGACAAAACGAAGAAGCTTTGAATACGCGTCATATCTATCCGAGAAGGCGATCACCTCCCATGATGCGCTGTGGCCTTCGTAACCTGTCCCGCTTTTTTTGATAAAGCGGGCTTATCTTTGTCAAAATCTGGGACAAACTGCATCACAAAGACCTCTTCAATGATGTTTTGAAACAGTGGTACAATGAACACAATTCGTTCGTATTCAGGTCAATTGATATCAATTTTAAGGAGCGTGGCCGTAATGATTTCTCATTTCAGCTGGAAACCTTTGTTCCAAAAAGAAAAGCTGCCCGGATGGAGAATTTCGTTTTATTATAAAGGAACCCATTATGAAGGCATCTATCATAAAAGCGGTGAGATTGAATGGGGAGATTTGTTTCCCGCCCGCGCTGACGAGCCTGCTCTTACAAACGAGATACATGAACTGATGCTTTTTCATATTTATGACTAGCTTAGCCTAAACGGCTAAGCTTTTTTTATGCCTTCTCAAGATTTACCACTCAATTCTCCGCATGAGTTTCCGGCCATTTTAACATAATACTAGTAACAAGCCGGCAAGCATTGGGTTACGCCGAGCGGCAGTGACACCCGAGACGGGTCCACAGACTGGTGCAACTCCAGTTAACCCAACCATACTAAACAAAAAGGAGATTTTACACATGGCTAACCAAAACTCTTCAAATGACTTACTAGTTCCTGGCGCAGCTCAGGCTATCGATCAAATGAAACTTGAAATCGCTTCTGAATTCGGCGTTAACCTTGGAGCGGATACAACTTCCCGCGCTAACGGTTCTGTCGGAGGAGAAATCACAAAACGTTTGGTATCTTTCGCTCAGCAGCAAATGGGCGGCAGAGTTCAATAACAATTCAATATATGGCTTTAGAGGGCGCGGTTTCCGCGCTCTCTTTATATTTGTCACCCTTTTTTCCTACTCCACATACCCTAGAAAAAAAGGGAGGGAATAAGGGTGGCATTCATCGCCTTTGTGAATTGGGAGCTGGTTCAGTTCGTAAGTATATCCATGATTCATGAATATGTTTCCCATCGTTCTGTCTATTTGTACAGGTATTCTTTCCCGCGCTGTTCAAACTGAGAACATCCTTTTATAATGAGGGGCAAGGAGGTTTTTTGATGAAAATCGCTTTATTTGGTGCCAGCGGCCGCGTCGGACAAGCCTTTTTAAAACAAGCTGCCGCAGATGAACAGTTTGACATTTACACTCTGGTCAGATCTCAACATGCTGAGCTTCCCCTTCCAAAAGACCGAATCGGCATGGGGAACGCGCGCCTCCGGGAAGATGTGAAAAAAATTGTGAAAGATGCTGAAATCGTGATCAGCTGTCTCGGCACAGATGGTGATGATACCCTGTCCGCAGCGATGGCAAATATAATCGCCATTATGAAAGAACAGCATATCAAACGGCTGATTACGATCGGTACTGCAGGCATTCTTGATTCCCGATATGAACCAGGAAAATACCGGTTTGAAACAAATGAATCGAAACGAAAGCTAACCCGCGCAGCCAAGGAGCATGCAAAAGTATACGAAATGCTAAAAGATTCCTCGTTAGACTGGACAATTATCTGTCCCACTTACCTCCCGGACGGAACAGCAACCGGCGTTTATCGTACAGAGCGTGACGTTTTGCCGGAGGGCGGCACGAGCATTTCGGTCGGCGATACTGCTGATTTTCTATATCGTGAGCTCGTTACAGGAGAGTACGTCGGATACCGCGCCGGACTGGCTTATTAACTACATAAAAAAACCCAAAACATGATTGTTTTGGGTTTTTGAGCGTTATGCAATGGAATGTTTCTGCCCCTTTTGCAGCTCATACATTTGATAATATTGGCCTTTGACTGCCATCAATTCCTCATGATCTCCTCTCTCAACAATTTCTCCTTTATCGAGGACCAAAATCTGATCCGCGTTTCTGATTGTTGAAAGCCGGTGAGCGATGACGAAGGTGGTGCGCCCTTGTTTGACGACATCAAGCGCCTTCTGGATCACGGCCTCTGTCTCTGTATCAATGTGCGCCGTCGCTTCATCTAAAATCAAAATGGCGGGATCAAATGCCAAAGCTCTTGCGAAAGAAATTAACTGCCGCTCTCCAGAGGATAGCGTACTCCCTTTTTCAATCACGGGTTCATTAATGCCTTTTGGAAGCTTTTCCAGAAGCGGCTCGGCACCGACTTGCCGCAGTGCTATTTTGATATCTTCTTCGGTCATTCTTTCGTCATCCAGACTTACGTTAGATCCGATCGTGCCCGAGAATAAGTACGGGTCCTGAAGCACAATGCCCATATGGGATCTGAGTTCCTGTCTTGACATGTTGTAAATGCTTTTCCCATCAATCAGAACATCCCCTTTTTGCGCATCATAAAAACGAAACAAGAGATTCAAAATCGAGCTTTTTCCTGATCCGGTATGGCCGACAAGCGCTACGGTTTCGCCTTTTTGCGCGGTAAAGGAAATATGTTTTAATACCTCTTCACCATCTTGATAAGCAAATGACACATCACGAAATTCAACCCGCCCCAACGCGCGCTCCTTCGCCGGTTCACCCGCTTCTTCCGTATTCTTTTCTTCAAGCAGTTCGAAAACACGCCCGGCAGAAACCCGTGCCAGCTCCAGCTTTGAAAACTGATTGACGATGCCTGTGATCGGCTGAAATAACCGGTTTAAATAATCGACAAACGCGTACAGCACACCGACGGAAACAATCCCAGCCGCATTCAGGCTTGCACCGCCAAAATGCCAGATCAAACTGACAAACGCAAGGTTCCGGATCACATTGACAAGATTATGGGACATTAAGGAGTTTAGATTCAGCATCCTGTTTTGAAAATAAAAATGAGATTCATTTAATTCCTCAAATTCTCTCATTGTTTCCTTTTGATGACGGAAAGCTTGAATAATTGTCATGCCTTGAATGGACTCATTCATTTTTGCGTTAATGTCACTGTTGATCGAGCGGATTTTTTGATTGTAATAAGATGCGTATTTCCGGTATATGACCGACCACAGCCAGATAATCGGCACAATTGCCAAGCACACAAACGCGAGCTTAACATCCAGCAGAAACAAAGCCGTGAATATCCCGAACATATAGATTCCGCTTGTCACAAATGTTGACAGCACTGTGACATACAAATCCCTGATGGCCTCCGTATCATTGGTAATCCGCGCAACCACTTTGCCGGCCGGAAGGTTGTCAAAATAGCGAATCGGCATTTTCTGTATGTGCGAAAACACGTCCTGCCTCATCTTTTGAATAATCCGATTGGCGCTCATCTGCAGCAAATAATGCTGTCCATATTGAAAGAAAACCGAAAACACAAGCAAGCCCCCATACAGGCAGATCAAAAACACCATTCCCTTTATTTCCGGCTGATAGAACTGGAAAAGCTCCTCTTTTGTCAGCTTTTCGGCAGCATATGTCCGGCTCTTGTCTCCATTTGTGATTGTCAGCTTTCCGTCAGAAACCGTTCTGTTCCCGTCAAAGCTGACAGCCTGATCAACAAAATAGAACGCCATTCCCACTTGATAAATATGCGCTTCTTTTTCTTGAGAAACAGATCCCCTGATACGGTCTTCTCTGGCATAAGAAGTGCCATGGAACTGAACGGCGTTTTTATCTTTTTCCTCAGCTTCATACCATGTTTTTTCAATGCCAAGGATATGGTCGTCAATCATTTTTTTGCCGATAAACGGCCCGGTCAGTTCTGCCCCGACGGCGACCGCAAGCAATAGGACGGCAGTGATCAGCAATTTTCGATATAGGAGTGCGTATCTCCATAACGTTTTTCCTGTTTTCATGCCCCTGCTCCCCCTTCTTCCGCAGTGAACAGCTGCTGTCTTTCATATTGTTCCCGGTACCACCCATTATTCGCCATTAGTTCTTGATGCGTGCCTCTCTCAGAAATCACGCCGCCGTCCATCACAAGGATCAGATCAGCATGCTCTACCGCGGATAAACGGTGCGTCAAAATAAATGTCGTTTTTCCTTTGCGGTTTTCTCTGATATTCCTGATAATCGCTGCCTCTGTTTTGGCATCTACGGCAGAAAGCGAATCATCCAGGATCAAAATCTCCGGATTCGCCATAAGTGCTCTCGCAATCGAAATTCTTTGTTTTTGCCCGCCGGACAGCGCCACCCCTTTTTCACCAACCATCGTCTCCAAACCGGATGGGAGCATGTGTAAATCTTTTTCAAAATGTGCTTCGGCAATGGCTTGCTTAACCTCTTCATCACTTGCATCCTGTTTTCCGTATAAAATATTTTCTTTTACCGTCCTTGAAAACAGCAAATGATCCTGAGGCACATATCCGATCCATCCGCGGAGCCGGTCAAGAGGGATCTGCTGAATCGGCACGCCTGAAAATGTGATACTCCCTTCACCGGCAGGGTACTGGCGCAAAAGCTGCTTAATAATCGTTGTTTTTCCGCTCCCGGTTTTACCGGAAATCCCGACAGTCTGCCCTTTTCTTACCATAAACGAAATATCTTGAATATTGCCGCTTGTTGAGCTTGGATATGTAAAGCTGACATGGCTGAAAACGATATCTCCAGGCTCTTTCAATTCAACGGGCTGCTTTGGGTCCATCACGTCCGGTTGATAAGAAAGGGTATCATTTACCCGGTCTAATGACGCATTGCCCCGCTGCATCACATTAATGAGTTCACCGATTGCAAACATCGGCCAAATCATCATGCCGAGATAAACATTAAAGGAAACAAGCTCGCCAAGCGTCAGCTCGTTCCGGAACACAAGAAACGCTCCGTAGCCGAGCCCGATCAGATAGCTGGCACCGACAAGCAGCTTGACTGTCGGCTCAAACAGCGAATCAATAAAAGCCACTTTCATATTTTTCTGATAAACATCTGCGGTCATTTCATTAAACCGGCGGACATCATTTGTTTCCTGTACATACGCGCGAATCACCCGGACGCCCGAAACAGATTCAAGCACCCTGTCATTCAGCGCCCCAAACGCATTTTGGGCCTCCGTAAACCGTTCATGAATTTTACTTCCGTATAGACTGATTGCAATCGCCATAATAGGAAGCGGGATAATGGCGGCAAAGGTCAGCTTCCAGCTGATCAGAAATCCCATCGTCAAAAAGATCGTCATCATAAACATCGTAGAATCGACTAATGTCAAGATGCCAAACCCCGTCGTTAAACTGACAGCCTGAAGATCATTCGTCCCCCGTGCCATCAAATCGCCTGTCCGGTTTTTTTCATAAAATGGCGGCGACATGGCCAGAAGATGCCCCATCAGCTTCGTACGGAGAATTTTCTCCATCACATTCGCTCCACCGAACAGCTGGTGCATCCAAAAATAAGACATGACATATACGACCGCCGTCAGCACAAAAAAGATACCGATATAAAACAGCAGCCCTTCCGCAGTAAACGCCCCCGATTTCATATCATCTATGGCGTTCCCCAAGAGCTTAGGCGGAAACATTTCAATGACATTGACTCCTAATAAAAGCACAATTGCAATCGTATAGCGCAGCCAGTGCGCTTTAAAAAACCAGCCAAGCTTTTTCAATACTGAAAACATCGATCCCCATCTCCTTTATCTCATCAGCCGCCTTCTATTTTTTCCTTGCTGCTTTTTTCGTTTAGTTTGACATGAGCTGCCCTCGCCTCTGTATTTGTCTTCACATCCCATACACCTGTCTTTCCTTCAATTTTGTATATAAAAAAGGCATGAAGCGTCAGCTCCATGCCTTTTTTAACCGATATGATATGCACAGCGCTTTTCAGCGCGCGGCTAGACTGAAAAAACCGTTCAATCAAACAGAACATGGGGTTTGCCGCACCAATATGAAACTGTTTTGTAAACACGCAAATTCCTTGGCATAGCAAACCCTCCTTCCATTCTGATTTCATCTTTTTTTCATCATATAAACAAAACCTTTTTTTGTCAATCATTACTTGAATAGGAAAAGGTTAATTGTACTCGAATCCGGGTATTGTGTTGTAAGACGTTTTTGAAAGGGTGAGAATGATGTTTCAT
Organism: Bacillus sp. VA15; assembly: GCF_055721145.1. Classification (NCBI taxonomy): domain Bacteria; kingdom Bacillati; phylum Bacillota; class Bacilli; order Caryophanales; family Bacillaceae; genus Bacillus; species Bacillus sp. VA15. The sequence goes on along the minus strand of NZ_JBVQPQ010000011.1, from coordinate 2,122 downwards.
GCTGACCGTATCATCGTTGCGTTTGACGGAAGTGAAAATAGTAAGAAAGCGCTGCAGACAGCCATCGATCTTGCTAAAACCGTAAATGCTGCCATTACCGTCGCCCATTCACATGATATGAAAGACAATCAGACCATCATCGACCCGCCGAGGCCTGCAGCAGGGGCAAGCTATATTGGCGGAGGCATGACAAGTGTTCCTGATCCGCTGATATCAGATGTTGCACCACCTGAGCCAATGATCTATGAAGATCGTACGGAAGAAGTCATCGCCGAAGCCAGAATGATGCTGAATGACCAGCAGGCTGATGGAAATATTGATATATTAGAAGGCGATCCGGCTGAATCAATTATCGAGTATGCAAACCGCATTTCTGCCGATATGATCGTAACCGGAAGCAGAGACCAAAACAGGCTGAAAAAGCTAATATTCGGAAGTGTAAGTGAAAAGCTATCAGCGAAATCGGATATACCCGTCCTGATTGTAAAGTGAGCACGCACTGTGCTCGCTTTTTTAAATTCATAATTGTGAAAAAACATAGATATTCGTTTTTTTCTGTTATAATGCTTTCGTGCCCAAAAGCACAAAAGCATTAAAGATAAATATGGGGTGTTATTTTGGATTCTCAAAAAAAGCTGACGTTTCCGTTAGCCGTCGGTTTATTTATATTTATGTTAGGAATCATTATTTCTTGCTTATTCTTGCTTCATACAGAACCACATATTCCGCTGTTTCTATGTGTTATCATGCTTTCAGCTGCTGGTTTATGGTTCGGTTTTTCCTGGAAATCCTTAGAAAAAGGGATTACAGATGGGATCAAGAACGGCGTACAGCCAATTATCGTTCTGGCGCTGATCGGCATCTTAATCGGCGCTTGGATGTACAGCGGCGCAATACCGTCCGTAACGGTTTATGTCCTTTCCTTTATTGAACCCAGCCACCTTCTTTTGACTGCTTTGTTTTCCTGCATGATCATCAGCACGCTTGTCGGCTCAAGCCTGACAACTGTGAGCACGATTGGGGTCGCGCTGATCGGAGTGGCGAGCGCGGCCGGCGTTCCGCTTGAATGGACGGCAGGCGCGGTCATATGCGGCGCATGCTTTGGTGATAAAATGTCGCCGATGTCGGACACAACCAATTTTGCCGCCGGCATAGGCGAAATACCAATCTTTGAACACATTCGCCATATGATGGGCACTACTATTCCGGCTTTGCTCATCACCGTCGTGCTGTTTTACTTTCTCGGTTTATCTGTGTCAGCGGACACTGCTTCAACCGATGATATTCAACATGTCATAACCGGAATCAAGGATGCCGCAAACGTAACGCCGTGGGCGCTTCTTTCACCGCTCTTAGTCGTTTTGCTGGCGGTTAGGCGTGTGCCCGTGATTCCCGTGCTGACTGCCGGAATTATTTCCTCGGGAATTTTGACTGCTATTTTTGTACCTGACAGCAGCCTGCAGGCGTTTATGACAGCTTTGCAAAATGGCACGACGTTCGAAACTGACAATGAGGCCGCCGCTAAAATTATCAACAGAGGCGGACTGCAATCCATGATGGGCTCAGTCTCGCTCATTATGATTGCTTTTGCACTCGGCGGGCTGATGGAGAAAATCGGATTGATTTCCGCGCTATTGGAAGGTGTTATGAAAGGCATCCGCTCAAAAGGCCAGCTGATTGCGGCAACTGTCTGTTCAAGCATCGGCATCAATTTGGCAACCGGAGAACAGTATCTTTCAATATTAATACCGGGACAATCATTTAAAACCTTATACGACAAACAAAACATCCAGCGAAAATTTCTTTCCAGATCCTTAGAGGACGGCGGGACATTAATGAATCCGTTGATCCCTTGGGGAGTATGCGGTGCTTTTATGGCGAGCGCACTTGGTGTTCCCGTCATAGACTATATCCCGTTTACGTTCTTCCTCTATATATCGCCGATGATGTCAATTTTGGTTGGATTTATTAAAAAATAAAAAGAGCTCCGTGCAAGGGACTGACCCCATAAGATGAGACAAATAAAAACACCTTCAAGTTTGAAAACGGATGATTGTTATCCGAAATTAGACTTGGAGGTGTTTTTTCTATGGGGACAAGAGTGAGTTATCCGGTTGAAGTG
>NZ_JBVQPQ010000010.1:0-67373 GCF_055721145.1 Bacillus sp. VA15 | reverse complement strand
GCTGACAGATACTAATCGATCGAGGACTTAACCACATTTTGAATGATGTCACACCTGTTATCTAGTTTTGAGAGAACACTCTCAATTTGTTTGGTGGCGATAGCGAAGAGGTCACACCCGTTCCCATACCGAACACGGAAGTTAAGCTCTTCAGCGCCGATGGTAGTCGGGGGTTTCCCCCTGTGAGAGTAGGACGCCGCCAAGCAATTGAAAAAAGGGCAGCTCATATGAGCTGCCCTTTTTGTATTCTGGTTTAAAGGTAAAACCCAGCTCAATGAGCTGGGTTTTTTGTTTTATATCTGTATTGATTTGCTTTCTTCGGTATCCATTTTTTCGAGCTTCCTGCTTTTCAGGTTCTCTAATATTTTTAATACCAATACAATCCCCAGCATGATCAACATAAGAGTCGTAAATAACCAAAATGCAGTTTGTACGGGGAACTCATCTAGACTCCATCCGACTGCGATTGGCAGGATAGAACCGCCTAATCCATTGGCAGCGAGCAACATGCTTGTCGTTTGTTCTGTTTTTCCAGGATAGAATTGATTGGTGATAATTAACGCAATGGCGAACATGCCAGCCATAAATAATCCTAAGAAGAAACAAAGAACAAACCCTGCAAAAACTGTTTTACTGATTGCTAAAATACAAAGTGAGATGAGGCCGCCGATATTAATCAGCCTGAGATAACGATGATAGGTTAGTTTTTCGGAAACCGGCCCAGTCAGTAAACGCCCAATGATCATACCGATCCAATATATTGTTACCGTTATTGTTGCTAAGGAGTTAGAGATCTCCCACTTCTCCGCGAAGATGGAAGGGATAAAGTGAACAATTGATACTTCACTTCCTCCATAAAAAAAGAAGTAAGCAGCGGCTAAAGAAATAAACAGTAAGCCATGTTTTCGAAAGCTTATAGGTGCTTGTTGTTTTCCATTGCCCGAAGTGTTTGTTTGACGGATGAGCAAATCGTCTAAACTGCCAAAACTCAGTCGGCTCCAAACAAGCATCAAAAGAAATGAACTTAGTCCCAAAACAAGAAAGGCTAATGTCCATACATTATTGCTGATTAAAAAACCAGATAGCAATGGCATGAAAAGGGCTCCTAAACCGTATGCTACTTCCATCTTACTCATGGCGATTGCTTGTTTTTCTTTAATTGCTGTTAGGATAATTGTTCCTACACAAGATTCAACCAGTCCGGCTCCAAGTCCAGCCATACTGACAAGAAGAAAGAGCAACGGCCACGGAGGGAGGAAATAAATAAATAACTCGCAGCTGATCATGGCTAATCCTATAACAACTACTTTTCTTCGTCCCATTCTCTTCACAGCATAAGGCATCCCTAGTACACCGATTAAAAACCCCATAAATTGCGAAAATACTAATACTCCGCCGTTACTGTAGCTTTGGGCGTAATGGGAAAGCAATTCCGGGAGGACAGCTCCAAGTATAACGAGAGTAAAGGCGATCGATCCGTAAGATAAACATCCAATCCACAGTAAACGAGTTTTCATTCATTAATCTCCTTTGATAAAAATAGTACTCCTCTAGAATTTACATGATAGGACTGGTAGTAAAAATAAGCTATTTATGTTGTTTGTATTTAGTTTTTTTACATTAAATCCATTTATTTCTATGATAACATACGAAGTTTGAATAAAAACCCCTAATGCAAACGTTAACAAATAGTTAACAAATTTTACTATTTATCTAGTTGACATTAATTTCTAGAATTTATACGATGATTAACGAGTTTTACATATTTTATTGAATAGGGGTGTTGTTAGTGGGGACTAAAGAAATTACGAATCCAGACAGTTTGTATTACAAAGTAGATGACGTTGTCATGGAAAGAGGTGAAGGCATCTATTTGTACGATTCAGAGGGCAATGAGTATATTGATTGTGCCTCTGCTACTTTCAACTTGAATTTGGGTTATACCAATAAGGAAGTTATTGATACAGTCAAAGAACAGGCTGACCAGCTTATACATGTCACTTCTTCCTACCAAACCAATGCCGTTAATAAACTAGCTGAAAAACTTGTAGAAATCTCCCCCGACAATCTCACTAAAGTTCACCCTAAAGTCAGCAGCGGCTCTGCCGCAAATGAAGGAGCTATTAAAATGGCTCAGAATTATTCTGGAAAAACAGATGTCATTTCTTTATTCCGAAGCCACCTTGGCCAAACGTACATGATGTCTGCGTTATCCGGAAATTCATTTCGAAGAGAGCCCTTCCCCCCTCAGTTTTCTTTTGGCTTGCAGGTGCCTGACCCCTATTGCAACCGTTGTTTTTACAATCAGAAACCAGATTCATGCGGAATGCTTTGTGTAGAACGAATTAATGATTTTATCGAATATGCAAGTAACGGAAAAATTGCTGCGATGATTATTGAACCGATCTCCGGTAACGGAGGAAATATCGTTCCGCCTAAGGAGTACTTTAAGCAATTACGAAAGCTCTGTGATGAGCATGATATCGCACTTATTTTTGATGAAATTCAAACTGGATTCGGCAGGACAGGCAAGATGTTTGCCGCTGATTACTTTGATGTGAAACCGAATATGATGACTGTCGCGAAAGGGTTGGGCGGCACGGGATTCCAGGTTGCAGCCACCCTGACAGAGGAAAAATACACGGGATTAGCCGGCCACAATCACTCATTTACTTATGGCTCGAATGTGATGGCTTCTGCAGCTGCTTGTAAGACAATCGAAATTATGCAGAGGCCGGGCTTCTTAGAAAATGTAACAATTGTCGGGAAATACATTATGGATTCCTTAGAGCATATGAAGAAAGAATTTACATTTATTGCTGACGTCAGAGGCGTAGGTTTGATGATCGGTGTTGAAATTGTAAAAGAGAATAATGAGCCTGATGTAGAGCTGACCAATTATATTGCCAAGCGGGCTATGGATTATGGATTAATTTTACGGACTTCCCGTTACGGATTCGGAAATGTATTTAAAATCCGTCCGCCTCTCACGATTACGCTAAGTGAGGCTGAGGTGCTTTGTTTTAAACTTCGTAAGCTATTGGAGGATATCAAGTGAAAGAATATATTATAGAGCTCGGAAAATTTGTTTATGAAGAAGTGAAGGGACAGAAAGGAACACTGAAAAACCGGTTAGTTAATGGATATTCCCCCGGTGGTGATGCACAGTTTAACATTGATGCCGCCGCTGAGAACGCTGTACTGGAATATGTGAAAAGCAAAGAGGAGTCAGTCGCGTTTTATACTGAAGATGGCGGTCTGAAGATATTTGGAGACAACCCTCAATATATTTTGATCGTTGATCCGATTGATGGCACCCGTCCGGCAGCTGCGGGACTTGAAATGTCTTGTATTTCTATCGCATTAGCAGGATACAAGCCTGATGCAAAAATTAAGGATATTGAATTTGCTTTTCTGCTGGAGCTGAAAACAGGTGCCTATATGTACGCGGATGTTTATTCTGAGGGAATCTATTATGAAGGCTATCGCGGCACCCTGCCGAATCTAAGCAAAGTAAGAGACATTAAACATATGTTCTGGAGCCTTGAGTTTAATGGGCACCCCGCGCACCTGATGATTAATGCGTACGGTCATTTGATTGATCAGTCAGCCAATAATGGCGGCGTATTTGTTTTCAATAGCGCTTCTTATTCTATCTCCAGAATTATTACAGGGCAGATGGATGCCTATGTGGATATCGGTAATCGTTTATTAAAGGATGATCCTGCACTGCTGAAAGATTTTCAGGATGTGGGGAATGGACAGGTTCTGCATCTGTTTCCTTATGATATTGCCGCAAGTGTGTTTTTGGCGAAAAAAGCAGGAGTTGTCATTACTGATGCGTATGGAAAGTCCTTAGATGATACACTTCTGACGGATCTTAGCTACAATAACCAGCAGTCATGCATTGCTGCGTCAACGAAGGAGCTGCATCAAAAACTGCTGGATCAAATTCGCTGGGACAGAAAGGAAGAGACATATGAAAGCGTTGGTCTGGACTCCTAATGATCGGCTTGAATTGCAAGAAGTAGAAGAACCTCAAATCAAAAAAATGAACGATGTGAAAGTTAGAATATACGGGACAGGCATCTGCGGAACGGATTTAAATGTTCTAAAAGGAAAGATGCAAGCGACTCACAATATGATCCTGGGTCACGAATCTGTTGGAGTAGTGACAGAAACGGGGCCTGAGGTTAAAAACGTTAAGCCTGGTGATCGCGTGGTAATCGATCCGACTCAGTTTTGCGGGAAGTGTTATTATTGCCGGAAAGGTTTAACTTGTTATTGTGAGACGTTTGAAGACTGGCAGCTGGGATTAGGGGCGCATGGCACTTTTGCCGATTATTACGTAGGCGAGGACCGTTTTATGTATAAAATCCCGGAGGATATGGAATGGGAACGAGCCACTTTAATTGAGCCGCTTTCCTGTGTATTAAATGTGATAGAGCGGGCTGCAATAAAACCTGACGATTCTGTATTGGTGTTAGGGTCGGGGCCGATCGGGCTGCTTGTTCAAATGATGGTGAAAAAACTATCAAGGCTGACCGTTGCGACTGAGGTTGGTGATTACCGAACTGAAGCGGCAGGCCTGATATCCGATTATGTTTATCATCCGCAGGATTTAACGGTGTACGAGGTCAGACGCATTAATCAAGGGAGAAAATTTGATGTGGTTTTTGACGCGATCGGCAATCAGCTTGATTGGGCGTATCCATTAATAGACAAGGGCGGAAGGCTTGTGCCCATGGGATTTGATGATACGTATGAGATGAAAATCAGGCCTTTTCAGCTGCTTTCTAATGGCGTAACGATCGTTGGAACCGGAGAGGCTCGCCAGATTATGGAGGATGCGGTATCATGTGCCGCGGACATGCCTCAGCTTTCTGAACTGATTACAGTGAAAGCCCCGCTTGAGAACTATGAGGCTGCCATCCATGAATTGATGGGCATAGATCCGTTGTCAAATGAGAGAAAAGATATTACTGCAGTTAAAACGATTCTTGTTTCTCATCCGGATATGATATAATGCAGCGATGGCTCAAACTAAGTTTGAGCCATTATTTTCTTCAACATTCATCTTGCGTATTTGATCAAAATTTAATATGATACTCTTTGTATAATAACTCCTTGCCTCAATACAATATACTCAACGTTTCCCCTTTTTCTCCGATCGTTTTCCTTTTCATTTTCTCCCATAAAATAAAGATAGCTCCCAATACAACAGATACGGTGCGGATTTATTTTTTAAAAAGGAGTCGTTATATTTGAATAATAGTTTTACATTAAAGCAGCAATGGTTCGGGAATATCCGAAAAGACATTCTTGCTGGCATTTTAGTTGCGTTAGCATTAATACCTGAAGCAATTGGCTTTTCTATTATAGCCGGTGTTGATCCGATGGTCGGTCTTTATGCGTCATTTTGTATAGCCATTATTATTTCTATTTTTGGCGGCAGACCGGGCATGATTTCAGCTGCGACTGGCTCAATGGCGGTCGTTATGGTGTCGCTGGTTGCTGATCATGGGCTTCAGTATTTATTTGCGGCTACGATTTTGACAGGAATTATTCAGGTGATTTTAGGTATCAGTAAAATTGCGAGATTAATGAAATTCATCCCGCGTTCTGTGATGATCGGGTTTGTGAATGCGCTGGCGATCCTTATCTTCTCTGCGCAGCTTCCTCAGTTTGAAGGTGCTTCTTGGAGCATGTATGCGATGCTTGCCGGGTCGTTGGTTATTATTTATGTGCTGCCGAGGTTTACGACTGTGGTTCCGTCTCCGCTTGTCGCGATTATTGTGATGACGATTATTGCGGTCACTTTCCATGTGGATGTGCGGACGGTCGGGGATATGGGCAATATCTCTAGTTCATTGCCTCATTTCTTGATCCCTGATGTTCCGTTTACCTTTGAAACGCTGCAAATCATTTTTCCTTATTCGATTGCTTTAGCGTTTGTTGGATTGCTGGAATCTTTGCTGACAGCACAGATTATTGATGAAATGACGGATACAGACAGTGACAAAAATAAAGAGAGCCGCGGGCAGGGAATTGCGAATATCGTGACTGGGTTCTTTGGCGGTATGGCTGGCTGCGCTATGATTGGACAATCTGTCATTAATACAAAAGCGGGCGGACGCGGACGCTTGTCAGCATTTGTTGCCGGTGCTTTTCTGATGTTTTTAATTGCGGTGTTAAGTCATGTCGTAGTGAAGATTCCGATGGCTGCGTTAGTGGCTGTTATGGTTATGGTTTCTGTCGGCACATTTGATTGGACTTCTTTAAAAGGCCTCAAAAAAGCGCCGCTCACAGACTCGATTGTCATGGTTGTGACTGTGATGACGGTTGTTGTAACGGATGATTTATCTAAAGGCGTATTCGTCGGAGTTCTCTTAAGTGCCGTGTTCTTTGTGGCAAAAATCTCTAAGCTGAAAATTGTTTCTCATGCAGAGGATCAAAAGCTGAGAACGTATCAAGTGAAGGGACAAATCTTTTTTGCGTCAGTGACTGATCTTATGAATGCATTTATTTATCAAGAGGATATTGAGCGAGTCGTGATTGACTTAACTGAGGCCCACGTATGGGATGATTCAGGAGCGGCAGCGCTTGATAAGATTGTTGCGAAGTTTAAAGAACAGGGCATTGAAGCTGAATTAAAAGGTTTAAACAATGCGAGTAAATCTCTTATGAAACAGATGGCATAGTAGAGAAGCCCAGATTAACGTGATCTGGGCTTTTTTATATAACATACGGTTGAACAGCATTGATATAATAGAGAGAACAGAATTTTTAAATAGGGGACTTGCATATGATGCTTCAGAAGCTGAACCGTATATTGGGGAGGGTGATGCCGCTTTTAACGCCAACTAGTGTGGTGCTGGGTGTGCTGCTGTCTCAGTTTTTAAATGGATATGAAAGCGCTGTGCCTTGGATCTTTGCTTTTATTACGTTTGCAGGCAGTTTGAGCGCTAACTTTCAATCTTTGAGACATGCATTGTCTCATCCTCTCCCTATGATTCTTGCATTATTTGTTCTTCATATTTTTATGCCGCTTTTTGCTTGGGGCAGCGGCCACCTTATCTTTAAAGGCGATCCTTTGACTATCACTGGCCTAACATTGGCTGTTGTGATTCCTACTGGGATTACAAGCTTGATTTGGGCAGCGATGTACAAAGGGAATGTGGGTTTGACGCTTTCGATTATTTTAGTTGATACGGTGCTGTCGCCGTTGATCGTTCCGCTGAGCCTTTCATTGCTCGCCGGCGCTCAGGTTCATATGGATGTGTGGGGAATGATGAAGGGGCTGATTGTGATGGTTGTGATTCCTTCTTTCCTGGGTATGCTGTTTAACCAGATGTCATCTCCAGAAAGAACCGCATCTGTGAGTAGTGCGCTGTCTCCTTTTTCAAAGCTTTGCCTGATGGCAGTGATTGCAATTAACAGTTCTGCGATTGCCCCTTATTTCAAAGCCGTTGATTTGAGATTCGTAGGAATAGCGGCGACGGTTTTCTTTATCGCGTTAACAGGCTATGCCGCTGCTTGGCTCATCGGAAAAATGATGAAAAGGCGCCAGGAGGAAATTGTATCTCTTATTTTTACAGGAGGCATGAGAAATATCAGTGCCGGCGCAGTTCTTGCCGTTACGTTCTTTCCGTCTCAGGTTGCCGTTCCGGTAGTGATCGGCATGCTGTTTCAGCAGATACTGGCTGCTTTGTTTGGCTATATGCTGAATCGTTTTGAATTAAAACCTGTATTGCAGAAAGCATGAAAAAACCGCTCAATTCTATGAGCGGTTTTTTCCGTATAGCCATTCGAGCGCGATGATGAACTGTTGGCAGAAGTACTTGTGGTGGTGCACCGCCCCTTTTTCAATTGAAAGACATAGCTGATCTTCAGTGAAGCCTTTTTCTTTTAAGCTTTGATGCACTTGCTTTGTATTCTGCAGCATATGTCGCTGAATGGATTGTTTTTCACGGCCTTCTTCACTGCCGACAGACATAAAAACACATGCAGTACCGGGCTCTAAAGAAGATAAATGAATGGTTTCCAGTGCGTTCTCATACCAGTAGGAGCCTGAGATAGAGCCTATTTTTCCAAAAACAGATGGATACTTTAATAAGGAAAACAATGAAATGAGGCCGCCTAATGAGGCACCTATCATTCCTCTTAATTGCGGTTCCCTGGTGACGTTCCAATTTTCTTCGATAAACGGAATGAACCGGTTTGTTATGTCAGACAGATAGTCATATCCTATGCCTCCGAAGTCCGGGAACCGATCACTGAGTGATGCAGCCGGCCAAGGGGTGTATTCATCCAGCCGGTTTTCGGATTCTATACCAATCAGTACGAGCTCAGGGAGCCTTCGCTGTTGGAATGTGCTTTCTAATAATTCGATTTGGCCGTGAAACAAAGAACTGCCATCTTGCACGTAAACAGCAGGAAATCTCCTGCTGTCTGGGCTGTAGGAAGGAGGGAGGTACAGCGTGAACTTCCTTTTGCCGGCTTTATGCTCTGAAAGAGATCCGTTCAAGCATTCTCCCCCTTTTTTTGCTTGAAAAGCAGATATAAGAAATAAGGAACACCGAGGATCGCTAATATGATGCCTGCGGGCACTTCCGCGGGCTGGAAAAACAGTTTTCCGGCAAAGTCTGCGCTTATCACAAGCAGCATGCCGATTAAACCGCTCAGTGGCAGGATGTCACGGTGTTCGACACCAGCCAGTCTCCGTGAAATATGGGGAGCGATTAAGCCGACAAACGCCATGCTGCCTGCTACGGAGACACATGCGCTGATGATTGCTACGCAAGCGACGAGCAGGATGGTTTTTTCTTTATTTGATGAAATACCCAGGCTTCTGACTGTATCTTCATCAAAACGAATGGTGTCGAGCAAGCGGGATTTTGCGATAAGAATGGGTATAAACAGCAGCATCCATGGGAGAACGGCTGTGATATACGTCCAGTTGGCAGACCAGATGCTTCCGTTTTTCCACACCATGGCCATTTGATAGTCTTGCGGGTCCATTTTTAATGATAAAAACAAAGACAGGGCGCTGAATCCTGAATTGATTGCGATTCCTACCAGAATAATTCTTCCTGAATCTAAATTGCCTCTGTGCCATGCAAATATGTATATCAGGATCGCCGCAATCAGTCCGCCTATCAATCCGAAGATCGGCATTCCCATCGCCGCAGCTATGGATGTTACTTCTTTCTGGCCTTGGAACAATAGCATAAACGCGACAATCCCGGCACCCGCTCCTGCGTTAATTCCGAGAATTCCCGGGTCTGCAAGTCCGTTACGTGTGATGGCTTGGATGACGGCGCCTGCAATGCCAAGACCGAGTCCGATAATAGCCGCCATGACAACCCGCGGCAGTCTTAAATCGAACAGCAAAATTTCATACTGCGGATTCGGATCAATCTGAAAAAGAGTGGAGAGCAGCTCAGCCGGACGAACAGAAAATGATCCGCTCGTTAAGCTGAAATAGCTGACAACGAGAATCAAAGCGATGAACACGGCATATTTTTTAGCCATTTTGCTCCCCTCCTTTTCGTTTGATCAAATAAAGGAAGAAAGGCACGCCGATAATGGATGTCACGACTTCAATCGGTGTTTCAAACGGGTAATTGATAAATCTGCTTGCCAGATCACATAGGGTTAAAAAGACTCCGCCCAAGATGCAGGAACACGGAATCAGCCTGCTGTAATCAGAGCCGACGAGAAATCGCGTGATATGCGGAACAACCAATCCGACAAACGCAATTTTTCCGGCCAGCGCTACTGCACTGCCGGTTAAAATGATGACTGAAAACATCGCCATGATTTTAATGGTCTTTTTCTTTTGCCCCAGACTTTTAGAAATGTCGTCGCCTAATGATACAGCGGTCACCTTTTTGCTGAGAGAAATGGCCATTACAATGCCAATTAGGAAAAACGGAGCGGCTAGCTTCAGGAAATCCGGACTCATTTGGTGAAGTCTGGCGCTGTACCAGAAACTGAGATCCTGTGAAATTTGAAAATATATCGACATGGCCGCTGATAAACTGCTGAGCAGCATGCTTGTGACTGTGCCGATGATGGCAAGCTGTACGGGGGAAAACCCGTTAGGCATCATGGCGGCAAGGCTGAATACTAACACAGCTCCTAATGCTGAGCCGATAAAAGAGTAAATGATCATTTCAAACGAAGACGATTGCGGAAGCAGAACCATACAAAGCGTGATGATAAACGCGGAACCATCCGAAACGCCCATAATGGAGGGCGAAGCTAAATAATTGCGCGTAATGCCTTGCATAAGCGCTCCAGAAACAGCAAGGGCTGCCCCTATGAGCAGAGCGCCGGCAGCCCTTGGAATCCGGGAATGCCATATAATTTGATGGTCTGTGTTTCCCGGATCAAAATGAATAAGAGATGTAAAAACAATATCTGTGCTTAGATGCTTTGCGCCATATAGGATCGAAAGCAGCAGCGACAGTGCAATAGCAAATGGAGAAGTAATCAATATGATACGTGTCCACTGTTTTGAATACATACAAAAACCTACTCTGAATTAGTTTTGTGTCAATTTTTCAGCAGCCGCTTTCAGGAAGCGGACTTTGCTCCAAGCTGTGCCGCCTTGTGCGAGAGGATCCACTGAGTTGACGTACACATGATCTTCCTTGACTGCTTTAAGGCTTTTCCAGATTGGATTTTTCTCTAAATCTTTTAAGGCATCAGGTTTGTCTGCATTTTCATCATCAGAAAATTGGACGAAGATATGGTCCGGATTCATTTCACTCAATTTTTCTAATGAAATCAGCTCTTGAGCTTTTGCAGCTTTTACTTCGTCCGGCGCTTTAAGGCCTAAATCACCATATAGTGTGGAGTTGAAGTACACCTGTTCAGGGTAAATGTAAATGTTGCCTTGTCTGATTCTGATGACAAGCGCTTTTGAATCTTTTGCTTTTTCGTTGATTTTTGTTTTTGTTTCTTTTAGATCCTGTTCATAGTCTGCAATGATTTTTTTCGCCTTTTTCTCTTTTCCAGTCAGCTGGGCAAGCAGCATCATGTTTTCCTTCCAGTATGAAGAGATATGAGAAACTGGGATTGTCGTGCCGGCTGTGCTGATTTTTTGCAGCGTTTTTTCCGGAAACTTTGTTGAAGCAAGGATTACATCTGGCTTCATTTCAAGAATCTTTTCAATGTTTGGCTCCATTTTTTCTCCGGTTGCTTCGGCTTTATCAGTGATGTCTTTGAACATATCAGGGAATTTGCCGGAGAATGAAATCGCGCCTTGCGGATGAACGTCAAGCAGTTTCGCGTCTTCCATTGATTCTACGCTTCCCGTAATGGCAATTTTGTCTGTCGGTACAGTTACTTCATATGTTTTATCCAGGTATTCAATTTTCTTCTTCTCAGACGCTGTGCCGCTTGCTTTACTGGCAGTCGATTCATTTTTGCTGCCGCAAGCTGCCGCCGTCAGCGCGAGAAGCAAGATTAATAAGGTAAGAGATATCTTTTTCATCTATAAAGCCTCCTGTTCAATTGATAACTATTATCAATTGGAATTATAGAGAATGAACAGATATAACACCATGGACAAATTCCAAATTTATCATGGACAATCACCGGATAGTAAAGAAATGGTTTGCTGAACGATCCGTTCGTGCCCGCAAGCTGAGTATTCATTCCAAGGGTCAAAGGATAGAAGATAAACACGGTTATTCCGTACCGCGCTTAGGTTTTGCCACGCCTCTGTCTGTAGCAATTGCTGGTAATAAGCAATGGTTTCAGGCTCTTTAAATAGAAAAAGCATTATGCAGTCAGCTTGGTAATTTGCGATATTATCTAACGAAATGGCTTGATCTGAAGACGTGTCTTCCATTTTTGCCGAACAAAATCCTAAATCTCCGAAGAAGACTTCACGGACGCTTCGAGTATGTGCCAGATAGAAGTTTTGCTTATGCAGCCTCAGAAAGAGAAAACGCAGCTCTTGGGTGTGCTGAAGTGTTTTTTTGGCGGCCGCCGCCTGCTGGTCATAAGCTGTGAGCCACTTTTCTGCTTCAGACTCTTCCTTTAAGAATGAGGCAGTTTGCAGAAAGTGAGTTCTCCAGCTTTCTTCTGAAGGAAGGTAAATGACTTCTGCGATGCGATTCAGGCAATTTTGTTCTTCTGGTGAAATAGAATCCATGCTGAAAATCACATCTGGTTCAGTCTGAGATAACGTGTTCAGGTTTTCTTCCCACTTTTCATTAAACCGGTATGCGCTGAGCTGGACGGGTATATCTGTCGAATAATGCTGATAGTAGTAGGACGTCCATTTTGGATGCAGCGCGGCCGCAAACGGTATGTGATTCAGAGGGATGAGATGGCCCATTGTGCCCCTTCCGTATGCAGCAATTTTTTTTCGGCGTTTTTTCATATAGCTTGTAGGTGAACAGCCTGTATGCTTTTTAAAGATTCTGCTGAAATAAAATTCATCTTGATAGCCTGTTTGGTGGGCAATTTCCTTCAATTTGCAGTTTGATCTTGCCATGAGCCGTTTTGCTCGGGTGATTCGCGTTTTTGTGATGAACTCTGTTACGCTCTGACCTGTCCATTTTTTAAAACTTTCGCTGTAGTGTTTAGCGCTGATTCCTGCCATTTGCGACAGCTGAGCAAGTGTAATTTTTGTATCGGCATGGGTTTCGATGTATTGTTTTGTTTTTTCGATTGCTGAATGTGTATCCGTCTGTTCAGATAAACTGGCAGTAAAGAGGTCATAAATCAGGCTTTGTACTTCAATCACACATTTTAGCTGAGAAAGCTGAGACGATTCATTCCATAGCACTGCAAGCTCTTGAAGCCGGACTGCAAGGTTTTCTATATGTGAAATATTCACAAGCTTCAGTTTGGCTAATTCCGTTTCTGTACAAGGTGTTAAGATATCTTGCCCGGTTTCCTTGACATAGCTTTGAAGCCTGATCAGACAGGCATCTATATGACCTTCGGCTGCAGGCGTAAAGCCAAAGGTCTCGTTAGGCGGACAAACATAAAGCGTCTTTTTTTGCAGAGGGCTGATGTTTGTTCCGATTGAAATATGGCCGTTTCCTTTTAAATGAAAGATCAGCACGAATGAATCGGCTAATTGCTGCTCTGAGAAGAGATCACTTGATTTTTTTAGATATTCAATTTGTATGGGATGATAAATCACTGTATGTTGCAAGAGTAGACCACCTTTTCAGAAACATTCAATTGATAATCATTTTCAATAAAATTGTACCAAATAAATGAAAGTTTTCCTATATAAAGCGGGTGGGTTTTTGTCATGAAAAAAACCCTTACTCAGATAGAAAAGTAAGGGTCTTTTGTTCGGTAAGAAAATGTTACACGTGTAACATACGATGCTTACGTCTTAATAGATAAGATATTTCTTTCTTGTTTTGCTGAATTGTTGGAGTGGTTTTTCATAGCTATCTATGATGTCTTCAATAGATGCACCGTTTTCTATTTTTGTCCTGATCCAGCCGTTGCCTGCCAGTTTATCAAATGAACCTGTTGATAGGAACTCAAAATGTTCAGGATAGAGGTCGTGTATTGTTTTAATGAGTGACAGTCCTGTTTTAACCGCTTCAAACTTTTCTCTGTCTGTCACATAGAGCTGCACACCGTGGCAAAGCGTTCCTTGATGTTTAGAAAATGTCGGCGTAAAGGAAGCTGCCCTGAATGTCACGCCCGGCAGATTGAGGCTGTTTAATGTTTCTTCAAGCTCTGTACTTTTGATAAAGGGAGCCCCAATCAATTCGAATGGCTTTGTTGTACCTCGCCCTTCGGATAGATTTGTTCCTTCAATCAGCCCGGTTGCAGGATAAACAAATGTGCTCTCCACCGTCGGCATGTTAGGTGAAGGGAGGACGAAAGGCAGTCGGGTATCGTTAAAATCCATTTTTCGTTTCCAGTGTTTCATTTTCACCACTTTCAGATCGGCATCGATGTCAAATTCCTTGTTGAACAGTAAAGCCAATTCGCCTATGGTCATTCCATGCTTTAACGGAATGGGATACAGTCCGACAAATGAGGCGTATTCAGGTTCTAAGACTGGTCCTTCAATATGACTCCCGCCTTGAGGATTCGGGCGGTCCAGCACCATAAAAGGAATGCCGTTTTCTTTAGCGGCTTCCATTGCGTATGCCATTGTATAAATGTACGTGTAGTAACGGGTCCCGACATCCTGAATGTCAAACATAAGAACATCGACATTTTTCAGCATCTCTGGAGTCGGTTTCTTCGTTTTTCCGTAAAGGCTATATACGGGAATCCCGGTTTTTTCATCAATGTAAGAGCCGACTTCGTCTCCCGCCTGAGCGTCGCCGCGGACGCCGTGTTCAGGACCGAATAAAGCTGTTAGTTTGATATCAGGGTTCTCGTAAAGAATATCGACACTGCTTTTCAGAGATGCGTTTACGCCGGTTGGATTGGTGATCAATCCGATTCGTTTTCCCTTGAGCTGTTTTTTATAATCCGGGAAAAGCGTGTCTATGCCGGTCTGGACTTTAGGTTTTTTAGCCGTTTGATTTTTAGAATCGGGTGATGCTGAGGCAGCTGTTATCGTTCCAATCATCATGAGCCCTGTGAGAAAAGCGAATATTGTTTTTCTCATGTGTCCCTCCTTATTAGAGCGGTTTTCCCGTTTTGATATTTAATCCGTAGCCATATGGATAAAGGATGTCTCCCGGTTTCGTGACTGACGGAATGTCAACTGGAAGTGTGCCTTTAGGTTTTGCCTGGCCGAATATCGCCATAACTCCGGCGGGAATATTTGGTTGTAGATAACGGCCATTCGCGTATCCTTTAAAGCCATAGACAGCAATGAGTGCCTTAGCTTCTTCAAAATTGGCGGCATCATATGGGTTGCGAAGGCTCATTAAGACAAATGGTTTGTTGTGCTGCAGTGCGGCTTTCATCACAGCTCTCGGAAATACGGTGGCCCACTTGCTTGAATCTGATATGGTATCGTCGATGACACCGTCGTTGACGACAGGGTCATTTTTCACGACATAGGAGCCGGTAATGATATAATCAGCCTCTTTTACTTGTTTTTCATGCTCGGCATTAAATACTTGGTTGGCAAAATTCATTTTGCTGAGGGACACGGGTTTGATTTTCTTTCGCTTGACGAGATCGCGAATGGTTTGTTCAATTGAAGCAGTTTGTTCTTCGTAGGGCGCGACAATTAAGATTCGGCTGTCTTTTTTAGGCTTGAACGGCAAGGTGTGCTGTTCATTTTTTAATACCGTCACTGCTTTTTCAGCTATTTTTTTCTCCGCTTTCAGGTGACGCTTGCTTCCTACGATTTTCTGGGCTTTGGCTATTTTTTCTTTTATGCTGTCGTCGTTTCGATCTGGATACATACCGCGTTTTATTTTCAGGGAAATGATTCTTTCAACCGATTTGTTGATTTGATGTTCAGGAATGTCTCCGTTTTTCACTGCTTCTTTTAAAGCTTGAATAACACGTGCGTATTTCTGTTCTTCTTTCAGAGAAGTAACTGAGGCAGGCATTAATGCAATATCGACACCGGCTTTTATAGCCATGACTACAGCCTCTTCCTGGCCGAAATGATCTGCGATTGCTTTCATATTGAGAGCGTCAGTAATGATGACGCCATTAAAGCCCATTTCCTGACGAAGAAGACCTGTCATCACTTTTTTCGAGAGTGTAGCCGGCACCAGAATGTCCGATCCATCGAGTTTGCTTTTGTATGTGGTGTCGTCAAAGGCAGGAAATTGAACGTGTGCTGTCATCACCATATCAGCACCGTCATCGATTGCTCTTTGAAAAGGATAGAGCTCGACCTCACGAAGCCGTTCTTGGCTATGGGAAACAAGCGGCAATCCGTAATGGCTGTCAACGTCAGTGTCTCCATGTCCCGGGAAATGTTTGAGGGCAGAGGCGATATCTTGCCGCTGCAAACCCTTCATCGTATATAAACCGAGTCGTGCTGTCAGTTCTCGATTAGAGCTGAATGACCGTACGCCGATTACCGGATTATCAGGATTATTATTAATGTCCATTACAGGGCTAAAATCTGTATTAATGCCTAAGGCAGAGAGCTCCTTTCCAATAAGGGTGCCGGTCTGATAGGCATTGATTCTGCTTCTGGCTGCGCCTAGCGCCATATTCCCTGGGAAATTAGTGCCCTCCCCTAATCTCGTTACGATGCCGCCTTCCTGATCAATACTCAGCATGAGCGGGATTTTAGGGCTCGCCTTTTGGTAAGCGTCTGTCAGCTGTACAGTTTGCCTCGTTGTTTTTACATTTTCTGCAAAAAGGATGACGCCGCCGAATTGATACTTCTTGATAAGGCCGGCGACTTCCTCATTCATTTCTGTAAGGGCTTGCGGAGAGGACTCGCCTTCCTTTTGCCAATTTCTGAAATCTGGCATCAGCATCTGGCCGAGTTTTTCATCTAACGTCATGTGATTGACAATCTGCTTGGCGTCGGCTGAGCCGCTGGATGAAGCGGCTTTTGTCTGACTGGTGCCAAAAAAACATGAAAGAAAGAGAACGGCTGAAAGGATAAGCGGAAATACAGGTTTCATATAAACTTCCTCCTATCGTCGAATCATTCATTCCATCGCTTCATAGATCGCGGTAATGACGCTCCCATAACTGCCTGTTGGAAATTGATCCCCCTCAAACACATTTGGATTTTCCTCTGGATCAGCAACTGGTGAATGCTTTTTGTTTGTTAATAAGGCAATGCCTAAATTGTATGTTGGATCAATGATAGTAACTGTCCCTGTCCAGCCGGTATGTCCGTAAGCATTTTCGCTGGCATAAGGGCCAAACATCCATTCCATGCTTTTACTTCCGTTTCGACGCCAGCCAAGAGCGAATGTCGGATCTGTTGCTGAAGGTGCTGTAAATAGGTCGGTTGTTTTCTGATCAAATAAAGAAACGTTTCGGTATGATCCTTTGTTTAACATGACCTGCAGCAGAATGGCCATATCATCTGCATTTGAGAACAATCCGGCATGGCCAGACACGCCATCCATTGAGTAAAACGCTTTTTCGTCATGCACTTCTCCTTGCAGCGTGTTTGTACGGATGCTAGGGAAATGAATAACGCCGTCCCGTGTATTGCCCATACGTTCAGTAGCTGCGAACTGCTTTGGTTTAAAGCCTTTTTGCAGCGGATTGTACAAGGTATGCTTCAGCTTCAACGGCTTGTAGAGCTCTTGCTCCGCGTAGACATCAAGCGGTTTGCCTGTGAGTTTTTCGACAATACAGCCGAGGAGCATATATCCAATGTCACTGTATACGTGTTTTGTTCCTGTTTGATAATCGAGCGGAATTTTCGTTAAATATTCAATCGTTTTGTCCCGCTCCTGAGAATAGTACATCCCGGCTTTTTCCGGCGTGTAAAAGTAAAAGCTTGAGGGGAGTCCTGATTGGTGCTGGAGGACATCAATGACTCGAATCTTGTCTTTTCCTTTAATAAGGTCTCCCGGCTGATCCTTGAAATCTGGCAAATATGCAGAAACCTTTTCATGAACATCGAGTTTTCCTTGGCTGACTAAGCGCTGCAATGCAAAATTAGTTGCGTACATTTTTGTATTTGAGGCCAAGTCAAACATCGTGCGGGTTTTCATTTTTGCCGGACGGCTCAGCAGTTCTGATCCTTCGTACTTTTTACTGTAGCCGTATGCTTCTTTTTTTATGATGCGGCCATCCTTCACGACGACAAGAACGGCGCCTGGAAATCCTGCTGCAATATCCCGTTCTATCATCTGATCAACCTTCCTTAGTTTCTTCGACGAGAATTGTGCAGTTTCTGCATTTATGGTTTTCGGCTCAACCAAGTTGTCTGCTGTTTGCGCGAAGGTTTCATTTGGCGTCAATATAGATAGGGTGAAAATGGCACTGAATAAGAACAGTATCTTTGTTTTCACTGGCTTGCTCCTTTCCGTGCTTCTATCCGTTTACTATCCCTGAAACAGAAACCATTTAATCGAACTGAGAAGCCATTTCTTCTTTATATCCGAATGCATAGGTCAATAAAAAGCCGGCCGCATAGGAAATAAAGAGTCCGATAATATATAGGATGATTTGCGAAGACAGGACGAGAAAGGAAAGCGGCAGCCCGGAAACACCAATGGCAATGGTGGCTACCTGAAAATAAGCTTGAAAGGCGCCGCCGATTCCAGCACCTAAGCACGCTGTTAAAAACGGACGGCCAAGTGGCAGCGTGACTCCGAAAATAAGCGGTTCACCAATACCAAGCAGCCCCGACGGAAGCCCACCGGCGATTGCTTTCCTCAATGTTGATTTTTTTGTTTTCACAAAGATGGCAAAGGCGGCGCCTACCTGTCCCGCGCCTCCCATAGCCAAAATAGGAAGCAGAGGATCATTGCCGATTGAATTGATCAGTTCCATGTGCACAGGCGTCAAGCCTTGATGCAGTCCGGTCACGACGAGAGGTAGGAAGGTAGCGCCCAGAATAAAGCCTGCAGCGATGCCGCCGATGTCCAGGATGGACAGAAGGCCGGATGTAATAGCATCAGAAATGAAGCCGCCTAAAGGCATAAATATGACATACGTTACGATTCCGGTGATTAACAGTGAAACGGTTGGGGTGACAATGATATCAAGTGATTGAGGAATAAAACGGCGGATAAATTGTTCGGTGTAAGCAATGAATATGGCTGCGAAAAGAACTCCGATCAGACCTCCCCTGCCCGGAAGAAGCTGTTCTCCGAATAAACTGATCTTTGCGATCTCCGGATTCATAATCAAGATCCCCGCCAGAGCTCCAAGAGCGGGTGTCCCGCCAAATTCTTTCGATGCATTAATGCCGACGAGAATGCCGAGATAAGTGAACAATCCTGATCCAATGACTGTCAGGATAACAGCGGTTTGTGATTCTGCAGAGAGCCAGCCGGCTTGAATGATTGCTTTGGTAATCCCAGTGATTAAACCGGAAGCGACGAGTGCGGGAATAAGAGGGATAAAGATGCTGGCAATTTTACGTAAGAAAAGTTTAAAAGGAGTGGCGTTTTTTCGGTTTATGTCGGCTTTCTTTTTGGCCGCAGCTTCTTTGACGTCGACACCTTCTTCTGCTGACACGAGCTTTGAGAAAGCGGCTGTGACATGGTTGACGACTCCTGTGCCGAGGATGATTTGTATGGTTTCAGCTTCGACGACCCCCAATACGCCGTCAAGCTCTCTTAAAGCCTGAGCATCTGCTTTGCTTTCATCGTAAGGCGTAATACGCAGGCGTGTCATGCAATGCGTATACGAGGAAATATTGGATTTTCCTCCGCATAGTTCAAGGATTTTCTTTGCGAGATGATCGTAGTTATTTTCTTTGCTCATCAAAACCCCTCCTCTTCCAGATGCCTTATTTTTTTCTCATAGATTGTATGGCTGCTCTCGTTTTATCGATATAGCCGGTTGTTTCTTCATACTGCTCAGCCGCCATGCCTAAAAACAAAACATCAATCATAAAAAGCTGGGCGAGGCGGGAGGAAGTGGCTGCACTTCGAATCAGGGCTTCGTTGGAGTGCGCTGTGTACAACGGGACATCAGCCAGCGCGGAGACGGATGTCTGGCTGAATTGTGTCAGACTGATCGTTGTGATGCCTTTTTCCTTAGCCATCGTGAGCAGTTCAATGATTTCCTGCGTCTCTCCCGAAAACGAAATAGCGAATACGATGTCATCCTTATCTGCATTTGCGATTAATGATGCCACAAGATGAGTGTCTGTGAACGCGGTTGCTTGTTTATGAATGCGAAGCCACTTTTGCTGGGCGTCCTTGGCGACAATGCCGGAAGCCCCGACCCCGATAAAATGCACGGTTTGAGCTTTGAGAAGCAGAGAAACCGCTCGTTCAAGCTCTTTGTAGTCCATCAGGTCTGAAGTATCCTGAATGGCTTGAATGGCATTGCCGGCCGCTTTTTCAGAAATGGAGGACAGCGGTTCGTGAGGCGCAATGTCCCGATAGCCTTGTACAGCTGGCTTTGCCAGATCGCCTGCCACTCTCATTTTTAAATCTTGAAATCCCTTTAGTCCGAGTGATTTGCAGAGCCTGATGACGGCAGCGTCACTTGAATTGGCTAAGGCACTGATTTCACTGACAGTGCTTTCTATAGCTTTGTGGGGATGAGTTAGGATGTAATCTGCAAGTTTACGCTCGGATGGAGGGAGCTTGTGCTTCATTGATTGGATGATCGCTAAACCGCCTGTTGCCATTCTTGGTCTCTCCTTATCTTGAATGGTAATTTTCGATTGCTTTGTCTATAAAACCGTTTGTTTCATCAAGCAATGTTTTAGCTTGTTCCTGATCTGTGCTTGTTTTGAGCATGACGATTGCTGTTTTGACGTGATGATTGGCTTGTTCCAGAGTGTGTCTGGCTGTGTCGTATGAAGCGTTTGTGAGGCTTTGGATAATGCTGATGGCTCGTTCTTTTAGTTTTTTGTTGCTGACATTGACGTCTACCATCAAGTTTTCGTAAACCTTGCCGATTTTGACCATGACTGTCGTGGATATCATGTTTAGAATCATTTTATGAGCAGTTGCGGCTTTCATACGTGTTGATCCTGTAATGGCCTCAGGTCCGACGACAACCTCGATGCTGTGATCCGCCTCCTTGCTGATGGCGGAATTTTCATTACAGGTAAGGGCGATGGTGTGGGCTCCGACTTTACGGGCGTATGTTAGGGCGCCTGCGGCATAAGGTGTACGGCCGCTTGCTGCGATGGCAATGACGGTGTCGTTTGAAGTGAGTTGTATGTTTTTTAAATCTTCGGCTCCTGCTTTTTCACTGTCTTCAATGCCCTCTGCTGCCTGCAAAAATGCTTTAGGTCCGCCAGCCATGATTCCGATAACCTGATCTGGGCTTACGCTGTAGGTGGGAGGACATTCAACAGCATCCATGACACCGAGTCTGCCGCTTGTACCGGCGCCTGTGTATATAAGCCGGCCTCCATTTTGAAACGAGTCGTAGGCGCAGTCTACAGCTGTTTTGATATCGGGGAGAACCTGCTGAACGGCGGCTGCGACTTTCAAATCTTCGTTGTTGATCATTTTGAGGATGCCGAGTGTGTTTGCTTTGTGGATTTCAGCTGTTTGGCTATTGCGTGATTCCGTTGTAAGACGGTGAAGGTTTAATGATTTTGACATGAGGAGGCCCCCTGTTTAAAAATAATATATCCCAATATTCAGTATATTCATTTCTGTTATGATATTTCAACTATGTTTTAAAATTTTTGAAATTTTATTTCACCCAAGACTATAAGAAGTAATGAAGGATCAGCTGCTCTCCAAGCGGTCCGATTCTTCGCCGTCCTTTATCAAGGAACCCGCTTTTCATATAAAGGTGCTTTGCGCGTGTGTTGAGATGATTGACGGCCAAAATAATTTCATCGCACCATGGAAAATAACCGCTCACAAAAGAGGGAAGCTGAAGCATTGCTTTTTTTGCATAGCCTTTTCCGTGATGCACTGCGTGTAAGGACAGGGAGCTGAGCAGTAAAGCAAATGGATTGTTAGAATACGGAGCAAGCGTTTCTTTTGATGTATGTAAAATGAAAAAACCGACTGGCAAATCGTCTTTTAAGATGACAACCGGATACCGGTCCCGTATGCTCAGGGCCTGAGTCAGCACCTCTTTGGGGAGAGAGGTAAAGCGTTTGTCATCGTTTTTTAGCGTAAATGATTGGAGCTCCGGCAAATGTTCAGGCTTATAGAAGGATAAAGAAATGTCTTGAGTCATGTGGTTGCCCTCCTTACAATATGTCGTCTAACTGGTTTTCCGAAATGACATGGTAGCCCGCTCGTTTTAACAGTGCGGCGGTCACTCCGCTGCCGGCGATTTTTTGGCCGGAGAAAGTGCCGTTATAGATAAAACTGCTTCCGCACGACGGACTGTTTTCTTTTAATATGACGGCAGAGGCATTGATTTCTTTTGCGTAAGCTAATGTTTTAGCGGCGCCTTCCATATATAATTCTGTTACATCTTCTCCTGAAGCTGTCACGATTTTTGCGGTTCCATTGAGAACATCCTCGCCGGTGCCTCCGATGATTTCTGCAGGTTCACGAGGAGTTGAAAAGCCGCCGAGAAGCTCAGGACAAGCCATGACTGCTTCATTTTCATAGATGAGTTTTCTGATTTTCTCTGATGCGGCGTGAGAGCCGTTATATCTGCATTCAATGCCGCCAAGGCAAGAGCTGACTAGTATCATATTGGTTTCTCCTCTCTTGATTCGCTTGTCTCTATCATAAAAGAAATGATAAATGTTGGGAGGCTTTTTCAGTTAAAAAAGGAGTTAAAAAGTTTGAAAATAAAAAATTTAATTTTTCTCTTTACAAAGGGGGTGTAACCTGTATATAATAACTTTTGTCAGCTCGACGAGAACACAAACGGCCCGTTGGTCAAGCGGTTAAGACACCGCCCTTTCACGGCGGTAACACGGGTTCGAATCCCGTACGGGTCACCATTTGGAGGATTAGCTCAGCTGGGAGAGCATCTGCCTTACAAGCAGAGGGTCGGCGGTTCGAGCCCGTCATCCTCCACCATCTTGCCGGTGTAGCTCAATTGGTAGAGCAACTGACTTGTAATCAGTAGGTTGGGGGTTCAAGTCCTCTTGCCGGCACTCTTTTCTTACATTAATATGGAGGGGTAGCGAAGTGGCTAAACGCGGCGGACTGTAAATCCGCTCCCTCAGGGTTCGGCAGTTCGAATCTGCCCCCCTCCACCATTATTGGGCTATAGCCAAGCGGTAAGGCAACGGACTTTGACTCCGTCATGCGTTGGTTCGAATCCAGCTAGCCCAGTCACAGACACCTTTGACCAAAAGGTGTCTTTTTTTCTTTTTAAAATCATTCCAACTTCTAACTGTTCAGTCTGTATAATAATTTTAAAAATATGTTAAGGTAGTTTATTCACGAATTACCATCTACACCCTGCCAAAAATTTGATAAACTTATTTTATAAAAAAATTGAAACCTTTTGAAACGAAGCTCGTATACATACAGACCGGTGAAGGCAGAGGTTAGATAAATATGGAAATGATGATTAAAAAGAGAATTAAACAAGTCAAAAAAGGCGACCAAGATGCATTTGCGGACATCGTAGATATTTACAAGGATAAAATTTATCAGCTTTGCTACCGTATGCTTGGCAATGTGCATGAGGCAGAGGATATTGCACAGGAGGCTTTCATCAGAGCGTACGTTAATATCGACAGTTTTGATATTAACCGGAAATTTTCAACTTGGCTTTATCGAATCGCGACCAATTTGACTATTGACCGCATTCGCAAAAAGAAGCCGGATTATTACCTCGATGCAGAGGTGGCTGGTACGGAAGGCTTGACCATGTATTCACAAATCGCCGCAGATGGGGTTTTGCCTGAAGATGCAGTTGTGTCGCTGGAGCTCTCAAACACGATTCAGCAGAAAATTTTAAAGCTTCCTGACAAATACAGAACAGTTATCGTATTAAAGTATATTGACGAACTCTCATTAATTGAAATCGGCGAGATTCTGAACATTCCTGTGGGGACTGTGAAAACGCGGATTCACAGAGGCAGAGAGGCTCTCAGAAAACAATTAAGGGATCTTTAAGTGGGGTGATGAAATGAGCTGTCCTGAACAAATTGTGCAGCTTATGCATATGCATCTTGATGGAGATATCCTTCCAAAAGATGAACACGTATTAAATGAACATCTGGAGACATGCGAGAAATGCAGAAAGCATTTTTATGAGATGGAAAAATCTATAGCGCTCGTCCGGAGCACATCGCATGTCGAAGCCCCCGCGGATTTTACCGCTAATGTCATGGCAAAATTGCCTAAGGAGAAGAAAAGAGCTTCTGTGAAAAGATGGTTCAGAACCCATCCCGTTATCGCAGCTGCTGCGGTATTCATCATTTTGATGGGCGGAGGATTTTTTAACAGCTGGCATAATGACCAAAATTTCAGTGTGTCCAAGCAACCGAATCTTGTGGTGCATAACCACACTGTGATCGTGCCAGAAGGTGAGACGGTCAAAGGCGATGTGACTGTCAAAAACGGCAAGCTGATCATTAAAGGCAAAATAGACGGGGATGTAACTGTCGTAAACGGCGAAAAGTATATGGCCTCTGCTGGACAAGTCACCGGTCAGATTGAAGAAATCAATCAATTATTCGATTGGACATGGTACAAGATGAAGTCTGCGGGGAAAAGTGTAGTCAATGCATTAAATCCGAAAGGAAAAGAGTAAAGCGCGTCAGTCGCTTTGCTCTTTTTTTACGGGCTGAGAGGGCTGGCACATTTCACTTGCCAAATCGAAATGTGGTATAATGGGCTCGCTATGTAAAGTACATATGCGTAACACGTACAACACAAAATACGAAATGACTGAAATCTTGGAGGACGAGGAAATGGCTTTTGAGGATATCCCTTTTTTGCAGTACCTCGGCAATGCCGTTGATATTCTCCTTGTTTGGTATGTGATATATAAATTGATTATGGTGATACGCGGCACGAAAGCGGTTCAGCTGTTAAAAGGAATTGTAGTGATCGTGCTTGTTCGTATGGCCAGCCAATATTTGGGCCTCAGCACGCTTCAATGGCTGATGGACCAAGCGATAACATGGGGATTTTTAGCAATTATTATTATTTTTCAGCCTGAGCTGAGAAGAGCGCTTGAACAGCTTGGCCGCGGCCGCTTTTTTTCAAGGAGCGGCACGCCTGTGGAGGAAGCGCAGCAGAAAACAATTGAGGCCATCACAAAAGCAATCAATTATATGGCGAAACGCCGTATAGGCGCCCTGCTGACCATTGAGCGGGATACCGGTATGGGAGATTATATTGAGACTGGCATACCTTTGAATGCCAAAGTCAGCTCTGAGCTGTTGATCAATATTTTTATTCCAAACACTCCGCTTCATGATGGTGCAGTGATTATGAAGAATAATGAAATAGCCGCGGCCGCCTGTTATCTGCCGCTTTCAGAAAGCCCGTTTATTTCAAAAGAACTGGGGACGCGGCATAGAGCGGCTGTCGGCATCAGTGAAGTAACAGACAGTTTGACGATTATTGTGTCTGAAGAGACCGGCGGCGTCAGTGTGGCGAAGAACGGAGACCTTCACAGAGAGCTGACGGAAGAAGCGCTGAAAGAAATGCTTGAAGCCGAGTTTAAGAAAAACACCAGAGACACTTCTTCTAATCGCTGGTATTGGAGGGGCAAGAAAAATGGATAAATTCTTAAACAACCGCTGGGCTGTGAAAATTATTGCTCTGCTTTTCGCGCTCTTGCTTTATGTGGCGGTTAACAGCAATCAAGCACCGACTCCGAAAAAACCGGGTGAATCTTTCTTTCCGACATCAACAACTGATGAAGCAACACTGACCGATATTCCGGTCAAAGCGTATTATGATGATGAAAATTACGTCGTGACAGGTGTTCCGCAAACGGTTAATGTCACGATAAAAGGCTCGACAAGCGCCGTGAAAAAGGCTAGACAGACCAAGAACTTTGAAATATATGCCGACATGGAAAATTTAAAAACCGGCACACATAAGGTGGAGCTAAAGGCCAAAAACGTGTCAGACGGGCTGACAATCTCAATCAACCCGTCTGTTACGACAGTGACCATTCAAGAACGGACGACCAAAAGCTTTCCTGTAGAAGTGGAGTACTACAATAAAAGCAAGATGAAAAAAGGCTATTCTCCGGAGCAGCCGATTGTCAGTCCGAAAAATGTGCAGATTACCGGATCTAAAAATGTGATTGATAATATTTCTCTTGTAAAAGCTTCAGTGAATTTGGAAAACGCAGATGAAACGATTGAAAAGGAAGCGAAAGTGACTGTCTATGATAAAGACGGAAACGCGCTTCCTGTCGACGTAGAGCCTTCGGTCATCAAGATTACCGTTCCGGTAACAAGCCCGAGTAAAAAAGTGCCCTTTAAAATTGAACGGACAGGAAGCCTTCCTGACGGTGTCAGCATAGCGAACATTGAATCAAGTCCCAGTGAGGTAACGGTTTACGGCTCACAGGATGTGTTGGATTCTCTTGAATTTATTGACGGCGTCAGCTTAGATTTAAGCAAAATTAACAAGGATTCCGATATCGAGGCAGATATTCCGCTTCCTGACGGCGTCAAAAAAATCTCGCCGTCAAAGGTGACTTTGCATATAGAAGTAGATAGTGAAGCGGATCAGAAGTTTGAGAATGTCTCTATTAAGACTGTAGGGCTGAGCAGCTCGCAAAACATTGAATTTCTAGATCCTGAATCGCAAGCGATAGACGTGACGGCTAAAGGCTCTCCCGCCAATATAAAAAAACTGGAGAAATCAGATATTGAATTGTATGTGAATGTTTCAGATTTAGATGACGGGGAGCATAGCGTGAAGCTTGAAGTCAACGGGCCTCAGAATGTAACCTGGTCCTTGGGGCAGAAAAACGCCAAAATCAAGCTGACATCTAAAAAAAGCAATACATCAACTAATGACAACAGCAGCAATACATCAGGAAACCAGGATGACACAGATAAGCAAACGAATGATCAAAAGAACAACCAGCAAGAAGATACAACGAACACTGATAAAAACAGCAATGATCAAAAACAAGACGAAAATAAAGATCAAAACCAAGATCAGGATGAGGACGAATCCACTGCGGATTCGCAATCCTCATCAGAATAAAAAAGGAGCGATTATAAAATGGGCAAGTATTTTGGAACAGACGGTGTAAGAGGTGTCGCCAATAGTGAGCTTACACCTGAGCTGGCCTTCAAAGTCGGACGCTTCGGCGGATATGTGCTGACAAAAGACAAACAACGTCCGAAAGTGTTGATAGGCCGCGATACACGCATCTCCGGTCATATGCTGGAGGGAGCCCTTGTCGCCGGACTTTTATCCATTGGCGCAGAAGTCATGCGTCTGGGTGTCATTTCTACACCTGGTGTATCTTATTTAACAAAAGCGATGGATGCAGAGGCAGGCGTCATGATTTCTGCTTCTCACAACCCAGTGCAGGATAACGGCATCAAGTTCTTCGGGGGAGACGGCTTTAAGCTTTCTGACGAACAGGAGGCTGAAATTGAGCGCCTGATGGACGAACCGGAGGATAAGCTGCCAAGGCCAGTCGGAGCCGATCTTGGGCTTGTAAACGACTATTTTGAAGGCGGGCAAAAATATCTGCAATTCTTAAAACAGACTGCTGATGAAGATTTCACAGGCATTCATGTGGCACTTGACTGCGCACATGGTGCAACGTCGTCCTTGGCGACACACCTGTTTGCTGATTTAGATGCAGATGTTTCAACAATGGGGACTTCGCCGAATGGATTAAACATTAATGACGGCGTCGGATCGACTCATCCTGAAGCGCTCAGCGCGTTTGTCAAAGAGAAAAATGCCGATCTCGGCCTTGCGTTCGACGGTGATGGCGACCGCCTGATTGCTGTCGATGAAAAAGGAAATATCGTTGACGGCGACCAAATCATGTACATATGCTCAAAACACCTGAAATCAGAAGGCCGTTTAAAGGATGATACAGTGGTTTCGACTGTAATGAGCAACCTCGGCTTCTATAAGGCGCTCGAAAAAGAAGGCATCAAAAGCGTACAGACGGCTGTCGGTGACCGTTACGTAGTAGAAGCGATGAAAAAAGACGGCTACAATGTCGGCGGTGAGCAGTCAGGACATCTTATTTTCCTTGATTACAACACGACAGGGGACGGATTATTGTCTGCTATTATGCTGATGAACACTTTGAAAGCAACAGGCAAGCCGCTGTCAGAGCTTGCAGCTGAAATGCAGAAGTTCCCGCAGCTGTTAGTCAATGTGAGAGTAACTGATAAATATAAAGTCGAAGAAAACGAAAAAGTAAAAGCTGTTATTTCTGAAGTTGAAAAAGAAATGAACGGAGACGGCCGGATTTTGGTCCGCCCTTCAGGCACTGAACCGCTAGTCCGTGTTATGGCTGAAGCGAAGACGAAAGAGCTGTGCGATGAGTATGTCAATCGCATTGTTGAAGTCGTCCGGTCAGAAATGGGATTAGAGTAACGAAGTCTATGATCAGAGAGCGAACAAGACGAGCAAGATTTACATATGATAATTGTGAGACATACGGCAAAGTTGTTTAAAAAACAATTGACCGTTTATGCCACATGCTGTAAAATCAAGCTTGTCTTGTTCTTATTTTCTCTACAGGAAAGAAGACGGGATTATTGCTTCACCTATAATTATAGCGCCCGAACTAAGCGCCCGAAAAAAGGCTTAGTTGACGAGGATGGAGGTTATCGAATTTTCGGCGGATGCCTCCCGGCTGAGTGTACAGATCACAGCCGTAAGGATTTCTTCAAACCAAGGGGGTGACTCCTTGAACAAAGAGAAATCACATGATCTTCCAAAAACATGTAGGAGGGGACGATTGAAAGTCCCCTTGAAATTTGACTTTCTTCGTCTCCTTTTACAATCTTAGGAGGAAGAAAAATATGTGTGGAATCGTAGGTTATATCGGTCAGCTTGATGCGAAGGAAATTTTACTGAAAGGGTTAGAAAAGCTTGAGTACCGCGGCTATGATTCTGCTGGTATCGCTGTTGCCAACGAACAGGGAATTCATGTGTTCAAAGAAAAAGGACGCATTGCGGATCTTCGTGAAGTTGTGGATACCAATATAGAAGCGAAAGCTGGAATTGGCCATACTCGCTGGGCAACACACGGCGAACCAAGCTATCTAAACGCTCACCCGCATCAAAGCGCACTTGGCCGCTTTACACTTGTTCATAACGGCGTGATCGAGAACTATGTTCAGCTGAAACAAGAGTATTTACAAGATGTAGAGCTCAAAAGTGACACCGATACAGAGGTAGTTGTTCAAGTAATCGAGCAATTTGTCAACGGAGGTCTTGATACAGAAGAAGCGTTCCGCAAAACACTTACACTGTTAAAAGGCTCTTATGCAATTGCTTTATTCGACAACGAAAACAGAGAAACGATTTTTGTAGCGAAAAACAAAAGCCCTCTATTAGTCGGTCTTGGAGATAAATTCAACGTCGTAGCATCTGATGCGATGGCAATGCTTCAAGTAACCAACGAATACGTAGAGCTGATGGATAAAGAAATGGTCATCGTCACTGATGATCAAGTTGTCATCAAAAACCTTGATGGTGACGTGATTTCACGTGCTTCTTATATTGCTGAGCTGGATGCCAGCGATATCGAAAAAGGTACGTACCCTCACTACATGTTGAAAGAAACGGATGAGCAGCCTGTTGTGATGCGCAAAATCATCCAAACGTATCAAGACGAAAACGGCAAGCTGTCTGTGCCTGGCGATATCGCTGCCGCTGTAGCGGAAGCGGACCGCATCTATATCATTGGCTGCGGAACAAGCTACCATGCAGGACTTGTCGGTAAACAATATATTGAAATGTGGGCAAACGTGCCGGTTGAAGTGCATGTAGCGAGTGAATTCTCTTACAACATGCCGCTTCTGTCTAAGAAACCGCTCTTCATTTTCCTTTCTCAAAGCGGAGAAACAGCAGACAGCCGCGCGGTTCTTGTTCAAGTCAAAGCGCTTGGACACAAAGCACTGACAATCACAAACGTACCGGGATCAACGCTTTCTCGTGAAGCTGACTACACATTGCTGCTTCATGCAGGCCCTGAAATTGCTGTTGCGTCAACGAAAGCATACACTGCACAAATTGCGGTTCTTGCGGTTCTAGCATCTGTAGCTGCTGACAAAAACGGCATTGATATCGGATTTGACCTCGTCAAAGAACTCGGTATCGCTGCGAACGCAATGGAAGCCCTTTGTGACCAGAAAGACGAAATGGAAATGATCGCCCGTGAATACCTGACTGTATCCAGAAATGCTTTCTTCATTGGACGCGGCCTTGACTACTTCGTATGTGTCGAAGGCGCACTGAAGCTGAAAGAGATTTCTTACATCCAGGCAGAAGGCTTTGCCGGCGGAGAACTGAAGCACGGCACGATTGCCTTGATCGAACAAGGTACACCAGTATTCGCACTGGCAACACAAGAGCACGTAAACTTAAGCATCCGCGGAAACGTCAAGGAAGTTGCCGCTCGCGGAGCAAACACATGCATCATCTCACTGAAAGGCCTAGATGATGCGGATGACAGATTCGTACTGCCGGAAGTAAACCCAGCGCTTGCTCCGTTGGTATCTGTTGTTCCATTGCAGCTGATCGCTTACTATGCTGCACTGCATCGCGGCTGTGATGTAGATAAACCGCGTAACCTTGCGAAGAGTGTTACTGTAGAGTAAGTTGTTTAACCCCTTTGGTTATTTTAGCCAAAGGGGTTTTTATTTTAGAGGTGATTTTTTGTACGGATCTCATTTATCAAAGATGAGGACAGGCGCCTTATAATGGTGCAGCAACGAGACATTTATCAACGTCAAGATTCATAAAAATGATGTATCGTGCGTGTCTTCTTTTTTCACAAGCAAATATGTGGGTTCAGTTAAGACATCGATGCAAGAATTACCTTCTTATGTAATTTCTCTAGCTAACAAAAATGTAGTAGATCAAGAGAAACAGTATAAGAAGAGACTGGTGATTGATAAGTTCCGATAAAAAAGGTTTTAAAGGAAGTGACATCTACGGGGAGTTTGGGCAAATTGTAAGCGGTGAATATTGTCATATTAAAGATAGATCGTCAAACTCCATATTCCAACATCAAATTATACTCCACTGAATTAGAAAATGAGTTTTTGTTGACAATGTTTAAAATTTAGCATATCTTATACTTAACTTAATAATCGGTTCAGATGTTTATTTTCGTTTGTTAAATTATTAGGTCTTTAGCATTCTTTCAACTACTCTTGACAGGATGAAAAAGTATCCTAATTTAAATGAAAGAGAAACATAAGTCGATTCGTTTGATAATCAGGCACTATATTAAAATGTAACGATGATTTCATTCTTTTAGAAGGAAGTTAAAACATAGCATAAAGTAAAATGACCAATAATAAGGTAGCTCTTCAAAAAACTTCGCAGAAGTTAGTTGAAGTGAAGCCGACAATTTTCAAGATTCAATGATCTAAAATCATCATTGAAATTTTGAAGTTGTCGGTTTTTTTGTTGGGAAAAAATAGAGATACTTAAAATTTGTATTAAATTATAGAAAAATAGGATCTGGTTTAAAGGTCTTTTGAGCAATAACGACATTTAAAAAGGGAGAATTTGAAATGTTAGTTTCACTGAATTTGTCATCATTGTTAACATTATTTTTTATTATGCTGATTGCTTCTGGGATAAGTGGACTAGTGTTTTTACATCCACGCGTACCCTTGAGTTTTGTTCGCATTCATATTGGGATCTTGGCTTTACCACTTTTGGTTTCCTTAGTGATTCTTGCCAATAGGAGTGTGAATGGAAATATTGGCCCTTGGCACTTAGATTCCTTAGCTTGGTTAATGACTTTCTTTGTTTTGGCAATTGGTCTCATCATTCAGCGTTTTTCTGTACGGTACTTAATGGGTGATCGATCTTATCGCAAATATTTTACGCTTTTTACTTTCACTACAGGTGCTGCTTCACTTGCATGGTTAAGTGGTGATCTCCGCTTGATGGTTATATTTTGGGGAGCAACTCTTGCCGGTTTA
This sequence comes from Bacillus sp. VA15, assembly GCF_055721145.1. Taxonomy (NCBI): domain Bacteria; kingdom Bacillati; phylum Bacillota; class Bacilli; order Caryophanales; family Bacillaceae; genus Bacillus; species Bacillus sp. VA15. The sequence goes on along the minus strand of NZ_JBVQPQ010000010.1, from coordinate 35,776 downwards.
ACCTTACTTATAAGATTAAACAGTGCTTGGCAAGTGGCTAGTGAAGCAGCCAAGGTTTCCGGCCGATTATTTTTGTTAAGTTGGTTTTCTTTGTTTTTGGCGATGATGTGGCTTTTTTATGCCACAGGTCAATGGCAGTTATCATTGGTTTTAACAAATGAAAGTTTAGCTGAGCTGGGGGAATGGAAGAGAACAGGGATTCAGCTATTGATTGTATTAGCAGTAATCATTCCCGCAGCTCAATGGCCATTCCAGAGATGGTTAATTGAGTCTATTGTTGCTCCAACTCCTGTTTCTGCGATTATGCACGCAGGTTTAGTAAATGCAGGCGGGATTATACTAGCTCGATTTTCACCTCTATTTAATGGTGGTATAGCTTCGATTATTTTACTTCTGCTTGCTAGCATCTCTGTATTGATTGGAACTGGTATTAGTTTAGTCCAGGTTGACTATAAACGCCAGTTAGTAGGCTCCACGATTGGACAAATGGGGTTTATGCTCATTCAGTGTGCATTAGGAGCCTATACAGCAGCCATTATTCATCTTATTTTACATGGTTTATTCAAAGCTACGTTGTTTTTACAAGCTGGTTCAGCAGTAGGGCGTCATGAAGGATTGGCTCGTGCTAATAAAGGAACATCCTATTTATGGATCATGGCTGGTTGGATTTTATCCTTAGTTATAGGTGTTGCTTTTTGGCTCGTTGCTCCTGGAGAAGGGTATCAATTAATTAGTGCGCTAATTTTAGGGTGGTCATTGTCCGTTTCTTGGACTCAGCTCGTAGCTTTTGGTGAGGGAAGAATTGGCCGAATTGCTGGCTTAACATTTTTAGGAGGAGCAGCCTTTGTATATTTTATCATTCATAACCTCTTCTATAAGTGGCTGCATACAACCGTTTTTCAAAGTGTTCAACCTCCAATGCCAGCTGTCATTATTGTCGTATGTCTCTTGCTATTTGGTAGTGCTTTAGGTACGTGGGTTGCTCGTCATCGTTCTTCCGTTTTTTTCGCGGTACTCTATCTTTGGTTAGTTCGATTAGGTGAAGCAAAACCAAAGTCAGTAGAGAGTCACCCAGACTACCTTAAACAATATATATCATAAGGAGCTAATCTGAGATGGGCATTACATCCGTATTAACGAAAGAAAATGTAAAAAAGAAAGATACAGATATTGATGTTCAAGAAAGTGATCTTAACGTTTTCATTGAATCTGCCAGCCGAGTGATTGCACCACTTTGGCCTATTTCTACATTTGCTGCACGTAATCCGTGGATGGGACTTGAAAACCAACCTTTTGATCAGGTTGCAAGTTGGTTGAAACATACTCGTGATGTTGATATATACCCTAGTGCGTCTATGATCCGTTCAGCAAAGAATAAAGGTGAGATAGATGAAGATTTTGTAAAAATGGGGCTGCAGCGTTGGCTTGATTCACATTCCTTTAACATCCCGCGGGACGTGGCAGAACGATTTTGTCATGCTGGATTAACATTAGATCCGCTTCCTTCCACCCTTTTATCATCACATCAGCTGGAGAAATTGGTGAATGAATGTAGTGGACTGAAGACGGATCATATCGAGAATTTTTTTATGCAACCAATAAGTTCGTATATAGAGAATCAAGACGGAGAAAGGTTAGTTAATATACTTGATCATCATGTTATCAAGTGGTGTAAATTATATCTGGATGACTCTCAAGCAGGTTGGACAATGCCTAATCGTGAGGAAGGTTTTTATCGTGCCTGGCAGCATCTCATTCAATATGATCCAGCACTTAGTAAAAAGCAGCGTAAAAGGTTAAAAGGTTGGCCACAAGAGGCGCATTTGGCTTTACAAGAAGCCTTATTCGCACTAGAAATCCCAGAATCAAAAATCCAGACTTATCTTGAAGGTCATTTACTTTCCTTACCTGGATGGGCAGGGATGATGCTTTGGCGCTCCCAACAATCGAGCCATGAACATGCACTCCTAACAGAATATTTAGCGGTTCGAATATCCATGGAGTGGGCTCTTATAAATCCATATTTACCTTTGAATAATCAACGGTCTGAGAAAAAAATGTCGATTACTCCCCTTTTAGCAGCTTGGATTCATTGGGGGGGCCTTACATTAGAGGAATGGTCACAGATGTCGGCCAATGAACAAAACGAATATTTATCATTTGCCTATAGTTTTGATGAGAAACTTCGCAGGAAACTTTGGCTAGAAGCTTGGGAACAAACACACACAGATCGATTAAGTCAAAAGATCGTCTCGAAACAACGTGAAACCAACGGTAAAAAATCTGCATTAGCTCAATTAGCATTCTGCATCGATGTACGATCAGAACCTTTTCGTCGTCAACTAGAAAAAGAAGGCCCGTTTGAAACGATTGGTATTGCTGGTTTCTTCGGGGTGCCGATTGCAACTTGTGAACTTGGCAGTAAACATAGTCATGCCTCCTTGCCGGTCATACAAAAACCACAAAATAAAATAAAAGAGTTCGTAGATGACGAGGTACTCGAAAAATACAACCAACGCAAGCAAGCAGTTCATTCCGTAAGCCATACATTTAAAACGATGAAACAAAATGTACTTACGAGCTTGCTTCTACCTGAGTTAAGTGGACCTTGGCTTAGTCTGCAAATGGTAGCACGCAGCTTTGTACCAAGAAAAACGGATCGTTTCATTCGTCATCTCCGTGAGACTTGGTTACGTAAACCTGATACAAAACTCTCGCTTCATCATGATTATGACACAGAGGCAAAAATACCTGTGGGTTTTACTGAAGAAGAAAAAGTGAACTATGCTCGGCAAGCACTAAAAATGATGGGATTAACAGAGAATTTTGCACCCTTAGTCGTGATTTGCGGGCATGGTAGTCAAAGTACCAATAATCCTTATGCTGCGGCTCTTGATTGTGGTGCCTGCGGTGGAGCGGCCGGTGGATTCAATGCAAGAGTTTTAGCTGCTTTATGTAATCTTTCAGAGGTAAGAGAAGCTCTTTTAACTGAAGGAATTAAAATCCCTGAAGATACGGTTTTTGCTGCCGCTGAACATAATACAACGGTGGATGAATTACATTGGCTTTATGTACCAGAACTTTCCGAAACTGCACAGGAAGCATTTGACCGTATCGAAGCTATTATGCCGAAAGTGAGGCATAACGTAAATGCAGAACGTCTAGCCCAATTACCGAATTTCCAATCGAAACTTAAAAATCCGAAGGCAGAGGCACACCGATTTGCGGGAGATTGGAGTGAGATACGTCCGGAATGGGGATTGGCTCGTAATGCCGCTTTTATTATCGGCCAACGTGAACTAACTAAGGATTGTGATTTGGAAGGTAGAGCCTTTCTTCATAATTATGATTGGAAGCAGGATGAAAGCGGTGAACTCCTAGCAAATATTATTGCAGGGCCTGGAACTGTGGCCCAGTGGATTAATTTACAATATTACGCATCAACGGTAGCACCTCATTATTATGGCAGCGGAAATAAAGCAACTCAAACCGTTACTGCAGGTCTCGGAGTTATGCAAGGGAATGCAAGTGACTTGTTAGCAGGACTGCCTTGGCAATCCGTCATGCAATCAGACCATGAGGCTTATCATTCTCCTCTACGTTTGTTGATCGTCATCCAAGCACCTAGAGAACATGTAGAACGATTATTAAATAAAGACTCAGTATTTCTGCAAAAAGTTCAAAATGGATGGGTTCGACTGGCTAGTGTTGATCCAGAAGGACATTGGGAAAACTGGTAACTGCTAAAATGATTTCAAATATATTTGTTACTAAATCAAAAAGAGGTGGGCAATATGAGTGTAGATAAAAATAAAAAAGTATTATTTTTGACGGACATGGAAAACGGGCTGGAGCCCATTCTACAAGAAGTGACTCATACTCCAGCAGAAAATATGTTGACGATACAAAGCTATGGTGCCGATATCTCACATCCTTATGGAGAAATCATGAGGTCTGTTATTATTGCAATTTATCAGGAAGATGTTGAGGAGGTTTTTGTTGTAGGAACAAAAGATAAGAGAACTTCCACAGATCATGTACGAACTCAACTTGAAACAATGAAAGATAAACTACAAACATTGGATTATCTTTTTCAAAATTGCAGGCCTGAATTTTCAGGCGGTACATTCGATAAATGGCTAAATGGAAATGAAAATAGCAGTGACGCTATTGAAAAAAGTGTTGATATCATTCGTCATCATCCATTAGTGCCGTCATATGTTAAAGTTCGAGGTTTAATCGTTAATCAAAAGGATGGACAATCCTCAATTGAGGAGGTCCCTGCTATTAAAACAGCGTCAAGCGTTACCTGATCATTGCTTGTCATGATGAAATGATAGATGAGATGTGCACCCATGTATTGAAAAAAGCAGTTCTAAGGAGAATGTATGGACTCTAATTTAACTGATTTTGTAATGAAAACAATAGAGGAAATGAATCCGTTTGATCGTGAAAATATAGAATGTATGAAAAAAGTAATTAGAAAAGCAATTGATTTTTATCATTTAAAATCGTATGAAGAAGTTGAGGAAACTCATGTAGGAAGCGTTCGATTTTTGCATGTACACTCTATGATGGAAGAAAATATGTTATCCAAAATTGTAGTGGTCACAAGAAACGGTAAAACTGATTTGGATATTGAAGGTGTATATGAAGGACATGTTGTAAGAGAATATTAATGAGACGAAATAACAATAGAAGATGCCAATTTTTTTGCCAGGAGATGTTTTATATATGAAAAAGTCGAAGGGTTCTTTTGAATCAGAGATCAGTAAGTCCATTACTCAATGGGAGAAGGATTATCTTGGGCGTGGATCTGTATCTGTTAAGACTGATATACTGCGGGATATGATCATCGTTAATTTAAAAGGAATTTTAACACCAGCTGAATATGCAGTTTGTGGATCAAAAGAGGGTATGTTATCTATCAAACAAACGCGTTCGGAGTTAGTTGAATCAGGTATAGAAGGTCTTAAGGATATCATCCTAACGATAACTGGAGAAGAAGTGAAAAGTTTTCATACTGATTTAAGCTCTCGGACAGGTGAACGAGTGATGGTATTTAAATTGTGTAATGATCTAGAGAAAAATTTGGAAAAGATCTTATAATATAAAAAAGTGAAATGTTTATGAACACTACTATTCAAGCCTGATAGAGGGCTGAAACATTCTGGTTATTCATATGTTGTAATATTTTACTTTTTTAAACAAGACGGAATTTATTGTGAATTGAATATTACTGCCGCTTCTTTTGTTTTACAGTTATGGCATCATTGATGATTTTTTATTCATAACCTAAGCGGACGTGAAGAGAAATCAATTAATAATACACTGTCTTGTTATTCCTGTCGAAAGATCTAACATCCGCCTTTGTTACGAGCGGATGTTTTTTTACATCTATTTAAAATACATGAATTTGATGCTGGTGATTAGTCACTTGAACATATTAAATTCATTTTAACTGAAAAACATCCTTGTCACCTGCCGGGTTCTCCCAATAGTTTAATGACATGATTATGAGACCAATTTCGTAAAGCTTGATGATAAATTTAAGCGGGGAACAAAATTGATATGCTGTCTTCAGTTTCATTTAACGGAATTAGTCAGAGATAACCTTTAATTATGTATATCCAAAAAACGTATTGACGTATCGTAATTTAACGATATAATAATCGTATGGAACCAATTGAAGTATTCAAAGCCTTATCAAATGAATCAAGGCTGCAAATTTTGCAATGGCTGAAGGAACCGGATCGTCATTTTGCGCCCCATGAAGGGATTGATATGAACACAATCGGGGTATGTGTCAGTCAAATAACAGACAAATTGAAAATGACGCAATCGACAGCTTCTCAATATCTTACCATCCTTTTAAGAGCCGGCTTGATTAAGGCGGAGCGTATTGGAAAGTACACATATTACAAAAGAGATGAAGAAGCCATTGGGAAACTTGCTGACCTTCTTAAAACAGAGATATAAAAATAAACATCAAAAGATGTTTATTTTTACACCATACATATCGACATATTGCGATTTGTTTATTTTTTAAATTAATATATCGATATTTCGTGATATGTTGTTCTATTAATGATTAAGGAGTGAACGTTTATGTCTAACACTTGGAAAATTTATATTTTAGCCATTGTCAGTTTTTTAGTCGGAACTTCAGAGTACATCATTTCCGGAATTTTGGATCACATTGCTCATACACTCGGGATAACCTTGGCTGCCGCGGGCCAGCTCATTACAATTTTTTCACTTGTATATGCTCTTTCCACACCCGTACTTATGGCGTTGACAGCAAGTATGGATAGACGCAAATTGATGATGTATGCCCTCGGTTTGTTTGTGTTCGGCAATGTCCTGGCTTTTGTACTGCCTGGTTATGGATGGTTTATTGCAGCGCGGATCATTATGGCGATGGGAGCAGGCGTGGTTGTTGTCACCGCATTAACGATTGCCGCTAAGATTGCATCAGAAGGAAAGCAGGGCAGTGCCATCGCTACTGTCGTGATGGGATTTACCGCTTCTTTAATCATTGGTGTTCCGCTTGGAAGAATGATAGCAGTAGCATTAGGCTGGAAGTCTGTATTTGGTGCAATTGCTTTGTTGGGGTTGATCGCAATGGCCGTTATTTTCTTTACTCTTCCGCATACTGGAGGAGATAAACCTGTACCTTTGCTTCAACAGCTTGCTCTTTTCAAAAAACGGAAAGTGGCTATGGGATTATCAATCACTTTCTTCTGGCTCGGGGGATATTCTGTTGCTTATACCTATCTGTCACCGTATCTCTTGAACATCTCAGGTATAAACGGCAAGCTGCTTAGCGGTGTTTTGCTTATATTTGGAATTGCCAGTTTGGTTGGATCGAAGTTTGGGGGATATAGCACCGATAAATGGGGAGTTCCTTTTACACTCATTGGCGGGATGACATTGCATATCGTCACACTGATTCTGCTGTCACTTGTCACCCATTCATATATCGGAGTGTTGGTGATTCTCATATTATGGTCGTTTGCCGCATGGTCAACCGGTCCGACACAGCAATTTCACCTGGCTACAATAGAACCGGAAATGTCAGGTGTTTTGCTCAGTATTAATCAGTCCATGATGCAACTCGCCATGGCGGTCGGCGCAGGAATAGGAGGGGTTTTTGTGGAAAACGTATCATTAGCCTCGATTACCTGGATTGGTGCGTTAGGGGTTATGATTGCGATTATTGCATCATTGATGATTTTTCATTCACAACCGAAACAGACGCTAAAAGATATCAATCAATAATACAATGCTTTGTTTTCATCCTTAAAGTTCAATGGTTTCATTTCGATAGATCTAACATCCGCTCGTTATACAAGCGGGTGTTTTTTTACAAGCTGTTCAAAGTCCATCCATATGCCTTCCAAGGGCAGACATCGTTCTGTATGTGTCGAAGGCGCACTAAGCTGAAAGAGATTTCTTAAGGCTTTGCTGGCGGAGAGGTGAAGCACGGCACGATTGCCTTCATCGAACACTGGCAACACAAGAGCACGTAAACCTAAGCATCCGGGGAAATGGCAGAGAAGTTGCCGCTCGCGGAGCAAACACTTGCACCATCTCACTGAAAGGCCTAGACGATGCGGATGACAGATTTGTATTGCCGGAAGTAAATCCAGCACACAGCAGATGCGAGATTACATTTAAAATGGCAGCCGAGTTTCTTATAGTAGTAGGACTGATACTAACTGATAAACTAGTTAACACTAGTATATGATGTCAAAATGTTCAGTTTGTTAGGCGTTTTATTAGCTCCTTACAGGAATATTTACAGTGTTTGTGGTATTTATACGTTAATTGGAAGTTAATGCGCTTACTGATATATCTTTGTGGAAAATATGCTGAGTGTCTGTTATCAAACGAGAGAGGGGCTCTTTTATGAAATCAAATGGGGATGAATTGTCGCTGTCTGTTCAGAATTTAGCGAACACAAATGAGATCACGATTGTTCAAGCGATAGGGGAGTTAAAGAAATCAGGAAAAGATGCAATACCTGTTTTGGTTGAGGCCTTAAAAGAGGAAGGCTCTTTGCGTAATATCGCTGCGGCTGTTTTAGGTGAGTTTGGGAAAGATGCGGGTGAAGCGGCGGAGGAGCTGTCATGTTTATTAAAAAGTCATGCAGAAGATACAAGAATGGCTGCGGCCATTTCACTCATGAGAATTGGGAAGCCTAGTCTGCCGTTTGTCATCAAAATCGCTCAAGAAAGTGAAGGGCAATCAAGCTTTTGGGCATCCTGGTGTATTGCATGGATCGATCCGTCTTGCATTGAACCGAAGATGTATGAATGCCTAAAACGCGAGCATGAACATCCTTCAGGAATGGTTGCTCCGTTTGCAGCTGAAGAGGCATTAGGAAAGCTGATTGCTTTTCAGCTTAAAGATAAGGAGGGTTGAAAGTAGGATAGTAGGTGTTGTAGTTTTGTATCGATAAGCTGTAAAAATGAGAATGAGGAACTGTTATTCTCTATTTAGTTCCCGTGAAATTAGGGGAAATGAAAGGACGATAGAAATTCTTATTGGAGGTTGGCAGCCTTTTCTAAGTGAAAGATATGGAGAGAATTTCGAGGCTGCCGCTTATTTTTATTCTTATTTTTCCTGAAAAAGTTTAATCTTTCACTGACAGGACAATACATTCCTTAATGAGTTCCCACCTATCAAGAGCATTTATGGTGAATTCTGATGCGATCACTACGACTAGATCTTTCTCCGGAACACAGCAAATCACATTCCCGGCATCGCCTAGTGCTGAGTATGAGAAAACGCCATCCTCATCACGAAGCCACCATAGATAACCGTAGTTATTGGCGTTCAGCGCTGTTGATTCGTCAATCCATGATGCGGGAACAATCTGCTGATTGTCCCAACAGCCGCGGTTTATATACAAAAGACCAAAACGCGCCATATCCCGCGGAGTCAGCGTAAGCCCCCATCCTCCGGTTGAGTTTCCATCCGGGTCGTTCACCCACCCCCTCACATGTTTACCGAATAAATCGTCAAAGCCGAATGATTTCATTTCATAATTCGGGATTTCTTTCATGCCACTTGGTTTAAACAAGTGTTCGTTGGCAAATTCGCGGGCGTTTTTGCCTGTGCTGCGGGTGACGATGGCTGACAGCAGATGCGCGCCTGCGGTGGAGTATTTAAATGTGCCGATTGTGCCTTCTTGACCCAGCATATTCAGCGTATAGGTGATCCAATCAGGCTGCATACACATCTTGTCGAGTGGTTCGTGCCAGTCTTCAAATGGATAGGGAGCTGTCATCGTGAGAAGGTGGCGTATGGTGATGTCTTGTATTTGTTTATTAGGAGGATCCGGGAAAAAGTCCAGAACGTTTTGGTCGACACTTTTGATGTATCCTGCATGTATTGCAATCCCAATAAGGGCCGACATGATACTTTTGGTTACTGATGCTACATGATGCGTATCAGTCGGTCCATAGCCATGATAATAGCGCTCATAAGCGATGTGTCCATTTTTCACAACTACAATAGCGTTAATATTGCTGTATCGGGACTTTATTTCAGGGTCAAGCTCAGACAGTTTTTTGGCGTCCATCCCCAAGGCTTGCGGGTCTGCAGTTGGCCAGTCGTTTCTTTTCATGACAGTTACCTCTCTTTTTTCTTGATTGGAAAATACACTTCAGTCACGATATCCTCTGGCACACCAGCTTGCTGGTGATCGGTTACATACACTTCATACGGTGATTGGGCCAAATCATAGCCTTCATCATCGACCCATTCCCTCAGCTTAGCGTATACCGAGGTCAATTCTGCATATGGGCCCTTTAAAACAGACTTTGCGCAAAGGCTGCCGTGCAGATATCTTGTCTCCCTTACCGTCTCCTCTATTGGAATCGCAAACTCTGTATCATTGCCGGCAGGGTTGTACTCAGGGCTGTGATAAATGGTCATGGGCGTACCGAGCAAGGTAAGTTTATTAACCGCAATTCTTTCATATAGTCTGCTAAAATACTTCTCATACCCTAAGGCGTAGTCATCACTGCTCATCATTTGGCGTATATAAAGGATGTTCATTGGCTGGGTTTCGGAAAGCTCTACTTCTATATCGTCAAGCCATGACATCATTGATTTGCCCATATCTGCACGCAGAATGTCTTGGTTCAATTGTGTAAGCGTATATTCATAAGCATGGATCTTTGCCTGTACTTCTTTTCTTTTTCTCTGAAGTCCGAAAATTAGTTTTTCTTCTGCCTGGTTCTCTTCTACATTGATCATGGTTTTAATTTCTTCCAGAGAAAAATGATACGACTTTAAACGGTTAATCAAGAGCATTTCCTTCAGCTGCCTGATAGAATAATATCGATATCCATTTTCAGGATTAATGTCTTCGGGGTGAATGAGCCCGATTTCATCATAGTATCGCAGTGTTTTTGTTGATACTTTGCATATCTTTGAAAATTCACCGATCGATAGCAAGTGATCACCTCCATGCTCCAAATGTACACCTTTCCGTAAGGGCAAAGTCAAATGTCAAAATAAAATCTTTCCATAGTTAATCAGAAATTTATTTTCATATCGTATCCTTTCCGTATCACGTGAAAGGAGCATCATATGAAAACATTATGGAAAGTCTTAAAAGTCTTTTTTGGCAGCCTGGCTGCTTTGGTTTTACTTGTATCCGTCTCCGTTTTTATTTACCACCATTATCAATTAAATAAGGAAGCAGCACTGTTAAAAGGCAAAGGCACAGTAGTCGATGTTGATGGTAAAAAGATAAATGTATATGAAGAGGGAAGCGGGAAGGATACGTTTGTGTTTATGTCCGGTTCGGGGATCGCTGCGCCTGCTTATGAGATGAAAGGTTTGTACAGCAAGTTTTCAAAAGAAAATAAGATTGCTGTTGTTGATCGGGCTGGTTATGGATACAGTGATGTGTCTCACGATGACAGAGATATTGATACGGTACTGGAACAGACGAGGAAAGCGCTTATGAAAAGCGGAAATAAGCCTCCTTATATTTTAATGTCTCATTCCATATCCGGGATTGAAGCCATTTATTGGGCTCAGAAATACCCTAAGGAAATCAAGGCCATTATTGCGATGGACATTGGATTGCCCCAGCAGTATGTCACGTATAAATTGAGCAGGATCGACAGACTGAAAGTGAGAGGGTTCCACCTGTTAACCTCGATTGGTTTTCATCGGTTTATGCCTTCTGCTGTATATAATCCTGAGGTGATTCGGCAGTCGTTTTTAACTGATGAAGAAAAAGAAATCTATAAAGCCATTAACTTTAAGCAATTTTTTAATGCAGATATGGAGCATGAGCTTTTACAGTCTTACCAAAATGGCAGCAAATCTGTGAATCTGCCGGCGCCAAAAGAAACTCCCGTCTTGATTTTAGATGCGGTCTCTGACCAAAATAGAAATTCAAAGTATGCCATACAAAACCGAAAAGATTATGAAGCGTTTGCGGCTCAATTCAATACAGCCGAAATAAAGGAACTAAGGGGAACACACAGTATTTATTTATATCAGCCTGATCAAATATATAAACTTTCCATGGAGTTTATGAGAAAGGTTCGCTAGGATGAAGGGTTATCATATTTTAATCGTGGAAGATGATGTGACGATTGGTGATCTACTGCAAAAGATTTTGCAGCGTGAGGGATATCATGTGATGTGGAAAACAGATGGAGCGGATGTGCTTTCGGTGATTCAGAAGGTGGATTTGGTCATTATGGATGTGATGCTGCCGGGTGAAGACGGATATCAAATGTCTGCTAAAATCAAAAAGCTGGGGCTGCGCATTCCGGTCATTTTTCTCTCGGCCCGCAATGATATGGACAGCAAGCTCCAAGGTTTGCAGATCGGTGAGGATTATATGGTAAAGCCTTTTGACCCGCGAGAGCTGCTATTAAGAATGCAGAATATGCTTGAGCATCATTATGGCACTTTTACGCAAATCAAACATTTGTATATTGATGCGGAAACCAAAAAAGTGTTCAATGAAAGCCTGCATGATGAGGTGCTGTTTACTGCGATTGAGCGGAAAATTTTCTTTTATTTATATGAAAATAGAGACAGCACCCTGACAAAGGAACATTTCTTTGAATATCTGTGGCAGCTCGAAGACAGAAACCCGAATATCGTCAATGTGCACATTAAAAAAATCAGAGGCAAAATCAAGGATCAAGCGGGTGAGATTATTGAAAATATATACGGAGAAGGGTATCGGCTGAATACCGTTGTGAAGAAATGAAGCTAAAGACAAAATATCAGTTGTTATTGTTTACAGCCGTCATTAGTGTTCCGGTACTGTTGCTGGCGGTTAGCATTTTGATGTCGGTGATTTATGACAGCATGTTTAAACCGATGAATCATGGTATGCCTTTTCACAGGTCGTTTGCGTATCCCGCAATGATCGTTGTATTTTTGCTATCACTCTTATTGTTAGCTTTTTTATTTTCAAAGTCGATTCATTCTCTGCTGCATAAAATCAATCTGTTAAATCAAACCATTCGACACCTGGCGAGTGATCAAAAGGTGCCAGATAAAATAGAAGTGAAACGTGCTGATGAAATCGGGGAACTGATCAAGTCGGTCAATTTGTTAATTGAACGAACGACATACCGTGAACTGGAACTGAGGCAGCAGGAGGAAATTAAAAAGGAGCTTTTGCAAAAACTGCGGCATGACATTAATACACCTTTAACCGCTCTCAGGCTGCAGTTATTTTATTTGGAAGGCCAATGTCATGATCAGGCCGTATTTGAATCATTGTATCAGCAAATCCACTATATCGCGGAATTAACAAATGAATTCAATCTATATTCCGCTGAGACGTTAGAAAGTTCTTATATCATAAATGAAGAAGTGAGTCTAAACGAGCTGTTAGAAACAGCAGTTAAAAAGTGGGATTATTTATACAGTATGAATGGGATTGGGCTGCGCTATAAGCCGGCAGATCAAGATGTGATATGGATGAGCAACCGGTTATGGATGCAAAGGCTGTTCGATAATATTTTTCAAAACACGTTAAAGCATTCAAAAGCTAAAAAAATGGAAGTCACGATTGAACATGGGACTGTTTCTATTTGCGATGACGGTATTGGATTTGATCGGAATGAGAACAGTGAGGGGCTTGGATTAAAGATTATTGATGATATATGCAGGCTGCTTGCGATTACTTATGAGTTGCAGACAAATGAGAATGGAACGAGGTTCTTGCTTTCAAAAGAGTGACCCCGCTGATGTTTTTCTTTCTCCTATAAACTCTATATAATAGGAAGAAAGAAATGGGGTGATCAGCGTATGTTTAAAAAAATCATTAAAACGATCAAGCACCTCTCAAGCAGCTCGAGTGATCGCTATCGCAAACACCGGCATTACAGCAGCAGCCGGCGCCGGCATTACCGAAGCTACAGCAGCAGCTCAGGCAAAAGAAGGAACTACGACCGTTATGGCGGCAGTCATCGCTACAAGCGCCGGAGCTACAGCAGCAGTTAATCTCAAAAAAGTTCTTGTTCCGTCTTGGGACAAGGGTTTTTTTATGTGACTGATTGAATCGCGCGGTTCAGGTCTTCGCGAATCAAAGCGGTGTGCTGGTACTCTTCATCGATGCCCAATAATTTTTTCAGCAGCAAGGTTACTTCTTTCGTCAGCGTTAATTCCTCCAGCCAAGTGCCGTTTTTCTTCTTTTTTCCTTTATATTGAGAGTACAGCAGGAATAACAGTGTTTCTCCGAGATCGAAGAAGTCATCCTGTTTCCTCACCTTTACTTCCTCCGTTTCTTCAGGAGTCAATTGTTTTGCAAGGCCGAAATCGATGAGGCAGAGCCTGCCGTTATTGATAATCATATTAGGCGTTCTGATGTCGCTGTGAAAAATCAGGCGTTCATGCAGGTATTCTACAATCTCAAGCAGCTGTGAAATCAGCTGTAACGCCATAAGCTCTGTAAACGGCTGTTTTCGAAAAAATAATAATTCTTCTATATTATTTCCCTCAACCAGCTGCATGACATAATAAGCCTGTCCGTCTATGATGAAATCTTCTATGAAGGCCGGGATTTGCGGGTGGTGAATGCTCTGGAGCAGTTTTATTTCCTGCTGGAAACGGACTCTTTCTTTTTCCTTTTTCGCTTTTGTCGGCCGGAGCTGTTTTAAGACATAAGATGTTTGAGTATGGATATCGGTGCACAAATAAACCAAGCCATAGCCGCCCATTCCGAGGCATTCTTCGATTCTGTATTGATGATTTAGGATAACGCCGTCCTTTAGAGGGCGGTCAAAAAGTAGCTTTTTGAGCTGTTTTAATGCCATGTCTGCACTTCCCTTGGTTGTACTGATTACAGTTTATCAAAACAATTGTATTCTAGGCTAAAAATAAAAAAGAGCCGGCTCATGGAATTTGAACCAGCTCAGTATGAATTAAAACTGCTTTGTGACATCGTATTCATAATCTATTTTTGCTTTTACATTACTCATCGTCGATCTAGCAGTCGCTAATGTATTATATTTAAAACTCCATACCTTAGCGACACTGAGTTGATCTGACAATGATATATCATAAGACCCTGACGTCGAGCTATTCACAAGTGCACGGCGCCATTCGTTATTTTCACTCGTCATGATGAAGTGGCGTGTATTTCCCTGGCTTGGTGTTTGAGTGGCGGTTGTTTGGACTCTAGTTACAATGGCATCGCGCGGTATTCCAGATTGGTTTGTTAAATCAACCTTGATCACGCTGGAGTCAGAACCTGAGGGGCTAAGGGTAGTATTTCCTTTATTTTCAGCAACGCCGCTGAATTGGAACGTTCCGCTGCCGGATTTGATTCGGTCTTCAATTGAAAGTGTGAAATACATGTTCCCGGTATAGGTGCCGCGTGACACTTTCACATAGAAGGTATCCGTCGTGTTTTGGGCGTCAGCATTGGCATAAATAAAAGAAGAGAACGTATTAGGATTAATCACTTCTGTGCCTTGTGAAACAGGTGCTCTGTTCTTATCGTAAATTTCAATTTTCATCCCTGTGTACGCGCTCTGGTATGTACTTCTCACGTATACTTTTTCTCCCTTATAAGCTGTAAAAGTGAAATAGGCTTCATCTTGTCCGGCTTCCAGTATCGTTGTATCGATATTCTTATATTTCCAATATCCGATTGGTGCTGCGGTATCAAATGAATTGTTTCCTGTAATAGCAGTGACTCCGGCAGCTGATGCCGAATAAGTAAAGGTGAATAAGACAGCCAGCATAATAGCGAATGGAAAGAGCCATTTTTTCATCATGTAAACAACCTCCTTTTATTTCCATCATACATAATAATATTTTAAGTGTAAATAAATGTTTTTTGAGGTTAATATATACATTGGTGTTGCCGATAAAAAGAGTAAGAGAGAATTGTTCAGGAGGGAACCCAATGCGTCTGAATCGGCAATTTATCCGTACCCAGCTGATGGCACAGAACATATTGAATAGGAATGCGGCTGTTACACGCGAGAATACGTCTGAAAATACAGCAGCGGTGCTGGAAAAGGCATACAGCAGGCTTGAGTCACGATCTTCAAATGAGGGAATCAAACAGTTCAATTATTCTAAAACCAGCGTGGCGGGAAACAGCGGGACTTTCAGCAAAGTGTATCAATCAGCGAATGATCGAACAGTGACAGATACAGGGGAGGAAACAGTGATTCAATCCAAGAACCCCTATGTATCTGAGAGTGATATCAGAATCAAAATACTAGATGAAAAATACAGCAGGATGAATGCGATTAACAAAACGAAGTCTGATCCATTAGGCTATATAAAGGATAAGTACCAAAATGCAAAGTCTCCTTATTACAGAAGTGATCTGTCAGCTGCAGAAAGACAGGCTGCTTACGATAATGAAACAGAATGGCTATTCAAAGGTAAGGCCCAAAACTATAATCTGCAGGATGCCGCATTTCGCAATGTCACGTTTAATGGGGAAGTGGAGGCTGAGAATGCTAAGGTGTATCAGCGAAGCCAGGTTAACCAGCAGCTGCAAGTGCTGTTGAACCGAAACCATATTCACATTCCGCAGGGGACAGAGCTGACGTTTACGATTACGCCGATTGACTATAAGGTACAGGTGAGCGGGACAGGCGATCAGGCACTGATTGAGCAAATTGAGCAAGTGCTGCAATCTGGAGACAACAGCAAAGAGCTATTTTTACATATCATGAAAAGCCTAAGCGGTGATTCAACACAATTTTCCGAAGAGGCATATCAAAAGTATCAAGCTGCTCGTGAGATGTATGAAGTCACAGGCTATCATTTGAAGGATTTAGAAGTGATTGATGGGCGGTACGTAACGCCTGATGGACGTGACTTATTAGACGTATATAAAGAAGAGCTTGAAAAAGATCCTGTGCAAAAACAAACGGCTTCTTATGCTATATCCCACTATCGTTCAGAGCTCAGTAAAATGGCGAAAGCCGGGTATGATGCCATTCCGGATTTTATCCTATCAATTGATTACAGCAATGGATCTCTGAGAGATGTGGGGCAAAGCAAGAGCTATGGCACCGGAGATACCGATTGGCTTAAGACATTAAGGCACCAAAAGGGTGTGAATGATTAGAAAGCTGTTCATTGTGAACAGCTTATTTTTTATGAGAATTTAAGGTAGAAATATGATATTCATATTTAAATCATTTCATTATATTTATATAAAATATTTTAAGCGAAGTTTTAATTAAAAACTCTGAATAATGTGTTTGCCTGAAAAAAACAATTGTATTTTCTAGAGAAATTTATTATGATGAAATAAGTAATTTTGGAGATTATATAACAATTTTAAGTTTGAATTTTCTGATTGTTATAACTGATTGGTGAGAAAGATGTGGAGGCAAGCAGGCCTGCTGTTTTCTCATTTTCGAGTATTTTGTAAGAGGGGGAAGAGGAATGGCAAATAAAGAATTAAAGAGGGGCCTGGGCGCGCGTCATATTCAGATGATCGCCTTGGGCGGTACGATCGGTGTCGGCTTGTTTATGGGCTCAGCCAGCACCATTTCATGGACTGGCCCGTCTGTCCTTCTGGCTTATGCAATATGCGGAATTTTTATCTTTTTTATTATGCGTGCGATGGGTGAAATGCTGTATGTCGAACCGAGTACGGGTTCTTTTGCGACATTCGGCCATCAATATATTCATCCGCTGGCAGGTTATATGACAGCATGGAGCAACTGGTTCCAGTGGATTATCGTCGGCATGTCAGAAATTATCGCTGTCGGTTCATATATGAAGTATTGGTTCCCGGATTTGCCTGCTTGGATACCTGGTATCGTGGCAATGGTGATTCTTGGTGCGGCGAACTTAATTTCTGTTAAGTCGTTTGGCGAGTTTGAATTTTGGTTTGCGATGATTAAAATCGTGACGATTATCTTGATGATTATTGCGGGATTCGGGATTATTTTCTTCGGGTTTGGCAACGGCGGAGATGCGATCGGCTTGTCGAATCTGTGGTCTCATGGAGGATTCTTTGCAGGCGGTTTCTCTGGATTCTTCTTTGCTCTGTCTCTCGTCATTGCGGCCTATCAAGGGGTTGAGCTGATCGGGATTACAGCCGGTGAAGCGAAGGACCCGCAAAACACGCTAAGAAGTGCGATTCAAAGTATTATCTGGCGTATTTTGATTTTCTACATTGGCGCTATTTTTGTAATCGTGACCGTGTATCCTTGGGATGAGCTCAACTCACTCGGAAGTCCGTTCGTGTCTACGTTCTCGAAAATCGGAATTACGGCAGCGGCCGGCATTATTAACTTTGTCGTCATTACTGCGGCAATGTCCGGCTGTAACAGCGGTATTTTCAGTGCAGGACGCATGCTTTATACACTGGGTGTAAATGGACAAGCACCGAAATTCTTTAAGAAGATCTCACGCAATGGTGTGCCGCTGTATGGGACAATTGCGGTGCTGATCGGTTTGGCTGTCGGTGTTGTGCTGAACTATATCGCGCCTCCGAAGATCTTTGTCTATGTATACAGTGCAAGTGTGCTGCCGGGCATGATTCCTTGGTTTATCATTTTGATCAGCCACATCGGATTCAGAAAAGCGAAGGGTGCTGCATTAGATAAACATCCATTCAAAATGCCGTTTGCACCTTTCACAAACTATGTGACGATTGCTTTCTTGCTGATGGTTCTGGTCGGTATGTGGTTTAATGATGATACTCGTATCTCTCTGATTGTAGGCGTGATTTTCTTAGCGCTTGTGGTCATTAGTTATTATGTGTTTGGGATTGGCAAACGTACGCAGGCCAATTTGACCAAAAGCGGCCGAGCGGCTGAATAACCATAGAAAAAGAGACATTCACGGATGTCTCTTTTTTTATTTTTCGTGTATGGATTTTCCCCATTTTAGCAAGCTATAGGATAAAGATAGCAGAAGGAAAGGTGTGCATAAAATGGATGTTACACTCGGTTATTTGCGCGAATCACTTTCAAATCATCTTGAAAATGAAGTCTGCCAGCAGATTTGCAAGAAGATGCTAGCGAAGCGGTATGTGAATGAAGAGGAATTTGTAAAAGACTTAGATGACAATGAAATGTCTTTTTTGAACCATGTATTAGAAAAAGAAATTAAGTATGCGCAGAATGAACAGGATCAAAAACGGGCTAAGGAATTAAACGAGGTGTATGAATTACTGCTTTGAAAGGCGGGGAAGAAATGGGAGCAATTGAACGAAGCGGATATACATTTCAGCCGGAGTTTAGCGTCGTCCGACAAAATGGAGCCATCCATGTGTACCATCACGGAGAGTTTGTGGAAGAAATCGAATTTGAATTTAATGGGGAATATCCTGATCATGATTTGATTGAAGAGCTTGTGAATCATTATTGTTTCGAGCATGACATTTAGAGCCCTGCCTTGCAGGGCTCCTTCATTTATGATGTGATCAGGCCATACTTTTTCAGGATATCCACTGTGATGTTTTTGGCTTTTGTACCGGAATCATCGACATTGGTGACAAAAATATACGAGCCATGCTCTGTTTTGATGAATCCGACAAACCAGCCTAATCCCATATCTGTCAGGCGGGTTCCGGTTTTTCCGTAGAGCGTGTAGTGCTCTCCTTCCTCTTGAATCATCATGCGCTTGACGGTTTTCATCACCGATTTGTCAAATGGAAGCTCCTCTTTTACAAGCTTCTCCAAAAAGGCCTCTTGTTCCAGCGGAGATATTGTCAGCGAGCTTTGCAGCCAAAACTGGTCGATCCCCCCGCTGATATCCTTATTGCCGTATGACAGAGTATGAAGCCATGTTTTCATCCTTTCATCACCGATATCTCTCGCTAATGCTTGATAATACCAGATGGCGGATTCCCGCATGGCCGAGCCTAGCGTATGGTCGCGGTTCCATGATTCGAATTCGCGCTTGACCCCGTCCCACCGTTTGACATCGTATTCATCCCGAACAGCTTTCACCTGTAACCCGATTAAGGCGTTCACGACTTTAAAGGTGGACTGCGGAGTTTGTCTTTTGTTTGCCCGTTCTCTGTTGTAGACAAAGGTCTTGTCCTTTTGCACATCGTGAAGAATGAAGGTTCCGTCCGTATCCTTGAATTCGTCATCGACATTCATTTGGCCGACATTCAGATGTTTCTCATGGGCAGACGATGATGCCTGAACGGAAAAGCCGCCGACCCCTGCAATACTCAGCACAAGCACAACATATATCCATTTCTTCATTTTGTTCTCCCCTTTGTTTTGATCAACTACCTTTTCTCTATTTCTTGTGTTCTTCCTTTGAAAATTAAGAAAAAAGCGCTTAAATTTGGTTTTGTAAACAAATACTGTTACTGGGTTTATATTCGGAAGATAACGTGAAAATAGAGGGTAAAAAGGAAGGCAGGGTAATCGTATGAATGAGCAGATTCCACACGACAAAAGTCTTGATAACAGCCTGACGCTGATGCAGGAAGGATATTTATTTATCAAAAACAGAACAGAGCGCTATCACTCAGACCTGTTTCAGGCCCGTTTATTGGGAAAAACCTTTATTTGCATGACCGGTGCTGAGGCAGCGAAGCTGTTTTATGATACGGAGCGGTTTCAGCGGCAGAATGCTTTGCCGAAGCGGGTGCAGAAAACGCTGTTTGGCGTAAATGCGATTCAGACGATGGATGGCGACGCGCATATCCATCGGAAGCTGCTTTTTCTGTCATTAATGACACCGCCGCATCAAAAGCGTTTGGCTGAGCTGATGACAGAGGAGTGGGAAGCGGCAGTCACGAGATGGGAGAAGGCGGATCAGGTTGTGTTATTTGAGGAAGCAAAAGAAATCCTATGCAGGGTGGCGTGCTATTGGGCTGGCGTTCCGCTGAAGGAAACGGAAGTCAAAGAGAGAGCGGATGACTTCATTGATATGGTCGACGCGTTCGGTGCTGTAGGGCCGCGGCATTGGAAGGGAAGAAGAGCAAGGCCGCGTGCGGAAGAGTGGATTGAAAGAATGATTGAAGATGTTCGTGCCGGCTTGCTGAAAACACCTGCCGGAACAGCACTGCATGAAATGGCGTTTCACACACAAGAAGATGGCAACCAGCTGGATTCCCGGATGGCCGCCATTGAGCTGATTAATGTCCTGCGGCCTATCGTCGCCATTTCTTACTTTCTTGTGTTTTCAGCTTTGGCGCTTCATAAGCATCCGAAGTATAAGGAATGGCTGTGTTCTGGAAGCAGCCGGGAAAGAGAAATGTTTGTGCAAGAGGTCCGCAGATATTATCCGTTCGGCCCGTTTTTAGGGGCGCTTGTTAAAAAGGATTTTGAATGGAATAACTGTGAGTTTAAGAAGGGCACATCGGTACTGCTTGATGTTTATGGAACGAATCACGACCCTCGCTTATGGGACAACCCTGATGAATTTCGGCCTGAACGATTTGAGGAGCGGGAGGAAAATCCGTTTGATTTGATTCCTCAAGGCGGAGGTCACGCGGAGAAAGGGCATCGCTGTCCAGGGGAAGGCATTACTATTGAAGTCATGAAAGCAAGCCTGGATTTTCTCGTCAAACAGATTGAATACGACGTTCCGGAACAATCGCTGCATTACAGTCTCGCGAGAATGCCGTCATTGCCTGAAAGCGGTTTTGTGATGAGCGGAATCAGACGGAAAAGTTAAATATAAAAGCTCTCTTCCTTATCGAAGAGAGCTTTTTCATTACTTCTTTTTTTCATCGTAATATTGGACGGGATACATAGAGCCTTCGGATACCATTTTGTTGTCCTCAATATCTTGCGGGTGCGGATGTCCTGCTTTATCGACTGGGAACGTTTCCATATCCGGCTGTTTGGTCATTTTCATTTTCATGCTGTGAATGAATTCTCTAGCTTTTTGGCGATTTGACGGGTCTTTTAATAGATAAGAAGTGATGCCGACGGTTGAAACAGCGAGACCTGAAAGTAACAGTTTTTGTTTCATGGTGATACTCCTTTCTATTTTAAGAGTAGTGTTTCCTGTATCATTCCCGTTTTGGGTATGGCTAAACCTTTGCCGATTTTCTTAGGGAAACCGTTCAGCGGCTGTGCCTGTTATTCTTTGGGCGGGTATACTGAAAGCTCTGTGGGAAAGAATAACTGTGGTGAGAAAACCTTGCGCTATCACGCAAGGTTTTTTGTAGTCGATTGGTCATGTTCATCGCAAAAATGTTACACCAATGTAAACGTTTAATAGGACCATAAGGCTTATTGTTAAGTTATTGTAAATTAAGCGGATGTTTTATTTACAATCATCTGAACTTGAAACATAATCGAAGAGAGTTTGCTGAATAATGTCTAAACAGAGGTGAACATGTTGGCGATTGACATACAAACATTACTGTTCGAATTTCTCGGGGGTCTCGGTATTTTCCTGATTGGGATTAAGTTCATGGGAGACGGACTTCAGAAATCGGCTGGAGATAGATTAAGAAATATTTTAGACCGTTTTACAAGCAATCCGCTAATGGGCGTATTGGCGGGGATTATTGTGACGGTTTTGATTCAGAGCAGTTCCGGAACCACGGTTATCACCGTTGGGCTTGTCAGTGCGGGCTTTATGACGCTTCGCCAGGCCATTGGCGTCATTATGGGAGCCAATATTGGAACAACGGTTACCGCGTTTATTATCGGAATCGATATAGGGGCCTATGCGTTGCCGATTATTGCTGTCGGCGGATTTTTACTGTTTTTCTTTAAACATAAAAATGTACAAAACGCGGGTCAGATAGTGTTTGGGTTCGGGGCTCTGTTTTATGGGCTGGAGTTAATGAGCGGCGGCATGAAACCGCTCCGTTCACTTGAGGCCTTTCATGATTTAACGGTTAGTATGAGCTCCAATCCGGTTCTAGGTGTTGTCATTGGGACTTTGTTTACGGTTCTCGTGCAAAGCTCCAGCGCCACGATTGGTATCCTGCAAGGTTTATTTTCAGATGGTCTGATTGATATTAACGGTGCGCTGCCGGTGTTATTCGGTGACAATATCGGAACGACGATCACCGCGGTTCTTGCGTCTTTAGGTGCATCTGTTGCAGCGAGACGTGCTGCGGCCACTCATGTGCTGTTTAACCTTATCGGGACAACGATTTTCCTGATTTTGCTTAAACCATTCACAGCATTGATCTTATCGCTTCAGACATCGATTGGGCTTGATCCGAAGATGACGATTGCATTCGCACACGGAATCTTTAATACGACCAATACGATTATACAGCTTCCTTTTGTCGGGATATTGGCTTTGATCGTAACAAAACTGATTCCGGGCAAGGATTCAATGGTCGAATACAAGTCGCATCTTGATCCGATTTTTATCGAGCAATCCCCATCTATTGCTCTTGGACAAGCAAAAGAAGAAGTGCTGCAAATGGGGAATTTTGCGGTGCAGGGGCTGGAAGTTACAAAACAGTTTTTAGTGACAAAACAGCCAAAATACGCGGCAAATGCTTATCAGATAGAGGATGCGGTTAACAATCTTGATCGGAAAATTACCGATTATTTGATCGAGCTTTCTTCAAGTTCTCTTTCAGAGCACGAGTCTGAGGAGCATCATATGCTGATGGATACCGTCAGAGACATTGAAAGAATCGGCGACCACTTCGAAAATGTAATTGAACTGATTGAATATCAGCAGGCGCATCGTGTGGTTATCACTGAATCTGCCATGGCGGATTTAACGGAAATGATGGATTTGACGATTTCTACTGTGAAAGCGTCCATGGAAGCATTGCACCACAATGATGTGAAGATAGCTGAGCAAGTCATTGAAAAAGAAGATGAAATTGACAAAATGGAACGGAAGCTTCGCAAAAAGCATATTATCCGTCTGAATGAAGGGCTGTGCACCGGACAAGCGGGCATCATCTTTGTCGATATGATCAGCAACCTTGAGCGTATCGGCGATCATGCGGTGAATATTGCAGAAGCTGTTATTGGTGAAAATCGATAAGAAAAAGCTGAGAATCCTAAGATTCTCAGCTTTTTTTGTAGTCTTTTTTAACGTGCTGGAAGACATCGGGGTAGTTTGTAAACACTCCTGTCACTCCCCAGTCAAGCAGGCGGCGCATATCTGCTTCTGTATTGACCGTGTAAGGATGAAGCAGGAGGCCATGGCTGCGGATCATACTGACGTTTTCTGCATTTAGCGCTTTATAATCTGGACCCGCGCCGACAGCGTATGTTTTGATTTCGTCCAGGTCAGCATCTGTCATTGACGCCATTTGTTTGGCTTCCAGCAATTGAACGGTTGGCAGGTTTGGCTGTAATTGATGGACTTTTACCAGGCTTTCTTTGCTGAACGATTGAATAATCACTTGACCGCGCTTAGCATGTTTGCCTAGTAATTTATGTTTCTGTAAAGAAGCGATCAGTTTTTCTTCCATGCCTGGGTAGGTGTCAGGCGATTTTGTTTCAATGTAGTAGTTCGCGTGTTTTCCGAAACGGTCTAATACCTCGTCTAATGTAGGAACTTTAAGGCCGGCGTACTGCGGCTTTGCTTTTTCCGGATAGGCTTTATTAAACCAAGAACCGGCGTCAAGTTTCTTAATGTCTGCGAGCGTATGGTCTTTCACCCAGCCCGTTCCGTTTGTGGTGCGGTCCAGTTTTTCATCGTGCATGACAATCAGTTTGCCGTCTTTTGTCATTTGCAGATCCAACTCAATATAATCTGCTTTCATTTTCTGAGCGGTTTCGTAAGAAAGGATCGTGTGCTCAGGCACATATCCGGAAGCCCCTCTGTGCGCGACCGTCAGGATACGGTCAGGTGACAGCAGGTTTCCTTTTGACGCTGCCGACACTGGTGTTACCATAAATGAGAGTAAGCCCAGCGACAGAAGAACCAAGGCTAGTATTCTATTTTTTCGCATGATTTCTCCTCCTTATAGATAAACAGTACCTGTCTTTCATATTAAAAAAATGATGTAAACGGCGTGTTAGAAAATGATTAATCTTTTATGTTTCTTTCTTAAACGTGCTCCGCCCGTTTTCCTGTATTCCATGTCAGAGCCAAGAAGACGATAGCAAGAATGCAGGAAGAAATCAGCATGATAAAGCCGCCGTTCCAATCAAACTGGTCAACGACAAAGCCCATAATGGCGTTTGCGAAGGCAGATCCGCCAATGTATCCGAAAAATCCGGTCAAACCGGCTGCAGTTCCTGCCGCTTTTTTCGGCGCGAGATCAATTGCTTGCAGGCCGATCAGCATAACAGGTCCGTAGATTAAGAAGCCAATGCTGATCAGGGCGATGTTGTCTACGAGCGGATGGCCCGCGGGATTCAGCCAATACACCAATACGGCAATGAATACGCCCGCCATAAACAAGACGCCTGCCGGTGCCCGGCGGCTTTTGAAGAATCGGTCACTGATCCAACCGCACAGGATCGTTCCCGGTATGCCGGCGTATTCGTAGAGAAAATACGACCAGCGCGAATCTTCAGGAGAAAAGCCTTTTGCTTCTGTTAAGTAAGTAGGCGCCCAGTCAACCACGCCGTACCGCACGAAATAAACAAATACATTGGCAAACGCGATGTACCAAAGAAATTTATTGTTCAGCACATATTGAAAAAGAATTTCTTTTGTTGTTAATTCTTTTTCCTGATTTTTAAAAGCGTGTTTTGGATAGTCATTCCGATACTCTTCAATTGGCGGGAGTCCGCAGGATTGAGGCGTATCGCGAACCAATAAAACAATCAAAAATGAAATGATAATGGCGATGATGGCAGGGAAGAAAAACACGCTTTTCCAGGTCACGAACATCGCGATGCCAAGAGTAACAAGCGGTGCAAGAATCCCGCCACCTATGTTATGGGCGACATTCCAGATCGACATTTTGGTGCCCCGTTCACTAATGGAAAACCAATGGGCCATCGTCCTTCCGCATGGCGGCCAGCCCATTCCTTGAAACCATCCGTTGATAAACATAAAAATAAACATGATGGTGACGCTCGAAGTCACCCAAGGCATTGAAACAAATAGGATATTAACAATTGCTGATAAAAATAGGCCTGTCGCGAGAAAATACCTCGGATTACAGCGGTCAGACACCATACCCATGATGAATTTGCTGAAGCCGTATGCAATGGACACAGCGGCCAGCACCAATCCCAGTTCCGTTTTTGAAAACCCCTGTTCCTGCAGATAAGGAATGGCGAAGGCAAAGTTTTTCCGCAGCAGGTAGTAGCCTGCGTAGCCAATGAAAATACCAATGAATACTTGCAGCCTGAGCCGTTTGTAAGCCGCATCCATCTTTGAATCGTCCAGTCTCTCAATGTGAGGAGCCGGTTTAAATATATTAAGCATCAAAATCATCCCCCTTTGCTGTTAGTGCTGGATGTGTGGCGTGCCTCCTTTCTGAAAAACAAAAAGAGCCAGAAAACACCCCTTGTCAAAAAGGGGTTTGATTCCTGGCTCTCCTCATCTCCATCCAAGCTATTAACTTATCATGATAGCGCTTTCTTAAATTATCATAGTCCGGAGTGAATGTAAACGGGTAATTTAAAATTGGATCTTGAAAAAAGTGAATATTATCCTTTTCATATTGCAGTTATGTTTTTTTACGAGCCGCATAAAAATCTGGAGGGAGGCTGTTGCAGGTGGATGAATTAGATATCGCATTTGGTATTTTGCCTTTAGGGATTATATTGTTATCGGTAGCCGGGACTTGTGTTTATAAAAACGTGTATCTGATGCCGGTGCTTAGTTTGATCATTTCGCTAGTGTTCACTTTTACTATTTTTAACGAATCATTTTTAGGGTGGGCTGTTGTCTATAGCTTGGTTTCACTGGCTTTATCCTCTATCACATTGATTGTGATCAGGAAAAGGAAAGCATCAGGAAAATAAAAAATGCCCCACTTTCCAACATATCGTTGACTAAGGCAACTATCATTGATTATAATTGGCTTAATCGACGATATAAGAAAGTGGGGATGAGTTTGAAAACCAGTGAATCAACTGTCGGATTAAAATTCAGAAAGTTCAATCGATTTTATACAAATGTCCTTGGTTTCCTTAATGAGCACATTTACGACAGCCCGTTTTCCTTAACAGAAACACGGATTTTATTTGAGATTTATAATACGCCTAATTGTACGGCAAAAGCCCTTCAGGATAAGCTAGGGCTTGATCGGGGATATGTCAGCAGGATTTTGAAGCAGTTTGAAAAAGAAGATTTGATCTATAAACAGAAAAGCAAAGATGACGCTCGCCACCACTATATTTATGTCACGGAAACGGGGAAAACGATTTATAAAAAGCTGGAGGAGAAAGCCAACGAACAAGTAGAACTGATGCTGAAGGAAATTGACCAAAAGGATCAGCACAAGCTTGCGGAGGCGATGGCAGAAATTGAGGCGATCCTTTCACAGTCGCTTTCTTCCAGAACGTCAGACATATCGATTAGAGATTATTTTCTTTCGGATGATCTTCAGCTTCTCATTGAAAAACAGAGACACTTTTATGAGGAGGTTCATGGCTGGGACGACACGTTTTTAGCTTATCTTCATGAGACATTTGATGCTGAAATCGAAAAAATATGGATTGCAGAAAGCGGAGGGAAATTTGCCGGCTCTGTCGGGTTGGTCAAACATGATGAAAAGACAGTGCAGCTCAGATGGTTTCTTGTTGATGCCGCTTTTCGAGGAAGGGGGCTCGGCACTCAATTGCTGGAGCATCTGGTTGCATACTGCCGGGACATGAGATTTGAACGCATTTTTCTTTGGACGGTGAGCACCATGGCTGAGGCCCGTCCGCTCTACGAAAAATTTGGATTCAAGGTAAGTGAAGTGAAAAA
Source organism: Bacillus sp. VA15 (assembly GCF_055721145.1). Lineage (NCBI taxonomy): Bacteria > Bacillati > Bacillota > Bacilli > Caryophanales > Bacillaceae > Bacillus > Bacillus sp. VA15. Next base: position 8,503 of record NZ_JBVQPQ010000010.1, on the reverse strand, counting down.
AGAAGCGCCATTATGGGGACAGCGTCTGACAGAAGAACGGTGGGATCTGGAGTTGTCATGAAAAGACTGCACTATGCTTGGATCATCGTTTCCATCACCTTTTTGATCTTATTGGCCGTTCAGGGGGTGCGCCTGTCGTTTGGTGCATTTGTGGAGCCGTGGGAACGGCAGTTTTCAATGGATAGAGGCACCATCTCGCTGATTTCAACGATAAGCTTTATTGTCTACGGCATATCACAGCCGGTGATTGGGCGTCTTGTGGACAAATGGGGTGCTCGGGCTGTTTTGTCATGGAGTTCGTTACTGACAGGGGTCAGCATTTTCTTAACATGCTTTGTCACCTCGCCTTGGCAGCTGTTTCTGCTTTACGGGCTGGGCGTCTCGCTTGGAGTGGGCGGAGCATCGAATGTGGCAGCAAGTGTGTTGGTTGTCAATTGGTTTAGCAAAAAGAGGGGACTAGCCTTTGGAATCATGGAAGCAGGCTTTGGGGCTGGGCAAATGCTTCTCGTTCCCGGCTCACTCATGCTGATCCATTGGTTTAGCTGGAAGCTGACGGTGGTGGTGTTGGGCTTGCTGTTAATCGTGATTGTCTTTCCAGCTGCACTGCTGATGCTGCGGAACAATCCTTCAGAAAAGAATGCAGAGCCGATCGGCGGGCTGGCTGCTGTGGAAAAAGAAACAGCGCCTAATACAACTGCTCTTTCAGTGACCGGAATGTTTCGGATGAGGCAATTCTGGTTTTTGATTTTGCCGTTTTTGATCTGCGGATTTACGACCGTGGGGCTGATGGATACCCATTTGATTCCCTTTTCTCACGATCACGGCTTTTCAACGACAGTCACAAGTGCCGCTGTCAGTCTGCTTGCCGGCTTTAATATCGCTGGCATCTTACTGTCTGGAATTGTAGCGGACCGGTGGAGCAGCCGGAAAATCCTGTGCTTTTTATATGCGGTACGCGCGCTGTCGATCGTGATTCTGATTTACAGCCACGAGCCCTACTTGCTTTTAGCCTTTGCGATTCTGTTTGGATTAGTGGACTTCGCCACGGTAGCGCCGACTCAAATGCTCGCTACCCAGTACTTTCAAAACTACTCGATCGGCCTCATGATCGGCTGGCTGTCGCTTGCCCATCAAATCGGATCGGCACTCGGCGCGTATGTGCCTGGCGTCATCTATACTGTAACGGGTGAGTATACAATGGCTTTTTATGTGTCGATTGGAATGCTCGTGCTGGCGAGTGTGATGAATGTGTTGCTGAGGGAGCCCGCAGCGGCCACGCGTGACAGTGTGGCTGTGATAGAGAAGGGATGAGGGCAGAGATTGAGCATCTCTGATTTCGGGATTATTCAGAGATGCTTTTTTTGTATTTTTGTTCTAATACGAAGTCAATCATTCCGACAATGCGGGCGTTTTCGGATTTTTGTTTGAAGCGCTCAGAAATTTGAACTTTTCTTGAAAATGGGAAAACACCAAATACCCAGATAAGGCCAATTAACACAAAAAACATTTGTACACCCATCTCTATTAAATCATTATAATGAGAACTGAAAACATAAATATATAACGTTATTAATGTCACTGTAAATACGATTTTGACAGTGTGTTTGAATGTGAGCTGTGGTTCAATTAAACACACTTTCATTTGGTTGAGTGTGAAAGAGTCTTGTTTCATTAGGTAAGAAAGTAAATCATTGTCGTTTTGACTGATAGGGTACAAGTCGGTTTCTATTTTTTTTGTGATCTCCTGATACTTATGTATATTACTTTTCATACAGTATCCCCCCTTTTTTAGAAGAACTCCATGAATCCCTAAAGGACTCATGGAGAAACAATATTATTTAAAAAGTGCTAAAAATGTACGGAAGAGTACTGCAGCAGCTCCCATTTCAGGGCCTACCGTTAATACTAATGCACCAATACCAGCAACAATCAAGATACCTGTACCTGCCACAACCATGTTGTTGACAATAGTATCCCAATTCGGTGAGTATACTTCCTCAGTATCTGGTAAAGTAAAGTGCTTCTGTTTTATTTTAAACGTAATCGTAGTCGTAAGTCCAGTTGTAGTACTGTCACCTACTGGAATATCAGGGGTATAGATTTTAATTTGAATGTTTAACGATTCAGCAGTTGGATTAATATAAATCTCCAAATATCCATTGCGCACTGATAAGCTAAGACTGTTTAGTAGGTTTTGATAAGAGTCGATTTGTGACGCAGTGAGAGACGTTTGTGTGTCGCCCAATAAACCTGTGATATAGGCACCTGGTTTACCATTTGTAATGGTAATCGTATTTGGTGATCCTTCACTTGGTATGGTTGCCAGTAGTGAAGTGGATAGAATGATATCCAACTCAGGTGATGTAAAAATGGTTTCTGTCGTATCAAATTCAAACATCGCGTTTGCAAGATTTGATAGATTTTCTAAAGCCGGAATGGTAGATAAAATGTCTGTCAGTGTACGCAGTCTTGCATCATATACCGGATCAGACGGCGGATTCACGTGGCTTACGCCTGAGTCTCTTCCTGAAAAGCCGTCTTTATCAATCCCGATGCTTCCAGAGCCGCTTCCGATTGTTCCTTCATAAAATTGATCAAAGGCCCAGTTGTTTGGCATCGGATAGCCGAGATTGCCGCTAAATTCAGTTGACATATTTGCCACAAAACTATATTTTGTCAGTCCTGCTTCTGAAGTACGGATACAAATGTTTCTGGGTCCGTAAACTCCAATTTCATATTTAGGTGCGGTTGAAAATGTCTGCATTTTTGTAAACGCTGACTTGATCTCTTGAAAATAAGGGATGATTTTATCGGTTACTTCATAATCGTATGCATCAAAGTCGACGGCAAAATAAATGGTCGTGCCTGACGGGAATCCTAATCTTCGAGCCGCTGAAGCAGCACTGTATGCATCTCTTGTGCCTTGGTCTTTTACAAAATAAGAAGATTCATAACCGCCGTCTTGATAAATTGGAAAGACCTTTAATCCGGCATCAAGAATAACTGCAAGTTCTTTAGATGTCAGGGCTTTTGATGTGAGGCCATTGCTTGTCCGCACATTTCCGGTCAAATATCTGCCAACCGTTTTATAACCGCTATTCCGCAGTGTTTGAGCTTTTTCTGCCGTTATAATTGTTGCAGTGTCACAAGCTGAAGCGGCGCGTGCTGTGTCTCCTGAGCTTGATAATAAAGCTTTAATGGTCGGCATATCTGCATAACCTGTTTGCGGCAGGCACATGAACTCTTGAAATGCTTTAATGGCTGAAACAACACCGACACCATATTTGCCGTCAAACTCACCAGGGTTGAATGATTTTCCGTTGCAATAAAGGGCGTACTGAACAATTAAAACAAAGCCTGTTCTTGAATCGCCGGGAGTTAAAGTAGGGCATAAACTTGTTGTGCCGTTTCCGAAAAATCCATTGGCAACACTTGTGCTCATGCCTTCTTCTTTTTGTAGGGCATAAATAAGAGCTTTGTTTGTATCGCGGCCATATAGTCCGTCACAAGGCATTAACCCGATGTAGTCATTGTAGTCCCGGTTTAAGTTTTGTTGAATCTGGCGGATTCTTGAATCGCCCCCAGACACCAGCTTAAAAGCGCTCATGTCCAATAAGGCTTTCATAATCAACGTGGTGACTATCCCATCCTGTGTTGTCAGTCCGGCAGCTTTCTGAAATTCCTTCACCGCATTTTCTGTTTTTTCATAAAAGACGCCTGTAAAACCGCCGGGATTAAAGCCTTTGCACCATAAAGCTCCCTGTAAAATAAAATTCATGTTGCTTGGTTCTGAATCTGGAGCTTGGCGTTTAAGAGGCTTAAATAAGCGCTGTGTTGTCGGCCCGAAGTTATCAGCTGGTTCTGAGATACCCAGTTCAATTTGAAGAGCCCGAGTCAGACCGTAGATCGTATCCCACCCAGTTTTCCCGCTCTCTTCTACTGGGTTATACCCATGCTTTCCGCTGTACGTTTCGTTCAGCCATTGCTGTGTGATTAAGACCATTTCATCAACCATTTTGATTCCTCCTTTATTAGATCGCGTTCATTTATAGGTGGCAAACGTAGGACAAAATAAAAAATGGATGCCGTTAAGCATCCATAGTACTTCCGTTCTCCATCAGCTTCGCTTTCGGTTTCAGCTCTGAAATGTAGAGCCCTAAAAGCGTAAGTGTACCTCCTAGAAGAGCGATCCATGTCATGTTTTCGTGCAGGATCAGGATGGAAGCTGTGATTGTGATGACCGGGACCATGTAAATATACGCGCTAGATTTTACGGCACCGAGCACACCGACTGAGTAATTCCATGTTGCGAAACACAGGGCGGAAGCACCGATGCCGAGGAAGAGCATGTTGAGTACATTTGAAGCGGATGAAAATCGGCTCAGGTCAAAATGGAAGTCGAACAAAAATAAAGGGGGAACCATAAACAACAAACCGTATAAAAACACTCTCTGTGTCAGCTCGATGATGTGATAATCGTAAGCGCTTAATTTTTTCATGAAAATCGAGTAGCCTCCGAACACGAGAGCGGCCCCGACTGCCATGATGTCTCCGAACGGATTCAGACGCAGTACGACATTGCCGTTGAACGTAATCAATAAAAGCCCGATCAGTGCTGCCCCAAATCCAATGAAAAAAGTCAGCCGCAGTTTTTCGCCTTCAAGCAGAAAATGGGCCAGCACCGCAGTGATCATCGGAATAACGGATACGATCATGCCGACATTGGATGCATATGTATAGGTGAGAGCTATATTTTCTAATAGAAAGTATAAGGTTACGCCAAATAAACCTGCCCCGGCAAATAACAGCTCCTGCCGCCAATTTTTGAACGGAATTATTTTGGGGCGTACGAGAATAAGCGCAATAAAGCCCATCAAAAACCGATAAAATAATATTTCCATTGGAGTGAAGTCAGCCAGAAGAACCTTTGTCGAAATAAAGGTCGTCCCCCAAATCAGAATGGTCACAATGGCTGCGATATGCCCGGAAGTTTCTCTTTGTATGCTCATCTTTGAAGCTCCTTTTCAAAAATCTTCATGTATTGCTTCGGCGTCAGCCCCACCTGCCGTTTGAAAAACTTCGTCATATGGCTCTGATCGCTGAATCCTGTCTGAAATGCCGCATCAATTGGTCTAACCCCTTGTTCCAGGAGTTTTTTCGCTTGATTAATCCGGATTGTCTCCAGGTAGCTATTAGGCGTAATTCCTTTTTGTTTTGTAAATGAACGCAATAAATGATACTTGCTCCAGCCTGTTAGTTCACTCAAATCGTTGAGCGTAACGTTCTCGGTATAATGCTCTTCTAAAAATTCGCAAACCATTTTGACTTCGTCGGACGGTTCGGGAATGCTGCTGAGGAATGTGACGTCAGAATAATGGCGGATCAGCTCTTCAAGAAGATGAAGAAACAGCTCCTCTTTGCGCAAAGCCTGTTTTTCCTTGGATATCAAAATATGCAATTCCTGCAGGCTGGTTGTCAGCTCGTGGCGGAATAACACATGCTGGGAGAAATATGGGAGATGCCCGGCACCAGTAATCTCTTTCACCGCCTTCTCCATGACATCCGGCATCACATTGATACACCGATAATCAAGCGTCCGCCCGTCAATCTGCTCACAGCTATGCGTGTCACGGGGGTTAAAGAGGAGAAGATCACCTGGATTGATGATATATTCTTGATCCTGACAGGCCAGATACCGCTGTCCTTTTTCAATAAAGCCAATCACATAATAATCGTGAAAGTGATTCGGGAATTTTTGCATAATCCCTTTGAAACGGTAGGCTTCTATATTAAGGTGCGGATCAAGCTGCAGTGTTCGGGTTTCGTTTTGCATGGGATGCCTCCTGTCGGTGTGGTGTCTTGGGTTAAGTGTAGCATGGTTTTTGGGGATTTCTTGTATGATGTTGCTGTTTGGAAAAGAGAAAGCAGACCTTTACTGGTCTGCTTTCTTTTCCATCAGTAGGGCTTGTGATGTCCATCTCAACTAATGTCAACGTAGCCATATTGCGCCGCTAATAGGCGGGCATCTGGATTCTTCCAACTCAACAGGGCTTTAAAATTTAAACTGTATTTCTATGAGAACGAATTCTGTCAACGGTTAGAAGAAAACAGGAGGTCATAAAATATTCTCTTATGTGCATTGATTTCACCTACGGCGTTATAACTCTGTATTTTAAGCATCTGGTAAAGAAGGAAATCAACACAAATTTCCAAGAAGGTTTTAATGATGAATGATTCAAATTTGTTGTGAACGCACTATGTCACGGAGGACAAGATATTAGTCGTTCACATTTGCTGCTAGCCACCAGCCGCTAGGAAACCCGATTAAATCCTTTAGAAAGTCAGTAAGTCAATTGATGCCCCTTTTCTACAAAATCACTGCCGCGTCGTAGGCATATTATCAGTAAGCGCCCGTGTCTCTAATACCTTACCCTACCTTGGCTGACAGGATGACTTTTGTTACTATGTCAATCGTCCATTTTGAATGAGCCACCGTCTTTTTCTCTTTTTCTTACTCTTCTGCTATTAAAGTCCATGAGATCATTTGTGTCAGCAATATTAATCAATTCAGCAAAATTGACTTCTAGAAGAAGTATATATTCATTCATGATTTTTGCCCTTAGAAAGAGATGAACTAGAAAAGTTCCGTATGTTTGATTACTGTTTTTCCTCTTCAACGGTTTGTCGAAAGTCCGGATAGTAACCGAGTTTTCAGTTTTCATAAGGAGTGAGTGCAGGCTGTTCGACGCACTATAAATAAAAAGTCCTGATGTAATAGATTAAGACTCGTGAAAGCCTTTATAAGCTTTTTCCAATTCTATTAGGTCTTTTGTTTATGAGAAATAAACATTTGGATTATTTTTAGAGTTTTCAGCCAGAAAGAGGTTACAAATATTAGAGATGAAAGAATTTTTTACAATTAAAATAGGTATATAGGGATAAATCTAAAAACAAATGAAAGGATGAAAGTAGGTTTCTTTTAACAAAAATTCCTTGTTTTTTACACCACATATTTTCGGGTACAATTAATCAAAATATGGAACTCATGTTCGATTTTTCTAGGAAAAGAAAGGTGATTGCATATGTATACACTTCAAGAAATTAGTAAATCTAAAAGAAAAAAACTAGTGAAGAATATCGAGAAGCACTTAAAGAACTACAATAATTACAAAGTTGCCATCCTTAATCTAAGTAAACAGCTTGAATTCATAGCTACAAATGATAATTTGGAAATCTTTAAAGAAAGCGTCGATGATGACTGTGAGTTTCAGGAATCTGTAGATAAACTCGCCAGCGAGTTACAGCATATCAAACTTGTTAAAGATTCAATCGATATTTCATTATCAGAATTAACAGAACTAGAGTACAAATTCGTTCAATACCGGTATTTCAAGAATTGGACTATCGAAAAAAGTGCGCTAGAGATCGGTTATAGTGATAAAGCCCTGTTTGTAATACGTAACCAGGTAATGGATAAATTATTGATCAGCTTAGGAAGCGTTGTTTACATGTAAAACTTGATAGGGTTGTGCGAAACCAGATTTGTACATAAAGTCTTTGAAGTTGAAGATAGAAGTATAACTAAATATAAAAAAATACTTCTACCTTTTTCTTTAAAGTAATCTATTATTACTTTTAAAAATATAGCTCGAAAACTAATAGCGATAGATTTCATAATAAAGGAGATTTGATGATGGATAAAGGGACATTTGTTAGAACGTTCGTCTTGATCATAGCACTTATAAACCAACTGCTTACAATATATAACAAGTCACCTCTTCCTCTAGACAATGAACAATTGGAACAATTCGTATCCGTGGTATTCACCACAGTAGCAGCATTGGTAGCATGGTATAAAAACAATTATGTTACAAAAAAAGGGCACTCACAAAAACAATTATTGGAGGAGAAGAATTTAACTAAAGTCAAAAAAAAATAATCATAAGATCTGGAGCTCTCCTAAATAGGGGAGCTTTTTATTTATTACCTAGAATGAGGTACAGAAAAAATACAAAACTGAGGATTTAAAGACTGGGTTTCCAAAATATTATTACTGCCCATTGGTAAGGAATACACATCATCTTTGACAGAGCCTACCAAAGAGAGTAAGTCTATTATCTATCTAAAGGTATGAACTTCATAAAATGAATGAGAAGGAACACAAAAGTCAATTAGAGCATACTGCTTTTTTAACCTGTGCCTAAGAACCCAAGGTCAAATACTTTTTAGGTTCTTTTTTTTATTTTTATAGGATTTTTAGCTTACTTAATGAGTACTCTCAAACCTCATTTTAGTTTTAAGATAATTATGTACTCTTCCTCATGGGGACAAATAAAAAATTGGAGGTTTATTATGGCAACAACATATTCTACAACTACTTATACTGTTAAATCTGGTGACAATTTGGGAAGTATTGCCCAACGCTTTGGGATGACATTGTCAGAGATCCAATCACTGAATAACATTAGCAACCCAGATAAAATTCAAGTTGGTCAAGTATTGA
>NZ_JBVQPQ010000009.1:0-92988 GCF_055721145.1 Bacillus sp. VA15 | reverse complement strand
CCTCAAGATGAGATTTCCCATTCCGCAAGGAAGTAAGATCCCTGAAAGATGATCAGGTTGATAGGTCTGAGGTGGAAGTGTGGCGACACATGGAGCTGACAGATACTAATCGATCGAGGACTTAACCTACATTTTTGAATGATGTCACACCTGTTATCTAGTTTTGAGAGAATAAGTTTTTTCAAAAAAACACTTGATTTTCTCAAGAATACATAGTATAATGTTAAATGTCACTGAAATTGTCTGGTGATGATGGCGAAGAGGTCACACCCGTTCCCATACCGAACACGGAAGTTAAGCTCTTCAGCGCCGATGGTAGTCGGGGGTTTCCCCCTGTGAGAGTAGGACATCGCCAGGCAGACTTCATTCCGCAGTAGCTCAGTGGTAGAGCTATCGGCTGTTAACCGATCGGTCGTAGGTTCGAATCCTACCTGCGGAGCCATTATTGGAGAGCTGTCCGAGTGGTCGAAGGAGCACGATTGGAAATCGTGTAGGCGGTCAACTCCGTCTCAAGGGTTCGAATCCCTTGCTCTCCGCCACTGATACTTATACATAATTACATTTGAAAGTCTGGGCCCGTTGGTCAAGCGGTTAAGACACCGCCCTTTCACGGCGGTAACACGGGTTCGAATCCCGTACGGGTCATTATATGATGGAGGATTAGCTCAGCTGGGAGAGCATCTGCCTTACAAGCAGAGGGTCGGCGGTTCGAGCCCGTCATCCTCCACCATTATCATCGCGGGGTGGAGCAGTTCGGTAGCTCGTCGGGCTCATAACCCGAAGGTCGCAGGTTCAAATCCTGCCCCCGCAACCAAATATATAAATGATATAAGAAGTGCCCGAAGGGTGCAGCCGAAATCATTTTATACAAATATGGTCCGGTAGTTCAGTTGGTTAGAATGCCTGCCTGTCACGCAGGAGGTCGCGGGTTCGAGTCCCGTCCGGACCGCCATTTAAATAATAAGGCTCGGTAGCTCAGTTGGTAGAGCAACGGACTGAAAATCCGTGTGTCGGCGGTTCGATTCCGTCCCGAGCCACCACCTATGCCGGTGTAGCTCAATTGGTAGAGCAACTGACTTGTAATCAGTAGGTTGGGGGTTCAAGTCCTCTTGCCGGCACTGTTTTTTCAAAACTTAATGTGGAGGGGTAGCGAAGTGGCTAAACGCGGCGGACTGTAAATCCGCTCCCTCAGGGTTCGGCAGTTCGAATCTGCCCCCCTCCACCATTTATAGGGGCATAGTTTAACGGTAGAACAGAGGTCTCCAAAACCTCCGGTGTGGGTTCGATTCCTACTGCCCCTGCCAAATTTATGACATCTTGAGATTATGGCGGTTGTGGCGAAGTGGTTAACGCACCAGATTGTGGCTCTGGCACTCGTGGGTTCGATTCCCATCAATCGCCCCATATTATCATTGGGCTATAGCCAAGCGGTAAGGCAACGGACTTTGACTCCGTCATGCGTTGGTTCGAATCCAGCTAGCCCAGTCTCACTTTTTATATTAATTGCATATGATGTATGAAGTCCCTTAAGATGCGGAAGTAGTTCAGTGGTAGAACACCACCTTGCCAAGGTGGGGGTCGCGGGTTCGAATCCCGTCTTCCGCTCCAATTACGGCGGCATAGCCAAGTGGTAAGGCAGAGGTCTGCAAAACCTTTATCCCCGGTTCGAATCCGGGTGTCGCCTTTCTTTTGCCGGGGTGGTGGAATTGGCAGACACACAGGACTTAAAATCCTGCGGTAGGTGACTACCGTGCCGGTTCAAGTCCGGCCCTCGGCACCAATTTTACTTACATGGTAAGTTGAATTGGTGTTTGTGTTTTATCATTATAACTAATCATATTAATGATCTACTTGTGTAGATCATTTTTTTATTGTTTTGATTTATGCAGCTAAGTTACGTTCCGATACATGATCATAAAGCTGCTTGAGTTATTATGTTTAGTTAAGTCTCTTAATCCTTTTTTATTTTATATTTTCAAAAAAACTTTTTTGAAATACGTTGACACTTTGTAAGATCCATGATATATTTATATTCGTCGGTTAGATACGACGTAAAACTTGCCGGTGTGGCGGAATTGGCAGACGCGCACGACTCAAAATCGTGTTCCTTCTGGAGTGTCGGTTCGACCCCGACCACCGGTATACTGAAAAAAACCTGTTTCTTATACAGAAACGGGTTTTTATTTTTTATCAAAGAAAAGGAGCCTATCTTAATTGAGGCTCCTTTTTACCATTCACTCAGCGTATTGGTCTATGATCTCTTCTAGTACCTCTTTAAGCTCTTCTGCATCTTCAAGCTCTGATTGGCTGAAACGGACGCGTACAAGCTGTTCTCCGTCATTATACATCTCTTCCAGCCATCCTCGTAGGCCTCTTGCCCTGCGGTCGACTTCGAAAATGATTTCTAAACCGTTTTCGTCTAAAAGGAAAATGAGCTCTAATTCATCAAACATCTGACGATAATATCCGGAAGTCGGAACGAACTCGAATTCTTGAACGAATGGAAGACGGCGCTGGAAGTAGGGCGCTTGTTCACAATCTGCTTCGTTAAGACGGAAACCTAGGTTTTCGATTGCTTCCAGCACACTTTCAATCCAAGGGTGCGCTTCAACGAAAATGCGGTCTTGATCGGATTTATCGATACCGCCTTGTATATCAAGGTCTGTCACCACGGCGACCTCTACTTTCCCTACAGTAATTGGTGTATCAAGAGGGAGGGTGAATGAGAACGGAAATTGATGCTCTTCTCCAGGCTGAATGGTGAATGAACCAGTGACCTGAAAAGAATGAATTGTAGCGTATTTCCGGTGTTCTTCATCGTCTTTTACAATGACGTACCGTGTGTTAAGCTGTAAATCAATATAACGGATGTCCTGAGCGATTTTCCCGCCTTTGACATGGACAGTTCCCCGTACTTCTTCTCCTGGATAATATGCGTCTTTCTCTAAAATTGTATCTACTTTTGCAGCACCGATACCGGCACTTGCTGCAAGCTTCTTAAAAAATGACATGTTAGATCTTCCCCTTTTTCTTTTTCTCAACAGATATACGTAAGAAGGAAGAAAAAAGATTCATTTGATTCATACTTTTTACCTATTATTCGTCCGGCCTAGGGACAGACTAAGAATACTATTGAAAGCAAAGGAGCGGATTGAAATGGATAAAGAAAGTATGGTTGCTGATGAATTACACAGAATGTTTTTGGCTGGTGAGCTGCAAATCACGGTAGAGGAGGATATAAACAATATTTCCGAAAGGCTGAGAAACGGCGATCTCAGTTTAGACCGATTAAGCGGTGAAGACGCGTTTATAAAAGAAACGGTAAACGAGGCTTTAAGAAGAGTGGAGCAATAAAAGGGAGAGACGGGATCTGAAAGATGAGATTCCGTCTTTTTTTGTGACTTTGTTACAGTTCTCTGCAAGATAAAAGCAAATCGATTTGAAATGGTTTACTCAGGAGCCAGCCTTTTTCCATCAGAAGTTCAGATAGTTCCCCATGCAGATGAACAGCTGCATCTAATTGATCATGCAACGCTGTTCGGAGGTTGGGGTTTGCAGTTTCCGTTATTGCGACAGTGTACTTTTTAATGATGATTTGTATTGTCGTTAAGCAATCAAGAATCATTATAGGTATGATTGGGGTTGAAAAATCGTTCAATGCCTTCACCGCCTGTTAGTGGGTTTTATCTTTTAGATCTTCCTATTGAGAAGTATTTAGCCTTGTTTCATGGATTTATACAAAATGCTATAATGATTAACAAATTTTTTCGGGGAGTGGGATGATGAAACAGATTATTGCGATGGGCGGCGGGGGTTTTTCGATGGAACCGGAAAATTTGTCCCTCGATCAATATATCATCAATCAATCGGGACGGAAGTCGCCTCGCATTTGTTTTTTGCCGACGGCGAGCGGTGATTCCCAAAACTATATTCAGCGGTTTTATCATGCTTTTCAAACACTGGATTGTGTGCCGTCTCATTTATCCTTATTTAAGCCGCCGACAACAGACTTCATTTCTTTTGTTATGGAAAAGGACGTGATTTATGTTGGCGGGGGAAATACGCGGAATATGCTTGTGCTGTGGAAGGAATGGGGGCTGGATCTTATTCTCAGAGAGGCATGGAAGAACGGGGTGATTTTAGCTGGATTAAGTGCCGGTGCGATCTGCTGGTTTGAAGAAGGAGTGACAGATTCGGCAGGACCGCTGACAAGTATGAAAAGTTTAGGTTTTTTGCAAGGGAGCTTTTGTCCTCATTATGACGGTGAAAAGAACCGGAGGCCGATATACCATCAGTTGATATCTAACGAATTCTTGTGCGATGGCTATGCGGCGGACGATGGAGCGGCTCTCCATTTCATAATTGATCAGCTGTTTCAGACTGTGAGTTCAAGACCGGGTGCAAAGGCATATCGGGTGATGAGGGGTGAACATGAGATTTCTGAAATCCCGCTGCGGGCCAAATATTTGGGTTGAATTAGCTGAATATTTTCTATATTCCTCTTTTTTTTCGATTGGTTTTATGTTAAGATGAGTCCGAAATCAATAGTTACTGGGGGTGCCCGTTTTCGGGCTGAGAGAGAAGGTAAGCTTCTTAACCCTTTGGACCTGATCTGGTTCGTACCAGCGTGGGGAAGTAGAGGAATTGTTTTTATTATTGTCGTGCTGGGCAATAATATGTTTCTTTCTGACTGTAACCGGGTTCATTCACTTGAATCCGGTTTTTTGTGCTGGTTATGGGCTTGATTTTGTCCTTTCAAACGAGAGAGGGGAAGGATCAATGATGCAAAACGATTCAGTGCAGCAAGCCAACATTTCCATTATGTCGAGTTTTTCGGGGAGTAAGAAAGTATACGTGGAGGGTTCTTCCTCGGACATCCAAGTGCCGATGAGGGAAATCGCCTTAAGTCCGACGACAGGATCGTTCGGCGAAGAGGAAAACGCACCTGTGCGTGTCTATGATACAAGCGGACCGTATACGGACCCTGATGTGACCATTAATATTCAAGAAGGATTAAAGCCGCTCCGCCAAAAATGGATCACAGAGCGTAACGATGTGGAAGAATATGAAGGACGGACTATAAAACCAGAAGATAACGGTTATAAAAAGGCAATCCCAAACATAAGCTACCCAGAACTAAAGCGGAAACCGCTGCGGGCGAAAGCGGGTCAAAATGTCACCCAAATGCATTATGCCAAAAAGGGGATCATTACACCTGAGATGGAGTTTATCGCCATTCGCGAGCATGTATCTCCCGAATTTGTCAGAGATGAGGTAGCAAGCGGCCGGGCGATCATTCCTTCAAATATTAATCACCCTGAAAGTGAACCGATGATTATTGGCCGGAATTTCCATGTGAAGATTAATGCGAATATCGGGAATTCAGCGGTTACGTCATCAATTGAAGAAGAAGTGGAAAAAATGACGTGGGCCATCCGCTGGGGAGCGGATACGATGATGGATCTATCTACCGGAAAAGATATTCATACGACGCGTGAATGGATTATTCGCAATTGCCCTGTGCCTGTGGGAACTGTTCCGATTTATCAGGCGCTTGAAAAAGTAAACGGTGTAGCGGAGGATTTAACGTGGGAGATTTACCGTGATACGCTGATCGAGCAGGCAGAGCAGGGAGTGGATTATTTTACGATTCACGCGGGTGTTTTGCTGCGGTATGTCCCGCTAACCGCCAAACGGACAACAGGAATCGTGTCACGCGGGGGAGCGATTATGGCACAGTGGTGTCTGGCCCATCATCAGGAAAGCTTTTTGTATACTCATTTTGAAGAAATCTGTGAAATCATGAAAACGTATGATATTGCTTTTTCTCTTGGGGACGGGCTTCGCCCCGGATCAATCGCTGATGCCAATGACGAAGCGCAATTTGCTGAATTAGAGACCCTCGGAGAACTGACGCAAATTGCCTGGAAGCATGATGTTCAGGTGATGATTGAGGGACCGGGGCATGTGCCGATGCATAAAATCAAAGAGAACGTCGATAAACAAATGGACATTTGCAAAGAAGCGCCTTTTTACACATTGGGGCCGCTGACGACAGATATTGCGCCGGGCTATGACCATATTACTTCAGCGATCGGAGCGGCGATGATCGGCTGGTATGGGACAGCAATGCTTTGTTATGTAACGCCGAAGGAGCATTTGGGGCTGCCAAACCGTGATGATGTTCGTGAAGGGGTCATTACATATAAAATTGCTGCGCACGCAGCAGATCTTGCAAAAGGGCATCCCGGAGCGCAAATACGGGATGATGCGTTATCGAAAGCCCGCTTTGAATTCCGTTGGCGAGACCAGTTTAATTTATCTCTTGATCCGGAAAGAGCGCTTGAATATCATGATGAAACACTGCCGGCAGAAGGAGCAAAAACCGCTCACTTTTGTTCAATGTGCGGGCCGAAGTTTTGCAGCATGAGAATTTCTCAGGATATTCGGGATTATGCGAAGAATAAAAAGCTTAGTGAATGGGATGCCATTCAAGAGGGAATGAAAGAAAAAGCTGAAGAATTTGTGAATCAAGGCAGCAAGCTGTATAAATAATAGATTGACAGGCGAAATGGAATACGTTTTAATATAGCTAATAAATATTTCCAGTATTTGCTGATCGGGACACCGAAGGCTCTTATCTTTTAGATAAGGGCCTTTTTTGTATGAAAAAGGAGGGATCATTGATGGGAATCAAAAAAGAGAAGGGGAGAAAACGATTTAGGAAGCGAAAAACATATGGGAATCAGATTTTGCCGCTTGATCTTCTGATTGAAAAAAATAAACGAGAGATTATGAACAGCGCGGAGCTTATGGAGGAAATTTATATGAAGATTGATAAGAAGCATACGGCAGTGCGTAACTAAATATAAAAAAACCCGCTAATTACAGCGGGTTTTTACATTTCTATTAAGCATCTTTTTTAATCGGCAATCCAAGGCCTTCTGCCACGCGTTTTCCGTATTCTGGATCCGCTTTGTAGAAATGCTCGATTTGGCGAAGTTTGATTTCTTCTTTTTCTACCGGCTTCATGGCGTTTACGATATTTTCAACAAGGCGGGCACGCTCATCTTCGCTCATTAAACGATAGAGGTCACCGGCTTGTGTGTAGTGGTCGTTGTGATCGTAGCTTACGCTGTCAGCGATTCCTTGTACCGGATATGCTGCTTGTTTATCCTCAGGTGACTCTTTCGGACCGCCGAAGCTGTTAGGCTCGTAATAAACAGATCCGCCGCCGTTATTGTCAAAACGCATTTGTCCGTCACGCTGATAATTGTTCACTTCGTTGCGTGCGCGGTTGATTGGCAGTGCTTGATGGTTTGCACCGACACGGTAGCGGTGTGCATCATGATAAGCAAACAGCCGGCCTTGAAGCATTTTATCTGGAGAAACATCAATACCAGGCACGAGTGTTCCAGGTGAGAATGTCGCTTGTTCTACTTCTGCAAAGTAGTTTTCCGGATTTCTGTCTAGAACCATGCGTCCGACTTCGATTAACGGATAGTCTTTTTGAGACCAAACTTTTGTGACATCAAACGGATCGAAGCGATACGTATTTGCATCTTCTAAAGGCATGATTTGCACATATAGTTTCCATGCAGGGAAATCACCGTTTTCAATTGCGTTGAAAAGATCTTCTGTATGGTAATCAGGGTTTTCACCGGCAATTTTTGCTGCTGTATTGACATCAAGGTTTTTTACGCCTTGTTCTGTTTTAAAGTGATATTTAATCCATACGCCTTCGCCTTCGGCATTTGTCCATTTGAATGTATGGCTTCCGAAGCCGTGCATGTGGCGAAGTGTCGCAGGAATTCCGCGGTCTGACATCAGAATTGTCACTTGGTGCAGTGATTCTGGTGAAAGTGACCAGAAATCCCATACAGCTGTAGGGTTTTTCAAGTGTGTTTTTGGATCTCTTTTTTGTGTATGGATGAAATCAGGGAACTTAATCGCATCGCGGATGAAGAATACCGGTGTATTGTTACCGACGATGTCGTAGTTTCCTTCTTCAGTATAAAATTTAACAGCAAATCCGCGCGGGTCGCGAACGGTGTCAGCCGAGCCAAGTTCACCGGCAACTGTTGAGAAACGGATGAACAACGGTGTCCGTTTGCCGACTTCAGAAAGGAAAGCGGCTTTCGTGTATTTTGTTACATCATTTGTCACTTCAAAATATCCGTGTGCGCCTGCTCCTTTGGCGTGAACGACACGTTCGGGAACACGTTCTCTGTTGAAATGGGCCAATTTTTCGAGTAAATGTACATCTTGGATTAAAGTTGGTCCGCGAGAACCGGCAGTCATTGAATTTTGATTATCTCCAACCGGAGCGCCCCAGCTAGTTGTCAGTTTATTTGAACTCATGTCATCACCTCTTGAAATTTATAAGAACATAATATCATCTCTAAGTAAAAAGTCAATATTATTTTATAATTATTATAAAATAGTCATTTCTATTAAGGGATATAAAGTATTAAAAATGTTGATAAACCCTTGTCATAACAGCTTATAAGAGAG
The DNA here is from genome assembly GCF_055721145.1 of Bacillus sp. VA15. Lineage (NCBI taxonomy): Bacteria > Bacillati > Bacillota > Bacilli > Caryophanales > Bacillaceae > Bacillus > Bacillus sp. VA15. The sequence continues at coordinate 84,474 of NZ_JBVQPQ010000009.1, read as the reverse complement.
AAAAAGTTTTTTGAAGAAATGATTTTTTCTTCTCTATTTGCGAATCAAGCAGATTAAGTGATAAACAAGAATGCCAAAAATCTTGTTTGAAAAAAAGAGTTGACACATCGGAATAGTTTGAATTAACATGATATTCAAACAAAAAACAATTGGGCAGCTGATCGGACCGCCGAAGGCTCTCATCTCTACAACGAACAGAGATGGGGGCCTTTTTGTTTTTGTAGAAGGCGGGGTTGGCAGAAAGAGAGGGATAAAAGTGGCTGTGACCATCAGCATCAAAGAAAAGACATTCGTTCAAGAGGGCCGCAAAACAACGGTCTTGGAGAACATTCAATTATCAATCGCACCAGGTGAATTTCTTACGCTCATCGGACCGAGCGGGTGCGGAAAAAGCACGCTGTTAAAGATTATTGCGGGGCTTGATTCAGATTATGACGGGAGTGTTGAAATTAACGGACGCAGCGTAACAGCTCCGGGTATTCAGCAAGGATTTATTTTTCAGGAGCACCGCCTCTTTCCATGGCTGACGGTTGAGCAGAATATTGCCGCCGATTTGAACTTGAAAGATCCAACAGTCAAACAGAAGGTGGATGAACTGATTGAGATTGTCAGATTGAAAGGATCGGAGAAAGCATACCCGCGCGAGCTGTCAGGCGGTATGTCACAAAGAGTCGCTATCGCACGGGCTCTTCTGCGGGAGCCTGAGGTCCTGCTTTTAGATGAACCGTTTGGTGCACTCGACGCTTTTACTAGAAAACACCTGCAGGACGTGTTGCTGGATATATGGAGGAGGAAAAAAACAACGATGATTCTCGTGACTCATGATATAGATGAATCTGTTTATTTAGGAAATGAGCTTGCGATCCTTAAGGCCAAACCGGGGAACATCCATAAGCTGATGCCCATTCATCTGGCGTATCCGCGAAACCGGACGACTCCGGATTTCCAAGCGATCAGACAGAAAGTGCTGTCGGAATTCGAGAAAACAGAAGATCTAGAGTACGCTGAAGGATCAGGGATATAGAAAGGGCGGAAGCAGAAATGAAAAAAGGACTCATTGTATTGGTTACCGTTTTTTTTCTGCTGGCAGGCTGTGGAGCAAATGGAGCCAGCAGTGACAACAAACAATTGAAAGAAATTCGAATCGGTATTCAGCAAAGTTTAAGCCCGCTTTTGATTGCGAAGGAGAAAGGCTGGTTTGAAGATGCATTTGAAAAAGAAGGCATCAAAGTGAAATGGGTGGAGTTTCAAAGCGGTCCGCCCCAATTTGAAGGACTTGCGGCAGACAAACTTGATTTTTCTCAAGTCGGCAATTCTCCTGTGATCGCTGGACAGGCGGCAGGCATTGACTTTAAAGAAATCGGTTTGTCTCAGGACGGATTGAAAGCAAACGGCATCCTTGTCAATCAAAACAGCGGCATTCAGGACGTCAAGGACTTAAAGGGGAAGAAAATTGCAGTCGCCAAAGGCAGCAGCGGTTTTGATTTTCTGTATAAAGCACTTGATCAAGTGGGGTTGTCAGCTAATGATGTGACGATTATTCAGCTTCAGCCTGATGAAGCGGCCTCTGCGTTTGAAAACGGATCTGTTGATGCCTGGTCCATTTGGGAGCCGTACTTGTCTTTAGAAACAATCAAACACGGAGCAAACATCCTTGTGAACGGGGAAAGCACAGATTTATATTCACCCGGTTTTACTTTAGTAAGAACAAAGTTTGCCGAAGAGCACCCGGACGAAGTGGTCCGTTTTCTGAAGGTGTTTAATAAGGCTGTTGTGTGGCAAAAGGAACATCTGGATGAAGCCGCTGACTTGTATGCAGACATTAAAGGTCTCGATAAAAAGGTCGTCGAAAATGTGTTGAAAAATACTGAGCCTCTGAATGAGGTCATCAGTGACGACATTGTGAAAGCACAGCAGGAGACAGCAGATTTTCAATATCGAACGAAGGCGATAGACAAGAAGATTGATGTGAAAGAGGTTGTGGATAACACATTTATTAAAAAAGCGTTAAAGGAAAATTCCTCAGGAGGTGATCAATGATGAAAGCAGAGGCTGCAGGCTCGCTGCCGAAAACGAATGCGGAAGCGGTGCGAAAAAAGCCCCGAAGGATGAAATACGGCTGGATGAAGGGGCTTTTGCTGCCCGCTGTCATTATCGCCATCTGGCAAATCATCGGCGGCCTTGGGGTAGTGTCCGCTACAGTGCTGCCCACACCCGTTGCGATCGTTCTGACGTTTAAAGAGCTTATTTTGTCCGGTGAGCTGTTCGGTCATCTGCAAATCAGCATCTATCGGGCGGCGCTTGGTTTTTTGCTTGGCGCGGGGCTTGGCTTGATTATCGGGATTTTGGCCGGATTCTCCAAACGGACGGAGCTGTATCTTGATCCGTCATTGCAAATGCTCAGAACCGTTCCCCATCTGGCGGTCACGCCGCTGTTTATTTTATGGTTCGGTTTTGATGAGGTATCCAAAATTTTGCTGATTGCGCTCGGTGCTTTTTTTCCTGTCTATATCAATACATTTAACGGCATCCGCGGAGTTGACGCGAAGCTGTTTGAAGTCGCCCGGGTGCTTGAATTTAAATGGCATCAGCAGATTTCCAAAGTGATATTGCCGGCATCCCTGCCAAATATATTGCTCGGCATTCGCTTATCGCTCGGCATTGCATGGCTTGGACTTGTTGTAGCAGAGCTGATGGGCTCAAGCTCAGGAGTCGGTTATATGATCATGGATGCAAGACAGTTTTCACAAACGAACAAAGTGTTTGCCGGGATTATCATTTTTGCGGTGGTTGGAAAGCTGACGGATTCCTTTGTCAGGCTGCTTGAACGAAAACTGCTAAAGTGGAGAAACAGTTACGAAGGGTAATATACGTAAAGGGGAGATGGATATGGAAATTCTTTGGTTTATACCGACTCATGGAGACGCGAGATATTTAGGATCTGAAAGCGATGGACGGACTGCGGATCATCTTTACTTTAAACAAGTCGCGCAGGCGGCTGACAGGCTGGGATATACGGGTGTTCTTCTGCCGACGGGAAGATCGTGCGAGGACCCATGGCTTACAGCATCGGCTTTGGCAGGAGAAACAAAGGACTTAAAGTTTTTAGTCGCGGTAAGACCCGGTTTAATGCAGCCTTCTCTAGCAGCCAGAATGACATCTACCTTAGACCGCATTTCAGACGGCCGGCTGCTGATCAATGTTGTGGCAGGAGGCGATCCGTACGAGCTGACTGGAGATGGCCTGTTTATCAGCCATGATGAACGCTATGAAGCGACAGAAGAATTTTTAACCGTTTGGCGGAGACTTTTGCAGGGAGAAACGGTTTCCTATGAAGGAAAGCATATAAAAGTGGAAAACAGCAATCTGCTCTTCCCACCGCAGCAAGCGCCGCATCCGCCTATCTATTTCGGAGGATCGTCACAGGCGGGGATTGAAGCTGCCGCAAAGCATACAGACGTGTATTTAACGTGGGGCGAGCCGCCTGAACAAGTAAAAGAAAAGATTGAGAGAGTCAAAAAGCAGGCGGAAAAAGAAGGGAGATCCGTTCGATTCGGCATTAGGCTGCATGTCATTGCCCGTGAAACCGAACAAGAGGCGTGGGAAGCGGCTGAGCGCTTGATCAGCCACTTGGATGATGACACCATTGCCAAAGCGCAGGCAGCTTTGAGCCGTTACGATTCTTCAGGCCAGCAGCGGATGGCGGTCCTTCATCAAGGCGATCGGACGAAGCTTGAAATCAGCCCGAATTTGTGGGCGGGGATCGGCCTGGTCAGGGGCGGGGCAGGAACAGCTCTTGTCGGTGATCCGCAGACTATTGCCGACCGGATAGCGGAGTACCAGGCACTCGGCATAGAATCGTTTATATTCTCTGGCTATCCGCATTTAGAAGAAGCATATTATTTTGCAGAGCTTGTGTTTCCGCTTTTGCCGTTTGAAAATGAGCGCACGAGAAAGCTTCAGAACAAAAGGGGAGAAGCCGTCGGGAACACTTATTTTGTCAAAGAGAAAAATGCGTCAGTTTAAGTAAAACACAGCCCCCAAACATGGTATGATATTCAAATAAAGGGGGCTGTTTTTCTGAAAACATTGATAAGCGCAGCAGTCATTTGCCTGATAGCTATGCTGTCAGCATGCGGACATTCAAAGCAGATGGAAATCAAAGCAGCGGACATGTCAGATCTTGAAAAAAACAGAATGGATATTGCAGCTTCACAGGCATTCACTGCCGAAGCCGTTAATATCAGTGAAAGTATTTCTTCAGCTGACATGTACATCGAACATTATCAAAAAGGAAAGCTTATTGAGACGATTGGTCCGGTAAGTGCAGATTATTCAGAGAAAAAACCCGATACATTACAATTTGTTTATTTTGAGAATGAAGAGGGAGAAGGAAAGACTAAACGCAGCACTGTTCATTTTGGCATTGTTGATAAACAGGGAAATACAGCGGCCAGTTCATCGGTGAAACGTGACGATAGCGCAACACAGGAAATGACTCAGAATATTTCATCGGCGGTACCGATTTCTTTCGAGAAACCTGTTTTGATCGGCAGCAGTATAAAAGGGACTGACGAGCCAATGCACACCTCTGAACATAAAAAAGAGCTTATTAAGCATCAAGATGCGTTACTGTATTATGTGGAGTTGCATCATTAGAAACGGGCGGCTTCAGGCCGTCTGTTTTACAAAGCGGTATGCTTGCTTTTTTGAATGGTGCATGATACATTTTAAATCGTAATAATTTCGATTTAAAAAGGAGGCTATGTGTCTTGGCTAAAAAGTCAAAAGTGGCAAAAGAGTTAAAACGCCAACAGCTTGTTGAACAATACGCTGATATTAGACGCGAGTTGAAAGAAAAAGGAGATTACGAGGCACTCAGCAAGCTGCCAAGAGATTCAGCACCGGGAAGGCTCCACAATCGTTGCATGGTAACGGGGCGCCCGAGAGGATATATGAGGAAGTTTAAAATGTCCAGAATCGCTTTCAGGGAACTGGCTCATAAAGGCCAGATTCCCGGTGTGAAAAAAGCGAGCTGGTAAGAAAAAACTCCGGCCGATTACAGCGCGCCGGAGTTTTTTTCGTTTTTCTTGAAAGAGATGACATAGGATAGGTGCTGGATGATCATAATGATAAACACGATAATAATAGGGAAAAACGGAATACGTGATTGAAAAAGCGGATAAAAAATGAGAAGAACCGCTGCGGCAGGAAGCGAGAAGTAGACGGCGATATATGACGCGCGGCATGCTTTTGCCGTCATCATCTTCTCTCTTTCGTCCTGCTCTTCAAATTCATCAGGCAGAAGAAGCTTTTTTGCAGCAGGGCGGCTTTTTTTCTGTAAGTACAAATAAACCGCAGACGCCGCAACAAACAGAATAAAGGGAGTGAGGTTTAATTCAAACACCATCTCGCCGCTCTTTGTGCGGATAAAGGATGCAATGCCTTCTGATGCTTCAAAGTATGCAATCAGCGTCCAGCATGCAAGGCCAAATAAAACAAGTTGAAAAGCTGCTTTTGTTTTCATGCTCATCTTAGTTTTCCTCCTCTAACCAAAAGACATCCTCCATTTTCATGGAGAAGGCTTTGCAGATTTTCAGTGCTAACAACAGTGAGGGAACATAATCGCCTTTTTCGATAGCTGCCACAGTCTGTCTTGTAACGCCGACCGTTTCTCCGAGTTTTTCCTGAGAATAGCCGAGGCGTGCCCTCAGCTCTTTTACTTTATTTTTCATCATGACGTCTGTCCCCTTCACATTCTCGATTGATTATATTGTATAGTATACTTAACATTATGTAAATGTGACTTAACACTTTACAAAAAGAAAACTTTTTTTCGACAAAATTTTTATATTCTCTTGACGAAAAATTAATAAACGTGTAATATAAAACAAGTCAGCGGTACTGTTACTGAAAAACACAAATGCGGGTGTAGTTTAGTGGTAAAACCTCAGCCTTCCAAGCTGATGTCGTGAGTTCGATTCTCATCACCCGCTCCATACATACGTTATTAACGCAGTGTTTCGTTTCTTAGATAAACGAAGTATTGCGTTTTTTTATGTAAAAAAGAACACGTCATTCGTGTTCTTTTACGTAAGCCAATGTACTGTATGGGCACCGCCGTGAATTTGTTCAAACATTTTCGTTAATGATGATAAGAGTTTAACAGCGCTGCTTTTTTCAATGGATGGCGGGAAAAAAATGATTTGCAGCATTTTCTTCGTCTCGTTTGAAACGGGATAGCGATTGACGCTGTTTTTTAAATCGCCAAATATGCCATTTTCATCAGAGAAAAGCAGTATGTTTTCTTTTTCTCCCAATGAGATTCGGACTGGCTCATGAAGCTTGCCGGCATCATAAATCATAATGGGCAGAGAATATTTTAATGCGAAAAAATCGATGGTGTCATGGGCTGAATCCTTGCTTTCCATGAATTGTTCTTTGGATATTGGGATCAGCATGTCTTCCATTGGGGTTGTTTCTCCCTCAAATGTAGGGTTAAGCTGTTTAAAGAGTTCCCGCCATTCCTTGACGAAGGATTCATCAGATATTCCGCCGTCCGCATAATCGAAAAACAGGGATTCTTGAAATAGGCGAAGCCTGCCTTTCAGCATTTGCGGAGAGGAGCCGACTTCGATATTCTTATAAATCACAGCCGCCGCATGTAAGCCGGCCGCACGTTCAGTAATAACAGAATCAAGTTTGATATTCACTAGCATTCACTCCAGTTACGTGATATCAACCTATTATAAACGCTGTATCGTTTTATCACAAAGAAAGGAGGCTGTGCAAAACATGAACGTTTATCAGCTCAAAGAAGAATTAATTGAATACGCGAAAAGCATTGGCGTGGACAAGATTGGTTTTACGACCGCTGATACATTTGACAGTTTAAAAGACCGTTTGATTCTTCAAGAGTCACTCGGCTATCTCTCCGGCTTTGAAGAGCCTGATATCGAGAAAAGGGTGACGCCGAAGCTACTTTTGCCGAAAGCGAAATCAATTGTGGCGATCGCTCTCGCATATCCTTCCAGAATGAAGGATGCGCCGAGAAGCACGAGAACGGAGCGCAGGGGCATTTTTTGCAGAGCCTCCTGGGGCAAAGACTATCACGATGTGCTGAGGGAAAAGCTCGATCTGTTGGAGGAATTTCTGAGAAGCAAGCATGAGGATATCAGAACAAAGTCAATGGTAGATACAGGTGAATTGTCTGATCGGGCGGTTGCAGAACGGGCCGGCATCGGGTTCAGCGCGAAAAACTGTATGATCACAACGCCTGAGTATGGCTCATATGTGTATTTGGCGGAAATGATCACAAATATACCTTTTGAGCCTGATGTGCCAATTGAAGATATGTGCGGGTCCTGCACGAAATGTCTGGACGCCTGTCCGACGGGAGCACTTGTAAATCCGGGACAGCTGAATGCGCAGCGCTGTATCTCTTTTCTGACCCAGACGAAAGGATTTTTGCCTGATGAATTCCGGACAAAGATTGGAAACCGCCTGTATGGGTGCGACACGTGTCAAACGGTGTGTCCTCTCAATAAGGGGAAGGACTTTCATCTTCATCCGGAAATGGAGCCGGACCCTGAGATAGCCAAACCGTTATTGAAGCCACTCTTGACCATCAGCAACCGCGAATTTAAGGAGAAATTCGGACATGTCTCAGGTTCTTGGCGCGGAAAAAAACCGATTCAGCGAAACGCCATTCTCGCCCTTGCCCACTTTAAGGATGCTTCCGCACTGCCTGAATTGACGGAACTGATGCATAAGGACCCGCGTCCTGTTATCAGAGGAACAGCTGCATGGGCGATCGGTAAAATCGGAGACCATGCATACGCGGAAGAGCTTGAAAAAGCGCTGGAAAAAGAGAAGGATGAAGAGGCAAAGCTGGAAATTGAAAAAGGAATTGAGTTGCTAAAAGCTTCAGGCATGACTAAACAAGGCCTGTCCTGACATACGTATAGAACAGAAGGGAAAAACACTTGAGATGCATCCAAGTGTTTTTTCTCTATAAATAAGTATGGCGGGTGGGGTGAGCTTGAAGCACATTTTAGAACAATTAGCGGAGGAACGGCTGAGCTATTTGGTTAACGGGCATGCTATGAGACAAGAGTCTGAAGTCGGGGACCTTGAAGTCATGGAGCGAAAGAAGAGGCTTCTGGAAAAACGTAAAGTTGACATCATAAAAGCGAAAGCAAAGGCCGTCATCGATCATGTGCGGGTTGAGGATGACGGAACGACCTGCCTTACGTATACCATCCATTATGAATACGTGTGTAAAGAGCATGATGACAGCTTGTATATGGAAGAGCATATAGAGGAGCGGGTAGCTTTCCTTTATGATCATATTTTGATTAGTGATCAGGAAATTGCGAAAAAGCCGGCTGGATTTCATGAAGGGACCAGTATTATTGACTATTCTCAAGAGGAAAGGGAAGCGTTTGGCAGAGCCTTTCAATACGATCGTCTCGGCGCTGTGCAATATGCCGAGAAATTTTGGAACAAGCGCAACCCGGCTTATAAAAATTTCAGCGATAACTGCACGAATTTTATTTCACAGTGCCTTCATGCGGGAGGCGCACCGATGCGCGGCCATCCGAACAGAGGGTCAGGCTGGTGGATGAAACAAAGCTCATGGAGCTATAGCTGGACGGTGGCTCATTCTATGAAAATGTATTTGTCGAATTCAAAGGCCGGTCTTCGTGCGGTGCGGGTGAAATCTGCGGAAGAGCTGATGCCTGGCGATGTGATTTGCTATGACTTTGAAGGAGACGGCCGGTTTAATCATACAACGATTGTTGTGGCGAAGGACAAAGGCAATATGCCGCTTGTCAACGCCCAGTCCTATGACAGCCGGATGAGGTATTGGTCATACGAGGATTCTACGGCATACACGCCGTCAATACGATATGCCTTTTTTCATATCGTTGATGATACGACAAAAGACTAATTAATGATATAATGATGGGCGGATAAGAAAAACAGAGGTGAACATTGTGGCATTACATGTCGTTTTATATCAACCAGAAATTCCCGCCAATACAGGGAATATTGCACGTACTTGTGCAGCAACCAATACAACGCTCCACCTGATTCGTCCGCTCGGCTTTTCAACGGATGATAAAATGCTGAAGCGTGCCGGACTCGATTATTGGGAGTTTGTTAACGTTGTGTATCATGATTCGTTAGAAGAATTGTTTGAGGAATATCAAAAAGGCCAGTTTTTCTTTATCACGAAATTCGGCCAGCAGCCTCATACATCTTTTGATTACACTGATCTTGACGAGGATTATTTCTTTGTATTCGGAAGAGAAACAAGCGGTTTGCCAAAGGATTTAATTCAAAATAATATGGACCGCTGCCTGCGTCTTCCGATGACAGAGCACGTTAGATCGTTAAATCTGTCCAACACTGCGGCGATTCTCGTTTATGAAGCGCTGCGCCAGCAAAATTACCGTGATTTAAAATAGTGAAAAAAATCCGCTCATTGATGATGGGCGGATTTTTTTGTGCTGCGAGAGATGCTTTGTTTTGTTTTTTGGGCTTAACAACGTAACAGTGTTATGTTACAATGTATCCATCAAAGGAGCTGGACTTATGGAAGAACAATTAATCTCTAAAAAAGAATTGCTTGAAAAAACATCGATTTCATACGGTCAGCTGTATCGGTGGAAGCGGAAAAATTTAATTCCTGAGGAATGGTTTATTCGCAAATCCACATTTACAGGGCAAGAAACGTTTTTTCCGAGAGAGGATATTTTAAAACGCATTTCAATGATTCAAAAGATGAAGGAAAATTTGTCACTGGATGAAATGAGGGAAATGCTGTCGCCGAAAATGAAGGATGTCAGCATGACCGCTGATGAATTGATTCATAAAGGATTGATTTCAAGAACTGCTCTTGATGTTTTTTCAGAAGGAGGAGGAAATTCGGTTTTTTCTTCCCGAGACCTGCTATCGCTGTATGTACTTGAAGGGCTCCTGCAGTCTGGAAATGTCAGTCTGGCGGAAGCAAAAATGGCTGCAGAGGTGTTAAAGCAGCATGATACTGAAGAGATCAAGAATCAGACGGAGCTGATTGTGCTGCGGAAGCTCGGTGTCACAACTTGTTTTATAGCGGCTGCAGCGGACAGCATTCTGTTTGAATCGTCCGTCAAGGTTGTGGAACGGGTGGATTTAGTAAAAGCGTCAGAGGAATTAAAAACAACATATATACAGGAGGGCCATCAATGGATGTAATGGAAAAGCTGGTGATAAACGGATCAGGAAGTTCAAAGGGAGGAACATTTCAATCAGTTGAAATTAACGGCAGCGGAACAGTGGCCGGGGACGTGGAGTGTGACACTTTTTCTTTTAATGGAACCGGAAAAGCTGACGGCAGCGTCAAAGCGAAAGCGGTAACCATCAGCGGTTCAGGAAAGATACATGGAGACGTTGAAGCAGAATCGATTCGGATTAACGGAACAGGTTTTATTCAAGGAGAGGTTTCCGCAAAACAATTGAAAATCGCTGGATCATCAACATTTGGCGGCACAGTCAAGGCTGATGGTATTGACATTAGCGGAAAAGCGGTCATGGAAGCGGATTGTGAAACGGAAACCTTTCAATCGGAGGGGAAATGCAAAGTCAGTGGGCTTTTAAATGCTGATGAGGTGACCATTAAGCTTTCTGCCGGGGAAAGTTATGTGCGGGAAATCGGATGCCGCCATCTTCAAGTGACCGGCAGAAAAGGAATGCTGACATTGCTCAGACTAATGCCGCAGCCTGTTTTAACGGCTGAACTGATCGAAGGTGATGTCATTGAACTGACAAATACAAAGGCGAAAACCGTGCGAGGAAATAAAGTGAAAATCGGTCCGGATTGCCAGATTGAAACCGTTGAATACAGCGGGGACTATACTTGTGATCCGAGCGCATCGGTCGAAACATGCACGAAGATGTGAGGAGGATCGTAATGGAGACAACAAAACTGGGAAATTTAAAATTATATGGTGCCGGACATGCTGCAGGCGGCGCATACCACCATGTCAGCATTAAAGGTGAAGGTGTAATCGGTGAAGGGCTGTCTGCCGCGGGCTGCCGCATATTCGGAACAGGCCTTTTTCTCGGGGAAGCAGAGACTGAGCGGCTGCGTGTATTCGGAGAAAGTGAATGTAAAGGCAATCTGACAGCCGGCAGAATCAATATTTACGGCACAATGAAAGTCAGCGGCTCACTTCAATTTGATCGATTCAATCTAAAAGGCCTGACTGAAATTTGCGGGAATATGACTGGAGAATCGTGCGATGTGAAAGGGAAGCTTAGCGTTAAAGGTGATTGTGAAACGGAAATGTTCCATATCACAGGTTGCATTGATGTATCAGGTTTATTAAATGCGGGTGATATCAAGCTTGGATTGAGCCATGATGTAAGCCATGTGCGGGAAATCGGCGGAACAACCATTACAGTGAAAAGACGCGCGAGCTTTTTTCACCGGAAGAAAGTGAAACTGATTGCCGACGTCATAGAAGGAGATCAGGTTTATTTGGAGAATACCGAGGCGGCAGTTGTCAGGGGAAAAGAAGTGATCATCGGGCCGGGCTGCAGCATCGGAACAATTGAGTACAAAAATATATGCGAATGTGATCATCATTCAAAGATTAAAGAAAAAACAAAATTATAAAACATTGTTCTGTTATACAAAAAGGGTGCTCTTATGAGGAGCACCCTTTTTTATTCTTTTCCCGGCTTGCTATCGTACCCTGCGGTAAAAATTGATACTAAAAAAGTGACAATGACACCCATCATGATGATTGTTTTCACCGTCTCTCCCCCTCTTCAATTTTTCGGTGCTGTCCGAGTCTGGATGATTCTGTATTTTTCTTTATTATGAACGGTCGCGGTCTGCCTTGTCAACGCCGTATAAGTATCTTTATTTTTAAGAAACCAAAGCATGTATCACGAGATGGCGGCATAGATTGTATCAAAGTACCTTATTTGCATAGCGCATCAAACATGATGGAGGAGGTCCTTATGGATATATTAAAGAAAATTGAACAGTACAGAGAGGAAGAGCAGCGGCTGAAATGGGAAGGAACATTCGCCGATTATTTGGAGATTATTAAAGAAAATCCAATGGTCGCGCAATCTGCTCATTCTCGTGTTTTTAATATGATAAAAGACAGCGGGATAGAGGAGATTGACGGACGTAAGAAGTACAGCTTTTTTGACCGCGAGCTGTTCGGGCTTGAGGAATCTTTGGAGCGTCTTGTGGAAGAGTATTTTCATCCGGCCGCGAAACGGCTTGATGTCAGAAAGCGGATTCTATTGCTGATGGGACCTGTGAGCGGCGGTAAATCCACGCTGGTCACGATGCTCAAAAAAGGTCTTGAAGCGTACACCTTGACGGATAATGGCGCTGTATATGCGATTAAAGGCTGCCCGATGCACGAGGACCCTCTACATTTAATCCCCCATCATTTGCGTGATGACTTTTACAGAGAATACGGCATTAGAATAGAGGGAAGTCTTTCTCCTTTAAATGTCATGAGGCTGGAAGAAGAGTACGGAGGAAGAATTGAGGATGTGAAGGTTGAACGCATCTTCTTTTCAGAAGATAAGCGTACGGGAATTGGAACATTCAGCCCGTCTGATCCGAAATCTCAGGATATTGCCGATTTGACGGGAAGTATTGATTTCTCAACCATTGCCGAGTACGGTTCAGAATCAGATCCGCGCGCATACCGGTTTGACGGAGAGCTGAATAAAGCGAACCGCGGGATGATGGAGTTTCAGGAGATGCTGAAATGTGATGAGAAATTTCTCTGGCATTTGCTCTCATTGACACAGGAAGGGAATTTTAAAGCGGGGCGATTTGCGTTAATTTCTGCTGATGAGCTGATCGTGGCTCACACGAATGAAACGGAGTATCGCTCATTTATTTCTAATAAGAAGAATGAAGCCCTGCATTCGAGAATCATTGTAATGCCAGTCCCTTATAATTTAAAAGTGTCTGAGGAAGAGAGAATTTATGAAAAAATGATCGCGGAGAGCGATGTATCGGATGTTCACATTGCCCCGCATACGTTGAAGGTCGCTGCGATGTTCTCGATTCTTACCCGATTAAAAGAACCGAAGCGGTCGGATATCGATCTGGTCAAGAAAATGAGACTGTATGATGGGGAAAGTGTGGAAGGATATAATTCTGTCGACGTTGAGGATATGAAAAAAGAATATAATGATGAAGGCATGAGCGGCATTGATCCGCGGTACGTAATCAACCGGATTTCTTCAACGATTATCAGAAAAAATATGGAGTCGATCAATTCTCTTGATGTTCTTCGTTCCTTAAAAGAAGGTCTTGATCAGCATCCTTCGATTTCAAGCGAGGACAGGGAGCGGTATTTGAATTTTATTTCTGCTGCCCGCAAGGAATATGACGACATTGCGAAAAAAGAAGTTCAAAAAGCGTTTGTGTACTCATATGAAGAATCAGCTAAAACACTTATGGACAATTATCTCGATAACGTAGAGGCCTATTGCAATAAAAACAAGCTTCGTGATCCTTTGACAGGAGAAGAAATGAACCCTGACGAAAAGCTGATGAGATCAATCGAAGAGCAGATTGGCATTTCGGAAAACGCCAAAAAAGCGTTCCGCGAAGAAATCTTAATCCGTATCTCGGCTTATGCGAGAAAAGGTAAACGGTTTGATTATAATTCTCATGAAAGGCTGCGTGAAGCCATTCAGAAAAAGTTGTTTGCTGATCTGAAGGATGTCGTTAAAATTACGACGTCAACAAAAACGCCGGATGAGCAGCAGCTGAAAAAGGTAAATGAAGTCGTTGCCCGTTTAATTGATGAACACGGCTACAACTCGACGAGTGCCAATGAGCTGCTGAAATATGTCGGCAGCCTGCTGAACCGATAAGCAACGTGACCCGTCCGAATAGGGCGGGTTATTTTGTCCCATTTTCTAAATAGTTTGTCAATTAACCGTGCTTTTGTGCATATGATGAATATAAATCTTTTCGAAAGACTTGTTTCATAATCTGGCACAAGCCGGAATACGTATGTATCACGACCACAAATGGTTAAGGAGGGGAATTCATGTCCCAAAATGACAGCGGCCATTTTTTGATTTCTGAGGAAAACTGGTCCCTCCATCGCAAAGGCTTCGATGACCAGCAGCGCCACCAGAAAAAAGTGCAGGAAGCGATCAAAAATAATCTTCCGGACCTCGTGACTGAGGAAAGTATTATTATGTCTAATGGAAAAGATGTAGTGAAGATCCCAATCCGTTCACTGGATGAGTATAAAATCCGTTATAACTATGATAAAAATAAACACGTAGGGCAAGGAGAAGGCGACAGCCAGGTTGGAGATGTTGTGGCCAGGGATGGATCAGACAAAAAACAGGGACCTGGAAAAGGGCAGGGCGCCGGTGATCAGGCAGGCGAAGATTATTATGAAGCAGAAATTTCATTAATGGATTTAGAAGAAGCGCTTTTTAAAGAATTAGAACTTCCAAACCTTCAGCAAAAAGAGCGGGACAATATCATTCATACAGATATTGAATTTAATGATATCCGTAAAACAGGGTTAACCGGTAATATTGATAAGAAAAGAACAATGATGTCAGCTTTTAAACGAAACGCGATGTCAGGGAAGCCATCGTTCTATCCGATTTACCCGGAGGACCTGAAGTATAAGACGTGGAATGACATAACAAAGCCCGAGTCAAAAGCCGTCGTCTTAGCAATGATGGATACAAGCGGCAGTATGGGGGTTTGGGAAAAATACATGGCCAGAAGCTTCTTTTTCTGGATGACCCGTTTTTTGCGGACGAAATATGAGACTGTAGAAATTGAATTTATTGCCCATCATACGGAAGCAAGAGTCGTGTCGGAGGAGGACTTCTTCTCAAAGGGAGAAAGCGGTGGAACAATCTGTTCTTCCGTATACCGGAAGTCGCTTGAGCTTATTGACGAAAAGTACAATCCCGCCCGCTACAACATTTACCCGTTTCATTTTTCTGACGGTGACAACCTGACATCTGATAACGCGCGCTGTGTGAAACTGGTCAATGATATTATGAAGAAGGCCAATCTTTTCTGCTACGGCGAGGTCAATCAGTACAACAGGCATTCAACGTTAATGTCTGCATATAAAAATGTGAAAGACGAGAAATTTAAGTACTATATTTTAAAACAGAAGTCTGATGTTTTTCAGGCGCTGAAGAACTTTTTCAGAAATGAAGAGTCCGGAGTAAGCCATCAATTTTCGTAATGAAAAGCCCATTTCAGGGCTTTTTTTTATTTAATAAAAGTAAGAAAGCGGTTGCGAAAAAAATACGGGAAAAAAAGAGATTTTTCCTTTGACAAATCTTCTTTCATTTATTAATATTTTATCTTGTGAACTATTATTGAGGAATGAGGTGAAAAGGAGTTGACTGAATCAGAACGTGCTTTGCTCACTTTTGAACAGCTCTTTGATACGTCTCGGGCTATCTATAAAAAGCAGAAGAAGATATTGGAGATTGTACTTGAGCCTTTTGATATTACAGTCCTTCAATATTTACTGATGTTTAAAATTCATCAAAGCGGAAGCACGCCGCTCAGTAAGCTGGCCATGTCTCTTGATCTTAAGCCTGCTTCTGTGACCCGGATGACCGATATCCTGTATAACCGGCAATTGATGAATCGATATGACAGTCCGGCTGACCGCCGTATCGTAATGATTCAGTTAACCGAAGAGGGGGAAGAAGTTTTACAGAAAGCCGCTGTGAAATACGCAAAAATGGGCGCGAGCCTGTATCAGGAGCTTGACACGTCTCAGCTTCAATATTTGCGCAAGCTTGCTGGGAGCTTATCGAAGCTCGCTGAAGGCTGTTCAGAAAAAAGCGGTAATTGAAAACTTCCCACATATTTTCACCATCTTTCCACAAAATGATAGAGGATGAAACGAAAGGAGAAAAACAAAATGAACAGAGGACGTTTAATTCTGACCAACATTATCGGTTTGATTGTTGTTCTTGCAATTATAGGCGGAGGTGCTTACTACTATTATCAAAGCACAAACTACGTAAAAACAGATGAAGCAAAAGTAGCCGGCGATATGGCTGCTATTACAGCTCCAGCAGCAGGTAAAGTATCTGACTGGGATCTTGAAGAAGGAAAAACAGTGAAAAAAGGCGACACAGTTGCAAAAATCAAAGGTGAACAAACTGTTGACGTAAAATCCATTATGGATGGAACAATTGTGAAAAACGAAGTGAAAAACGGACAAACCGTACAAGCTGGTACAACAATTGCACAAACGATTGACATGGACAACCTATACATCACAGCAAATATTAAAGAAACAGATATTGCGGATATTGAAGTAGGAAATAGTGTAGACGTAGTAGTTGACGGAGATCCTGATACAACTTTTGACGGTACTGTAGAAGAAATTGGCTATGCGACTAACTCAACTTTTGATATGCTTCCATCTACGAATTCAAGCGGAAACTACACAAAAGTAACACAAAAAATTCCTGTTAAAATTTCAATCAAAAACCCATCTGATAAGGTGCTTCCTGGTATGAATGCATCTGTTAAGATTTCTGAGTAAAACAGATCAGTCATCACACCATGAAAGGAGGTTGTCTTAGATGGCTACAGGCAAAGAAAAAAATGCAAAAAGCCCTATGTCATTGCTAATTGTGCTAATGGCGGGTTTATTTCTGGCAATTCTAAACCAAACACTGCTTAACGTTGCAATGCCGCACTTAATGACTGAATTTGGCGTAAGTGCAACGACGATTCAGTGGCTCACAACAGGTTACATGCTTGTTAACGGTGTCTTGATTCCGTTATCTGCGTTCCTGATTACGCGCTTTGGTCAACGGAGTCTCTTCCTCGTTGCCATGTTCTGTTTTACGCTCGGTACGTTAGTCTGCGGTATCGCACCTAACTTCTCTGTAATGCTGATCGGCCGTTTGATTCAGGCCGTGGGCGGAGGTATCTTGCAGCCGCTCGTTATGACAACCATTCTGTTTATCTTCCCTCCTGAAAGCAGGGGGAAAGGAATGGGGATTTTCGGACTTGCAATGATGTTTGCTCCTGCGGTCGGCCCGACTCTTTCTGGGTGGATCATTGAGAATTATACATGGCGCATTATGTTTTACGGCCTTGTGCCGATCGGTGCCATTATTATTATTGTGGCTTTCTTCATCTTTAAAAACATGGTGGAACCGCAAAAAATCAAACTCGATACTCTCGGAGCGATTCTTTCTATTGTCGGTTTCGCATCTCTGCTATACGGTGTCAGTGAAGCCGGCTCTGACGGCTGGACTGATCCTATTGTATTATCAACAGTGATTATCGGCGTCATCGCAATAATTGCGTTTGTTGTTCAGCAATTGCGCCATGATGATCCGATGCTTGATTTCAGAGTGTTTAAATATGACATTTTCTCACTCTCGAGTGTCATTAATATCATTATTACAGTGGCACTTTACACTGGTATGTTCCTGTTACCGATCTATCTGCAAAACCTGGTCGGCTTTACGGCGCTTCAATCCGGTCTGCTTCTGCTTCCAGGTGCGATCGTTATGCTGATTATGTCACCGATCTCAGGTATTTTGTTCGATAAATTCGGACCGAGACCGCTTGCGATTATTGGGCTTCTCGTGACAGTGGTAACAACATATCAATATACGCAATTAACAATTGATACACCATATACGCACATCATGCTGATCTACTCAATTCGTGCATTTGGTATGTCTCTCTTAATGATGCCAGTCATGACAGCTGGGATGAACCAGCTTCCAGCCCGTCTGAACAGTCACGGAACGGCGATGAGCAACACGCTTCGCCAAATCAGTGGATCAATTGGAACTAGTTTAATTACGACGATTTATACAAACCGTACGACATTCCATTATTCACAAATTGCAGATAAAACAAGCACGGCGGACCCGAACTTCCTCCATGCATTCCAAAATGCAGTTTCGAATTTAATGGTGAATATGAATGTACCTTATGAAACAGCGAAAACGTATGTTTACACTCATATTTATAAACACGCGTCACTCGATTCAAACGTCATGGGGATTAATGACGCCTTTATGTGGGCAACATTATTCTGCGTAGCAGGATTAATTTTAAGTATCTTCCTGCGTGACGTCAGAAAAGATAAATTGCGTAAGAAGAAAAAAGAGGAGCTTTCATTACTTCCTGCTCCAAAAGAAGCTAAGGAATCTTAATCTGTACAGGGAGGTTTCCTGAATGAAAATTTATGTAGTGTATGATAGTGAAGGCGAACATACTAAGGTGCTTGCAGAAGCGATTGCTGAAGGCGCGAGAGAAAACGAGGCGGCTGAGGTATTGATTGACCATGTCGATCAAGCAGATATCCGCAAGCTGAAAGATATGGATGCGATTATCTGGGGATGCCCAGGGCATTTCGGAACAATCAGCTCCGGTCTTAAAGCTTGGATAGACAGACTTGGCTACTTGTGGGCTGAAGGCGAGCTGATCAACAAAGTCGGCGCTGTTTTCTGCACAACGGCAACAACACACGGCGGTTTGGAAATGACAATGCACAACTTAATCACGCCGATGTTCCACCAGGGCATGATCGTTGTCGGTCTGCCTGGCAACGTGCCAGAAAACGCACTGTACGGCTCTTATTACGGAGCAGGCGTCACTTGTCCGGTTGACAGTGATGAGTTAATGTCTGAGGAAGGTATTCAGCTTGGACGCGCCTTAGGAAGACGCGTCAGCCAAGTCACAGGAAACCTAACAGCAGGACAGTAAGGAGAGGTTGAAATGGCCATTATTATAGCAATTATTGCTGCTGTCATTGTCATTGCGGGCCTTATTACATTTAACGTCCGCAACGCCTCTCCTGGACCCGAGAAGCAAGAAGCAACCGAAAGAATCGCCCCTCCAGAAGAGGAAAAAAACGAAGCGCAATACCCAGCTGAAGCAAGGGCTGCCGAGCATACGCCATCCGTTGTAAAAAACGATTCTCTAAAAGAGAAACGAGAAACAATAGGTGATGATATTTACAGGCAGGCGCTGCAAAAGTTTAAGCATTCTGATGAAGATCAGGCAGAAGAAGAGGTCACTGAAGAAAGTGACAAAATGCAGGACCGCAGCTATCGTGATGCACTGCTCTCCATGAAAAATAAGAAAAAGTAATCAAAAAGGCAAATCCGTTTACTCATGGCGGATTTGCCTTTTTTTTGCTATATGTCTGTATGTTTTATATTTGATAAGCGATATTATTATCTCATCTGATTTTTTAATAGTTTTCTCTACCTATTTCACTATTCTTTTGCAGGTAGCATTTCCCTTCTTACTATTTAATAAGGTAACAAAGTATATAGCACTTATCTTACTTATCACTTTACACTTAGGAATTGCAGTAGTAATGGGATTGATAACCTTCTCTCTAACTATAATCGTGATAGATGCAATACTTATTAGTGATAAAGATTATAAGAATATTTATAATTATATTAGAAGTAAAATAAAGAGGCCAACGAAAGAAGAAGTAATACTCCCTCAAAACGGTCTAGTGGAATAAAGTATAATGAAAATATTAATGAAGGCAGATGAGATTAGATGAGGAAAAAACCGTTTATTGTCGATTATCTTTATAAAAACTCCTTAGATCAAACAATTGAACTTTGGCTCCCTATTCCTGATGGATTGGCTCACGCATCATTAAAACCATCTCAACTACATAGATTGCCTACTGGTGAAAATCTAGGTTACTTCATTCTACATAAAAATGATACATTACATTTCCAATATACTCGCGAATGGTATACCTCAGAAGGGGAGACGATACCTTTAAGCAAGGAAGAGGAAGAATACTATTTAAGAGATACGATTCTTTCACCTGTTAATAAAGAGACTTTAGATCTTGCACAGGATATTATAATAGGGATAAACAGTAAAAGGGATCAAGCAAAAGCGATTTTTCGATATATTGTTAACAATTACAAGTATAAGTATCCCCCTAAGAGCAGAGGGGTAAAATCCTTCCTTCGATTTAAAAATGGAGATTGCGCTGAGTTTTCCTTTTTATTTTCTTCCTTGTGCAGGTCCCTGGGAATTCCTACAAGAACTTTATTTGGAAGTTGGTCATTTGGAAAAATGAATGGGCATGCGTGGAATGAAATATATTTAGAGGATGAGGGGTGGATTGCTGTTGATGTAAGTATGGCTAATCTGCGGAAACATAATATACTAAGGTTTTTATATAGCGATTTACGAACTATGTGGTGGGGAAAATATTTTGGTAAAACAGAAGGACAGCGGGTTGTTTTCTCCCGAGATAGTGAAATCGAACTTATGCCTGCATACGGCGACAGCAAAGGTAGATCCATAGCAATTGAACCTCTGCAAATTAATGATAGAGCTTTTTATTGGGGACAGGAGTCCTTGAAGGGTGCTGCCCCTTACCTTCAACCAGCGTATGTGAAGATAGATACGCAAAATCTCCTACCTAGCACATCTATTGGTGTGGAAAACCTTCTGGGAATCTGGAAAGTAAAGGAAACTGGATGGCGAGGTTTCTTGGCACAATCAAAGAAATATTTAGCAGTAATCGCCCTAACTACAATGGGTATAAATTATATTTATAGTAATGACTATCTTGAATTTTTATTTAAGTTTAGTTTTGTTGCGTTATTTACATGTTTTGTTTTAAGGAGAGAGCGAGCATTCTTATTTAGCATTTTTTTAGTTATTATGACTCTTTCTCTTTTATCTACAATATCTGAATTATTGTGAGTATATATTAGTTATAAAAAAATAACTTATAGGAAGAGAAAATGTGTATGAAGGTGCTTATATGACGGTGGATGCAATGTATGAAGTAGTTAATAAAAATTATTGTTCTTATTAATATAAAATAAAGAACGTTATATTTTTATATAGACTTTCATAGTGGCTGGTGGTACTTCATCCAGACATCGATATTTAAATTAATTTCCGAGCGACTAATGGACAACAGTGTATAAAATCTTAGTGACTAACAGAACACAAGAATTTTAAAATCTGATTCTTGCCCTATTCCCTCAGAAAAAGCTAAAAAGAATGTTTTTACCATAACATATTATTCACTACTAACTTCAGACTTCTATAATCTGTTAAGTAACTATATGAATATAATAACTATAGAGCTGGGACTTTACCCAGTAGAATAAAAAATGTGGCACTCACCAATCAGCTGTGAGTGCCATGTTTTATCTATTTTAATTTTTTGTACACATGAAGTATACCTTCATTTTTTTACCTCTCATTTTGAGGGAAATCAGAGATCACTTGAAGAAGTTGACGCGAGAAAAAGGAATGGCTGTCATCGTCTCAAGCCACCTGCTGTCAGAAATGGAACTGATGTGTGACCGAATTGCGATTCTGCAAAAAGGAAAGCTTATCGATATTCAAAATGTGAGAGATGAAATCACTGATGAGAACGATACATATTTCTTTCAAGTTGAGCAGCCGAATAAAGCCGCTTCTGTTCTGAAGGAGTACAATTTGGTGAAGAAGGCAAATGGTGTAGAAGTCAAACTGGCTAAAGACGAAGTCCCTGCGGCTATTGAATTGCTGGTGATGCAGCAAGTCCGCATTTACGAAGTTAAAGTAGTGACAAAATCGTTAGAGGACCGTTTCTTAGAAATAACAGGTGAAGCAAAAGAGGAGGTTCAACATGCTTAATTTGATTTATAATGAGTGGATCAAAATTTTCAGCCGTGCCGGAACATGGGTGATGATCGGGATTCTGGGATTAACAATGGTTGGATTTGCATTTCTGGCGAATCATTTTTCTGCTGGTGATTCAAATCTCCATTGGAAACAAGAACTCCAAGCGGAAAACACCGTACTGAAGAAAGAAATCAAAGAAAATCCTTCACTGAAAGGTGAATATGAAGAAACAATCACACTTAACAACTATCGTATAGAGCATAACATCCCTGGTGACACAGGCTATACTGTATGGTCTTATGTAACAGATTCAGCAGGCTTTACAATCCTTACCGGGCTGTTTACCATTATTATCGCAGCCGGAATTGTCGCGAACGAATTTAATTGGGGAACCATAAAGCTATTAATGATCCGCCCGCTCAGCCGTTTTCAGATTTTGCTCTCCAAATATATTACAGTTCTCTTGTTTGGTTTCTTATTGCTGTTTATTTTATTTATAGGTTCTACTTTGCTGGGACTGATCTTTTTTGGGACAGGCGGTGACACTGCCGCGAATACTCATTTAATCTATAAGGATGGCCATGTCATTGAGCAAAACATGATAGGGCATTTGGCCACAACGTATCTTTCTGAATCCGTCGCGGCTTTAATGGTGGCGACGATGGCATTTATGCTGTCCGCTGTATTTAGAAACAGCTCTCTTGCAGTAGGGTTTTCTATCTTTTTGTTGGTAGCCGGTACGACTGCCACTGCATTTATTGCAGCGAAATTTGACTGGGCGAAGTATATATTGTTTGCTAATGTAGATTTGTCTCAGTATGTGGATGGCACACCGTTAATAAAAGGGATGACTATGACGTTCTCTATCAACATGCTGGTGATCTACTTTATCATCTTCCTGTTGCTTGCTTTCGGAATCTTCATGAAACGGGATATTGCAAACTAATGAAAAAAAGCTGTTTTGCTTATGCAAAACAGCTTTTTTATCCAAATAAAAACTGCAGGTTTGCACCTGCAGTTTTTCATATCAATTTATGCTTACGCTTCTTTAGTAACGTTAGCAGCTTGTGGTCCGCGGTTTCCTTCAACGATTTCAAAAGAAACAGCTTGGCCTTCTTCTAAAGTTTTGAAGCCTTCGCCTTGAATAGCAGAGAAATGAACGAATACATCGTCTTGACCTTCTACTTCGATGAATCCGAAACCTTTTTCAGAGTTGAACCATTTTACTTTACCTTCTAACATGAAATTTCCTCCTAAAGCGATCATAACGCTTAAATTCACTATTCTTGCTCTTAACAAACTTTCAAGACGAAAACTCTTACAAAACTTTCTTCTTAAAGATAGTTCGAACAAAAATAATTACCTTTACTCTACCAGTAATCTTCAGAAAAAACAACTGCTAAATGAAACTTTTTTCGGAAAATACCATATTTATTTTTCAATTTGATATTTATTTACGGAAATTCATCTGTTTTCTCGATATGTGATCATACGTTTGCCTTAGTATTCCTTCTTTTCGGGAAGACAATGTAATAGGAATTGACAACCTTATTGGATATGAGTAAGGTAAAAGTTAATCAATATTACAAATGACAACGTTTATCAACTAAGAGAGCGTATGATTTTTATGTCTGATATTGCTTGCATGCTCTAATACATAGATAGGAGTATGGTCACAATGAAGAAGTGGCTTATATGCAGTTTCGTTGTTGTTCTTCTCGTTTCATTTACAGCATGCTCACCGTCAGCAGAACATGAAACGATAAAAATCGGAATTGCTGAGTCTGACGAGGCAATATGGAACTATATTGCTAAAAAAGCTGAAGAAGCAGGGCTGGATATTCAGCTGATACCTTTTTCTGATTATGCGGAGTCTGATATCGCGCTTGCTAACAAAGAAATTGATGCTAACGCCTTTCAAAACATTTCATTTTTTCAGTCGTTCACTCAAAAATACAAACTTAAGCTGGAACCGCTCGGTACGACATACATAACGCCTATGGGCATTTATTCAAAACGGTATAACCGATTCCAAGATATACCACGAGGAGCTGTCGTTTCTGTACCGGATAAAGCACTCGATTTTGGCAGGGCGCTTACGGTGCTTAAGGAGGCAGGGTTGCTAACGTTGAAAAACGGATTTAACGGAACAGGTTCAGTCGATATGATTAAAGATAATCCGAGGCACCTGAAATTAAAAGCCGTCCGGCAACAGGATGCAGCGAGCGGCACCGACGTGTTTGTCATGAAACCGTCTGAAGCAAAAAAAGCGGGACTGAACCCGGAAAAACATGCCATAAAGAGCGGTGGACTAATGTCTAAGGAAGAGATGAATTTGATTGTTGTCAGAGCGGAGGACCAAGATCGGGAAGCGCTGCAAACCATTCTTGAGCTCTATCAAGCTGATGATACAGCGGCATTTATAGAAAAAGAATATCAGGGGGATCTTGTCCCGGCTTTTCTGCCTTTGAAACGTCTTTCAGATTGGAAGAATGAATTCGAACATTGAATTCATTCTTTTTTTTCTGAAAAACATACTTTGTTTCGTCCCGTTTCTTTCGCTTTGTACAGCATTTGATCGGCAAGAATCGGCAAAGATTCTGGATGCTCCGTATTATTAGGATAATGAGAGGCCCCCAGTGATATCGTAACTGACAGCTCTTCACCATTTGTTAATCTAATTGGTGCGTCACTGACAGCACATCTGATCCGTTCTGCGATCTGGGCTGCTTTATCAA
This sequence comes from Bacillus sp. VA15, assembly GCF_055721145.1. Lineage (NCBI taxonomy): Bacteria > Bacillati > Bacillota > Bacilli > Caryophanales > Bacillaceae > Bacillus > Bacillus sp. VA15. The sequence goes on along the minus strand of NZ_JBVQPQ010000009.1, from coordinate 60,042 downwards.
GCGTACAGTTCGGCAGGAGCACGGCAAATTCTTCACCGCCAATCCGTGCGGCAGGATCAGTATTTCGGATGCTCTGCTTCAGACGTGAGCCCAGCTCTTTCAGCACCTGATCTCCTTCATGATGGCCGTATTGGTCATTGATGGTTTTAAAATGGTCGATATCCATATAAATCAGTGCGAATTGAAAATGCGGGGTATTGGCCGCCTGTTGATATAGAGCTTGTGTGATTTCTTCAAACTTTCTTCGGTTATAAATGCCTGTTAAAAAGTCAAAGTGCGCCTGAAACTTATATTGTTTAAAAAGAAGATGTGCATTTGTTTCATGATCAATAATATATAAACTGAGCATGCCGCCCGCTATTGAGACGATCCAAAAATATAAGTGAAGTTCATATGAATGTAAATCTATAAGAAAATAAAAGGAAAAGGAGATCATACTATTTGTGATCATTAAAAGATAGAAAGCATGTTTTAATTGGACTTTTTTTCTTCTAGAAACAATGAGTGACGGGATGGCAGCGATACAAATGATAATAACCGAGTATATTGCAGATGTGTTCATCGTGATCAGCATGCGGCCTGCAGCGATCATAACCAAGGCCGTTGCCGTTGAAACCCAGCCCCCATAAAGAGCGGCAATCATAATAGGGATATTTCGAAGATCAATGATTGAATGCTGATAGGTAAATCCAAAAACCATTAGAATAACCCCGAGCAAACCGCAGGCCAGTCCTTTAACAGCTTGGAAGGATATGCTGTCTTTTTTATGTACTAACCTTTCTTTAAACAGGTGGGTGAAGAGATAATTAAATGTGATTAAAATGGTCAAGTTTACAAACAGTTCTTTCAGCAAATATTATCACCCTTATATAAGGTACTAAAGATGGAAGGGAAAGAAAAGAACAAAAAAGGGATTATATAAGGTTTTTTTACTTGAATCCTTAGTTGGAATAATTCGCACTTGACCTATCGGAATTAGTGTAATATAGTAAATGAGAAAATTTGAAGGGAGAGTTTACCTGCTTTGGAGACTTTACTAGTTGTATTACATGTATTTATTTTATTTTTACTTATCTTAGGGCTTTTTGTGATGCAGAAAAAACATGTTTCCTTCTCTAAACGTGTATTTACTGCGCTGGGGCTGGGGATTGTATTCGGATTTGCGCTTCAGCTGATTTACGGCCCGACTTCAAATATAGTCATTCAAACAGCGGACTGGTTTAATATTGCCGGGGGCGGATATGTCAAATTGCTTCAAATGGTTGTCATGCCGCTCGTTTTTATTTCAATTCTCGGCGCATTTACAAAGCTGAAGCTGACAAAAAATCTCGGAAAAATCAGCGGTTTGATTATCGGGATATTAGTAGCGACAACAGCTGTAGCGGCAGCTGTCGGTATTGCCTCCGCGCTTTCTTTTGACCTGCAGGCGATTCAGGTTGACCAAGGGGATACAGAGCTTTCACGGGGACAGGAGCTTCAGCAGAAATCAGAAGATATGACAGCGAAATCGCTGCCGCAGCAGATTGTTGAACTGCTGCCGGGAAACCCGTTTTTAGATTTTACGGGAGCTAGACCGACTTCAACGATCGCGGTCGTTATTTTTGCCGCTTTCCTTGGAATGGCATTCCTCGGTGTGAAGCATAAACAGCCGGAACAGGCAGAAACATTTAAAAAAATGGTTGATGCCGTTTATGCCATTGTCATGCGTGTTGTCACCCTCATTTTGAGACTGACGCCTTATGGGGTGCTGGCCATTATGACAAAAACGATTGCGACGAGTGATATTGACAGCATTCTAAAATTAGGGATGTTTGTGGTTGCTTCGTATGCCGCGTTAATCACAATGTTTATCATTCATTTGCTGCTGCTGACGCTCAGTGGTTTGAATCCGGTTGTTTATTTGAAGAAGGCGCTGCCTGTACTTGTATTTGCTTTTACTTCACGGTCAAGCGCGGGTGCTTTGCCGCTAAATATTAAAACACAGAAAAGCATGGGTGTGCCGGAAGGAATCGCAAACTTTGCCGGTTCGTTTGGTCTTTCAATCGGGCAAAATGGATGCGCCGGCATTTATCCTGCGATGCTGGCGATGATGATTGCTCCGACTATCGGCCAAAATCCGTTTGACCCGGTGTTTATTATCACAGTTATCGCAGTCGTTGCCATCAGCTCTTTCGGTGTTGCCGGAGTTGGCGGCGGAGCGACATTCGCGGCGCTTCTTGTTTTATCATCATTAAATATGCCTGTCGCACTCGCAGGTTTATTAATCTCAATCGAACCGTTAATCGACATGGGGCGTACTGCTCTGAATGTCAGCGGAAGTATGACATCTGGCCTCATTACGAGTAAGGTAACGAAGGAAATTGATCCAGGTATATTCAATGATCAATCCAGAGTGATCGAAGCCGAAGAAGCGTAACATATGAAAACGTGTAATCCATCTTGGATTACACGTTTTTTTTAACGTCCGGGTTCTAAGTCCTCAAGCATTTCCATCATGGTGTTGTCGTCCATCACATTCATTGCGCTTTGTTCAAATTGAATGGGTTCAGCATAATGCGGCTGTCTTTTTTTCGCTGCTGTCTCAGTTTGCCTAGTTTGAGTCTGTGTATGCTGATGCTGGGTTTGCTGCGCTCCGGCATGCTGATGCTGACGGCCATTTTGCTGTTGGCTTTGATTTTGCGAACGTTCCTGATTATTACCGCCGCCAAGTGCTTGTTTGACCATATTTCCTACATTAGAAGCATCAAACATGTTATTTTTAGAATTTTGTCTGTTCATTTGTCCTGTAATAAACCCGCTGATTTTTTGGCGGATCTGTGGTGATAAAGCAGCAATAAGCATAGTTGACCCTATAATCATTGCTGCGGGGCTGAGTCCTCTTCGCTGATTGAACAACGTGATCCCTCCTTTATAAGTGTATTGATATTTTCCCCTCTAATTAGACAAATTAACCGCTTTATTTCCCGGGAAAGCATTTCCGTTATTTTTTCATGCATAATTAGAGCCAGTTAGAAAAACCTATAAGTAAAGTGATAAAGGAGGAATTCACATGCTTGGAAAAAAACAAGTCCTTGCGTCCATGCTTCTTATCCCTTTGCTTATGACTGGCTGCGGTATGGCCAATCAGGGTGAGGGCAGACGTGATAATGCAAATCCAGAAAACGTTAACTACCGCAATCCGGCAAACGATAATGGCACAAGAAATATTAACGATGCCAATAATAATCGTGACAATGTCGATAATAATGTAACTGACAATGTCAACGATAACGGCAACAACAACGGCAACAACGGTAATGATAACCGTAAATTAGAAGTTGCTGACGATGCTGCCGACAAAATCACTGAAATGAAAGAAGTAAAACATGCAAATGTAATTGTTGCCGGAAATCAAGCATATGTTGCAGTTGTATTAACAAATGGAAATAAAGAAGTTGGAAAAGACCTCAAAAAGAAAATTTCTGATAAAGTGAGAGACACTGACAAAAACATGGATAATGTTTATGTGTCTGCGAATCCGGACTTTGTAGACCGAATGCAGGGATATGGCGAGCGGATACAAAATGGCGATCCGATTGCTGGATTCTTTGATGAGTTCAGTGAAACTGTACAGCGTGTATTCCCTCAAGCTGAATAAATGAAAAAAGCCCGCATAATTTGTGCGGCTTTTTCTTTGCGTTAATGGCACACCGCGAACTCAGGCTGCATAAAGTAAAAATAAAAGGTACAAGACGGACCGGCTCAGGGAGGGAGACGTTTGCGGGATGGCATAGGAAAGCGTGCGGCATCCGCTCTATTCCTGTGCGGAGTCCTTGTGATGCTGGCTGTAAGTTCGGCCATCGTATCAAGCACGATGTATATCCTGTCTTTGCCAGGGCAGGCATCTGGTATAACAAAAGAACAAGTGACGAAGCACATGGAGAAAGAGTCAATCAAACAGGCCGATATTTATTACACTTCTAAGGAAAAGTCCTTACTGCCATTGACGAAAGAAACGCTTGAATATGCGGTCAGTATTAACCAGATTATGATTGGATATTCGAATCAGAAGCCTATTGATATTATTTTTTTTCCTAATGAAAAACAGATGGAGGCGTACTCCGGTTTACTGGATGTCGTCGGTTTTTATTCTGAAAGGGAGCAGCTGATTGGATTATTGCCTGAAGAGAAAAAGAAACTTTTAGAAGGCGACGAAGTAGCGGTTTATTTGTACCAGCGGTTGTTGATTCATGAATACACACACCATGCGTTTCACCAGAAATTAAAGGAGCTGGAAGCAGATCCCGATGAGTTTCCGTTATGGTTTCATGAAGGGTTAAGTGAGTGGATCGCGAACTATGAATTGCTTATAGATCCGATCACGTTTTCTGTCGTGCCCTTTGACCGTTTGCAGACAGATCAAGATTGGCAGAAAGCACGAGCTCAATATGACACTGACGTCTATATGCAAAGCTTTTATATGATCAATGAGCTGACGGACAAATACGGGAAAGGCATTATTTCAGAAATGATAAAGGAAACGGCAAAAAAAGGGGACTTTAAAAAAGGATTTAAATCGGCAACAAAGGAAAGCCTTAATCAATTTGAAAAGGATTTTAAGAAAACATATGAAGAAAACAGTGAGGCATTGGATAGGATTTATCCAATGCCTTTGTTATTAATGAAGTCCTTGCTGTTGCTGTCCCATACCGCCTTGAGTTGGAGGCATTTGTCCTTGTGCCGGAGCAAATGAATTTCTCAATTGTTCCATATCCTGCGCATCTAGCTGAGGAACTTGGTAATAGCCGTGTTTGTTTTGGTATAGGAAAATTTCAAAAGCCATTTCAACATACTGCTGAATTTGCGCAGATAGTACGCGTCTTACGGCTGGGTTTGTCATTTCCAGAGAAGCCATCGTCAGCATAGAAGCCTGTGCTTTAACTGCGCAAAGCATTTGTCGGCTGATGATGCTGTCATCAATATCATTCATGGATTGAACAGGTTTTTTAGGCTGTGACGGCTGCATGCCGTAAACAGTCTGGTTGTCTTCCTTCATCATATAAGTTGCTGTTTTTTGTGAAGGTTCGCTTCCTGTTTTGAAGCATTCTGCAGTTAAGTTATATTGAGACGTAATGAATTGATGTTGACGATCAAGGATGTTTAATAATTCCTGATCCTTACAAAATTGTCTCAGCATCATAAACTGATCAAGTACAGTAAGTGTTCCGGAAAGCACCTCGTGCATATCAAACATTTCATGTCCGCCGTGATTTTTATGCGGCTTGCCAGGAATACCTTTGTTCATTTGGGATTGTTGCTGCTGATTTAACTGATCCAAACCGAATTCCTCCTTTTTTTTCAGATCAGCTGTATTTTGTGTCAGTCTGTCGCGATTTATGCAGAAGCCTGAAAGGAATTATATGCTGTCTGTCGAAATGATAAGCAGACAAAGTCGTTGTCATAATGTGTATCTTAAGGGAGGAAAAATGATGAGGCGTATTCTGCATATTGTGTTGATCACGGCATTGATGTTCTTACATGTAATGTACACGTGCGAAGCTGTAAAGGCAGCTGAACCGCAACAGCCGATATCGGTTGATAAGGCGATACAGCAAAAAGAAGGACAGGCGCTTGTCGAAGGATATGCTGTCGGCCAGGCTGTTTCCCCGCAGAACTATAAGCTGACAAGCCCTTTTTCAAATGATTATAATGTCGCGCTGGCAGACAGTAAAACCGAGACATCGTCCGATCACATCCTTCCCGTTCAAATCCCCTCCGCCTTCAGAAGCCAATTTGGGCTGCAAACCAATCCGCTTCTTCTTGGAAAAAAGATAACTGTTCAAGGAAAGCTTGAAAATTACTTTAACACGACAGGACTTAAGAACGTTCAGTCGATGGACTTAACTGACGACGCGAAAACTCCGCCGGCTGAACAGCCAATGACGATAAATGAAGCGCGGGGACGACTGAATGAAGAAGTAACGATAAAAGGAATCGTCACTGCTGATCAAAGCGCGATCGGAGGCGGGAAGCTGTCGACCTTTATGCAGGATAAAACCGGAGGCATTAACATTTATTCGCCTTCCCCTAAACAATTTCCCGAATTAAAAGAAGGCATGGATGTCACGGTAACAGGGAAAGTCACGACATACCAAGGGCTGACAGAAATCGTTCCAAACTCATCAGGCATCAAAATCAACCAGTCAAATCAACCTATCCCCGCTCCTAAACATTTAACAATAAATGAACTGATTAACAGCAGTCTTGGTGATCAGTTTGAAGGCCGCCTTGTGACACTAAAAGCATTTGTTTCCTCAATTCCAAATTCTCCTGCCGGCGGGGGTTATAATGTAACGATGGTAGATGAAGACCATCATGCGATGACGCTCCGGGTTATGAATGAAACAGGGGCGATAGACGAACTTGATGAGGGCAAATGGTATGAATTTACCGGTGTGTTAAGCAGATACCAATCCTTTCAGCTGCTACCGCGAAAATCGTCTGACCTGAAGGTGCTTAAAGAACAGCCCGCACCTCCGTCTGCGGAGGGTGAATATGAAGGTATTGTTGACCGGGTTGTTGACGGCGATACCATTCATCTTAAAACTCCAGTACTAGGAACGACAAAAATCAGGTTTGTAAATGTAGATACACCTGAAACGTATCACACACCCAAAAATGAAGCGGACGAAAATCAATTAAGATTTGGAAAAAAAGCATCTGACTATCTAAAAACGGTTCTGTCTCCAGGAGATAAAATTACTGTCAAGGTCGGAAGTGAAGCCAAGGATAACTATGGCAGACTTCTTGCACAGGTCATAACCGAATCGGGTTCAAACGTGAACTTAGAGCTTGTAAAAAATGGCTATGCTCCGACGTATTTTATTTGGCCGTTTGACAATGAAGAGGATTATCAGCAGTTTCAAGCTGCCGTAGCTGCTGCGAAAAAAGAGCAAAAAGGAATTTGGAATGAAGACGATCCCCTCTTGGAAATGCCGTTTGAATTTAGAGCCAGAGAGCAGGGGAAAGGCCTGACAAGATATGTGGGAGATTCATCAAATAAAACATATGTGCAGCCAGCTGACTGGAAGCAGGTAGCTGTGGAAAACAGAATTTTCTTCGCCTCAGTAAGTGAAGCGGAGAACGCAGGATATAAAAAGAGGCAAACGGCACCTCAAGAAAGTGTTCCGCTTAGAATTCTCAGCATGAATGATTTGCATGGCAAGATCGACCAGCAATATGAGCTTGATCTCGATGGGAACGGAACTGCAGACGGCACTTTTGGACGCATGGACTATGCCGCCGCATATTTGAAAGAGAAAAAGGCCGAAAAGAAAAACACGCTGATTGTGCACGCGGGAGATATGATCGGAGGCAGCTCTCCAGTTTCATCTCTTCTTCAAGATGAACCGACTGTAGAGCTGATGGAGGACATCGGATTTGATGTCGGAACTGTCGGCAACCACGAGTTCGATGAAGGTACGGATGAACTGCTGAGGATCTTAAATGGCGGAGATCACCCGAAAGGCACGAGCGGATATGATGGACAGAACTTTCCCCTTGTATGCGCCAATTGTAAAATGAAATCTACAGGAGAGCCCTTTTTGCCGGCATATGACATCATAAATGTGGAGGGCATACCCGTTGCCTTTATCGGGGTTGTCACACAGTCGGCCGCGGGCATGGTCATGCCTGACGGAATAAAAAACATCGAGTTTACAGATGAAGTAACAGCGGTGAATGAGGCGGCCGAAGAGCTGAAGAAAAAAGGCGTGAAGGCTATCGCGGTTCTCGCGCATATGTCAGCCGAACAAAACGGTGCCGCAATTACCGGTGAATCTGCTGATCTTGCAAACAAAACAGATTCTGAAATCGACGTCATTTTTGCAGCGCATAATCATAAGGTTGTTAACGGTGAAGTGAATGGAAAACTGATTGTTCAGGCGTTTGAATATGGAAAAGCGATAGGTGTTGTTGATGTAGAGCTCGATAAAATGACAAAAGACATTGTCAAAAAGTCAGCGGACATCGTATATGTCGACCAAAGTAAAATAGAACCGGATGCCAGTGCGTCAGCCATTTTAAAGAAATACCAAACACTTGCTGAACCGATTATCAGCGAGGTTGTCGGCGAAGCGGCTGTTGATATGGAAGGGGGGTATTCGAATGACGGTGATACGCCTCTTGGAAACCTGATTGCGGATGGCATGCGAGCGGCCATGAAAACGGATTTTGCTCTTATGAATGGCGGCGGAATACGGGAAGCGCTGAAGAAGGGTCCCATTACGTGGGGAGATCTTTACAATATCCAGCCGTTCGGAAATGTGTTAACGAAGCTTGAGATTAAAGGAAAAGATTTAAGAGAGATTATCAATGCGCAAATCTCGCCGGTTTTTGGTCCTGACTACAGCATCAGCGGGTTTACGTATACGTGGGACAAAGAAACCGGAAAAGCTGTCGATATAAAATTGGCAGATGGCACCGAGATACAGCCCGAAGCCACATATACATTAACCGTCAACAATTTTATGGCGACGGCGACAGGAACTAAATACCAGCCAATCGGATTGCTTGGGAAAAATCCGGTGACAGGGCCTGAGGATTTGGAAGCGACAGTTGCTTATGTGAAGAGCTTTGATGAGCCAATTGCTTATACAAAAGAGGGAAGAATTAAGCTTGCTGAAGCGAGTGACATTGAAGACCCTGTAACAGAAGACCCAGTTACGGATGAGCCGGGAGATGCCCCGGGAACGGAGCCGCCGGTTAAAGAGGATCCAGAGCCTGGGGAAGACCAGAATGATTTAAAAGAGACTCCAGGTACTGTGCCGGTTCATCAGCTGAAGCCTACAGACATTTTGAGATTAGGTGAAATGCCGAGCGGTGAAAAATATACTGACACAGCCGGCAAGATCAGCACATTGCCTTTACAAAATGGAACTGCGAAAGGCGGGTCTGATCATCAGCTTCCGGATACATCAGCGGGCTACTATAACTTTATGGTAATCGGTGCGGCGGTGACACTGTCTGGAACTTATCTATATGTCAGAAGAAAAAGGAGCGCCTCCAGAACGTGAAAAAGGTTATTCCACTCGTCATCATTGCGGTCGGTCTTTTGATCACAGGCTATGGGGGCCTTAAATTGATCGATACGAATATGAAGACCGAACAGACATTAAAAGAAGCAAAACTGTTTGCTGAAAAGCCGCAGGAAGCTTCGGGCACAAAACAAAGCGCAGGTCATGCAGAGAACAAAGCATCATTTAAGCCTGAGACCGGCAAAGCGAGCGGCATTTTAGAAATACCTAAAATCAACGCGGAGCTTCCGATCGTGGAGGGCACCGATGCAGATGATTTAGAAAAAGGTGTCGGGCATTACAAGGACAGCTATTATCCTGATGAAAATGGGCAAATTGTGCTGTCGGGACATCGGGATACCGTTTTTCGCCGGACGGGAGAGCTGGAAAAGGGGGATCTGCTTCGTATACTCCTGTCATATGGAGATTTCACATATGAAATTGTGAAAACAAAAATTGTCGATAAAGATGACACATCCATTATTACGCTCCAGCATGAAAAGGAAGAGCTCATTCTGACGACCTGCTATCCGTTTTCATATGTCGGAAACGCCCCGAAGCGTTATATTATATACGGAAAACGAGTCACTTAAAAAGCCGCAGTCAAGTCCTGCGGCTTTTCTTCATGAAAAATATGTGTCGCAAAGGTTTTCTATATCAGCTGGGAAAGGCGCTTCGGCAACAATCTGCTCGCTGGTTATCGGGTGAACGGCTTGTACCTTTTTGGCGTGGAGCGCCTGTCTGTTTAGCAGCTTGCTCCCGCCTCCATAAAGCGAGTCTCCTGTCAGCGGATGGCCGATGCTCGCCATATGAACACGAATTTGGTGTGTTCTTCCTGTTTCCAGCTCTAATTCCACGAGCGTCAGCCGCTCTTTCGCATTGCTGGCAATCACCTTGAAATGCGTGACGGCTGTTTGTCCGCCTGGTGAAACCCGGCGTCTTGTCGGATGTGATCTGTCTCTGCCGATCGGTGAATCAATTGTACCTTTTTTTGACTTTAGCTGTCCTTCAGCGATGGCGGTATACGTTCGTTTTAGCGTCTTTTTCTCTAACTGCTGATCCAGGATGGCGTGTGCCAAACGATGCTTGGCAAAAACGATTGCGCCAGATGTATCCTGATCAAGACGATGGACGTGGCGCACCTTGCATATTTCCCCATTCACCTGATAATGGTATGCGATCAAATTAGCCAGTGTGCCGGTTTGGCCATCCTCATTCGGATGCGTCGCTATGCCTGCAGGTTTATTGACGATAAGCATATGATTGTCCTCAAATAAAATATCAAGCTCTCCATACTCTGGTATGACGGAGGATTCTTCACTTTCCTGAAGATTAATGAACACACGGTCTCCTTTTTTGACGATAACATTATTTATGACGGATTCGTGATTGACCTTTACCCGATGATGGGACATCCAGTCTTGAATCACGGGTTTAGAGGCTTTAAGCGCTGTTTTCAGTACAGAAAACAGCCATTGGCCATCTTGTTTTTCATTGATGAGGAGCTCAAGCCCTCTGCCTTTTTGTTTCATGTTAAATGGCTCCTTTTCGATGCGGAAGGCTGCTGTTTCTCATAGGAAACACTTACCTTAGCTTTCGTGTTTTTTTCTGTGCTATTCTTGATTAAGACTTAGGATATTCGATGGCAAGAAAGGTGATTGACGTGAGAATTGTGAACGCAGCAACTGCAGAACAGGAGAGCTTTATCAAGGAGCTGTCAATGGAGCTGATCCATGATGTATTTCCTCTTTATTTCTCCGAACTGGACATTCAGCGCTTTAAAAAGAAAGGCGTTCTGTCTTTAAATAACCATTATTACCAAGGAACATTAAAAGAAGCATTTCAAATTATGGCTTGTCTGCAAATGATACATATTATCCTGACAAAGCCTTCGCCGCACACTGATTTGAATGATCAGGCGATTTTTGAAAAAAACAGCAAGATGCTGAATGATTTTGGGATTTATTTTCCGTTTGCTTTTTCTGACTTTCAAACGAAGACAAACAAAGCCTTTTTCGGTCACAGAAGGCTGATATAATCAGGCAGCAAGAGCTTTTCCATTTTCAGAAAAGCTCTTTTTTGTATCAGAGAAATCATATCATAAAACCTTTCCTCTAACTCCCTTTTTAATCGGCACGTGTCTGAACATACTAATGATTGAAAGGGGTGCTGACAATGAGTTCAGTAAGAAATACAATGACAACGCAGGTGGCTACCGTTTCTCCGAATCAAACGATTCAGGAAGCGGCTTCTCTCATGAAACAGCATAACGTCGGGGTAATTCCCGTTGTAGAGCAAGGTGTTTTAAAAGGAATGCTGACTGACCGTGACATTGCATTAAGAACTACAGCTCAGGGCCGAGATGGCCAGACACCCGTTTCAGAAGTGATGTCAACAGACCTCGTATCGGGAAATCCTAATATGAGTCTGGAAGACGCGTCGCAGCTGATGGCCCAGCACCAAATCCGCCGCCTTCCTATTGTAGATCAAAACAATCTAGTCGGGATCGTTGCGCTTGGAGACCTGGCAGTCAATCAGATGTCGAACGAGTCTGCTGGAGAAGCGCTGACAAACATTTCTCATCAAAACATTCATTAATAAGAAAGAGCTTGCGGTGTGCAGGCTCTTTCTTCACATAAACCTTACTTTTTGAAAGCAGACATGTTTCGGGGTATAGTGAGTGTATACATATGTCTCAATTTGGACTAAAGGAGTTGTACGCAGTGATTAAAGCGTTAATTTTTGATTTTGACGGACTTATTCTTGATACAGAAACACACGAATATGAAGTCCTTCAGGAAATATTTGAGGAACATGGCTCAGTCCTTCCGTTATCCGTCTGGGGAAAGGTCATTGGAACAGCCGCGGGATTTCGGCCGTTTGAATATTTAGAAGAGCAGATCGGCAAAAAGCTGAACCATGAAGAGCTGACAACATTGCGAAGAGAACGCTTTGCGAAACGCATGGAAACAGAAAAAGCAAGACCGGGTGTCGAGGCGTATCTGAATGCGGCAAAGGATTTAGGCTTAAAAGTAGGCCTTGCCTCCAGCTCTGATTATAAATGGGTATCGGGCCATTTGAAGCAAATCGGCCTGTTTGATGATTTTGAGGTCATTCAAACGGCGGATGATGTGGAAGAGGTGAAGCCGAATCCTGAACTATATTTATTGGCCGCAAACAATCTTGGCGTATCACCATCAGAATGTCTCGCGTTTGAGGATTCTGTCAATGGTTCGATTGCTGCGAAAAGAGCGGGGATGAAGTGTGTCATCGTCCCGAATAAAGTAACAAGCACCTTGATGTTTGAAGATTATGATCACAGGCTTGAATCAATGGCGGAGATGGAACTCGCCCTATTGCTTGATCATCTGAATAAACAACAATAGAAAGGAGCGAGTAGATTGTCTGAGAAATTAGATTTGACCCGTTTTGAAAAGAAAATGGTCATTCGCAATATCGAAGAGCAAGACATCGACAAGATTATCGATCTTCAAAAGGACTGCTTTCCGGGAATGGAGCCTTGGAAGCGGGAGCATTTAATCAGCCATCTGGAACATTTTCCCGAAGGGCAGTTTTGTGCAGAATTCGAAGGTGAAATTATCGGTTCGTGCTCAAGTCTCCTGATTAATTTTGATGAATATGATGACCGCCATACGTGGCAGGACATTACAGATGATGGTTATATCACCAACCATAATCCGGACGGCTTGAATATGTACGGAATTGAGGTCATGGTGCATCCGAAATACAGACGAATGAAGATCGGCCACCGTTTGTACGAGGCGAGAAAGGACTTGGCCAGACGCTTAAATCTGAAAAGCATTATCATAGGCGGACGGATCCCGAACTATCATAAATATGCAGAAGAAATGACGGCGAGAGAGTATGTTGAACAGGTGACTCGCCACCAAATTTACGATCCGGTCCTATCTTTTCAGCTGATGAACGGCTTTACCCTTATGCGAATTAATCCGAACTATCTCCCGGATGATACAGCTTCGATCAAGTATGCGACGCTGATGGAATGGAACAATGTCGATTATCTTCCGCAGCAGACAAAACGTTATTATAAATCGGCGTTCCCTGTGAGAATCTGTGTGATCCAATATGAAATGAAGAAAATTTATTCCTTTGAGGAATTTGCGAATCAAGTAGAATACTATGTCGATGTCGCTTCTGACGCGAGATCTGATTTTGCGGTGTTCCCGGAAATTTTCACAACCCAGCTGATGTCCTTCCTTGAGGAACGGTCACCGAGCTTGGCGGTGCAGAGAATTACGGAGTATACAGAAGATTACATCAGCCTGTTTACTGACTTGGCTGTGAAGTATAACGTCAACATTATCGGCGGATCTCATTTCGTCGAAGAGGAAGACAAGATCTATAATATCGCTTACCTGTTCAGACGGGACGGAACAATCGAAAAGCAATACAAACTCCATATTACGCCGAATGAACGCAAATGGTGGGGGATCAGCGCAGGAGACCAAGTTCGCGTGTTTGATACGGACTGCGGAAAAATCGCGATCCAGATCTGTTATGACATTGAATTTCCTGAGCTTGCCCGGATTGCGGCGGATAAAGGGGCCAAAATCATCTTTACGCCATTTTGTACAGAAGACCGTCAAGGCTATTTGCGTGTCAGATACTGTTCGCAGGCTAGAGCGGTTGAAAATCAAATTTATACGGTTATCTCTGGAACGGTTGGAAACCTTCCGCAAACGGAAAACATGGATATCCAATACGCCCAGTCAGGCATCTTTGCCCCGTCTGATTTTGAATTCGCCCGAGACGGCATTGTCGGCGAAACAAACCCGAATATTGAAATGGTCGTCATCGGCGATGTTGACTTGGAAATTCTCAGAAGACAGCGCCAAAACGGTACAGTGCGCCAGCTAAAAGACAGACGGCGTGATATTTATCATATTCAATATAAAAAATAATCCCGAAACCGCCTGAAAATGGCGGGTTTTTTTATTAAAAACGGAATTGAAACGATTACGCGCTTTCTTTAAAATAAAAGTAAATTGTATATCGGAAAAGAAGGTGCCTTATGGAGTTTCTGCTTGTTTTAGTTCCTATTTTCGGAATTTTCGCAATTGGTTATATCGGACAGAAAACGCTCGGCTTTGATATTCAAACGCTGTCCAAAATGTCCTTATACTTAATGTCTCCTTTTCTGGCATTTGATACGTTTTATACTAACAAGCTGACGATGGATTATGTCTATCTCTCTATTTTTGTGCTGGGGCTTTGCCTGGTTCTTGTTCTATTTGTCTACTTTTTATCTTTTTTTCATAAGTATCCGAACCAAGATCGCTGTGCCATGATCCTGTCATCCGCTTTTATGAATAACGGCAATTACGGAACGCCTGTTGTCCTGCTGGTGTTTGGGACAGCCGGCCTGGACACGGCCGTTGTGTTAATGGTGCTGCAGCAGTTAATCATGAGCACGATCGGCTTGTATTATGCGGCAAAAGGAGGTTCGGAGGAAGGCGGATTTAAAATGGTCATGACCCGGGTTATCCGTATGCCTGTTGCGTACGGGGCACTTTTAGGCGCAATACTTCAGCTTATGCATATTTCAATTCCTAAAGAGTTAATGACAGGAATTGAGCTGGTCGGAAATGCAGCCATTCCTACGATTATGATCATTCTAGGCATGCAGCTTGCATTGATTTCTTTTAAGCATATTGAATACAGAAAAATTTCTTATTCATTGCTTTTGAAGCTGATGGTATCTCCGGTGATTGCGCTAGGCTTCACATTGATATTGCCGGTGGATGACATGACAAAACAAATCATGATTCTCGTCGCCGCCATGCCGACAGCTGCTAACACGACTTTAATGGCTGTCCAGTTTAATACAAGGCCGGAAGTCGTTTCGAGCGCGACCTTTATCAGCACGATGCTGAGTATTGTCACTTTGCCTGTTCTGCTTTGGATGCTGCATCCCCTTTCTTCTTGAGAAAGAGGATGTTTTATTATTTCCGGGGTTTATTGACTCTAACTCCGTCTGGCTTTATATTGAAGGCAGGGAAATCATCACCAAGACATCACATAAGAGAAGGTCTGTTTCAATTGAATTGGCACTTTAGTGAACGCTAATGAAATGGAGATGATGGGGATGGAAAACATTCAGCAAAATCAGGGATTAAAGCAAAAAGATGAGCAATTTGTGTGGCATGCCATGAAGGGAGCGCATCAAGCGGACAGCCTGATTGCCCAAAAGGCCGAAGGTGCCTGGGTGACCGATATAGATGGACGCCGCTATTTGGATGCGATGTCCGGTTTGTGGTGTGTCAATATTGGTTACGGGAGAAAGGAGCTTGCGGAGGCTGCCTATGAGCAATTAAAGGAGCTGCCTTACTACCCGCTAACGCAAAGTCACGCACCGGCGATTCAACTGGCGGAAAAGCTGAATGAATGGCTTGGCGGCGATTATGTCATCTTTTTTTCCAACAGCGGATCGGAAGCAAACGAAACTGCTTTTAAAATCGCCCGCCAGTACCATCTGCAAAACGGCGACCACAGCCGTTATAAACTCATCTCAAGATACAGAGCATATCACGGCAACACATTGGGAGCGCTCTCAGCTACCGGCCAGGCGCAGCGAAAATATAAATATGAGCCTTTAAGCCAGGGGTTTCTGCATGCAGCTCCTCCAGATGTATACCGGAATCCTGAGGATGCCGACACGCTAGAAAGCGCAAATGAAATTGACCGCATCATGACATGGGAATTAAGCGAAACGATTGCCGGGGTCATCATGGAACCCATCATTACTGGCGGAGGCATCTTAATGCCGCCGGACGGATATATGAAGAAGGTGGAGGACATTTGCCGCCGTCACGGAGCTCTTTTGATTTGCGATGAAGTCATCTGCGGGTTTGGACGGACAGGCGAGCCATTCGGATTTATGCATTATGGCGTGAAGCCTGATATCATTACGATGGCAAAGGGAATCACCAGCGCGTATTTGCCATTGTCAGCGACTGCTGTTAAACGGGACATTTTCGAAGCGTATCAAGGTGAAGCTCCCTATGACCGTTTCCGCCACGTGAACACATTCGGCGGAAGCCCGGCTGCCTGTGCATTGGCGTTGAAAAACCTGCAAATTATGGAGGACGAACAGCTGATTCAGCGATCCCGCGACCTGGGAGCAACGCTTTTAGGTGAGCTTCAAGCCCTAAGAGAACACCCGGCAGTCGGAGATGTTAGAGGAAAAGGACTGCTGATCGGAATCGAGCTCGTCAAAGATAAATTGACAAAAGAGCCGGCTGATGCCGATAAAGTAAACCAAGTGGTTGCGGCGTGCAAAGAAAAAGGGCTGATCATCGGCAAAAACGGCGATACAGTCGCCGGCTACAACAACGTCATCCAGCTCGCCCCGCCATTTTGCCTGACAGAAGAGGACCTTTCCTTTATCGTGAAAACGGTGAAAGATAGCTTTCAGACGATTTAATATAAAAGTGATTTGTTAAAGGAGCACACAATGAGTTTTCACAACCAGCCCATTTTACCGGCTATTCGCAATATGAAGCAATTTGATGAGTTTTTGAACAGTTCATTTTCCTACGGTGTTATTCTTGATATTCATCTCGGCCAGCTGAAGGGCGTGATCAGAGAGGCACAAAAGCATGGAAAGAACATGATGGTGCACGTCGATCTCATTCAAGGGATCAAGCATGACGAGTACGGAGCGGAGTTTATTTGCCAGGACATCAAGCCCGCCGGGATTATTTCCACAAGATCGAACGTGATTGCCAAAGCGAAGCAGAAGAAAATTTATGCCATTCAGCGCCTATTTCTGCTTGATACAAGCGCGATGGAGAAAAGCATGGAGTTTGTCGGCAAGCATAAGCCAGACTTCATTGAAGTGCTGCCAGGCATCGTTCCGTCACTCATTCAAGAAATTAAAGAGAAAACGGGGATTCCCATCTTTGCTGGCGGTTTCATCCGTACGGAAGAGGATGTAGAACAGGCCTTAAAAGCGGGGGCTGTTGCTGTTACAACATCAAATACTAAATTATGGAAGAAATATGAAAACTTTTTGAACGGAAAATGATTGACACCGCTTTCATCCACTGATACAATTGCACTAGGTTAATACATTGTGATGGAGAACTCGGAGACCACAGCAGCTCTTTACGGTAAATGTTTATGCACCCGTAAAGCGGTTTGTTGTGGTTTTTTATTCTCTTCTTCTCTATCATACTTCTTAATCGTGACTTTAGGAGGAATGTGCTATGACAGCATTTTGGGGAGAAGTCATCGGTACGATGCTGCTTATCATTTTTGGGGCAGGTGTTTGTGCAGGTGTCAATTTAAAGAAATCGCTTTCATTCCAGTCTGGCTGGATTGTTGTTGTATTTGGGTGGGGATTGGGTGTTGCCATGGGCGCTTATGCAGTTGGCGGCATCAGCGGAGCCCATTTGAATCCGGCGCTAACGATAGCGCTTGCATTTGTGGGAGATTTTCCATGGAAAGAGGTTCCGGTTTATATTGCGGCGCAAATGATCGGAGCGATCATCGGTGCGGTGATTATTTATCTGCATTACCTGCCGCATTGGAAGTCAACGGATGATCCCGCTGCCAAGCTGGGTGTTTTCTCAACAGGTCCCAGCATTCCGCATACATTTGCAAACGTTTTAAGTGAAGTCATTGGGACATTTGTCCTTGTGCTTGGAATCTTGGCCATTGGGGCAAATCAATTTACAGAAGGGCTTAATCCTTTAATCGTCGGTTTCCTCATTGTAGCGATCGGTATTTCTCTAGGAGGCACCACCGGCTATGCGATTAATCCTGCCCGCGACTTAGGTCCGCGGATTGCACACGCTTTTCTTCCGATTCCGGGCAAGGGATCATCAAACTGGAAATACGCATGGGTTCCGGTAGTCGGCCCGATCTTGGGCGGATCATTCGGCGGCGTATTTTACAACGCTGCATTTAAGGGGCACATCACAAGCAGCTTCTGGATTGTAAGCGTTATATTGGTTGTGGTATTGTTAGGGCTATATATCTATACGAAATCACATTCTGCTAAAACATTATCAAATTCAAAATATATTTAATCAAAGGGGAGACACCTTATGGAAACGTACATTTTATCCTTAGATCAGGGGACGACAAGTTCAAGAGCGATTCTGTTTAACAAAGAAGGCAAAATCGTTCACTCCGCTCAAAAGGAATTTACACAATACTTCCCGCATCCAGGCTGGGTTGAGCATAATGCGAATGAAATTTGGGGATCAGTGCTTGCTGTTATTGCATCAGTCATTTCTGAATCGGGAATCAGCGCTTCTCAAATTGCCGGCATCGGCATTACGAACCAGCGTGAGACGACGGTTGTGTGGGATAAGGATACAGGAAAGCCTGTCTATAATGCAATCGTTTGGCAGTCCAGACAGACGTCCGGCATTTGTGAGGAACTTCGTGAAAAAGGATATAATGATAAATTCAGAGAAAAAACTGGGCTTTTAATCGATCCATACTTTTCTGGCACGAAGGTGAAGTGGATTTTAGATAATGTAGAAGGTGCAAGAGAAAAAGCGGAAAAAGGCGAGCTGCTGTTTGGAACGATTGATACATGGCTCATTTGGAAAATGTCAGGAGGAAAAGCGCATGTGACTGATTACTCCAATGCCTCCAGAACGCTGATGTTTAATATTTACGATTTAAAATGGGACGATGAACTGCTCGACATTCTAGGCGTACCGAAATCCATGCTCCCTGAAGTGAAGCCGTCTTCCCATGTGTATGCGGAGACTGTTGATTATCACTTTTTCGGAAAAAATATCCCGATTGCGGGAGCGGCAGGCGACCAGCAGTCCGCATTGTTCGGCCAGGCGTGCTTTGAAGAAGGCATGGGGAAAAACACATACGGCACTGGATGTTTCATGCTGATGAATACAGGGGAAAAAGCAATTAAGTCCGAACACGGGCTTTTGACGACAATCGCTTGGGGCATTGACGGAAAAGTTAACTATGCGTTAGAAGGAAGCATTTTTGTTGCAGGCTCTGCCATCCAGTGGCTGAGAGACGGATTGAGAATGTTCCAAGATTCATCGCTTAGCGAAACTTATGCAGAGAAAGTGGATTCAACTGACGGCGTATATGTTGTTCCGGCATTTGTCGGATTGGGAACGCCTTACTGGGACAGCGACGTGCGCGGTTCGGTTTTCGGCCTGACAAGAGGGACAACAAAAGAGCACTTTATTCGTGCTACACTGGAGTCATTGGCTTATCAGACAAAAGATGTGCTTGACGCAATGGAAGCAGATTCAAACATTTCATTAAAGACGCTTCGTGTAGACGGAGGGGCTGTGAAAAATAATTTCTTGATGCAGTTCCAGGGAGATCTTCTGAATGTTCCTGTGGAGCGTCCGGAAATTAATGAAACAACTGCGCTTGGCGCAGCCTATTTGGCAGGTATTGCTGTGGGATTCTGGAAGGACCGTTCTGAAATCGCGAACCAGTGGAACCTGGATAAACGGTTTGAACCTGAATTAGAAGAAGAAAAACGAAATGAGCTGTATAAAGGCTGGCAAAAAGCCGTCAAAGCAGCTATGGCTTTTAAATAAAATCATACTATGATATAATGGTTACAAGTTAATAAGAACGGTCCTGAGATGAGGAGAGACCACAGCACCAAAGTGTAAGCATGCACTTTGGCTGTTGTGGTCTCTTTTTCTATTTACAAACCGTGACAACAAGGAGGAGCAATAATGAAACATCAATTTTCAAGTCTTGAAAGAGATCGCATGCTGACAGACATGACGAAAAAAACCTATGATCTATTTATTATCGGAGGAGGAATTACAGGAGCGGGAACAGCTCTTGACGCGGCATCAAGGGGAATGAAAGTTGCGCTTAGCGAAATGCAGGATTTCGCGGCGGGAACATCAAGCCGATCAACTAAATTGGTTCATGGCGGCTTGCGCTATTTAAAACAATTTGAAGTGAAAATGGTTGCTGAAGTAGGGAAAGAGCGGGCGATTGTTTATGAAAACGGCCCGCACGTCACTACCCCGGAATGGATGCTGCTTCCGTTTCATAAAGGCGGTACATTCGGTTCATTCACAACCTCTATCGGTTTAAGAGTTTATGACTTCTTAGCAGGTGTGAAAAAATCAGAACGAAGAAGCATGCTTTCAGCAAAAGAAACGCTGCAAAAAGAGCCATTGGTGAAAAAAGACGGCTTAAAAGGCGGCGGGTACTATGTGGAATACCGTACTGACGATGCAAGACTGACAATCGAGGTCATGAAGGAAGCAGTCAAATTCGGGGCAGAGCCTGTGAATTATTCAAAAGTGAAGGAGCTCCTTTACGAAAAAGGCAAAGCAGTTGGTGTATTAATTGAAGATATGCTGACAAAGAAAGAATATAAAGTGTACGCGAAAAAAATTGTCAATGCGACAGGCCCTTGGGTCGACCAGCTCAGAGAAAAAGACCATTCAAAAAACGGAAAGCATTTGCAGCATACAAAAGGCATTCACCTTGTATTTGACCAGTCTGTCTTTCCGCTGAAACAGGCAGTATATTTCGATACACCTGACGGCCGTATGGTATTTGCGATTCCTCGTGAAGGCAAAACATACGTGGGAACAACAGACACTGTTTATAAGGAGGCGCTGGAGCATCCGCGAATGACAACGGAGGATCGTGATTACGTCATCAATTCAATCAATTACATGTTCCCGGAACTGAATATCACTGCGAATGACATCGAATCCAGCTGGGCGGGGCTGCGTCCGCTGATTCATGAAGAAGGCAAAGACCCTTCTGAAATTTCACGGAAAGACGAGATTTGGACCTCTGACTCAGGCTTGATCACCATCGCCGGCGGGAAGCTGACAGGATACAGAAAAATGGCGGAGCACATCGTCGATCTTGTGCGCGATCGCTTAAAAGAAGAAGGCGAAAAGGATTTCGGTCCATGTAAAACGAAAAACATGCCAATCTCAGGAGGGCACGTCGGTGGTTCGAAAAATCTTATGTCCTTCGTTACAACGAAAACAAAAGAAGGAATCGCAGCCGGCTTATCAGAAAAAGACGCAAAACAGCTGGCGATCAGATACGGCTCCAATGTAGAGCGTGTATTTAATCGCGTGGAAGCATTGAAAGATGAGGCCGCGAAACGCCACATTCCGGTTCATATTCTTGCTGAGGCAGAATACAGTATAGAAGAAGAGATGACCGCAACACCTGCTGACTTCTTTGTCCGCAGAACGGGACGTTTATTTTTTGATATCAATTGGGTAAGAACATATAAAGATGCCGTTATTGATTTTATGAGCGAGCGATTCCAATGGGATGAGCAGGCAAAAAACAAACATATAGAAAACCTCAACAAGCTTTTACACGATGCGGTTGTACCGCTCGAACAATAAATCATAACGGGCTGTCTCTCAGCCCGTTATTTCTTTTTACGTGCCGAAAGTGCCAGACCCCAGGTTAACAAGTGACAGAGGCACCCGCTTCATATAAAATAATGGCATAAGCTGATACATAGGAGGACGAATATGACTTGGAGAAAGAGCTATGAACGTTGGAAACAGACAGAAAATTTAGATCCGGAACTTAAAGAGCGCCTCACTGAATTAGAGGGGAATGAACAGGCTCTTGAGGACTGCTTCTATAAAAACCTTGAATTCGGTACCGGCGGAATGCGCGGAGAAATCGGCGCCGGGACGAATCGGATGAATATTTACACTGTGCGCAAAGCATCAGCCGGGTTTGCGGCATACATCTCGCAGCAAGGTGAGGAAGCGAAAAAACGGGGCGTTGTCATTGCTTATGATTCCCGCCATAAATCGCCGGAGTTCGCGATGGAAGCGGCAAAAACACTTGCGACACAAGGCATCCAAACATACGTCTTTGATGAGCTTCGCCCGACGCCGGAGCTGTCATTCGCTGTCAGACAGCTGAACGCCTATGGGGGAATTGTGGTAACGGCAAGCCATAACCCGCCTGAATATAACGGCTACAAAGTATACGGGGATGACGGCGGCCAGCTGCCTCCAAAGGAAGCGGACATCGTCATTGAGCAGGTAAACGCGATTGAAAATGAGCTGACGATCACAGTCGACGATGAAAATGCGTTAAAAGAAAAGGGCTTAATCAAGATCATCGGTGAAGACATTGATAAAGTCTATACAGAAAAATTAACGTCCATTTCCGTTCATCCTGAATTATCCGGAGAAGTAGATGTAAACGTTGTTTTTACACCGCTGCATGGAACTGCAAATAAACCGGTCAGACGCGGTCTTGAAGCACTCGGTTACAAAAGTGTAACGGTTGTTAAAGAACAGGAGCTGCCGGATTCAGACTTCTCTACTGTTACCTCTCCAAACCCGGAAGAGCATGCGGCATTCGAATATGCCATTAAGCTTGGGGAGGAACAGAACGCAGATATTCTCATCGCAACAGACCCTGACGCTGACCGTCTCGGTATAGCAGTGAAAAACGAACAAGGCCAATATACAGTACTGACAGGAAACCAAACCGGTGCGCTGCTGCTTCATTACTTGCTTTCTGAAAAGAAAAAACAAGGCATCCTTCCTGACAACGGTGTCGTTCTCAAAACAATCGTCACAAGTGAAATTGGGCGTGCGGTCGCTTCTTCATTCGGTCTTGATACGATTGATACGCTGACAGGCTTTAAGTTTATCGGTGAAAAGATTAAGGAATACGAGGCATCAGGCCAGTATACCTTCCAATTCGGTTATGAAGAGAGTTACGGTTACTTAATTGGGGATTTTGCCCGCGACAAGGACGCTATTCAGGCGGCGCTTTTGGCAGTTGAGGTTTGCGCGTTCTATAAAAAACAAGGAATGTCATTGTATGAAGCGCTCATCAACCTCTTTAACGAGTACGGTTTTTATCGTGAAGGGCTGAGATCCCTGACGCTGAAAGGAAAACAGGGGGCAGAGCAAATTGAAGCGATCCTTGCTTCCTTCAGACAAAATCCGCCGCGAAAAATGGCCGGCAAACAGGTTGTGACAGCTGAAGATTACGCTGTAAGCAAACGGATGCTTCTGAAGGAAAACAAAGAAGAAGCGATCGACTTGCCAAAATCAAATGTACTGAAATACTTCCTGGAAGACGGGTCTTGGTTCTGCCTTCGTCCTTCCGGAACTGAGCCGAAGGTCAAATTCTATTTCGCCGTAAAAGGAACCTCTTTAGAAGACAGTGAAAAGCGTCTTGCCGCTCTTTCTGACGATGTAATGAAGACGGTAGATGACATTGTAGAGGCTACAGCAAAATAATTCGAGTATAAGCTGGATCATTGTAAATGATCCGGCTTTTTTCTTTTTCTCATCCAAAAGTCTGAAAGAAAATCCTCCCTCAAGCGAAGTAGAGACATACAAAAAACTGGTATAATCTAAAATAACAAGACCAATGCCGGAGTGAGAAACGTGAGCAAAACGAGGATGGAAAAATTAAAAACGCTGAAAACGATTGCGGAAACCTTAAATCAAGGGCACGATGTCAAAGCAACACTGGATGAGGTTTTAAAAGAATTGCTGAGTCTGACGAACCTTCAATCCGGCTGGATTTTTCTGATCGAAGAAGACGGGTCCTATACGTTAGCGGCCGACGCTTATCTGCCCCCGGCTTTAAGCCGTAAGGAAAAAGTGCTGATGTGCGAAGGGGAGTGCTACTGCCTGACAAAATTCAATAACGGAGGGCTTAGAAGGGCGGCTAATATCATGAACTGCAAGCGCATAGAATCAGCCAAGGAACTGCACTGTTTTGACACAGAAGGGATTACGCATCATGCAACTGTGCCCTTAGAGGACGGGGACAGGAGATTCGGGTTGTTAAATGTAGCGTCGGCCGGAAAAACCATGTTTGATGAGGAAGAGCTGCATTTACTCGAATCTGTCGCCTTTCAGATCGGAACGGCAATACAGCGCATGAAGCTTTCTGAATATAAACAAAAAAATGCTCTTTTAATGGAACGCAACCGCCTCGCTCAGGAGCTTCACGATTCTGTCAATCAAATGCTGTTTTCCGTCAGTTTAACAGCCAGAGCGGCAAAAACACTGACAAAAGATGAGAATTTGCAGCAGATGATTGATTTCATTCAAAACCTATCACAAGACGCGCTCGCAGAAATGAAAGCGTTAATTTGGCAGCTTCGCCCCGGAGGATTGGAAAAAGGGCTATCTGAAGCCATTAAAAGCTATGGCGCGCTCATTGGATTGAATGTCATTTTTACACAAAAAGGCTGTCCTGTTCTTACCGATGAGCAGGAGCATATGCTGTGGCGTGTTGTTCAGGAAGCTTTAAATAACTGCAAAAAGCACGCCGGAACTGATACGGCGTATGTCAGTCTGACTGCTTCTTCGTGCCATGTAGAGCTGAGTATCATCGATCATGGGGCAGGGTTTTGCTATGAAGAGCATGAAGGTCTGCCTTCACTCGGCATCAAGGGTATGAAAGAACGGGTGGAAAAAGCAGGCGCGGAGTTTTTGATTGAGTCAGAACTTGGAGCGGGGACAAAGCTGTCCATTAGGCTCCCGCTTACCAATCAGAAAGGAAGGACAGTACAATGAAAATTGTAATTGCGGATGACCACCATGTTGTCAGAAAGGGGCTTCGTTTTTTCTTTGCCACCCAGGGTGATATTGAAGTTGCAGGCGAGGCGGCAACCGGAACAGAAGCTCTTCGTGTCATCGAAGAGACAAAACCTGATCTTGTGCTGATGGATCTGTCTATGCCTGAGATGGACGGCATTCAAGCCATAAAAAAAGCAGTACAGCAATTTCCGGGGATCAATATCATTGTGCTGACGAGCTACTCCGATCAGGAGCACGTCATCCCCGCGCTTCAGGCAGGTGCGAAGGCGTATCAATTAAAGGATACGGAGCCCGAGGAATTGGTGAAAACACTAAGACAAGTGCATGCCGGCCAATACAAGCTTTCTTCAGCTATTATGCCCCATGTGCTCACACATATGAGAAATCAGCATGGTTCGGAAAAAGAAAAATTTTATCAATTAACACGCAGGGAAAAGGACGTTCTGAACGAAATTGCGAACGGGAAAAGCAATAAAGAAATCGCGGCAGCCTTGTTTATTTCAGAAAAAACAGTGAAAACCCATGTGTCAAATCTTTTAGCAAAGCTTGAAGTGGCCGACCGCACGCAAGCAGCGCTTTTCGCAGTGAAATATAACTTGAATGGAGAGATTACGAAATGAACATGTTAGTCATAAACGGTACGCCTAGAAAACATGGAAGAACGAGAATTGCCGCATCCTATATTTCAGCGCTGTATCACACGGACTTAATTGATCTAAGCGAGTTTATATTGCCGATTTTTAACGGAGAAGCGGAGCAATCTGCACTTTTGCAGGTACAGGAGCTTAAGCAGCGCGTCACTAAAGCGGATGCAATTGTCTTATTATCTCCTGAATATCACAGCGGCATGAGCGGCGCTTTAAAAAATGCGCTGGATTTTCTAAGCAGCGATCAATTCAAATATAAGCCCGTGGCATTATTGGCAGTGGCGGGAGGCGGAAAAGGCGGCATCAACGCGCTGAATAATATGAGAACGGTAATGCGGGGTGTCTACGCCAATGTCATTCCGAAGCAGCTCGTGCTTGATCCCGTGCACTTTGATATTGAAAATGCTGAAGTGACGGAAAAAATAAAGGTCAGCATAAAAGAGCTTGTCGAAGAACTCAGCATGTTCGCAAAAGCAGGAAATCCCGGCGTCTGAACGCCGGGATTTGTTTATGTGAGCAAGGCTAATTGATCTTCGTAGGTCAGCTCTGTGGCATGATCAATATAACGGAGAAGGGAATACAGCATCTTTTCAAGAACGGCGTAATCCTGTTCAAAATGATACGCATGCAGAAAATGTTCGATTCGTTTTGATAACAAATCATCCTCTGTACGCACCATTAAAATTAATAAATTATCCCATTGAGAACGATGGGTGTAATACAGCGCTTTATCGTAATCGGCATAATCCATGAATCGCTTCTCCTTTCTTGTGTGAGAAGTTCATGATTAGTTTATGCCGCATCCCATGTTATTGACGGGGCAAAACTTGGCGTCTGCGGCAGTACAGGGATAGCAATATGAGGGAGACATAAAATCAAAATGCCTGAATGAAGCTGTCGCTTTTGGAAAACCTATGATAGAACATAATCTGGGTACAGGAGACTGAAAACATGAAATCTCTGCCGTATACCATTGCGCTTCTTTTTTGCGGATTGATCATCTTGTCAATGGCCGCAAAAGGACATTCAGCGGACACAGACGAGTCCGTTCAAAAGTGGGAACAGCTCGCCTGGAGCAAAATTCAGGATGAATATAAGGGTGCTTCATTTTCTGATTACGCTTATATGGGGCGGACCGAGGTGAATGATGAGCAGACGAAAGATGTTTTTCGGGTGACGGTCAGACAGAAAGCTGATACCTTTTCTGTTCGGGCCGAAGTCTATTTTCATCCGGTGACAAAGCATATGATCAGCATCAACGTCTTTAGGCTCTAATCAAAAAAACTGTACAGCCGCTAAGGCCATACAGTTTCTGTTTTTAGAAATATCGTTTTGCACCAAGATAGCGCTGTTTCCAGTAAGAGTTGTTCATACTGGAAATGACAACTCCGGAATCGTTGGCATTAATAAATTCCCCGTTTCCAAGATAAATTCCGACGTGGGAAGGGCCGGCTTTATATGTTGTGAAGAAAACGAAGTCTCCGACAGCAGGCTGGCTGACAGATTTCATTGTGTTCCAATATCCGGCTGCCGTTAATCTAGATACAGATGTAACTTTGTTCAGTGCATAGTAAATGAATCCGCTGCAGTCAAACCCGGCCGGTGTCGTGCCTCCCCAGCGATACGGAACCCCAAGCTGCTCTTTAGCGGCGGCAATCATTGTGTTAATCTTCGCGCTTGTTGAGCTGGAAGTGCTTGAAGAACCGGATGAAGAAGAGGATGAAGATGAAGCTTTTCCGGTAATGACCAGCTTTTGGCCAACCTGCAAGACATCTGTTTTTAAATTGTTTTTCTCCCGAATCTGCTGAGCTGTTACATTAAACTTTTGAGCAATCACCCATAAGGAATCGCCGCTTTTCACCGTGTATGTAGTCGTCGTGCTTGAGCTAGCATTTGACGAAGAAGACGATGATGAAGTGCCTGAAGATGCTTGACCTGTCAGCTTCAGCACTTGCCCGACGTACAGCATGTCTGATTTCAGATTATTGCTGTTTCGGATTTGCTGTACAGTCAGGTTATAGTTGTTTGCAATTTTCCAAAGTGAATCTCCGCTTTTTACAGTATAATTCTTTGTTGCTGAAGTTTGGCTCGAATTGGATGAAGTGTCTTTGGAAGACGTATTAGAGCCGCTTGATTTTGTTTTCAACACTTGATTCACATAAATGGTGTCTGATTTTAAGTTGTTCAAGACCTTCAATTCAGCGACGGACATATTGACTTTGTTTGCAATTTTCCAAAGCGAATCTCCAAGCTGCACCTTGTATGTTCCGGTAGAAGATGAAGAGCTTGAGCTCTTATTGGAACTGCTTTTTGTACTGGAACTAGAGCTTGAGCTTGAGCTTGAAGAAACCGTACCGGCTACCTTTAATTTCTGACCTGCACGAATCATGTCGCTGCTTAGTCCGTTTAATTTTTTCAGTTCCTGCACCGTCATTTTATACTCATTTGCGATCAGCCAAAGTGAATCTCCGCTTTTCACTGTGTAAACAGAACTTCCGCTCTTCTTGGTTGTTGAGCTTGAAGTAGATGAAGTGCCTGAATTGCTGTCCGGAATGGTAAGCGTCTGGCCGATAGACAGAACAGTAGTCGAAAGATGGTTGGCGGATGTGATAGCCGCCACACTTGTGTTGTAGTTTTGGGCCAGTTTCCATAAAGAATCTCCGCTTTTGACCTTAATCGTTGCTGCTTCAGCTGGTGTCACTGCTAAAGTTGTACTGACAATCGCAGATGCTGTCAGCCCTGCTGCTAATTTCTTTTTCATCTGAGCTCTCCTTTTTCCCCCAATGATTTTGAATATGCTGTTTCTTTTTTATATCGGCAGGTTCGCCCCATCGTTTTGCCTTTTTTTGAAAAACAGCCATATTATCTTAACAAAAAGGGGGAAAAAGGGCATAAAAAAAGAAGGAATCATGATCATTCCTTCATTCTTAAAAGCTTCATGATGTCTTCTTTGTTTTTGACAAGGTCGCGCAGTGTATAGTTGTCCAAAACCGCAAGATAGGCCATAAGCGCTTCATTCAGCACATGTTTTAAGCCGCACACCGGGGAAATAACGCAGAGATTCTTGTTTACATCAAAACATTCAACAATATTAAAATCGTCTTCCGTTTTTCTGACAACCTCACCAATGTTGATGTCTTCAGGGTCCATGCCTAAGCGGATACCGCCGCCTCGTCCGCGTATTGTTTCTACATAGCCGAGCTGGCCGAGCCTGTATATCACTTTCATGAGATGATTTTTTGAAATAGAATACGTTTCGGCAATCTGTTTTATATTCGAAAGTTCTCCGGGACGTTCTGCAGCCAGAAAAATCAACACTCTTAATGAGTAATCTGTATAATTTGTTAACTTCATAATAAGACCTCGTAATAAGACATTTTCTATATCTTATCATAATCGATTGAAAAATGAAAAAAAAGGAATTTTTCACTGGAAAAACGTGTACCCTGCTGGGTACACGTTTTTGATTACATGTTATTCGGCGGATTTTGGTTTTTACGGTTCTTGTCAATTTCGGTGTTTTGCATTTTACGTTCAAATGCAGACAGATAACGCGATGCAAAATCCTTTCCGCCAAGGCCAAAGGATAAACCGAAGGCGAGTGCGAAGCCGCTAAGCACGATGATGAACGCGGAATTGACGATTGTGGCAGCGACACCAAGCTGGTCAAGGGCCATAAAGAAAGCAAGTGCGATAACCGTATATTTAGCAATCGCCGCTAAAGACTTGAATTCCTGGCCTTTGATTATGCTTGCGAGCACTTTTCGCACCAATTCCCCGGCGTAAAGGCCGATGCCGAGAATGAATACAGCGACAAGGACATTCGGCAGATACGCGATGATGCCAGTCGCAATCTCTACGAGAAAGTGCAGCTGAACAATTTGCAGCGCCTCGGCTGTAAACAGCAGAATGACAATGATTTGCGCAATCATACCGACAACTTGAGACAGGGACAGCTTGGCAGGCGTTCCTGTTTCCATGCCCATTTTTCCTAATACAGAATCAAAGCCTGCGCGATGGAGGAGTCCGGACACCATGGTGTTTACCCATTTTCCTGCCCACATACCCGCTAAAACAAGCACGATGGCAATGATGATGTTCGGAAGCATGTTTAAAATGGTATTCAGCATAGAGACAGCCGGTTTCGAAATGCCTGCGACATCCAGCTGGTCAAGCGCTGAAATGACAACTGGTATTAAAATCAGCACATAAGCGATTGTTCCGATGACTGCAGAAAGACTTGTATCTTTTAAGTAAATAGATAAACCCATACGTGCGGCGAATCTTTCCGTACCGATGCTTGCAAGGAAATTCGTAATGATGTCACGTACAAGACGGGCAACAAGCCAGCCGATTAAAACGATAAGCGCGGCGGCAAATAATTTCGGCAGAAAAGCAAGCACGCTTTCCATCATATTTGTAAACGGACCTGAAATGCCGCTGATTTTCAAAGAAGATAAAACCCCTGGCAGGAAAACAAGCAGCACGAGATAAAAGACAATTTGCGAAGCGGCATTGACTGCCTGATGAATATCTTTTCCTTCAGACACCAAATTCCACTTGCGCAGCTTGTCACTCGTGTTCAGCTTCATCCCGATTTTTTTAACAAGGAAGCTCAATACAGAGGCTGCAGCCCATCCTAACAGCAAAATGAGTCCAGCCTTCAGCACACTCGGGATAGCTGCTGTAATTGCGGAAAGCATGCTGACAAACGGTGACGCCACTGATGTCAGGTGCAAAATGTTAAAGAATAAAATAAAGACGATAATCAATGCGATAAAATAAACGACCTTGCTTATGACTTTTTCTGAGGAATAGCGTGATGGCTTTTTCCCAGCAAAGAGCTTGTCGTCAATTTTTGTTTTTCTGAGCCCTTTGTAAACCGCCTTTTCAATGATTTTAGCGATAGCCCATCCGATTAATAAGACGAGTAAAGCAATGATTAAGTTTGGCAGCTTACTGAGATAAGAAGAAAGCATGTCTGCTACATTCAATTGGTATCGCTCCTTTTTTTCGTAATATGGTGTGTTTTTACCCACTGGCACAATCGGCAAACAGCTGAATGTGCCGAGCGAATTTTTTTCTGCCCAAGCGAGGCTATCATCTTTTGTCAGGCGGGCTCATACATTATAGATAAGTCCAAGTAGGGGGGATTCGGTTGAACGCGGAGGAGAAGAAGGGATTACAGCGGGCAATTGAGGAAATTACCGAAATTGCAAAAGGATTCGGCCTTGATTTCTACCCGATGAGATATGAAATCTGCCCGGCTGAAATTATTTATACATTCGGCGCGTACGGGATGCCGACAAGATTCAGCCACTGGAGCTTCGGGAAGCAATTTCACAAAATGAAGCTGCATTATGATCTTGGATTAAGCAAGATTTATGAGCTGGTCATTAACTCAGATCCATGCTACGCTTTTTTGCTGGACAGCAACTCACTGATCCAAAATAAATTGATTGTCGCTCACGTTCTGGCCCATTGTGATTTCTTCAAAAACAACTGCCGATTCCAAAACACGAAGCGCGATATGGTGGAAAGCATGGCGGCAACGGCTGAGCGGATTAAACATTATGAACAGGTTCACGGGATAAAAGAAGTAGAAGCTTTTTTAGACGCAATCCTTTCGATTCAGGAGCATATCGATCCGTCTTTGGTCCGTCCGAAGCTCCTATGGAGTGTGGATGATGAGGAAGAGGATATTGAAGAGGCAGCGACGCCATACGATGATCTATGGTCTTTGGATGAAAAGAAACCGAAAAAACAAGTCAAAAAATCGAAAAAACCTTTCCCGCCGCGGCCGGAAAAAGATATTCTGCTTTTTATCGAGGAGCACTCCCGGGAGCTAGAGCCGTGGCAGCGTGATATTTTAACGATGATGAGAGAGGAAATGCTTTATTTCTGGCCTCAGCTGGAAACAAAGATTATGAATGAGGGCTGGGCTTCCTATTGGCACCAGCGAATTATACGTGAGCTTGATTTAACCTCAGATGAAGCGATAGAGTTCGCCAAGCTGAATGCAGGTGTCGTTCAGCCGTCCAAAACAGGCATCAATCCTTATTATTTAGGGCTGAAAATATTTGAAGACATTGAGGAGCGGTACAACAACCCGACGGAAGAAATGAAGAAAATGGGCGTGAAGCCTGACTCAGGCAGGGAGAAAATGTTTGAGGTCAGGGAAATTGAATCCGATATCTCTTTCATCCGCAATTACTTAACAAAAGACTTAGTTATGCGCGAGGATCTTTATTTGTTTCAAAAACAGGGCAGAGATTATAAAATCGTCGACAAAGAATGGAAATCGGTACGCGACCAGCTCGTGAGCATGCGGGTAAACGGCGGGTTTCCATATTTGACAGTAAACGACGGCGATTACATGAAAAATAACGAGCTCTATATTAAGCATTGGTATGAAGGCATAGAGCTGGATTTGAAATATTTGGAGAAAGTGCTCCCTTATTTAT
Source organism: Bacillus sp. VA15 (assembly GCF_055721145.1). NCBI lineage: Bacteria > Bacillati > Bacillota > Bacilli > Caryophanales > Bacillaceae > Bacillus > Bacillus sp. VA15. The sequence goes on along the minus strand of NZ_JBVQPQ010000009.1, from coordinate 28,291 downwards.
TTCAGCTTTGGGGAAGAAGCGTACACATCGAGTCTGTGCTTGAGGATAAGGAGGTCATGTTTTCGTACGATGGAAAAGGTGTTCACCGCAGGTATTTATAAAAAAAGAGGATGCAGCGTTCTGCATCCTCTTTATTTTCCTGTTTTTAACATCTTAAATATGATGTTTGCCTGATCGGTATTGTTAATCAGTCCGCGGAATTTTTCTTTTCCGGGGCCATACGCGTATACTGGTACTTCTTCGCCGGTATGATCGGTACTCGTCCAGCCGCTGTTAGATCGTGTGTTAAAAATCTTGATGATGGCTTTGTAGGCGCCTTTGCTTTTGTCAGCCTGTGCAGCAGCTTCAACACTTTTGATTTCTTCTGATGTAAATTTCAGATTTGTATAGCGGGCGAGCACATCTTTGACCGGTTTGCCTTCACTGATTTTTTTGGCCATAAATTCAGGCGTTTTTTTCGCGGAGAGAATCGGCTCCGCGTGCCAATTCTTTTCGCCGTTTGCGCCAATGGCAAAGCCGCCGGTTGTATGGTCAGCAGTTGCAATGACAAGTGTATGTTTATCTTTTTTCGCAAAATCAATCGCAGCTTTATAGGCCTGTTCAAAATCTTTAACCTCGCTCATGGCTCCGACTGTATCATTGTCATGGGCCGCCCAGTCAATTTGGCTGCCTTCGACCATCAAGAAAAATCCTTTTTTATTTTGGTTCAGGCGGTCAATTGCTGAAACCGTCATGTCTTTGAGAGATGGTGTTTTGCTGTCACGGTCGAGTGCTTTAGCAAGCCCTCCGTCTGCGAAAAGCCCGAGCACCTGCTGATCTTTATTTTTCTTCAGTGCTTGTTTTGTTGTTACATAGCTATAGCCGGCTTGTTTGAATTCCTTCGTCAAATCTCTGTCCTTGCGGTTAAAATACGATTTTCCGCCGCCAAGCAAAACGTCTATTTTTTGTTTGCCTTTTATTTTGTCATCCATATAGCTATTGGCGATTTGGTCCATGTTTTTCCGTGATTCATTGTGGGCGCCATATGCGGCTGGAGTGGCGTGGTTAATTTCAGATGTTGCGACAAGCCCTGTTGACTTGCCTTGCTGTTTGGCCTCTTCAAGTACTGATTTTACTTTTTTCCCGTTTTTATCGACGCCAATTGCATTGTTATATGTCTTAACGCCTGTCGCTAATGCTGTTCCGGCAGCTGCTGAATCTGTAATATTATAGTCAGGGTCATCCGGGTGCGTCATCATCATGCCTGTCAGATTCGGGTCAAACTCCGTTAACTTCGGGTTATTCGGTGTTTCACCGTTATTTTTTAGGGAACGGTAGGCGTTTATGTAAGGAGTCCCCATGCCGTCACCGATCATCACAATGACATTTCTGATCTCGGCTTTGTCTTGTTTTTTGGCGCTAGCCGTTTCGGTTTGCTGCAGCTCGGCTCCGGCAAAGATCCCAGCTGTAAGGACAGAAACAGCGGCGATTGGCAAAAGTTTTGATTTCATGTTTTGAAACAAATTCATTTTTTGCATGCCTCCTTTAATGTATTCTGTTTATCATGTTAGGGAAATTTTGTTAAACGCGGCTGTTGATCGTGTAAACATTAAGTAAAGCATTGTAAGGAAATGAAAAACGTCGTTTCGTTATTTTGCCTTAGTTGGTTCAAAGCATTCATTTTTCAGAAAAATCTTTACCTCTCTGTCCTTGCATGATATGTTTGTTTAAATAAAAAAACTGCGGATAACCGCAGCTTTCCTCGTATATTCTTTATCACACATTCTTCCATAAGTGAGTGGACCCCAAAAGTTTTTCATTTATTTCCTTTATATTGAAAAACATCCCAAAAAACATGACAAAAGCACTCGTTTTTTGTCACCTTTGAAACGAAAATGAAATATTTAATACCCTTAAAAACTTTTTTTAGGAACGAATAATTAAGAAATTTGTCGCATGAAGTCAAGACTATTTCTGTTGGGAATCTATCCTTATAATAGAAAACAATAAGATTAATTTAAAAAAAGAGATACATATATATAGATTTAACATTTGGGGAGGAAAATATGAAAAAGCAAATCATTACAGCTACGACAGCAGTTGTTTTAGGATCGACATTATTTGCAGGAGCGGCATCTGCACAAAGCATCAAGGTGAAAAAAGGCGACACTTTATGGGATCTTTCAAGAAAATATGACACTACGATCAGTAAAATTAAATCAGAGAACAACCTTCGCTCAGACATCATTTATGTAGGGCAGACTTTATCGATTAACGGCAAATCTACAAGTTCAAAAAGCAGCAGTTCTTCATCATCTTCTACATACACAGTAAAGAGCGGGGACAGCCTTTGGAAAATTTCGAAAAAATACGGCATGACAGTCAATGAACTGAAAAAACTGAATGGCTTAAAGTCAGACTTGCTTCGTATCGGACAAGTCCTGAAACTGAAAGGTTCAGCAAGTTCAAGCAGCTCAAGCTCATCAAGCGTATCAACATCTTCAAGTTCAACTTCAACTTATAAAGTGAAGCGCGGGGACAGTCTGTCTAAAATCGCAAAGCAATACGGCACGACCGTTAGCAAATTAAAAAGCTTAAACGGCTTAAAATCAGATGTAATCTATGTCAACCAAGTGTTGAAAGTAAAAGGAACAAGCACAAGCTCAAAACCTGCTTCTTCCAGCTCTTCATCATCTTCAAGCAGTAAAGCATCATCTACCACATCACTTAATGTGAGCAAGCTGGTTTCTGATGCCAAAGCGTTAATCGGAACGCCATACAAATGGGGCGGAACGACAACTTCCGGCTTTGACTGCAGCGGATTCATTTGGTACGTGCTGAATAAACAAACAAGTGTGGGCAGAACAAGCACTGCGGGATACTGGAGTTCTATGAAGAGCATTTCCAGCCCGTCTGTCGGAGATTTTGTCTTCTTCACAACATATAAATCCGGCCCTTCCCACATGGGAATTTATGTCGGGAACAACAGTTTCGTACATGCAGGGTCTGACGGCGTACAAATCAGCAGCCTGGACAACAGCTACTGGAAGCCTCGTTATCTCGGTGCGAAAAGATTCTAATTTTAAAGGAAACCCGTTCATTGGAACGGGTTTTTTCATTAGACGGAGCACATCCGTGTTGGTTGCTCCTAAAAATGAAAATGTGATAGAAAATCCAAGAATTTTTTTTCTTTCTTATTTTCATAAAGGGCGATTGCGTAAGCGCCGGCATAGGGCAGCTGTATTGATTGATAAGGGATTCTGATCATCTGTTTCTCTGTCAATTCACGCTTTACTGTAGATAAGGGCAGAAATGAAACTCCAAGTCCTTCCTTGATAAACCGTTTCGTTATATGTGTTTGTGTCACTTTCATTGTTCTCACAAATGGAAATGTCACTCTGACTTGACGGAGCAAGTCGTCCCAGTAATCAGGATGATTGTGGGTCAAAAGCAGGTACTGCTCGAGCACCTCTTTGGCATCAATTTCTTTGTCATCTATGAAACGCTGATCAGGGGGGGCAACAAGGACAACAGGGTCTTTATATAAACAGTGGCAGGTTAAAGAGGAAGACTGTACCTTTAAACAGCTCAGTCCGATATCTGCTTCCCCGGCTTTAATCTGCGACGCGATTTCTGCCGATTCGAAAATCGTAACTGCCATTTCTGTTTCCGTATTCATCGCTGTGTACCGCTTCATGACAGAAGGAAGCACAGTATCTGCGATAAGCGGAGAAACCGCGAGCTGTAAGGTTTGAGAGTAGCCTTGTCTCACTCTGTGAAGCTCTGCCATGCTGTTTTCGTAATCATCAAGAAGCCGCAGCGCATACGGCAAATAAGCCCTGCCTTCATCAGTCAGCTGGATCTGCCTGCCTTTTCGCTCGAACAGCTTACAGCTGATTTCTTTTTCTAATTGCTTGATATGTACGGTCACAGTGGGCTGAGATAAAAAAAGCGTTTCCGCTGTTTTTCGGAAGTTTTCATATTTCGCAGCGGTCACAAAGGTGTGAAGCCATTTGAAATCCATTTCTATTCTCCCTCTGATTAATATTTTTAATTAATTCCCTTTAAAATATTCAATATTTTTTAAATATTATATTTACTATAATAACAGAAAAGGATAGGGGGAATACAAATGGTACATTACGGATTAAAGGGAATTACATGTGTGGAGACATCTATCAGCCATATTGATGGTGAAAAAGGCCGTCTGATTTACAGAGGCCATCATGCAAAAGACATCGCGCTGAACCACAGCTTTGAAGAAGCCGCTTATTTGATTTTATTTGGAAAACTGCCGTCACCTGAAGAGTTGCATACATTTGAAGATAAGCTGGCTGCGGAGCGGCACCTGCCGGAACACATCGAGCGCTTGATTCAGTCACTGCCAAACAAAATGGACGACATGTCGGTGCTGAGAACGGTTGTTTCAGCATTGGGGGAAAATGCATACTCGTTTCAACCAAAAACTGAAGAAGCGATTCGGCTGATTGCAATCACGCCTTCTATCATTGCGTACAGAAAACGATGGACGCGCGGTGAACAGGCAATTGCGCCATCTTCCCAGTACGGACATGTCGAAAACTACTATTATATGCTCACAGGTGAACAGCCTTCAGAGGCAAAAAAGAAAGCGCTTGAAACATATATGATCCTGGCCATGGAGCACGGCATGAACGCATCCACTTTTTCGGCACGGGTCACATTATCCACAGAGAGTGATTTAGTGTCTGCCGTCACTGCTGCTCTCGGCACGATGAAAGGCCCGCTGCACGGAGGCGCTCCTTCTGCGGTAACAAAAATGCTTGAAGACATTGGAGAAAAAGAAAATGCTGAAGCATATCTGACAGAAAAACTCGAAAAAGGAGAGCGCCTGATGGGATTTGGCCATAGGGTGTACAAGACGAAGGACCCGCGGGCAGAAGCTTTGCGGCAAAAAGCAGAAGAGGTGGCCGGCAATGACCGCGATCTTGATCTTGCGCTGCATGTAGAAGCAGCAGCGATTCGTTTGCTTGAAATCTACAAACCGGGACGTAAGCTGTATACAAATGTTGAATTTTATGCGGCGGCTGTCATGAAGGCGATTGATTTTGAGGATGAATTGTTTACACCGACCTTTTCAGCAAGCAGAATGGTAGGATGGTGTGCCCATGTGTTGGAGCAGGCAGAAAACAACATGATCTTCCGTCCATCAGCGAAATATACAGGCTTCATTCCTGAAGAAGTTCTTTCTTAACATATTTTGTCGTTTATTCGCTTCTATGGCGTGGTAACGTTCAGTATCAACCACATGTCTAGGAGTGATGAATATGAACCCAATGGACAGACAAACAGAAGGGCAAGCGCCGCAGCATCAGGACAGACAGCCGGGCATTGAGTCAGAAATGAACCCGCTGCCTCTGTCAGAGGACGAGGATTATCAAGGGAGCGGAAAGCTGAAAGGAAAAGTCGCGATCATTACCGGGGGCGACAGCGGAATAGGGAGAGCAGCTGCTATTGCGTTTGCTAAAGAAGGGGCTGATGTCTCCATTCTATACTTAGATGAGCATTCGGACGCAGAAGAAACGCGTAAACGGATCGAAAAGGAAAATGTCCGCTGTCTGCTTATCCCGGGAGATGTCGGGGACGAGAACCATTGTGAACAAGCTGTGCAGCAAACCGTAGACCATTTTGGCAAACTTGATATATTGGTGAACAACGCCGCTGAACAGCATCCGCAGGACAGCATTCTCAATATTTCAACAGAACAGCTGGAAAAAACATTTCGCACAAACATTTTTTCCATGTTTCATATGACGAAGAAAGCTTTGCCTCACTTGAAAGAGGGGAGTGCAATTATTAATACGACTTCGATTACCGCTTATGAAGGGAATACGGCGTTAATTGATTACTCCAGCACAAAGGGTGCGATTGTCTCCTTTACGCGATCCATGGCGATGTCGCTTGCGGATAAAGGCATCAGAGTGAATGCGGTAGCGCCCGGCCCGATTTGGACACCGCTTATTCCGGCGACATTCCCTGAGGAAAAAGTGAAACAGCACGGTTTGGATACCCCAATGGGAAGGCCGGGACAGCCGGTTGAGCATGCAGGCGCCTATGTCCTGCTGGCATCTGACGAATCTTCCTATATGACAGGGCAGACCATTCATGTGAATGGCGGCCGTTTTATTTCATCATAATCAACGAAAACCAGCATGATGGCTGGTTTTTTATGTGAGGAGAAATTTAAAAATAAAAATTTGTCGATTTTTCTAACAATTCTGTTTTCATTTTTGTGATTTTATATATAATATTGAATAGGAGAAAGGAATGATTTGCGACCGGTACAAATAGAGTAGAAAAAAAGAAAAATGACCATTGTCGCTCATGAATTCAGAAAATTCAAATAAAATATATAAAAATAGATCATTAGTCTAGGAGTTGAAGGGGAATGAAAGGGAGCGTATTTAGGAAGAAAAGCATTCAGGATTTAATTGCTGCGACGAGTGGTGAAAAATCTTTAAAAAGAGAATTAGGGGCATTCGATTTAACATTGCTTGGAATCGGAGCCATTATTGGCACAGGGATTTTTGTGCTGACGGGAACAGGTGCAGTCACGGCAGGTCCCGGGCTGACCATTTCATTTGTTGTGGCGGCGCTGGCTTGTTTATTCGCCGCCCTGTCTTACGCAGAATTTGCTTCAAGTGTGCCTGTTTCAGGTTCGGTGTATACATTCACTTATGCGACATTGGGTGAGCTTATGGCCTTTATTATCGGGTGGGATTTAATTTTGGAATACATGCTGGCGGTAAGTGCAGTGTCAGTCGGCTGGTCTGGTTATTTCCAATCGTTTTTATCAGGGCTCGGCATTCATCTTCCGGTTGCTTTAACAGCGGCACCGGGGGCAGTGAAAGGCACCTTTACCATGTTTAATCTGCCTGCATTCGTCATTGTAATGGCGATAACGTTTTTGCTTTATTTAGGCATTAAAGAATCAAAAAGAGTCAACAACATCATGGTCATCTTGAAAGTGCTCGTCGTTCTGCTGTTTATCGCTGTGGCAGCCGTTTACGTGAAGCCGCATAACTGGCAGCCGTTTATGCCGATGGGCTTTGGCGGCGTATTCAGTGCAGCTGCGCTCGTATTCTTTGCTTTTATCGGATTTGATGCTGTATCCTCTGCTGCGGAAGAGACGAAAAATCCTGCGAAGGATCTGCCTAAAGGCATTATATTCTCTTTATTGGTTTGCACGATTTTATATGTCACCGTATCAGCGATCATGACAGGGGTTATCCCGTTTGCTCAGTTCGCGGGTGTGGATCATCCGGTTTCTCTCGTTCTTCAAAGCGCCGGGCAAAACTGGGTGGCAGGCATCATTGATATTGGCGCCGTTTTGGGAATGACAACCGTTATGCTCGTGATGCTTTATGGACAGACACGCGTCATGTTTGCCATGTCGCGTGACGGACTGGTGCCTGGCTCACTTTCTAAAGTACACCCAAAGCACAAAACACCTTATGTGGCCACTTGGTTCTTCGGAACGATGTCGGCGCTTCTCGGCTCACTTGTTCCGCTGGATGAACTTGCAAAGCTGGTAAACATCGGGACGCTGTCAGCGTTTGTGCTGATTTCTGTGGCAGTTATCGTTTTGAGAAAGAAACAGCCGGATCTTCCGAGAGCCTTTAAATGCCCAGGGGTTCCAGTGATCCCAGGCCTGGCGATTCTGTTCTGCCTGTTCTTAATTTTAAATCTTGGATGGGTGACGATTGTACGCTTCCTTGTGTGGCTGTTAATCGGCTTGGCAATCTATTTCCTGTATTCAAGAAAGCATTCAAAATTAAATCAATAATCTTTCGATAAAAGAGAGCGGTGATTCAGGCCGCTCTCTTTTATATTCTTGATCATGAATATATAGAAATGAAGACAAAAATAAGAGATAATATAGGCTGGAAAGGAAGTGACGTTTATTGTCTGAGCAAAAACCAGTCCAATGGGCTTCGAAAATCGGTTTCGTCATGGCAGCCGCCGGCTCGGCCATCGGCTTGGGCGCGATATGGAAGTTCCCTTATGTAGCGGGAACCAATGGAGGAGGAGCCTTTTTTCTTATCTTTGTGTTATTTACCATCCTCTTAGGCTATCCGCTTTTAGTGGGGGAATTTCTTTTTGGAAGACGGAACCAGACGAATGCCATTGATGCATATAAAAAAGAAGCGCCGCGAACAGCTTGGTTTCTTACAGGGTGGGTCGGCGTAGCCGCATGTTTCTTAGTACTGTCGTTTTACAGTGTAATCGGAGGATGGATTTTGCTGTATATCTTGAAGACAGCATCAGGTTCACTGTCCGGACTTTCTCAAGCGCAGTATGGCACCCTTTTTGCTTCTATTATCCAAAATCCGGTGCAGACGCTCGCGGCTCAGTTTGTATTTATGGTGCTGACTGTCTTGGTAGTCGCCAGAGGGGTTCAAAAAGGGATTGAACGGGTCAGCGCGGTGATCATGCCGATTTTGTTTATATTGTTTATTCTTCTCGTTCTTCGGTCTCTCACACTTAATGGTGCGATGGAAGGCGTGAAATTTTTGCTTGTGCCTCATTTCGGCGATCTGACTCCGGAATCCATATTATTCGCGCTGGGACAGGCCTTCTTTACGTTAACACTGGGGGTTTCGGTGATGGTGACTTACAGCTCTTACTTGCCGAAAACACAAAATGTCCCTCGTTCGGCAGCCTCCATTGTCGTGATGAATATCATTGTGACACTCTTGGCGGGTTTGGCCATTTTCCCGGCGGTTTTCTCATTCGGCTTTCAGCCAAATGAAGGTCCGACACTGCTATTTACAGTGCTTCCGGCCGTATTTGAACAGCTTCCGTTCGGCACGCTGTTTTTTATCGGCTTTCTCGTTGCGTTTTTATTTGCAGCCTTAACCTCAGCGTTTTCGATGGTTGAAATTATTGTCGCCACAATCGGAAAAGGGAACGAAAAGAAGAGAAAAAAACTGTCATGGGCGAGCGGGCTTTTGATTTTCTTGGTCGGAATCCCTTGCTGCTTGTCGTATGGTGTATTGAGCGATGTGCACATATTTGGTAAAACGTTTTTTGACATTGCCGATTTTACCGTCAGCAATGTTTTAATGCCATTAGGGGCTCTGTTAATTTCTCTTTTTATCCCGCTCAAAATTTCGAAGCCCGAGCTCTGGGAAGAAATGAGAAACGGATCAAATGCAGGTAAAGCATTCTTTTACACATGGTTTTATTTGCTTCGTTTTATCGTGCCATTAGCCATTATTATTGTATTCTTAAATTTAATCGGGATTTTATCCTTTTAAAAAACAAGCTCCGTTTCCGGAGCTTGTTTTTTATTTAATAAGACGATATCAACGGTGCCCATGCCGTTTTCAGTTTTTCGATACCGAGCCTGATGTCCCCTTCTGACAAACCGCCATAACCGATTAAGACAGAAACAAATGGCGGCTGTCCTTTATATGAGGGGGATACGGGATAGATGGTTACGCCGTTGTCGGCGGCAGCTTTAATCGCTTCTTCTTCACTGACTGGAAACAAAAGCCGCAGCAGGATGTGAAGCCCGGAGTTTTTACCGAGAATCTCAACGCTGTTTCCCAGTTCAGAGCGTATGGCATCTAACAGAACAGCATGTTTTTTTCGGTATAAGGCTCTCATTCTATTTACGTGCTTTTGCCACTCTCCGCTTTCGATGAAGTCTGCCAGTGCCATTTGTGAGTGGAAAGAGACCGTTTGCTTCATTAACTGAGCGTTTTTTCTGACCGGTTCCATGAGTGCAGGGGGCAGAATCATGTAGCTGAGCCGCAAGGAGGGCAAAAGTGACTTTGAAAAAGTGCCGAGATATATGACTCTGCCATTCGGATCAAGACCCTGCAAAGACGGAATAGGCTGGCCGCTGTAACGAAATTCTCCATCGTAATCATCCTCAATAATGAACGAGTTTGCTTCTTTTGCCCATGCCAGCAGCTCCTGTCTGCGGGTTATCGTCATAATGGTCCCAAGCGGGAACTGATGCGAAGGAGTCGTATACATGAGATACGGATTCTGGCGTTTAAGCTCACCCAACAGGACGCCTTCTTCATCAGAACAAATCGGAATGACATTCATGCGATTTGCTTCAAACATCCTTCTTGACCGGTGAAAACCCGGTTCTTCAAAACCGATTTTTGTTCCTGGCTCAAGCGTAAGGCAAAGAACCTGCAGAAGCACGGTTGTTCCTGCGCCAATAATGATCTGCTCTGGCTCGCAATGTACTCCTCGTGACAGCCTGACAAAACGGGCAATCATGTGCCTGAGTTCAGGTTCTCCTTGTGGGTCGCCAGAGGTGTGAAACGATCCGGAATAGCGATCCAGACTTTTTGCCGTACTTTTTCTCCAGGCGTTAAAGGGGAAGTGGACATGATCAACATTGCCTTGATGAAAGTCAATAGCAGGTGCTTTATTTTCATGTATAACCTGTCGCATAGACTGCTGAAAATGGTCAGGAGCCGCCGGGAAGTCTGCTTCTACTCCCGCCGCGAACCAGCCGATTTTTGGCTTGCTTTTGACATAGCCTTCAGCAGTTAATTGCTCGTAAGCACGTTCGATTGTTGCCGTACTGACACCGAGCGAGCCGGAGAGCCTGCGTTTTGACGGAAGCTTTGTTCCCTTCGTGATTCGCGCGTGTGAAATTTCTTGTTTGAAAAAGGTATAAAGCTGCTCATACAGCGGTGTTTTGCTTTTTTTATCAAGAAACGGCGTGATATCCATCTCATATCTCCTTTGTATCTGGCATGGTCAACTTTTCTAATATTGGCTATTTGGCAAATGCCATTTATTCGCTATGATCATTGTAACGAAAGGAAAGGGGATTGAGAAGATGATTCATATGAAACAACTAACCACGATAGAAGAATGGGCCGAGTCGTATCCGGTAATGAGTGAATTGAGAACAGATCTGGATGAAGAGACATATTTACAAAGGCTTGAAGCCTGTGTGCAGAAAGAATCGTATATGCTGTTTGCCTTATATGAGGATACAGCAATCAGGGCGCTGTGCGGCGCGCTGCCGAGAGTTTCCATTCATAAAGGGGAGCACTTATGGATTGCGGATCTTGTGACAACCGCGCCTTGCCGATCAAAGGGATACGGCAAAATGCTTTTAGATTATGCCGCAGACTGGGCGAGAAAAGCCGGGTTTGGCTTTGTCAGTCTTTCATCTGGCCTTCAGCGTAAAGACGCACACCGGTTTTATACAGACAAAATGGGTTTTACTATAGAAAGCTACCTGTTTCGAAAGCAGGTGTAACTAAAAAAAGACGCCTGAAGAGGCGTCTTTTTCTTTTAAAAGCCAAACTGTAAATTGGTATCTACAGATACAATGGTATACACACAAATGATCACAAAGAGATTCAAGATGACGCCGAGCAGGCCGGGGCCTGTGCGTCCTCTCTTGATGAAGAGTTCAATAACGCCAAACGGAACGGCAGCCATGGCGAACGGAAGCATTTGATAGGAATAAAATGTGACGTTGCTGATAATCGCCAAATTCAGTAAGAGCAGGGACAGAACCGCTGTCCCGACAGAGATCCAGCCGAATACATTGTGTTCTTTAAAAATTCTTACCAGTTCCATAATTCCACCTCGCCGACATTCGCTGATTTTACAGATTTGTTTTTCAGCATGCGCTGGATTTCCTTGGTTGGTCCTGTAACGACCGAACCGTATACATTGACACCGTTTTTCTCGACATAATCCAATCGGTTATCCACATTCAGGTCTTTTCGTTTTGAAATGACCTGCGCCCATTTTTCGTGCTTGGACATGAATTTCAGGGCGTTGATAAACTGATCGCCATTTGACTTGCCTTTTGTATTAAGTGCGGCCAAGAACTTTGAATCCTTCCCAGGATAGCCAAGAGGTTCTGTGTACACTGTCTCATTTGTATTTTTCTCTGTTTCAATTGCATTCCACAAGAAGCTCACATCATAGCCTTTGAACTTGTTATACACTTCTTTTGTCGGGTATGCACGGTCATATGAAAGATAGACCTCGGAAACCGTTCCTTCAGGTAATGTCTTTAACGTTTTTTCTGCTTTTGCAGTTGTTTGTTCTGATGCATTTGATGGGTGTGTAAAGTAATGGCCGGTTTTATTCACTTCTAAGTCATAGTAGTTAACGGCCGGCGCTTTCACTTTATCATAAAACATTTCAACCCGTTCATTCCCTACGGCAGCTGTCTTCGTGCCGATTTGCTTTTGCAGCGGGAATTCCGTATTCATGCCAAACAGCTTTACCTGGCTTTTCAGTCCGGATGTATCGACAAGAACATTCGGCATGGTCAGGGCTACAGTGACTGCGGCGGTTTCCATAAACTCATTGCCAGTGCTGTGTTTTCCTCCCATTCCGTAATAGAGGTAGCTTCCCAGCGTACAAAGCGGCAAAATCATCAATGTCGAAATGACGGCAAGTACAGAAATTCGCAAATAAGACTTGCGTTTGCCGTAGGCTAAAATCGCTTTTTGTTTTTCAGGACTGATGCTGACATCCCAATCGTTATCGTCCTCTAGCTCGCTGTCAATCAGTTCCTGATACACTTCTAGCTTCTCAAGTTCTTCCTCAAATGCGGTCATTTCCTGGTCGCTCATTTCCCCATTTTTATATTGATCAAAACGCTTTTTAAATTCTTCATTCATCATTAACACCTCTATTATAAAGTGCTTTCAGCCGCTGTCTGGCGCGAAATAAAACACTTTTAAAATTCGCCTCTGAAATATTCATAATATGGGATGCTTCTTTGTAATTTAACTCTTTTAAATAATATAGCGTTAAGGCCTCCCGATAATTATCGGGGAGCTCGGACATATAACCAGTCAGCACTTCCTTTATCTCTACCTGATGGGCAGGGCTCTGAACAGCATTTTGAAAGAGGCTCCCGATCAAGTCATCAGATATGGTTACTTCTTTCTTATGCTTTCTGACGTAATCAATGAAGGCGTTTCGCGCCACTTGAAAAAGCCAGGGCTTTACTTTGCTGTGATCATAGGAGTGAATGTGTATGTATGCCCGCATAAAGGTTTCCTGCAGCAAGTCTTCGGCAAGATGCTTGTCTTTAGTCATGGAGAGCAGGAACCTGTAAACATCATTCATGTACATTTGGTAAATTTCATCGATCGTCACTGCCTTTTCTCCCCTCTATCTTATACACGCATAAGAAAGGTTTAAAGTTGCACATTACGTGCAAACGGCTTTTTTATACCTAATCAAACACCATTCCTATATAGTAACCAAAAATGGCCGCGAAAGATAGTACCGAGAAATGTTTAACATTTTTTCCAGAGGGGAAAAGATAGTGAAAAAGTGAAGGAGTGGCATAATGGAATATACCAGTATTGCAGATACAGGAATCAAAGCCTCCAGAATCGGCCTCGGTACATGGGCAATTGGCGGAACGATGTGGGGAGGCACTGACGAAAAAACATCCATCAAAACAATCCACGCCGCTCTTGATCAGGGGATCACACTGATTGACACCGCGCCGGCTTATGGCTTCGGGCAGTCCGAGGAAATCGTCGGCAAGGCGATCAAGGAGCACGGCAAAAGAGATCAGGTGATTCTCGCAACGAAAACGGCTCTGGACTGGAAGAACAACCAGCTGTTCCGCCACGCGAACAGAGCGAGAATCATAGAGGAAGTCGAGGCTTCTTTGAAGCGGCTTCAAACGGATTATATTGATCTTTATCAGGTGCATTGGCCTGATCCGCTTGTGCCAATTGAAGAAACGGCAGAAGTAATGAAGGAATTATATGATGCGGGGAAAATCCGGGCGATTGGCGTCAGTAATTTTTCAGTTGAGCAAATGGATACATTTCGCGCCGCTGCACCGCTTCATACGGTACAGCCTCCATATAATCTGTTTGAAAGAGAAATCGAAGAGAATGTTCTTCCGTATGCGAAAGACAAACAGATCACAACGTTATTATACGGCAGTTTATGCAGAGGGCTGTTAACAGGAAAAATGACCGAAGAGTATCCATTTGAGGGCGACGATCTGCGAAATCACGATCCGAAATTCCAGAAGCCCCGCTTTAAAGAGTATCTTTCCGCTGTCAAACAATTGGATGAGCTGGCGAAGACACGTTATGGAAAATCAGTGATTCACTTGGCCGTCAGATGGATCTTAGATCAGCCGGGAGCGGATATTGCTCTTTGGGGAGCAAGAAAGCCTGAGCAGGTTGAGGCGGTATCAGAGATTACAGATTGGACGCTGAGCAGTGAAGATTATAACAACATCAATGCCATATTAGAAAATACGATATCAGACCCGGTCGGGCCGGAGTTTATGGCACCGCCGACCAGGGAGGAAATATAACAAAAGCTGAGGGTGAATCCTCAGCTTTTTGGCGTTTTAACCGGAGAAATCATAAAAATTAGTACCAGGTAATAAAAAATGTTGTTATAATAAGTAACAGTAAGAATCATTGATTACGACAAAGGAAGTGCGATATGTATAAGTTTTGTGCAAATGCTTTAAAAGTTATTCTTTCTCTTCGCGGAGGAGTGAAGGTGTATAACAAAGAAAACCTTCCGGCCGATTCAGGTTTTGTCATCGCGTGTACACACTCCGGCTGGGTTGATGTGATCACACTCGGAGTCGGGATTCTTCCTTATCAAATACACTACATGGCGAAAAAAGAGCTTTTTCAAAATAAATGGATCGGTTCGTTTCTGCAGAAAATTCATGCCTTTCCGGTAGATCGGGAAAATCCCGGGCCAAGCAGTATTAAAACACCGATTAAGTTGCTGAAAGAAGGAGAGATCGTCGGTATCTTCCCAAGCGGAACAAGAACCTCTGAGGACGTGCCTTTGAAAAGAGGTGCGGTGACGATTGCGCAAATGGGGAAAGTGCCGCTCGTTCCCGCTGCTTATAAAGGGCCCTCAAGCGGAAAGGAATTGTTCAAAAAAGGAAAAATGAAGCTTATTATCGGTGAGCCTCTTCAGCAGGCTGATTTTGCCCACCTGCCGTCAAAGGAAAGACTTGCAGCTATGACAGAGGCTTTGAATAACAGTATTAAAGAACTTGAAAAGAAGCTTGAGCAGTTATAAACCATCAGTACTTCTACTCACTAATTTCCCGATTGTTTATAAGTTCCTCGGCAATTAGCTATACTAATTGAGGAATTGACTATTGGGAAAGGTTACGGAAAATGAAAAAAATCATCGTAGTCGGAGCTGGAATTCTGGGAGCGTCAACTGCATATCAGTTAGCCAAAATGGGGGCTGAGGTTCTTGTTATAGATCGGAAAGATAAGGGACAGGCCACCCATGCGGCGAAAGGCATTATTTGTCCGTGGCTGTCACCCAGGCAAAATCAAGCGTGGTACAGAATGGCAAAGGCAGGAGCACACTTTTACCCCAGCTTGATAGAGGAGCTTAGAAAAGAAGGCGAGAAAGAAACGGGTTATGCTCCTGTTGGTGCTCTTAGTATCCATCACGAGAAAGAAAAGGTAGAGAAAATTGAAAAACGGGTGCAGGAACGCAAACAAGATGCCCCGGAAATCGGAGAGATTTCCTTTCTATCTGAAATGAAAACCGCTGGCATGTTTCCGCTGCTGGCTAAACGGTACCATTCCATTCATATAAGCGGAGCTGCCCGAGTGGATGGTGAAGTGCTGAGAGATGCATTAGTGCGTTCAGCTCAAAGAATGGGCGCCGTTTTTTTTACAGGCGATGCCAAGCTTCAATATCATTCGAAACGAGTGACAGGAGTAACCGTGAGTGATGAACGTTATGCTGCTGATGAGGTGATTGTTTGTGCAGGTGTATGGGCAGAGCAATTGCTGGAACCTTTGGGCATTCGCTTCAAAGTAAGCGTGCAAAAAGCGCAAATCGTATACGTGCAGGTTCCGGCCGCAAATGATATGGACAGCTGGCCGGCTGTGATGCCGCCTTCTAAGGAATATCTGTTAGCTTATGCTGACAAGAGAATAGCCATCGGAGCAACTCGTGAAGATGACATAGAAGGACATGATGTACGGATAACGGCCGGCGGGCTGCAGGAATTGTTGAACAAAGGTTTAGAAATGGCTCCTGGTTTAGCAAATAGCACCTTTCAAGAAGCAAGAGTCGGTTTACGCCCCTTTACACCAGGTGATGTGCCGGTGATCGGACCCCTTCCCGGCTGGGATGGGATCATAGCAGCAAATGGCCTTGGATCGTCAGGTTTGACAATGGGGCCCTATATGGGGCTGCAGCTGGCAAAGCTGGCTCTCAAAATGGATGTAGACATCAATTTAGAAGATTATGATATAAAAAAAGCAGCAGACATTCATTGAACATCTGCTGCTTTTTGTTTTTATATTTTGGATAATGAAAGCTGATCCTCTGGCAGTGCTTTGAGTGAGCCGTCATTGTTTAATACAGAACGCCACGTATAACGCGGTTCATAACCAAGGATCTTTTTCGCTTTATCGATTGCCATCAGCGTTTCATATCCTTTTATATCTCTTTTTAAAGAGACATCCGGGAAAAACCGCTTAACTAAGTCTTCACTCGGTTCTTTCATGATGGTGTCCGGCGCAGTAATATGGAAGACATCGTTCCCGAGATTATTTTTTTCGACTGCAAGGAGGCAAGCGTGTGCTGCATCTCTTACATCGCAATACGCCCATGCATTTTTCTTTTGTATCTCTTTTTGCTGCTCGTTCCAGTGCATGCCAGGGATTTTTTCGTACTCATCAGGCTCATATATATTCGCAAAACGGAGAGTGACAATTTGTGTTTTGGTAAGCTTTGAATACATATCTGAGAGAATTTCAGTCAGCCGTTTTGCCATGGCATACGATGATTTTACGATCGTCGGGTGTTCCTCGTCTACAGGAAGGTAGCTGAGCTCTTTCGGGACAAACGGATATCCCAGCACCGTTTCACTTGAGGCCCATACCAGCTTAGGGATTTTAAAATCTTTACAGGCTTCCAGGACATTAAAATTGACGAGCATATTATTTTCAAATATCGCCTGGGAGGTATTCCTGACATCGGTCGGGATATTCCCGAGGTGGACCACAGCATCACAGCCCATAATAAGCTGGCATACCTGGCCATAATCCCGCAAATCTGCTTGAATAAATTTTTTCGATGCTGATTCTTCTCTTAATAACCGATCTGACGCTGTCACATCGTGGCCGGCCTCCAATATTGTTCTTACGGCCCACCGTCCTATTTTGCCTGCTGCCCCAGTTACCACTACTTTCATGTTTTCACTCCTTTTTCTTGTTTTAAATGAGATCGAACCCCCTGATTAGACTTCCCGAGGATTAGCGTTTTATTAGCAACAGTTTTCATAGGAGCAGAATGGGGAGGCTAAAACAAAACATAATAAAAAAGACACCTCAATAAAAGGTGTCTTTTCACATTATGCTTCTTTCGGTTCTCCAGCTTCGACCAGCTCTTCAGCCGCAAGCTTTTTAACTTCAATATAAGCGACGTGGTGACCGTCAATTTCGTTGATGATAAATTCGCAGCCTTCTTCAATGATAGAATCGCCTTTTTCAACATCGTATTTTTGGGTAAGGAACCAGCCGCCGATTGTATCGACTTCTTCGTTCTCTAAATGGATGCCGAGCAGGTCGTTTACTTGATCGATCAACACTTTTCCGTCAAGAATATAATGGCCTTCGCCGATTTTGCGGATTTCGTTGATTTCATCAATATCAAATTCATCGCGGATTTCGCCGACGATTTCTTCGATAATGTCTTCAACCGTCACGAGCCCGGCAGTCCCGCCGTATTCATCAGACAGGATGGCCATGTGGACCCTTTCTTTTTGCATTTTGACAAGCAGATCTTGGATCGGCGCAGATTCAATGACATGAATGATCGGGTTGACGAATTGAGAAATGGTGGAATCAACAGATACCTCGCCGCTGATGCAGGCGGTCAGCACTTCTTTAATATTAATAACCCCGATAATGTTATCCTTATCGCCCTCTTCTACAGGGTAGCGGGTATATTTTTCAATCTGAATGATGTCCATCATTTCAGAAATCTTGATATCATGCGGAAGGCTGACAATTTCGGTCCGCGGAATCATAATTTCTTTCGCGAGCCTGTCATCAAATTCAAAGATTTTATTCACATATTTAAACTCTGACTGGTTAATTTCACCGCTTTTATAGCTTTCAGACAGAATGATTCGCAGCTCTTCTTCAGAGTGAGCGAGTTCGTTTTCTGAAACGGTCTCCAGGCCAAATGCTTTTGTCAATAACCGTGCGGAATTGTTCAAAAGCCAAATGAACGGGAACATAATGCGGTAAAACCAAATCAACGGTTTCGCAAACAGCATAGACACTGCTTCCGCCTTTTGGATAGCGACTGTCTTAGGTGCAAGTTCTCCGACAACAACGTGCAGGAACGTGATAATGGCATACGCAAAAATAAACGATATGACATGTGAAAGGGAACCTGGAACGTTCAATTGTACGAAAAGCGGGTGAAGCAGCCTTTCAATCGTTGATTCACCTAAAACCCCTAATCCGATGGAAGTCAATGTAATTCCGAGCTGACACGCAGATAAATATTCATCAAGATGCGTGGTCACTTTTTTTGCGGCTATTGCTGCTTTATTTCCTTCCGCGATCAGCTGATCGATCCGTGAGCCTCTGATTCTGATAATGGCAAACTCAGATGCCACGAAAAATGCCGTCAGGGCGATTAAAACAGCAACTAAAATCAAATTCACTATGTCCAATTAGAACCTTCATTCTAGCAATGAGAATGAAGGTAACACCTCCTGTTAGATAGAATGGTTTTAACTTAACAGCAGCATAAATGATTGGAGCACGGCGAGCTTTTCGGGCGGGAGCTTGCTTTTCAGCTTGTCACGATCCTCGGGCTTCAGCCGTTCAAACCGATGCAAGATTCCGGAAATGTTTTGATTCATATGATCAATTTCTAATGCCAGATTTCCAATTTCATCATCAAGTTTAGCTGAAGAGGGAAACTGGTTCTCCAGTCGATCTTTAATATCGGACAGGGCCAATCGCTGCTTCTTACAATCTACAATAAATATAAGCCGTTTGAGTGCATTTTCGTCGTAGTAACGGTAATTTGAACAGGATCTGGCCGGCGTAAGCAGACCGATATTCGTATAATAATCAACTGTTCGTTTCGTTACTCCGGCAAGTGCCGCTAGTTCACTGATGCGATAAGTCTCAGCCCCATCTATATCCCTCCCAACCATCACGTTATAGTTATGAGAATAGTTTAATATATGAATGGTGTCTTGCACAAGTTTATTGTTTTTTTCCAGACGGGAACTGGAAGTTGTGGAATTCATCATCTGATTGAAGTAACATAGAAAGATAGAATTTTCAAACTTTTATATGAGGAAGGGACAGATGAAATTGGCTGGGTTATCCCGGGAAATTGAAGAAAACTTAAATAAAGGCTCATGGATTCGCAAGCTGTTTGATGAAGGCGCAAGGCTGAAGAAAGAGTTCGGGGATGACCAGGTATTTGATTTTTCACTCGGCAACCCGATTGTTGAACCGCCTGAAGCTTTTAAAAGAGCGTTAATAGAGGAAGCTGAAAAAGGCCATCACGGATACATACAAAACCAAGGGCTTCCGGCAGCGAGAGAAAAAGTCGCGCAATTTCTGGCTTCCCGTTTTGAAGCAGAGTTCTCGGCGGAACGCGTCGTCATGACGGTGGGCGCGGGCGGCGCATTAAATGTCGCGTTAAAAAGTATCGTAAACCCGGGAGAAGAGGTCATTATTCTCACACCTTATTTTGCCGAGTATAAATTGTATATTGAGAACTACGGAGGAAAGGCTGTCAGCTGCCCGTTGACGTCCCGGTTCGAGATCGATATAGAAGCGGTAAGGCAATCGATCACTCCAAAGACGAAAGGGCTGATTCTCAATACACCTCATAACCCGACAGGTACCGTACTCAGCCAGAAAAATATAGATGATTTAGGCGATTTATTAAAAGAAACAGAAGAGAAGAGCGGCCAGACGATTTATGTGCTGTTTGATGAACCGTACAGTCAATTAATCTATGATGAAGAGCTGGCAAATCCGTTTCAATCGTATCATCGTGTGATCTTGGCGAGCTCATTCAGTAAGGATCTTGGTATAGCCGGGGAGCGGCTCGGGTATATCGGTTTAGACAACAAGATGCCGGATGCCGGCCTTTTGATCAACGCTTTTGTGTACTGTAATCGAACGCTTGGATTTGTGAATGCGCCTGTCATGATGCAGCGGGCTGTGGCAAGAATGGGTGATTTAAGAGTAGACGCAAGCGCTTATAAAGAGCGCAGGGATTTAATGGTCGGCATTTTAAAGGAAGCCGGTTTTGAATTTGAAATGCCAAAGGGTGGCTTCTTTGTTTTTCCGAAATCGCCAATTGAGGATGAAGTCGCATTTTGCGTGCATGCCGCCCAAAAATACAAACTATTAATCGTGCCGAGCAGCGGTTTTGGAATGAAAGGGCACTTCCGTTTATCCTTCAGCGTGCCGACCGAGCAGATTAAAAACTCACGGGATATTTTCATATCCTTATATAGGGATTTTGCTTAGGAAAGCAAAGAAAAAGAAAACGGCTTTAAATGCTGTTTTCTTTTTTATTCACAAAACCCTCCCTTTTCCAATCCAACAGGCAATAGAATTGACAGGCTGTGCCTGACAAAAGTCTAAAAATTAAAAATCATTTTTGGAATGAGTTGTGTTACAATAAAATATACAAATTATAATCAAACTTTGACTTGGAGGTGGTATGATGGGGCCCTCTGCTTAGGCAACAATACACCGCGTACCTCAATGTTAAGGAAAAATGATTATATCAGGAGGTGACTCCTTATCCTTTCCATGAGGGGGATAAGGTTAAATGGACGATATTGACAGTCTGATTTTAATTGGCGTGCTCATTGCTTTAACCGCGTTTTTCGTTGCGAGCGAGTTTGCGATTGTTAGAGTAAGGAGATCCAGAATAGATCAGCTTATAACGGAAGGAAACAAACGGGCGATACTCGCAAAGCGTGTCATTACAGATTTGGATGAATATTTATCCGCATCCCAGCTGGGCATTACATTGACATCAATTGGGCTTGGCGTGCTGGGGGAGCCGGCATTTGAACGGCTGCTGCATCCATTGTTTGAACCGCTCGGCCTGCCGGAATCGGTTTCTCATGCGATCTCATTTGCGGTCGCATATGGCTTGATTACATTCCTGCACGTTGTTGTAGGTGAGCTTGCCCCGAAAACGGTCGCGATTCAAAAGGCTGAACAGCTGACCTTGCTGATAGCGGGTCCATTGCGTTTATTCTATTTGCTCCTGTTTCCGTTTATTTGGATCCTCAATGGATCGGCGCGGTTTTTATGCGGCATGTTCGGTTTAAAGCCTGCGTCAGAACATGACGGTTCCCATTCTGAGGAAGAACTCAGAATGCTGTTGTCTGAGAGTTTAAAAAACGGAGAGATTAATCCGTCTGAATATAAATATGTAAATAAAATTTTCGAATTTGATAATCGGATTGCCAAAGAAATTATGATACCGCGGAAGGAAATGGCAGCTGTGTCAACAGAGATGACAATGGCCGAGATGCTTGAAGTCATGCTGAAGGAAAAATACACGCGCTGGCCTGTCACAGATGGGGACAAAGACAGTGTCATCGGTTTGGTTAATACGAAGCATTTGTTTTCCGATTTGCTGTTTATGACAGAAGAGGAACGAATGAAGATGACGATCCATCCGTATGTGCGACCCGTAATCGAAGTGATGGAAACCATCCCGGTTCATGACTTGCTAATTAAAATGCAGCGCGAACGTATTCATATGGCCATATTGTCTGATGAATACGGAGGAACCTCGGGACTTGTGACGACAGAGGATATTCTTGAGGAAATTGTCGGCGAGATCAGAGATGAATTTGACGAAGATGAACAGCCGCTGATCCAAAAGCTTGGCGATCGCCATTATGTGATGGACGGAAAGGTTCGGATCGATCAGGTGAACAGCCTTCTTGGCGCATCGATTCAAGAGGACGTCGATACGATCGGCGGACTGATATTAAAAGAAAACATCGATATTGAGGCTGGTGAATTCATCCGCATCGGTTCATATACGATAAAGGTGCTGAAGATGGACGGCCGATTAATCAAACAAATCGATATAAAAGAAGAAGCTGGCAACACAACCGGGATTACGGCGCACCACACGCTGCCAATGCCCGAGCCTGTGATGCTGAACAGTGCAACCTTGAGCGAGAAATAAGCTCAAGGTTTTTTTACGTTGCAATTGTCCAGCCGCACCAAAATGCCAAAAGCGACCCGCAAATCGTCAGGGCGATGTACAGGATGCTTTCCATTACGCGTTTGGCCAGCAGGAGCTGAACACTTTCAACGCTGAAAGTGGAAAAGGTCGTGAAGGCGCCAAAAAAACCCGTGCCGATGATGAGGGAGGCCGAAGCATTTGTAACGTGAAGCCCTGTGAATATTCCAAGCCCGAGAGCTCCGAGAATATTGACTGTTACTATGCCGATGGGCAGGCTGAGACCTTTGGATTTGGCGGTTATGACATTGCCAACCCAGAAGCGCAGCATCGCGCCAAGACCGCCCGCTATGAAGATACCCGCTAGTGTCATCTTTCCTGCAGCCCCTTTCTTAGCAGAATGCCTGCTATGCGCCGTCCCGCCAGAACGCCAATCAGTGCAAGAACGATTCCCGATATCAGTGAGACTGCCATATACAAAACAGCCAGTGAGGATTGTGCTTGCAATAGCATCACCGTTTCTTTAGAAAACGTAGACATTGTCGTAAATCCGCCGCAAAAGCCGGTGCCTAAAAAAGCCGACAGCAAAGGCCGTTTTGCCCTGATCATAAAAAAACCGGTCAGAATGCCTAATAGAAGGCTGCCTGCCGCGTTTTCCAGCCAGGTTGCTGCCGGGAATTGATCGGTGTGTATCCACATGTTTAATCCGTATCGGAGGCAGGCGCCAAGCGCACCTCCGATAAAAACTGCGCTATATATTTTCATGTTTTCCATCCTTTTTGATGAAATCCGGGTAGTCTGTTACGATGCCGTCCACACCCATGGCTTGTAATTTTGCTGCTATCTTTTGATTCTTGACAGTCCATGCGAATACTTTTAAGCCATTTTTATGGGCGGAAGCGATCATCAGCCGGTTGAGTCGTGTGTATTTTATATTGACATAGTTTGCGATAGATTGGCAGGCCTTCAGCTGATTTCTGGACAGCATGCCAAAATTGGGCCTTGTAATGACTGCTGTCGGAATCGATGGATAAAGCTCACGGAACCTCTGGACGGAGCGGAATTGAAAGGATTGGACAATATTGTTGATAGAAAAAGAAAATTGCTCTAACAGCTGTCCCACTTCTTCTTCAATTCCGACTTGAGATGGATGGCCTTTTAATTCAATTAAAAGGCCGATTTTTTTATGGTAGCGCTTAAGCACCGCTTCCAAGGTTGGAATGCGCTCTCCCTGAAAAGCGGGGCCGTACCAGCTTCCTGCATCAAGCTTTTGCAATTCCTCCAATGTAAAATCCTTAACAAAACCCGAGCCGTTTGTTGTTCGGTCAACCCTGTCATCGTGTATCACAACAATCTGCCTGTCTTTTGTAAGCTGGACATCCAGTTCGATCATATCTGCATTCTTTTCCGCCGCAAGGTCAAATGCGGCAAACGTATTTTCCGGAGCGTAACCTGATGCTCCGCGATGGGCAATGGTGTACAAGCTAAGTCAGCTCCTCGTATGGGCATTTCTGTTATTGTATCAAATCCATATATGCGCGGCGATACAAACTGGTGAATTTTTTCTGCCATAATCGGAATGGTCCGGGCTGAGGGCTGCGTATAACTAAAAAAAGACACTCAGCGCATCAGAACATATTTCGCCAGGAAATTAGGCCTTTCGACATATTCACAAAACATTCTGTTACTTTATAATAGCAAAAAAGGAGGCGAGATCATGGGAAAAGGGAGAATCAGAGTGGAGGAAAGAATTAAAGCCGAAACGGATGCTGAAATGCAAAAAGCAACTCTCCTTGATCAGACACAAACGAAAAAAAGTAAGTGACTGTCCCTATTGAATCTGGCTGATAGATGAATTGAGAAATGACCCCGGCGGAACGCCGGGGTTTTGTGCTGTAAAAAGACATTTAGAAGAGCATCTTTACGAATCTTTTAGTATAATAAACATTCGATTTAAATAGAAGGGAGACTGTCATGCCAGATTATCTGCAGCAATATTTCACGCTTGATAAAATCATACAAATCGGCATCAGCTTGGCGATTTTGCTGGTGTTTCTTATACTCAGAAAATTGTTCACAAGATATTTCTTTAATCTGCTTTTTAATTTGACAAACCGGCCGAAAACAGAAATTTTCAAACAGGTGGTTCTGGCGTTTGAAAAGCCGGCCAGATGGTTTTTTGTTGCCTTAGGGCTGTTTTTAGCGATCCGGTATTCACCGTTTTTAGACGAACAAATGCCGGTCATCAGCAAAATATATCGCTCACTGATTGTTGCGTTATTGTGCTGGGGGCTTTGTAATTTGACCGCAGCGTCGTCGTTTATCTTCCATAAGGTGAATCAGCGCTTCGAGCTGGACATGGATGACATTCTGGCGCCGTTTTTATCCAAATTGCTCCGTTTTGTCATCATTGCGCTCAGTGTCAGTGTGATCGCTCAGGAATTCAATTATGATGTCAACGGGTTTGTGGCGGGCCTAGGTCTTGGCGGGCTGGCTTTTGCGCTTGCAGCGAAGGATACCATCAGCAACTTCTTCGGCGGTATCATTATCATTACTGAAAAGCCGTTTACCATCGGTGACTGGGTGGAGACGTCGACAGTAACCGGATCAGTAGAAGATATTACCTTCAGGAGCACGAGATTCAGAACAGCACAGGGGGCGCTTGTAACGGTGCCGAACTCTACGCTGTCGATGGAAGCGATCACGAACTGGACGAGAATGACCAAACGCCAGATCACGTTTTCCATCCATGTGTCCTATGCAACGCCGATTGAGAACCTTGAACGCTCCATTCGTTCTCTCAGAACCATGCTCTTAGAACATGAGGGCGTTGATAATGAAACGATCATGGTCAACTTTGATACGTTTGCCGACAGCTACTACAATTTATTTTTCAACTTCTATACAAAAACAACGGTTTGGGCTGAAAACCTTGATGTTAGAGAGGATATCAACTATAAAATTATTGAAATTCTCGCCGCAGAAGGTGTTGAGTTTGCATACCCCGGCCAAATGGTTTTTGTAAAGCAAAAGCACCAAAACGATCCGTTCCAAGTCAATCTGAATAAAGAGGAAAAGGAACGGGCTTAAAAGGGAAAGACTTCGTCTGACAGAGGCGGAGTTTTTTTCGTGGTAAAATAAGAGAAAAAAGGCGGTGTTGAGTTGGAAGCATTCAGAAATATTTTAAATGAAGCGCAGCGAATTATCGTGCTGACCGGAGCGGGGATGAGCACAGAATCAGGGATTCCCGACTTTCGTTCAGCCGGGGGCATTTGGACGGAGGATGCCTCAAGAATGGAAGCGATGAGCCTTGATTACTTTTTACACCATCCGCGTCTGTTTTGGCCTAAATTCAAAGAATTGTTCCAGATGAAAATGAGCGGCAGCTTTGAACCGAATGAAGGGCACTTGCTTTTAGCTGAGCTGGAGAAAGAAGGGAAGCAGGTCGATATTTTTACGCAAAACATTGACGGTCTCCATAAAAAAGCCGGGAGCAGACATGTGTACGAACTGCATGGCTCTATCCAGACAGCAGCTTGTCCGGCATGCGGCGCCCGTTATGAGCTCCCTCATTTGCTGGAGCGGGAGGTGCCAGAGTGCACGGCGCCCGGAAAAGATGGTGACATTTGCAGAACGGTATTAAAAACCGATGTTGTTCTCTTTGGCGATGCCGTCTTGCACTTTGACACCCTTTATGAAAAGCTGGATCAAGCAGATCTTTTATTGGTCATCGGCACGTCTCTCGAAGTTGCTCCGGCGAGATTTGTGCCTGAGGACGCAAGCCAGATTCCCGGCCTGAAGAAAGTCATCATTAACCTCGAGCCGACGTATTGTGACAGCTTGTTTGACATGGTTATCCATCAAAAAATTGGGGAGTTTGCCCAAAGTTTGGGCATAAAAAAGTGAGGCCGCCATATGCGTGCGCCTCACTTTTTTATTCATGAACAGGAACCATGGTGTCCTCTAACACTCCGAAGGAATAGCCTTTTTCTTTTAGTTTATTGATTAATGCCGGCAGCGCGTTTACGGTAGCGGGAAGATCATGCATGAGAATGACATACGGCCTGCTTGAATGGCTGTGTTCCATATTCTCAAGCTGCTGTAATACTGCCGTCACATATTTTGAATTCCGGTATTTCCAGTCCATGCTGTCAATCGTCCAATCCCAGTACACAAAACCGTCTTTCTCAAGATTGCGGATTTGTGTAGCGGTCAGTGACGGCTTGCTCCCGTATGGCGTTCTGACAAGATCGGTTTTATATCCTGTAATGTCTTGCAGCGTGTCACGCGCCTCCTGCATTTCTTTTAACGGAGATGTCGGTGTTTGATAGAACAATTTGTTATTATGGGTGACGCCGTGTAAACCGAGGGCGTGGCCTTCCTTTTCTGCCCTTTTCACCGCTTGTTTGAATTCGTTCATCCGCGGTGACAGCATAAAAAATGTCGCTTTTACATCAGCGCTTTTCAGTACGTCGAGCAAGCGGGTTGTATAGGCTGACGGGCCATCATCGAAGGTTAAGTAAACCGTCTTATCTCCCATGTTCTGCTTTGTCTGCAGATGTTTGATCAGAAGATCGGGGGAGTCGTTTTTCAGCTTCAGGCTTTCCTTCTCATTGCGAAGCTGGCCGTTTGTGGTGACAGTGACTTCCTTTGCTTTCGATGAGCTGTTGGAATACCCCAGAATCACCATAAGCAAAAGCAGCACACATAAAACTGCTAAACTTGCAAATTTAAAAGCAAGCGAAACTGCAGAAGGAGAAGCGTCTCCTCTTGTTTGTCGCATAACAATCTCTCCATTGGCATAAAATCTCTACATACTGCTGTACAGCAGGCAGCTTATGAAGATGCCATATGTTTACAACCTATGTATTACCAGTCAAGTATACAGGAATAAAACTGGAAAGAACATAGAAAATTTGTCGAAATATCAGATTTTAAGGAAAAAATAAACTCCTTCCCGCTATAGATCTCTTGGATCTTTCTGTTTTTCAGCTAGTCCAATATGGTAGAATAAGTGACAATGACAGCTAGAAAAACATCAGGGAAATCTCGAAAAGGGAGGGCTATTATGAAGGTTTTAGTCAACGGCCAGCTGATCGAACGCAGCGAAGCTTCGATCGATTTGGAAGATCGCGGTTATCAGTTTGGTGACGGTATCTATGAGGTTATCAGGGTGTACAAAGGGGTATTGTTTGGCTTGCGCGAGCATGCGGAGCGTTTTTTCAGAAGTGCGGCTGAAATCGGAATGTCACTGCCGTTCAGTATAGAAGATTTAGAGTGGGACCTGCAAAAGCTTGTACAGGAGAATGCGGTTAGTGAGGGAGCGGTATACATTCAGACAACAAGAGGTGTGGCGCCGCGAAAACACCAGTATGAATCTGGACTTAAGCCGCAGACTACTGCTTACACATTTACCGTGAAAAAACCGGAGCAAGAGCAGGCATACGGAGTGGCAGCCATTACTGATGAGGATCTTCGCTGGCTGAGATGCGACATTAAAAGTCTGAATTTACTGTATAATGTTATGACCAAGCAAAAAGCCTATGAAGCAGGAGCGTTTGAAACGATTTTACTAAGAGACGGCACTGTTACGGAAGGTACATCCTCTAATGTTTATGTTGTGATCAATGGGATGGTGCGAACGCATCCAGCTAATCGGCTCATTCTCAATGGAATTACACGGATGAATATTTTAGGGCTTATTAAAAAGAACGGGATCGAGCTTGAAGAGACGCCTGTCAGTGAGGAAGAACTGAGACAGGCGGAAGAGATCTTTATTTCGTCAACGACCGCAGAGATCATTCCGGTCGTGACGCTCGATGGGGAATCGGTCGGAAGCGGTGAACCCGGACCGGTGACAAAACAGCTTCAGGCTGCTTTTCAAGAAAGCATTCAGCAGGCAGCAAGCATTTCATAATGAAACATAAAAAAAGAGCCCGCTTTGGGGACTGACCCCCGTTTTTGAGACAGGGATCAAAACACCTTTTAAACAGCCAATTGCCGATAGTTTATCGGTGATTGGTTGTTTAGTTTCGTTTGAATACGAATATTGTTATAATAATGAATGTAT
>NZ_JBVQPQ010000008.1:0-224685 GCF_055721145.1 Bacillus sp. VA15 | reverse complement strand
CTGAAAACCCTAAATTAGCTAAACATTATATCAAGAATTATGCTATGGAGGATAGTCACGGTTCTCCTGTTAATGTAAAAATTAAAGCAAGAGGTTATAGAGGAGCCGCTAGTTATAATTGGCACTCCCGTGGTGTATGGAGCCCTGATTCCATCTAAAAAGTTTAAGTTGGTCCTTTAATTTTAAATTGTGAATAAGGAGAATCATATTGAAGACTAAATTAAAAAAACTTATTGGAGCTATAACTATTGTAAGTCTTGTATTGACAGGGTTTGCCGTAAGCAATGCAAGTGCTAAAGGAAATACCAAAGATACTAATTTTTCTTTTCATTTCACCAACAGTACAAGTGGAAAATATGAATATACTGGTTCAAGAGAAAAACGTGATAATACAAGCGCTTATATGAGCGTTAAAAGCATTAACATGACAGGTTCTGTTCATTATTATGCAGAACTTGTTACCAGCTCCGGAAAAAGTTTCTCAAAACGGTATAGAAACGTATTTGGAAACAATTTCAGATTATACCCTAAAACCCAATACTTAAAAAACTATGCTCATGAGGATTATAAAAAAACCATTAAAGTAAAAATTAAAGCAACAGGTTATGGAACAGTTAATAGTTGGGGGGCTTCTGGAGTTTGGAGTCCTGATTCTATCTAAAAGGTTATTAATCTCAGATGATAAGATATGAAAGTTTCTTTCATATCTTATCCTTTATGTAAAGGAGATTTGCAATGTTTAAAAGCATAACAACTAGAGGTTTCACTAAAAGTACAACTTTATTTATTTTAGTTTTAGGTTCAATTATTGCTATCTTAGATGTGATAGAAAATAATGTTATTCACTTAAAACCATCTGATTATTGGGATTATCCTCTTGGCGTATATAACTGGTGGTTTTTATTTAACCCAGAAATATACCTTTCAATCATTATCACTGTTTTTCCATTGCTAGCATCAGTACCATATGCAGATTCTTATATAGAAGAAAAGAAAAGTGGATTTTTAAAGAATATTCTACTAAGGCAAAACAAAAACAAATATTTAATAACAAAGTTTTTCGTTAACTTTTTAGTTGGTGGGATGGCATCGATTGTTCCGCTTGTATTAAACTTAGTAGTTTATTTCTCCTTACTACCAGCTATTAAACCAAACCTATACTTTGGTAATATTCCTATTATTAGTTTTTTGCCTGATTTATATATAAACCATCCTTTAATATATATAATTTTAAGAATTGGAAACTGTTTTATGTTTGGAGGCATTTTTGCTTCAGTTGCTTTGACCTGCAGTCTTTTTGTCGAAAATCGTTATATAGTTATTGGAATACCTTTTTTTATTTACACAATTTTAGACATTATTTTAGACACATTACACTTTCAAAGTTACTCTCCGCTTAAATTTTTGTTTTTAGATGTCCCCTTTACATATGGAATCTACGTCATTACAGTTATAACAATAATCATACTATTTGTTGTCTTTTGTGTTGGAGGTAAAAAGAGTGAGAACATTTAGACTCTTCATTTATGTATGCAACCAAACTAAATATTCAATATTCTTAACTGTATATCTCGCTGCTTTACTCATGTACTACCAAATAAAAAATAATATTGACCTTGATCAGCTTTCGATATTTGATTTCCTATCTGACTTAAACGGTATCATGGGTCTTACTAATAAAAATGTGATGATTTTTATACTTATCCCAATTATTTGTTTGACAGTACTATTAATTATGAAACAAGAAGAAACATATAATAAAATAATTAAATTACCATCTAGAAAATCGGTGTGGAATAAACATGTAATAATTTCATTGGTTTATATCTTTCTATTGACATTCACTTTAGTCTTTGGAGGATATATAATTGGTGGATTAATTTTTGGTTTTGATAATAAATGGATAGGAAACAACGGACAAATTACTGTACTTTTAAACGAAAACAAGATACCGAATCCAGAACACTACTTAGATAAGCTTTCAACATTTAATATTTTAATAATTATATTTTCCACTAAGTTTTTGTGCTTATCAATCGTAGCATTAATTACGGGCATCATTAAAACCATTATAAAAAATAGCAGCTTGACTCTCTTATGTATATGCATATACAGTTACATTGATGCTATGTATTTAAATCCTTCTTTATTTATAAATAAATCTATCATCGATGTCAATAACTGGTTGAATTTAAGAAGTGTATTAATTAATAATATGTATTTCATCATCTTACTATTTGCTGTGTATTTAATTGGCCGAGAGTTATATTCGAGAAAGGACTATCAAAATTAGGAGGAAAAATGCTAAATGATATAAATATTGTATCCGAATTACTAATAAGAGATATACGTAACAATTTTCACAGAAACAAGTGGAAGTATTTATTACTTAGTATATTAATATGTTATATGTCAATAATAAACTCTAATCAGTTTGAAGATGCGTCTATAAGTATAATTGAACTTTTTTATCTAAACTTTAAGGATGTAGGCTTTATAGATAAATATGAATTAAGCAGTGTCCCAACAATTTGGATTATTATAAATGTTTTCGTGATATTTATATGTGGTGATGCATTGTACTATGATAGCAAATTAAATCTTTACCTTTTATTAAGAGTTCAAAAAATCCATCTATATTGGATTTCTAAAACATTGTTTATTATTTTAAATATAATCAGTACCTATCTAATTTTGTTTCTTGTTACATATATAGTAGGTTTGATATATAACTTAGACTCTTTACATTGGAACATGCGGGCTGTCAATATTATAAATGACTTAAGATATGTACAGGTTTCTGAAGGAGAACTTTTAATTACAATTTTCACGCTATATGTTTTAACATCTATATCACTGACTTTAATTCATGTATTTTTATCCCTTAATTTAAATTCTAACTATAGTTTTCTAATAGTTGCTATCGTCATATGTCTTTCAATATTTATAAATCATCCATTGCTCCCAGCAATACATTCAATGATTCTTAAACATACTATTTTTGAACCAAGTCATCATCTAACGCTTCAATATTCAATATGCTATAACGTCTTGTTAAGCATTTTTTTATTTATTGCTATTTACATTTCTTTATTAAAAAGGGACTTAATTTAAATGAAAGCAGAGGATTAACATGTCAAAAAGTACATATTTAAAAGTAGATCACCTTACAAAAAGAATAAGAAAGCAAGTCCTAATTGACGATATCAGTTTACAATTAGATCGAGGAAAAATTTATGGATTCACAGGGAAAAATGGATCGGGAAAAACAATGCTATTTAAGGCTATATGTGGTCTTATTAAACCATCAAGCGGATTTATAGAAATTAACGGGAAAAAACTTGGGGAAAAAATTTCTTTTCCAGAAAGTGTTGGAGCTATAATAGAATATCCAGGATTTTTACCTAACTATACAGGGTTTAAAAATCTTAAAATGATAGCGGATATAAAAGGAAAAATCACTAAGGATCAAATAAAAAACACAATAGAATCCGTCGGTTTAAACCCTGATGATAAAAGAAAATTTAAAAACTATTCATTAGGTATGAAGCAAAGACTTGGAATTGCCCAGGCAATTATGGAAGATCCAGAACTTATTATTTTAGATGAACCTACCAATGCTCTTGATAAAGATGGAATATCTCTTGTAAAAGATTTATTAATAGATTTAAAAGAGAAGAACAAATTAATTCTTCTTGCTAGCCATGAATCGGAAAGCTTAAAATTTCTTTCAGATGAAATTTTCACGGTTGAGAAAGGAAAAATTATCAATCATATAATACTAAAATCATAAGACATAAAATTCAAGGGAGAATTTTAAATGTTTAAAAAGAAAAAATATATACTATTACTAATAACTCTTTTTATATTATTTTTTGTTTATCGTGTCTACATAATAAACAAAAATGTTCCTACTGAATTTTCAATTGAGTATTTCCATAAAAAGGAAGTGATAAAATGTGAAAATATAAATATAAAGATTTTATCTTCTAAAATAGGAGACGCAAAAAACAACAATATAACACCAATAACAATTGAAGCAGAAATTAAAAATAAAAATGATCATGTAACAACTGATGGAGCATTGTTTATAGAAACAATGCTCGGTATAAACAATTATACAAGCCAAACCAATGAAGGCAATTTTGATATGAACAATTTAAAAAAAATGAAGCCCCACCAGTCAACTAAAATTAAATTGGTTTATCAGGTTAATGACTTTGCCCTTGAAAATAAAAGTAAAAATTTAATTTTGTATTTGCCAACTAAATTGTATAATAATGAAGCACACGATAAATATAATCAAGGGATTCGTTATGCTAAAGCAATTAAGCTATAAATAATATTAAAAAAAGGATTTCTAAGTTGAAAGTATTATCATCAACTTAGAAATCCTTTTTCGTTTGTTTTTAATTTCTTTTCACCAGCCGTTTATAAAATTTCGTAAACGGCTTAAATTTTTCATTCACAAGTCCTGTCACTTCCGCTATGATCTGCATAAAAATAATTAAAATGAAGATAATAAACAAAGAGAACCAAATTGTGGCACTTTTAAGTACAATTGCACAGATACTGAATATAAACCCTATCAGGTAAATAACAATAACCGACATCCGATGTGAAAGGCCAAATGCCATCAATCTATGGTGGATATGCGACTTGTCGGGTGCCGATATCGGCTGTTTGTTTAATATTCTCCTGATGATAGCAAATGTTGTATCAAAAATTGGCACGCCTAAAATAATAACCGGTATAACGATACTGAACAATGTTACGCTTTTATACAGACCTAATAATGAAAGAATCGAAATACTATACCCTAAAAAAAGTGATCCTGTATCACCCATAAAGATTTTTGCCGGGTGAAAGTTGTAAAACAAAAATCCAAGTGTGCTGGCGATCACAACCAATGAGAGCGACAGAATCAGTACTTTTCCGCCGGATAGCGCCATAACGGCGATTGTTGACAAGCCAATAACAGAGAGACCGGCGGCAAGGCCATCCAATCCGTCAATCAGATTAATCGCGTTTGTAATGCCAACAATCCATAATACAGTCAGCGGATAAGCCAGCCATCCTAACTCAAATCGTTCTGCTAAAAAAGGCACTGAGAAAAAGTCCATTTTTAAGCCAGTGCTTACAATCATAATGGCTACACCTAATTGAATCAAAAACTTAACTTTTGCACTTAATTGATATTTATCGTCAAGAATACCTAACACAATAATGATGAATGCTCCGACTGTAATAGCCGTCATTCTTGTTTCTGTGTAAATACCGGATGCAAGCACACCTGCAACCACCCCGATAAATATGGCCAGCCCGCCCATCCGGGGCATAATTTTGTCATGTACTTTTCGATTGCTGGGCTGATCAACTGCACCTATTTTAATCGCAATCCTTTTTACGATTGGGGTTATGATTAAAACTGTAAGCAGCGAGACAATAAACGCAACAACAATGCGAATCATGCGTTCGTCAAGCATAAAGAAGTCTCCTTTGGAATTAAATGAAGTCTTTATTTATATAGAGAACCGTTCCTTCCATTATACCTTCTCCTTAGTTATTATAACAAGCTTCATCAAAAAGAAACACGTTTAATCAAAAAACGCGCATCCCAAATTATAGGACTACGCATGTTTTTGAATCCCTGTATATTTCATAATTTGTTTAAATAAGCAATTCCAATCCTGTGCGCGGGCGATGTTTCTGCGTATTTCTTTATACGTTTCATCTCCGTTTTGGCCGATTACTTTTTCGCACGCAGCTATAAAATCAAGCGGATGATCGCCTTCTACATATTCGTATACATACGGCTTTTTCATTTTTGAAGTTGACGGAAGATTAGAACCGACAACAGGCTTTCCAGCCGCTAAAAATTCAAATAGTTTCAGCGGAAACACAGCTTGATTATACGATGATTTTTTATATGGCATGATGCCAATGTCAATAAGCTCCATATAATGCGGAACTTCTTTTGGGTCTGCCGGGCCGGTCCATATAACATTGGGAAGTCTCAGAAGCTCTTGAAACGAAACGTCGCCATTGGTGGCATCCGGGCCAACCCATAAAAATGTCCACTCAGGCTTTTGGAGCGCAGCCTCTTCAATCATTTTAAAATCGAGCTTAGGTTTAATCCCGCCGATAAAGCCTAATACTGTTCCTTCTCTACCCTGCAATATGCTGCGATCAGGAGCCGGTTGATTTGCAGAAAACAGCTCATATTCAACACCGTTTTCGACAGTATGCACCTTTTCTCGCCCTTCAGTCAGTTTTTTATCTACTTCTTTGTGAAGATAATCCGATGAACAGGTAATGGAATCTGCACGATATATAATTCTCAGCTCCGCCGATTTAATGACTTTTCGCCGGAATTCAGACAGCAGATTTGAACGGCCGCTGATCGGCGCCGCCCATAAATCACTGCAATCATAAATGACATGATCCCAGGGATACAGCGATGACAGCAGCGGGAACCCGGGGAACGTATACCATAAACAGCAGCGTTCACCGTTTGCAGAAGCAGAGGTCAGTTCATCAAGTAATGGTGAGAGCTTATGTCTGTAAAACACATCTGTGTATCGTCCGAAACGAAACATTTTTTTCTGCAGCAAGTCTTTGATAGCGAATTGCCTGATGCCTGAATGAACTTGCTGAAATTCATTTCCTTGGGGGCGCGGAGCCGGACACACCCAAATGACTTCCTTCGTTTCCTCCTGAGCAGCTAAAAATTCCGCCAGTCGATGCCTTCTGTATCTCAATTGGTCTTTTCCCCATTCGGCAGTGGCAACGATGACATGAATGATTGCTTCTTTTGTTTCCACCTTCATCACCTTTTCTCTCTGTTTGCGGCTATAATCTCTTTTTCACCGCATTTTTTGCATATTGAACAAAACACCATGTTGCTTTCATTAAATGTAGACGTTCGATCTCCCTATAGACAAACCACGTTTTTTTCGCAGCCTTCCATTTGTTGCTGGATATCGAGTTATTTACAAGCCGATATTCAGCCAGGCATTCATTCATACCATATGCGGTAAATCCCTTTTTCAAAAGAGACAGCCATGTGGCCAAGTCCTGTCTCGTTCTGATATTTGGCATTTGGATCTGTCCCGTTTGCTCCCTGTCAATCATCACCGTCAAGCAGCCGATAATCGTATTTTTCAGAGCGTCATCGTACGTCAGGCTTTCCGGAGCATGAATAAATTTATCGAGCGGGGTCCCGTCCTGCGCCATTAAGCTGTAGCCTGTGAAAGAAAACGCACAGGAACGTTCCATCATAAACTCAAGCTGCTTTTCCAGTTTGTCTTCTTTCCATTTGTCATCACTATCCAGAAATGCTACGTAACGTCCTTGAGCGCGCTCCAATGCTTTATTGCGAGCAACTGCAGCTCCGCTGTTCTCGTCCAGATACACCACATGAATTCTTTCATCTATCTTTTCATACTGCTGTAAAATGTCGCGTGTGCCATCCGTTGAGCAATCATCCACGATAATCATTTCCCAATGAGAGTGGCTCTGATCTAACACTGAATGAATCGTGTCTTCAATATAGTCACGCGCATTAAAGGAAGGCGTAATGACAGATACGAGAGGTTTCCAATTGGTCATGATCACATCTCCATCGTATGATTTTAAAAGGATTCCCTGAAAAATTCAGGAATGACAACGAACATAAAGGCAATCGTGAGGCCAATCATAACGCCGAGAACCGCTTTCTTTTTCGGAGACATTCCGCCGCCTGCTGTCTCACCTACGGTTTCAGAATCCGTGACACTGGCCGCTTTCAAATTAAGCTGCGTGTTTTTCAGCTCATACAAAAATCTCTCTTTATCCACTTTGGAATCCTCGCTCACCGACTCGCCTTCGAGCGCATCTATGCTGCGGCGGATGACGGCTTCTCTTTCTGCATACAGTTTTTGATCGTTTTTGAGAAAAGCAGAGGAAATGGCATTTAAGACGGATTCCGTTTTATCCTTATCCTTGTCGCTATAACTCAATGTCAGCAAAGATTTGGATTCCATTTTGATGGTAAGCTTCTCTTTGATCTCTGCCAAATCTTCATCCTTTTCGCCAGGAAGCGCCTCCTTCAAAAAAGAGTCGCTCTTGAGCAAAAGGGGAATCTCCTCTATGCTGTTATAAACCGGATGGTCATATCTCCCCACAGCTAAAGTGTCCTCAGCTGTATAGCTCTTTTGATCAGCGATCTGTGACGGCAGGATATACCCCGCCGCACCTAATATAATGGGCACTGCTATTATCCAAATGATATTTTTTTTAATGCGACGGGCTATTCTTATCAATATATCGTTCATATAAGTCTCCCTGCTTTTTGTAGTCTGTTTATCTGTACATCGGTTCAGGCATCTGTCTGGATCGCCTTAACACATTGACGGCGGCGATGACGAGTGCCAGAAATACCCAATGGAAAAATAAATTTGAAACAGAGCTTGGGCTGATACTAGATACCAGAAAACTGACCAGAGCAGTAATAAGCCCTTCTGTGATCAGTTTTGACTGATTTTCTAATTTTCTTTCATAAAATTTATAAAGCACCCATATGAGGTAGGCATAAACGGCCAGATATCCCAGCATGATGAACAAGCCAAAGTTAGTAAGGATTTCAACGAGCCAGTTGTGCACCTCTGCCACATTGTCAGTATCATATAAAGCATTGTGCTCAAGATAGTAGGATACATTCCCTGCTCCGACTCCGAATCCGTATGAATCAAGGAAAAAGTGCCATGCGTTTTTCAGCAGATTGGCCCGGGCCACATTTGATGGAAGCCTGTCATGAAATGAATGCAGTGTCTGTGGTGCCAGAAACAGCTCCCAAAACTTTGAATAAATTCGGCTGGCGAAAAGAACTGCAAAAATGGCAATTCCCGCCGCTGACAGCCATATGGCCATTTTCTTTAGAACAGGCGGCAAAACAATGAAGATATAGACAGCAATGCCTGCAAAAATCCCCAGAAGGCTGGCTCTTGAACCAGTGGCAAAAATTAAATACAACGTACAGAGCGAAAGCACAAAGCCAATCGCCTTGATGTATCCATTCTTTATGTTTTTCATCAAAGTGATGTAAAAAAAGAAGCTGATTGATAAAAAGGTCGCAAAGTCATTTTGATTAAAAAATACCGAGGTCGGATAATGCTGCTTATATTCCGGTCCGCTGTACAGCGTGGAACTCGGGAGATGATGATGGGTGATATGATTGTAAAAACCAATGATCATCAGGAATACTGTCATCACCAGCCAAATGGCATAAACAATCATCAGCCGCTCCATTTTTTGCACATACATGACAATGAGGTAAATGAAGAAAATTCCCATTGCCAATAAGGCCAAATATTTGATGCCGGCTGTCACCGACTTAGCCCATAGCAGAGAAACAAGGCCGTATATAAACCAAAAGGCGAAAAAGAGCAATATCCCTTTCACTTGCAGTCCGTTCCATCTTTCAATATGTGTTCGATTCCGAACCATCCCGATCACATGGAGGCACCCCGCTGCAATGAGCAGAAGCCTGTAAAGGAACAAACTGAAAAACCCAAGATGTATCGCGAAAAATGCATTATTTAAAAAAGTGCAGGCGATCAAAATATAGATTACAGCCATAAAGAGCCGTTCTTTTGTTGTAAATGCGGTTGCAAGCGTCAGCGCAAACAGACCGATCGCCAACACCGCAAGCAGGGCAGCCATCTGTACGAAACCTATATCTTTACGGATGGCTCCCAGCAATAGGACGACTCCAAATATGACAGCGGCCAGTAACGCAAGCGTATGGACCGCTGAACGTTTGATACTCACATGTTTAACCCCTTTCCTGATGTTTCAGGAGCCGGCGGCCGAGCCTAGCAGCCGGCAGCTTCAACCAAGTAACACTTTTTTCTTTTTATAAATTAACGCTCCCAAAGTCTTTAGCCAACTCCTCGAGCGGCAAGCCCGGAAAATACTTGTCAGAAGGTTCCGTTCCCCGAACAGCAGGACGGCCAATAGAGTGGTAAATGTATCCTGCTACCTGCATCTCTTCAAGTGAAAATAAATTTCTGCCGTCGATGATGATTGGCTGTTTTAAGAGGGTTTTCACCTTTACAAGCTCCATTTCTTTGACTTCCGGCCAGTCCGTTAAGATCAGGCAGGCATCTGTGCCCTCAATCGCATCATACACATCTGTGTAATACTCGAGCTGTTCGCCAAGGATCGCTGAAGCTTCAGGAATAGCGATCGGATCGTATGCTTTTACATGTGCGCCCAGCTGTTGCAGCATCGGAATAATATCAAGAGCGGGAGCGGATCTCACATCGTTTGTATTCGGCTTGAAGGCCAATCCGAGGACGGAAATGGTTCTTCCTTTGATGCTTCCCATAACAGTTAAGAGTTTATCTACAATATGAACGCGCTGCTTTTCGTTCGTTTCAATGACAGCTTCGATGAGCTTAAATGGATAGCCAGCCGATTTTGCGATTTGAAGCAGTGCGGTTGTATCCTTAGGAAAACAGGAGCCGCCAAACCCAATACCCGCTTTTAGAAACTTTCTGCCGATACGGCTGTCAAGCCCCACGCCATCAGCAACTTTTGAAACATCTGCGCCGACTCGCTCACAAATGTTTGCGATATCGTTGATAAAGGAAATCTTTGTCGCCAGAAACGCATTCGCGGCGTATTTAATCATTTCTGCACTTTCTAAGTTTGTTTTAATGACAGGAGCATGGAAAGGCTGGTGCAGATCCTCAATGATGGCAGCTGCTTTATGACTTGTTGAGCCAATCACGGCACGCTCCATCTTCATCGTGTCATGAATCGCTGAGCCCTCCCGAAGGAATTCAGGGTTAGATACAACATCAAACGAGAATCTTCCCTTTGAAGCTTTTTGAACGATAGATTGAACGAGTTTTCCTGTTCCGACCGGGACTGTGCTTTTATTTACGATCACTTTATAGCCGTTGAGGTGCTCACCAATTGTTTTCGCTGCCGCTTTTACGTATGTTAAATCTGCTTCACCTGTTTTGGACATCGGCGTTCCGACTGCAATATAAATAATGTCTGACGCCCGAATGGCGGACGGGATATCGTTAGTAAAGGACAGACGCTGATCCAGCACATTTTTTTCAACTAAGTCTGCAAGCCCTGGCTCATAGATCGGGATTACCCCATTTTTCAGACTTCTGATTTTTGATTCATCGATATCACAGCAAACAACTTTATTGCCAATCTCCGCAAAGCAAGTGCCTGACACGAGTCCTACATAACCTGTTCCAATGACAGCTATCTTTTTCACAGTGCTCATCCCTCTCCTGTAAAATGACCTTCCTATTTATATTGGTCGCAGTTTCTTACGATTAAACGGACGTTTTCATGACCGTCTGATACTGATGATGCAAGGCCTTGGCATTTTTTCCGGCGTCAAATTGAGCCTGCACGATTTCATACAAATCATCTGCTACTTCTGGTTTCCAAATTTGCTCATGTTCGTACAGAGCGATCGCCTCCGCCAAGGCTTGAGCCGATTTCGGTTGAATCAACAGATGCCGATGCTTTCCGAATAACGATGCCACACCGCCAACATCTGTACTGATGACAGGAACCCTTAGCGCCAGCGCCTCAATCACGACAGTCGGCATCCCCTCACTGTAAGAAGGAAGCACGAACATGTCTGCCGCAAGCAAATAGTCTCTTACCTTATGATTCGGCACTTGGCCTGTGACGATATGTCCTTTCTGGGTCAGCATTGATTTTGCCGGACCATCCCCGACAAAGACTGCCTTAGGAGGTTCCTTCAACGATTCGATGGCTTCAGACAGTTCAAAAATGCCTTTCTCCCTGACGAGCCGGCCCACATAGACGGCCAGACGCTGACCGAGCGGGAGCCCGAGTTTTTCTCTGATTTCTTCTTTTGTCTGCTTATTCTCCTGAAAGCGGCTGAGCTGTATGCCTATCGGCAAAACCGAGCTTTCAAAGCCAGATAGCTTTTTGGTTTCTTCCTGGAGCTTGTCGCTGACTGCTAAAACGGCTGACGCAGAACCTACCGCACGATTGAAGGCTTTAAACGCCCCTTTGCTGTAATGCGGATAGACATTCACATCACTTCCGTGCAAGGTCAGAACATAAGGAATTCGCTCTGACTCCGACACGACTGCCGCAGCCCCGCCCGATGGCATGGCAAAATGCGCATGAATTAGATCCGGATGTAAGTCGTGCTGTTTCATTGTTTTTAAAACAGATGATGCGATTCTTCGGTGAGGCTGCGCCCACTTCAGCTGGCCGGGAACTGCTCGATAGAAAGGCCGGTAAACCGGTATCCCCTTCCTAATCTCATACTCCGGTCTGGCATCCTTTTTTCGATATGCCTTTTTCAGCATGCGGACAGGCGCAGAGTGAAAAGGCCTTGGGCATATGACGGTGATATCAAGCCCGAGCTTTTGCAGCTCTTGCACCTGTGTCTCATGAAACACACCCTCACCGGGTTTCAGGCTGCTCGGATATACGCTTGTGATCCACAAAATCTTCATGACAAACGCCCTTTTCTTAGTAGTTTGCTTTTCGTTTGAGGGTACGCTTTTACTAAAAGAAAGAGATAGCATAGCGCCCCGGCCGCCACTGAAATGGCCAGCCGCATTTCTGCCTGCAGACTGAAGTGTTCCGTACCTAGGCTTACACCAAACGCGATGATGGCCATCACGGCTGTGAGCAGAAACGGCTTGATAATCGACTGGAAATAAGCTGAAAGGTTAAGTTTGATGACATAAGCCAGCAGCCAGCGTCCGATCAGGAAATTGAAAACGCTAATGATGGCGTATACCCATGCGACTGTCAGCAGACTTCCCGTTTGAACGGCTGCAAATAATGACAATCCGTACAGCAGCAGTACACCGGAATCCCAATAAAACGCTAAGTCCGCTCTTCCTTTAGCAAGAAGCACAGATCCATTTGGATTCATGAGCACTCTGAGTATCCCGACAATGGCCAGAACATTTAGGACTGGAACAGCCGCAAGCCATTTTTCTCCGAAAACTGCTGCGATAAAGGCGTCTGACACAGACACGAGCCCGATTAACAGCGGAAACGAAACAAGCGCCAGCATTTTTGTCATATTCAGAAAGCCTTCTCTGATCACGCTGTTTTCATATTTATTTTTTGCGAAAACAGGGAATGCCACGCGTGTCACGATCGGATTGATCTTCAAAACCGGAATGGTGACAATCTGGTAAGCAAGGTTATAAATCCCCAATGCTTCAGCACCAATAAAACGGCCGATCAATATCATATCGATATTCGCTCCCAGCCTATTCACAAGGCGGGATGAAAGCTGAAAGGCTCCAAAGGAAAAGAACGCCTTCATTCCCCTCAAGTCAAAAACAAAAGCGGGGTGCCATTTTTTCCGGTATACGGCCCAATATAAAATCCCTTTACTGGACTGCAGCAGCACTTGAGAAATGACGTACGCCAAAATTGCATCCATCATAAAAACCGCTACAGCTAAATATCCGAATGACAATACATTTGAAAAAATCTCAATTTTGCTTAACGTATTAAAATGCAGCTGCTTTTGCAGCATATACTGATACTGCTGTCCGATTGGCGCGATCAAAAACATAATCGCTAAAATCCGAATCAGAAACACCAGCTCTTCCCTTTGATAAAATCCCGCAATGACGGGACTGCTCACATATAAAAGAACAAACAGCAAAACGCCGGTCATAATGTTAAGCCAATATAATGTTGACATCTGGCGCTCCGTCGCATCATCTCTCTGAATTAACGCTGCGCCAAAACCCATATCAAGCACAATCTGGGCGAAAACTGTAACCGTTGTGATCATGCCGACGAGTCCAAATTCCGTTAAGGTCATCATATTTCCTAGCAGTGCAAACTGAACGATTTGTATGATTGTAATACACATGGTTGAAATACTTGTCCACTTTGCACCGCTCAAGATTTGTTTAGTAATACTTGGCATCATATTCCCTACTTCTTTTTAAGCTCAGATTGATGGTGAATGCAGGCATTCAGTTTTATCTTGCACCATCACCTGTCCAGACTACTTTACAAGTTTTTAACATAATTTTTAATTCCAAAGTGAAAGTCAGATTGCGAATGTAATATAAATCAAATATCAGCTTTTCCTTCGGCGTCATATCGTAACCGCCGTTCACCTGAGCCCAGCCGCTCAATCCCGGTTTAACAGCCAGACGCTGTGTAAAGCCTGGAATCTCATTCTGGAATTTTTCCGTAAACACAGGACGTTCCGGACGAGGGCCAATCATACTCATATCGCCTTTCAGCACATTAAATAGCTGAGGAAGCTCATCAATTCTCGTTCTTCTGATAAAAGCTCCGATCCTCGTCACCCGCGGATCTTGCTTCTGCGCCCAAACAGCACCGGACTTCTCGGCATCTATTTTCATGGAACGAAGCTTATAAAGCTTAAATGGTTTCCCGCCTTTCCCTACGCGTTCCTGCGTATATATGGCAGGCCCCGGCGTCTCCAAACAAATCAATATTGAAAATACCGCAATCATTGGCAGCGCAATCGCCAATCCAATGAGCGCAAACCAAATATCCATTACGCGTTTTACTGCCAAATAACGAGCCGTCTTTTCAGATAATGTAAATGAATGTATTTGCTGGACTGAGAATTCACGACTCACATTCATGCTTTTCTCTGCACTCACTGACACACACCTCACGATTTGTTTGGGATGTTATGATGACCTATGCCAGTCAGTTTAGCAGACGGATGTTAATTGGATGTAAATGGTATGTTAAGAAGTGTGAATTTGTTATTTTTTCTGACATTTAATCGTAAACTTTTTATTGTTTTAGACACTTTTTTTAAAAATTAAGCATATTGTATAAAAAAAGAGACAAACCATTTTGCAGATTTGTCTCTTTTCGCTGCGAAGCATTTAATATTGAAAATAAAATTTTGATTTAGAGGTTAGCAGCTTGTACTGAACTTCAACCATTTTATTGAAGAATAACATGGATTTTCGTTCCACGCTTTTTGTGTCTAGGATAATTGCTTGGTTATCTACTTTTGCACTGATTTTATTTTGAGAAGTGTTTATCGCAAATTGAATTAATCGCTCTTTCTTTACATGAGCTAGCTGTTCAAGCAAACTCTGCACGTTTACCGTCAATTTTGTGCAATTAGGCTCTAAATCAATACGTTTTACTGGTAATGAAATTTCAGACTGTCCAGTATTCACAATGATTTTTGAATGATTTGGCAAACAGATTTGCTTATCTTTAAAAACAAATGATAAATCTTTTGATTCTGTCTGATAGGAAAGTTCAGCTGCTGTATATGCATGTTTCTTGATATCAATCGAAAGATTATCATAGTTCATTGTAAAATATGGTCTAGCGCTGAAGA
Source organism: Bacillus sp. VA15 (assembly GCF_055721145.1). Lineage (NCBI taxonomy): Bacteria > Bacillati > Bacillota > Bacilli > Caryophanales > Bacillaceae > Bacillus > Bacillus sp. VA15. The sequence continues at coordinate 209,306 of NZ_JBVQPQ010000008.1, read as the reverse complement.
TAAATAAAGCATTATGTCCTAAATACATCGTCTTGGTTGAATATTTGTACGGGGCTCGTTTGTTTCCGATTCTTCCCCTTAGTTTATAGCCATCTATTGATGATTCAATAAAGAAATCCCAAACGCCTAAGTCTTCTTCAGCAGATGCTAATTCACCAAACTTACACTCAAATGTAAACGTAGAATTTTCAAATGAGACTGGAGAAATATATTTTTCTGCTTTCGTATTGCGATGAACAAACACTCCTGTTAGCGACTGATTACAATTTGTTTCATCATCCGCTAATTTGTGTTTAATCGTTCCCTCAATCCTGAGGCAGCGATCTCTGAATTCAATATTCTGCAAATGATGTTCAAGCTTGTTTTTATAATTTACCTTTAACAATTCTTCAGAGATGGGATACCCCTCTAAGCTTGGATAACGTGCAATTAAATTCCCATTATGCACAGTACAGAACTTTTTAATGTCCTGCTCCTCTCGTTCATATTGGGTTAATCCTTGCAAATCATTATTTCGAATAAACAGCAGCCTTAATTTAATATGCGGAAGTACAAATTGATCCACCTCTTCAGGCACTGTTCGAATAAATGATGACAGGTATTGAAACCACTCTGCTCTTACTTCTTCTTTTTTTATTTTAATGGTGACATTTCTGGTCCGAGAAAAATCAAAATGCCTATTTAAAAATACTGCCATCAGCTTAATTTTTCTGTCTTCTTCAAGGTCACTGGCTCTAATTGCACGAATAATATCTTCCATTGCCTCATAAAAATTATCCGGAGAAACATAAGCGCTACTCATATGATCTCCGTCTCGTTTGACAGCATAGTAATAATCATAGTCAGCTAAAACAGATATCTTCTTTGCTTTCAAATATGCCTTCATCGTAAAGACTTGATCCTCTGCTGCCTTTATATGAGTAGGAAAAGTTATCTGATTCTCTTTTAAAAGTGATGTCTTATATAATTTTGTAGGTCCCAGACTAAAAACAATTCTAGAATCTACCAAATCAACATCGGAGTTTGTTTCATTAAACATTGATTTCGGAACGCCTCTGCCGTTTACCCCTTTTAATTTCCCCAAAGTAATATCAGATTGATTCTCCTTTGAGAAATTATACCATCTCAATAATGCTTCATTTCCTAAATAATCATCGGAATCAACAAATAGAATGTATTCACCCTTGGCAATTTTTATAGCATCATTCCGCGGAGCACCTGGACCGCCTGAATTTACTGTTCTTTCAATAACAACAACATTTTCATATTTCTTTTTATATTGATTCAAAATGTCTAAAGATGAATCCGTAGATTTATCATCAACACATATAATCTCATAATCCTCTTTTGGCATCGTTTGATTAACTAAGCTGTCAAGACATTCGGAAATAAGATCTTCTGAATTATATACAGGGATAACAATGCTTATTTTCATCGATTACCTCACTACCCTAATGGATCGGTTATATTTTTGCCTAATAATTATATCAAATACATCTGTTAATAAGAATAGGCCTAACCTTAAATTTTGTTAAACTTTTACATAGCATTTAGTATACCTTTAAAATTTTTCTCATTTTATCGTATAAAAAAGCTTGCCGGCAATTCCTGATGGGTTCTGCCGGCAAGCCGCTATCAATGTATACAAATTTTCCTAATAATAACCAATGATTCCTTCATATATTGCTTGAGCTGCTTTTTCTTGGTACAAAGCACTCTTTAGTTTACTTGCGTCGTTCACATTTGATATGAATGCCAGCTCCACTAAACTGCTTGGCATTGTTGATTCTCTGATAACATGGAAATTCCCGATTTTCACGCCTCGGTTTTGAGTATTGAGTGCTTTATAGAGTCTGTTTTGTATTTCTGTCGCAAGCCGTTTGCTGTTATCTGCCTCATACTTTGTATAATAGTATGTTTCAGTACCGGTTGCAGCAGGACTCGCTGAATTGGCATGAATACTCACGAACAGGTTTGCATTATTGCTTTTAGCTTTGGCAACCCGTTCAGAAAGCTCTAAAAAAACATCTGTAGATCTGGCCATAACCGGAATCGCTCCGCCTGCAGAGAGTTTGCTGTTTACAATCTTTGCTACGGCAAGATTAACGTCTTTCTCCTTTAATCCGTTACCGACGGCACCGCTGTCATAGCCCCCGTGTCCGGCATCCACAAATACCTTTTTGCCTACAATTACATTTTTCAGCTGGTTGACGACATTAGTTGTAACAGAGATAGTACCCCCGAGTACAGTGAACGTATTCTTGCTGTTTGAACCGATGACTGCTCTTGTGGCAGTCGGCAGTGAGCCGGCATCCGTAAATAGCATTGGACGATTTTGTTTAGCCGCCAGAACGGAACCCGCTAGAGCATCCGCATATTGATAGCCATTGCTGACAAAAGCGGCTTTTGATGAAGAATAATATTTTTTCGCTATGTTTGCAGCCACTTCGAAACGGCTGTTTCCGCCGATTCTTGTTGGTGAAGGAAGCTGGCTGTAAACACTTTTTGAGACACTGATTTCTCCCCCGACCACAATAGTCGATGTTGTTCCTTTGCTGCTCATCGCATTTTTCGTTGGTTCAGGAATGGAGCCTGCAGTCGTCAGAAGAATGGGAATGCCATTACGTGCAGCATAAGAACCGATTGCCAGACTGTCAGCATATGCCGTTCCATTTGCGATTACTGCTTTTGAATTTGAAGACAATTTTTTAGAAATATTTTGAGCAACTTCGTAACGGCTTCTTCCGCCGATTCGTTCCACTGTGGAAACACCCAAATTTTTAATTTCACTTACAACATTGTTAGACACACTGATCGATCCGCCAATGACGATGACCTTGCTCGGTTTAAGCTGGCTGATTCTGTTTTTCGTCGGTGTAGTCAGTTTAGATGATTCCGTTAATAGTATCGGAGCATTGTATTTATAAGCCAGAGGAGCAGCCGTTAATACATCGGCATATGCTGTTCCGTTCGCCACAACAACCGTGCTCGCACTGCTCCATCCTTGTTTTGAAACATTTACAGCAACCTCATATCTGCTTGCTCCATCCAGCCTTGTAACAGAGTTGGCCGCAAACACATTTGGTACAAATAACACGACTCCTAATATCAGCATCGGTATGCTTTTAAGAAAGATCCGCAAAGATAGTCCCTCCAAAGATTGATTATGATTCGTACATCAAATAACGAACGAAGGAGGCATACGCCTCCCTGGACTGCTATCAATCTTTTAATAGCTTGATAGAGTCGTTCCTGGATAGTAAAAACTTAAGATCGTTGTATAGGATTGTCCGGCAGCAGCTCTGGCATTGGCTCCGTACTGGCTCATGCCTATGCCATGTCCGTATCCTTTGCCGCTGATGATAAAGGCGTTTGTATTGCTTGAGACAGACGCATATGTACTCTTCATATTCGAAGCTCCAAGCATTGTTCTCAGCTCTGTAGTTGGTACAGAAATTGTTGCTGTTTTTTCACTCAGGCTTCCATTTGAAAGAATGTAGCCATTTGATTTTTCTTTCACGAAATATGAGAATGTTACACTTGCTGTTTCCGGCCGCTGACCGGCAGTTTTCTCCGTGCTGAATTTCACACTGGATATGTTCGTGATTTTGATAGACTCGGCACTGCTATATTTATTTTTAATAAACCAGCTTTTCAAACCGCTCAAATAGGCTGAGTTCGTTTCATTTTTAGTGCTCCACCAGGATCCCGGGCTTTTCAGATTCAGACTGCTTTTATCAAGCTGGGTTTTGTTTAAAGACAGAGACCAGCTGATTTGCGGGTCGTACGTATCTTTTTTGGCGATTAAATAAGGAAGCTGGCTGCTCCACACCTCGCCGCTCGCTTCTGTGTAGCCGCCGTTACTTGAGGAATACGTAGCCGAAATCAAATTGCCATTGTGTTTCAAAACTTTTCCTTTTGTAGCTTCTACTACTTCTGAAGTTTTCGAATTCCAGTCATATCCGCCATATACCTGAAAAGCGGTGGTGTCTTGTACTTCTTTTCCGGCCGAGGTGATGGAATAAGTTCTGGCAGCGACAGCTTGAGCTTTAAGCGCTTCTTTCTGCCAGCTCGCCGGCATCTCATGAGGTACAACACCCTTTAAATAATCTTCAAAAGGGATATCCACATTGATCGGACGAACGTATTTGCCTGACTCAATCGTAAATTTCATGTTTCCGAGATATGGCGTTCCATTCAGACTGATAGAATTTGTCGTTGCATATTTTTTAGGATTTGCTGTGAAAGAAGTTCCAAGCGTCTTGATGGCAGTGCTGTTTTTATAAAGCACTAGATTTCCGCCGGATAACTTGACTGTAAAGCCAGTTCCTGCAAAAGTATCTGCCAGTTTGTTCTTTAGCGTATCGCTGATGGAGATGCTTCCTCCAAGCAGCGCAAATGACTGAGTTCCTTTTGTTGCAACTACATCAGCGACTGGTGACGGCAGGCTGCCGGGTTCAACTAGCAGTAAAGGACTGCCTTGCTTCGCGGCAAGCACAGACCCCGTCAATGCGTCCGCAAAGGTTTGACCGTTTGACATGAATACCTTTGTTGCTTTCATATTTAATTCTTTTACGATATTGGCAGATACCTCATACCGGGAAACCCCGCCAATCCGTTTCACAGTCGCCTGCTTTTCTAAAGTTGCTTCCACGCCAGTGCTGACACTCAACGGACCGCCGACTATTGTTACGTTGCTCGGAATTTTGTAATCGCTGCGGATGTTATTGTCTCCCGCAAGTAAAATCGGATAACCGTTCATTGCAGCATATGGCGCGATTGACAGGGCATCTGTAAAGACCATGCCCGTAGCCACTACTGCCTGGCTGTAATTCCCCATTCGATCGGCTATGTTTTTAGAAACTTCGTAACGGGTTGCTCCGCCAATCCGATCGATAGAACCGTATTTTTTTAATGTATTTTCTACATTTTTAGAGATACTGATTGTCCCGCCAATGATAAGAATATTGTCAGGATTTAGTTTTGCAATTTCGCTTTCTGTTTTTGGTGTTAGCGAATCTGAGTCTGTTAATAGAATCGGTGCATCGTACTTTTTGGCAAGCGGTGTTGCTGAGAGCGCATCTGCAAAAGCGTCTCGATTCACAACGACCACAGTCGTTGGATTTGTCCATCCGGCTGAAGCTACATTATTGGCAACATCAAAACGGGTTGCTCCCCCATATCGCTCTGTATCCGCAATTCTTGAGCCGGGAATTTCATAACCGCCTGTGATATCGACATCCAAGCTTGATTTGCTGCCTACATAATTACTCAGCTTAACAGAAATGGTTTTATCAGCGGCTTTCGCAGACTGCATAAACGATGGGCATGCTAAAGCTGCCGCAGTGACTGATGATAGAAGCAAGAGCTTCATTTTTTTCAAAATATGGAACCCCCTAAGAAGTTTTTATTACTTTGTCTCAAGATCCTTAAGCATTAAGACACCATTTGAATCCTTTGTATATTTGACCACAACTTTTTGTCCTTCTGAAATGCTGTTCATTTTGTCCTGAAGGTCTGAACCAACCTGAATCGAAGTCTCTGTACCATCAATAGTGACTGCAATCGTATGGCTGTCCGCCAAACCGGCAAATGTTCCTTCCTTCGTTACAGTCTCTTCAGCAGCCGCATCCTGGCTACCTGAATTTGTTTCTGAACCTGATGAGTTCTCAGTTGTCCCGCACGCAGACAAAAGAAGCAGCATTGAGAACATTAAAATAGCAAATTTTTTCATTCCTATATCACCTCTCCACTTTTTATCGACAATTTTAAGCTTATTTTAAGATTTCTTTCAAAACAACGAAAAATTTTTGCGGATTTTTTTAAAATACCGAAATATTTGTACCCGTCTACTGTGATGAATTAGAAAATTTTTAGTCATTTTCAAGTATTAAGAAATTTATAATTGATTGCACTTGATTACAAAAAAGTCGAGAAAATTTATTATGAGAGCTGAAAAATTGAAAGGTATATTTTAAATTAGCCATTGTGGCGTTTGTAAGTGGAACTGGCGGCTATGCATACTACTTAGACATGGTCAGCATTCCGCGTGACACATATACAAAAAATTATCGGGAAAGGCACAATGGATAAAATCAACCATTCATATGCATTCGGCGGTACGCAGATGACGGTTGACACGGTTGAGAACTTCCTCGATGTTCCGGTTGATTATTTTGTAAAAGTGAACATGGAAAGCTTTAGAGACGTTGTTGATACACTTGGCGGCGTCACAGTAAACAGCACATTCGCGTTCAGCTATGACGGTTATTCGTTCGGCAAAGGAGAAATCACGCTGAACGGAAAAGAGGCGCTCGCCTATACCCGGATGAGAAAAGAAGATCCAAGAGGCGATTTTGGCCGTCAGGACCGCCAGCGCCAAGTGATCGAAGGAATCATTAATAAAGGCGCAAATATTTCTTCCATCACGAAATTTGGAGATATGTTTAAAGTCGTTGAAAAAAATGTGAAAACGAATTTGACCTTCGATGACATGTGGGATATTCAATCCGACTACAAAGGCGCTCGTAAAAATATCAAACAGCATGAATTGAAAGGTACTGGCACGAAAATCAACGGAATTTACTACTATCAAGCAGATGAAAGCGCCCTTTCAGATATCACAAAAGAGCTGAAGGAAAGCCTCGAAAATTAAAACAAAAAGAAGCTTCGCACAGTGTGCAAAGCTTCTTTTTTATTTGCCTGTAAATGAATCTGGATGTTCTTTCCGAAACCCGTAGTGAAACAGCAATTCTTCCACAATTCGTCGGGAAGCCTCTCCATCGCCATACGGATTAGAAGCGTAGGACATTTTCTTGTACTCATCATCATCAGTTAACAGCTGTTTTGCCAACTGATAAATGTTTTCCTCAACCGTCCCTGCAAGTTTCAGCGTTCCTGCTTCCACTCCTTCAGGGCGTTCCGTCGTATCGCGCAGCACAAGCACCGGTTTCCCGAGAGAAGGCGCTTCCTCCTGCACGCCGCCCGAATCTGTCAAAATAAAATGCGATTTTGCCGCAAAGTTATGGAAATCAATGACTTCTAAAGGTTCAATCAGATGCACTCTGTCAGAATCACCAAAATGCTTCTGAGCCGCTTCCCGGACAACAGGATTCAGGTGCACAGGGTAAACGACCTGTACATCGTTAAATTCCTCAACAATTCTTCGGATAGCCTTGAACATGTTTTCCATTGGCTCACCCAGATTTTCCCGACGGTGCGCGGTCAGCAGAATCATTTTATCCTCACCTACCTGATCGAGGACAGGATGAGAATAGCCTTCCCTCACCGTTGTGCGGAGTGCATCAATCGCTGTATTGCCTGTCACAAAAATAGAGTCAGCCTTTTTATTTTCTTTTAATAAATTGTCTTTCGCCTGGCCTGTCGGCGCAAAATGCAAATCAGCAATTGCCCCGGTCATCTGGCGGTTGAGCTCTTCCGGAAACGGGGAATACTTATTCCCTGTACGGAGCCCGGCCTCCACATGGCCGACAGCAATTTGATGATAAAAAGCAGCTAGGCTTCCGGCAAACGTCGTCGTTGTATCACCATGGACAAGCACAATATCGGGTTTAATATCTTTAAACAGCTCATCCAATTTCACAAGTGCGTTGGATGTAATCTCTGCCAGCGTCTGCCGCTCCTTCATTATGTTCAAATCAAAATCAGGCTTAATGTGAAATGCATCTAGAACCTGATCTAGCATTTGTCTGTGCTGGGCAGTGACCGTCACATAGGAATCTATTTCAGGATATTTTTTCAATTCCAGCACAAGCGGTGCCATCTTGATCGCCTCAGGCCTGGTCCCAAAGACGGTCATGACTTTTAGTTTTTTCATATTTGTCACCTGGTTTCTTTGTTTAACGGGCTGTTAGATAGAATTTTGATTGGTCTGATTGTATAAATAGGTCTACTTTCTTCTTTATTTTAAAGCACCACAGCTTTTTTTCAATATTTTTACTGCAAAAGTACACGCTGACATCCTTTTTTGGAACCAATGTCGTTTTGTATGAATTTATTGATAAAACGATATTCATGTTTTTCAAGTGAGCCGGGGCAAACTTTTGTTCAACTAGATTCCGGTCAACCTGTATCACTGTCCCATCAACAGAACTGATTTGATTTTTTATTGGGATTAAAAACTCTTGATTATTGCATTCCAGCAATAATAAGGATTGCTTCGGAAAGAACAATTGGCTTCCAGGAAATACGAACGTTAAATCTGAATCATTATTTTTAAATTCCACTTTCAAAACTTCTTGCTTTCTTATATCCACAGACAGATTACCGTATGTTTTTGTAAAGTATGGCCTTGCGCTAAAAGCGTATTTCCCGTTATTCCCAATATATTTAGCATGTTTTGAATAAGGATACGGTTCTCTGCTGCTGCCAATTCGGGCGCGTTTTTTATACCCGTCTATCTCCGATTCAATAAAGAAGTCCCAAACACCAATATCTTCTTCATGAACAGCCAAATCAGTAAACTTCGTGAGAAATTCAAATTCTCCGTCCTTAGAATATACCGGAGAAATGATTTTTTCAGTTTTTCTTTCGCGATGCACCCAAATGCCTAATAAAGTTTGCATAGCTTGTTGCTCTGGTTGTAAAGCCGTGTGGGTAACCGATCCTTTTAATGAAAAAGTATCGTTCTTCATTTGAAATTTGCTCACGTAATGACTGATTTTATTTCTGTCATCAATAATCCGTTCATTCTCTGTTAACTGATACGGCATAAGGCTGGGATAGTTTGCTATGATATGACCATTTTCAACAGACGTAAATTGAGTCATATTTTCTTTATCAGCTTCAAACTGCTTCAAGCCCTTTAAGTCATTCTGACGTACAAAATATAATTTTAACCGCGTATGGGAATGAACAAGCTTATCAATTTCCTGCGGAATATTTTGTTCAACAAAATGATGCAGCTCTGTCATCCATAATTGCTGTTCCTGCTCACTCTCGATCGTTACGGTAAAGTCCGTTGTTCTGGAAAAATCAAAATGGCGATTTATAAACTTCGCCATAAACTTCATTTTGCCGGTATGAGAAAGACGGCTCTCACAAATCATATCTATGATTACCTTCATTGCACCGTAGTAGCTTTGAGGCGCAACATAAGCAAATGTCATATGCTCGCCGTCATGCTGTACAGCGTAGTAATAATCATAGTCGGCCAAGACAGAAATTTTGTCCGCTTCTAAATAAGCTTTCATGACAAATACCTGATCCTCTGTGGCCTGTATATTGGAAGGGAAATATATGTCATGATTTCTAAGCAGTGAAACTTTAAAAAGTTTTGTCGGGCCAATTGAATAGACAAGCGGAGATTTAACAAGATCCGCCTCAGGTTTTGTTTCTTTAAAAATAGCTTGCGGAACCGATCTGCCATTTACACCGACCATTTTTCCAAGCACAATATCTGAATCGTGCTGTTTTGCAAATTGATACATTCTCTCAAACGCTTCAATTCCTAAATAATCATCGGAATCAATAAAAAAAATGTATTCACCGCTGGCCGCGCGTATGGCTTGGTTTCTTGGTTCTCCTGGCCCCCCCGAGTTTTCCTTTCGTTCAATAACCGTTATATTAGAATACTGTTCACTGTATTTTTTCAATATTGAAACCGTGCCATCCTGAGAACAATCATCTACACAAATAATTTCATACTCATTATTCGGCATGGTTTGTTGAACCAGACTATCCAGGCAGCGGGAGATAAAATGTTCTGAGTTGTATGTGGGTACTGCTGCAGTAATTTTCAACATTACACCTCTATCCTTATCCGCTTCTATTTCTTCACAAAGCTCATATAATGAACAAAAATGGTATAGAAATGCACTATTTCGTCATTTCAAATACTTCTTCCCATCTTTCAAACAATCGGTCTTCACTATATTGTGTATCCATTAAATTCTTTGCATTCTTTCCATATTGAATGGCTTTGTCTGGGTTGTCGTACAAATAAATGATACTCTCAGCAAGCATTTCAATATCATCAGGTTCTACAAGCATTCCCGTTTCGTGTTCTTTTATGAGCTCTCTTGGGCTGTATTTCACATCAAAACTGATAACAGGGGTTGCGCACGAAAACGATTCACAAATGGCAAGACTGAACCCCTCAAATTTTGATGTTAATAATGTAGCAAGCGCCTGCTGATAAAATGGAGCAGGATTTGCAATATAACCTTTTAAATGTACATTATCCAGCTGAAGATCATCAATCAATTGCTGGTATTCCTCGTGGCCAGGGCCGCTGCCATAAATATTAAGGACAACCTCAGGACGCGATTTTTTTACGATTTCCATTGCTTTTATGACCTTATCGATCCCTTTTTCCTCATGATATCTGGCCACCATGACAAATTCGTTTTTCTTTTTTTCATACGTTTGTAATTTTTCAAGCCTTCTTGGAGCATGGGGAATAACAAAAATATTATTGTTCGATTCGAAATCCTTCATGATATCTTCTTTTTGTTCATTCGTTAATACGATCAGCCCGTCATAATCTTTAATATGTTCCATCGCGTATTGATGATTTTTCCGAACTTTGCTGCCTAATGTGTATGGATAATCTAAATGGTTTGAATGAACACAGTAAAATCGTTTTGCCAATCCTTCACGCATTTCATTTACTTTTGAAGCACTTCCGACCCCATCACAGATAATAATAGGGTCTTTTTCTTTTTCACATAGCTTTTCAAGCCAATGTGTATGAAATGTGTGCTTGTTTTTGAAAAATACAGCTTCCTTTTCATCTCGTTCAAACAGCATAACTCCCTGACTGGCTCCTGTATTAAAATGGTGCCATTCTGTTAAATAACAAAAGCCGTCCGGTGCTGTGTAGTGAATTTGATTGATTTTTCCGCTTCTCGTATCGAAAAACACAGTTTTATTTACATAAGCGCCAGAAAAGAATTCCCGCTTTGTCAGCTGCATATTTTCATTGAAATGATCCACATATAAAAGGTTATTCGACTCATCCCACTTTTTCTTTTTTATATATAAACCATTCTTGAAGTATTCCGTTTCTAATTTTTCTTCGTTATGAAAAACGGCATATGGTTCTTCAAAGCGATTACGATTTTGTTCATAATAACTTTGTTGTGCATTTCCGACTTTTATATGCTTATGCTGATTTTTATAGTCATCATAAATATTGAGGATATTTACATCAGCATGCAGTCTTCCTGCGTTCTTCAGTTCTTTCTCTATCTGATCATAATTCTCTTTATAATCAAGTGTGACCAAATCGATTTTATGGCCGCGCTCCGCAAATGTAAAAGATCTTGACATCATCGAGCTTGTAATGCCGCCTTTTTCAATGTCTATTTCATATATTAGTGAAAAGATCCTTCTCATCTTCAAGCTCCTTCTTCTGGTAAAGCTTTTTCTTCTATTTTTTTGCAAACAGCCGTTTCATTAATTTTCTCCTAAGTCCCTCGGCTGTATGAACATGCAAATAATTATTTTCTACTGCCAAAGTAATTTGCCAGCCCAAAATACTTTGTTCAGATGATGGAATTTCCTTTGGATCGGTGACTCGTACACTCGATGCAAAGAAGCTATTATCCCACTCTGAACAGAGATACAATTCAATCATGGACAGCTGATCTAATACAGAATGAACATAGAGAGTACCGCTTACAGTAAACATCAGCTCTTCCTCACTGCTTACTTTTGCGTTATATGTAATTTCAGTACCGCTCTTCTTATTTTTTAATTTCCAATACATTTTGTGACGGCCTACAGAATGGGTCGGAACGTCGCCTTTAAACTCGACCTTGGCTGACAAATATAAGTCGGATTTTGATTGCCATTCTGCCGTTAACAGCTCAACATCCATATCTTTCAAGTGATTATTAAAAGGCACCTGATCAATTAGTTTGTCTACAAAACGTTTGCGGGTAAATGGCTCTTCAGAAACATAGTAAATATTTGTGCGAGGTCCCGTTTTTTCAATCGTGTCATGATATCTCTTCAATGAAGGGACCACGAACGCATCAAGGTGGCCTATTTCCTTTTCAGGATTGTCTAACAGCTCATTCGTCTCTATAAAACCTAAGTACATGGATGAACATTTAACCGAAAGAGACTTCAGTGTTTTATATATCTCGAATTCTGATGTTAAAAATAAATATTCCGTCTTATTTATCAAGCGGCTTAGAAAATAATAGGAAAGTTCATTTTCTGAATACAATACATTGACTATATTCTCTTTTTCGTCAAAAATGACAATTTTTTCAGTTGTTTCATCATTCTTATACCATTTGGTCATATAACAGGTGCCATCTGCTCTTAAGTAAAGATGCTGCTTCGGTTTGTTAGTCTCCAGATTCATGTACATTAAACTGTGTACATAGCCGGATGAATCGTATTCTTCTCTTTTAAACCTTTGCCTGTTTTCATTAAAGTAATCAATAACAGCAAGTTCTCCTGATGCTGTAAACCTTTGGTATTTGATATAACGCCCATTATGGTAATAGCGGTAAATGGGCTTGTTCGGTTCTTGAATATATGTTAAACCTTCTTGTTCAATCGGATGCTTAATTTTATCTTTCTGAGGTTCATATCCTTTAAAGTAGCTGTACATATTGATAACAGCAGCATCTTTAAAAGAAGAAGGCCCATTAGGCTCATGATTAAAAGTGACAATTTCCATTGGATAATTCCAATCGATTGTATTAATACTAAACTTTTTTGCAGCCTGCAGTCTTGAACAAACATATGCTAATTTTGGGGTAGAAACCTTCATCGTCATCATCTATTTTTTACCTTTCGAAAAAATTCGTACAGTCACATTTTCAGAACTACATTATAACATTTTTGCTTATATGGCTCTAGCTATAATCTAGAGTCCACACGCTTTTGGTTGATATTAAAATATAATTAAAAGTGTTTATCGATATCTATCGCTAAATAAACATTTATTTATGGTATTTTCCTTCACTTTTCTGATCATAAAGTCTATGAATTTACCCTTGTTTAATATTGGTTTTTCCTATATCATTAACTGTGTTTATCAAATTTATTTTAGGGTACTAAATGTAGAGAATGGATTTGAAACTATATCTTTAAAGATAAAGGAAGGTGCTTATATTGAAAAAAGTACGGAAGGCTATAATCCCTGCAGCTGGTCTCGGTACAAGATTCTTGCCGGCTACGAAAGCAATGCCGAAAGAAATGCTTCCTATCGTTGACAAGCCAACCATTCAATACATAATTGAAGAAGCTGTTGAATCTGGTATTGAGGATATTATTATTGTAACAGGAAAAAGCAAACGTGCGATTGAGGATCATTTTGATTACTCTCCTGAACTTGAAAGAAACTTAGAAGAAAAAGGGAAAGTTGAACTCCTTGAAAAAGTGAAAAAAGCCTCTAACCTGGCTGACATCCATTATATCCGCCAAAAAGAGCCTAAGGGACTCGGGCACGCTGTCTGGTGCGCACGCAACTTTATTGGCGATGAGCCTTTTGCGGTTCTGCTTGGAGACGATATTGTCCAGGCTGAAAAGCCAGGATTGCGCCAGTTAATGGATGAATACGAAAGAACACTTTCTTCCATTATCGGTGTTCAGCAAGTGCCTGAAGAAGAAACACACCGCTACGGCATAATCGACCCACTGACTAGTGATGGCCGCCGTTACCAGGTGAAAAACTTCGTTGAGAAGCCCCCTAAAGGAACGGCTCCTTCTAATCTTGCCATCTTAGGCCGTTATGTATTCACACCTGAAATCTTCATGTATTTAGAAGAGCAGCAGGTTGGCGCTGGTGGAGAAATTCAGCTGACAGACGCTATTCAAAAGTTAAATGAAATTCAAAGAGTGTTTGCTTACGATTTTGAAGGCAAGCGTTATGATGTTGGTGAAAAGCTTGGCTTTATCACAACAACTCTTGAGTTTGCGATGCAGGATAAAGAGCTTCGCGATCAGCTCGTCCCATTTATGGAAGGTTTATTGAACAAAGAGGAAATCTAAACAACAGGGCTATTGGACATTCATCCAATAGCCTTTTCTTATTTCGTCATCAAGGTTAGCGTATGCTCTTCATTATCAACTGCAAAAACCCTATCAGCTGTATTCACAAGAAAACGATTCTCGCTGCTGTCATACAATACATCGGTTTCACTTAAAGATAGTGATGCCGGGGTAACGGGAGAAATGTTGTAAAAGATAAGCTCTGATGCTTTATCATCCTCCAGCACATAGCTGATTTTTTCATAATCAAAATCCAACGTTTTTCTGCCGTCAGCTGTATCACTTTCAGTAAAGCCTTTCATTTTAGAATGAATAGTGACACTGCTTTCTCCAAGAAACGTCAAAAAATATTCATAGGAATCTGCTGCAGTTTGCTGGATATAAGGTGTAAAAGCAGAAATCTGCAACTCTGTCTCCTTTAAGTTAGTCTCAACATCCTTCTGGCTAACATAAAAGGATTTTCCGTCAAACTTAATTTTAGCAATTTGTTTACTTTTAGCGCTAACCGGCACCTTTGTACCAAATTGAAGCGTAACGTCAGCCTTATGCTTTAAACCTTGATCTTTATAGACAACTGCTTTTTCAACATCAATAAAGCCTTGCTTATTGACAGTCGTTAAGCTATCTTTTGCCTTAGTTTTCACACTGCCCTCATGGTTCTTCACTTCATTTTGCGGAATAGCGCCAAGCGAAGCAATTGTACGAAGCGGGGCATTAAAGAACATTGTTCCTGCAGTAAAAACCGTCAGGATAGACAAAATAGCAATTTGAACAGCATTAGCCAGTGATTTAGGCTTTTTCTTCTTTTGCCGGAAACGGGCAAAAGCTTCAGGATCTTCTTTCTTCCGCTCTTCCGTTTGCTCTTTTTTATATGTCTCTTTTTCTTTTTTCGACAGCTTATTAAACCAGTCAATAAACGCTTTGTACTCTTTGACAACCGTTTTTGTTTCATCAAACATCCGAAGCTCGCCGTAGTGCATCCAAGCGACGCGGTCACACATCTTTTCAATCTGGCCGATGGAGTGGCTGACAAAGAAAATGGTTTTTCCTTGCTTTTTAAACTCATTAATTCTGTCTACACACTTCTGATAAAACGTTTGGTCCCCTACGGAGAGCGCTTCATCAATAATTAAAATGTCAGGGTCAATATGCACGGAAATCGCGAAACCGAGACGCGATTTCATACCGCTGGAATAGTTTTTAACCGGCTGATTAATAAAATCGCCAATCTCGGCAAATTCCACGATACTGTCGTACATATCATCAATTTCTTTATTGGTTAACCCCATCATCAAACACTTAAGCCGGACATTGTCCCGGCCCGTCAATTGGTTATTTAAACCGGCAGCAATCGCAATCAGCGACGGCTGGCCGTTCATTTCAATTTCACCGCTGGTCGGCGGAATAATTTTAGCCAGCAGGTTAGACATGGTCGATTTCCCTGACCCGTTTATCCCTACAAAGCCGATTGTCTCTCCCTCATACACGTCAAAGGAGACATTCCGCACAGCAAAAAAACCATTATCCTTAGCCGGAAAAAACAATCCTTTAATCTTGTCCGATTGTTTTTTATACAAATGATATTGCTTTGAAACATTTCGAAACGAAACTTTTAGTTTCATCGTACAATCTCCTTACGTATTAAAGAAAGTCAACAAACTTGTCTCTGAATTTCATATGCAGGATAGAACCTACTAACAATAAAAGGAATGTGAACAGCCAGAAATACAGCGTGTATTTCATGTCTTGGAAGAACCATTTGCCATCTAAGAAGCTGTTCCGGAACCCTTCTATAAGATAATAAATCGGGTTTAATTTAATCACAGGAAGAAGACCAGGATAATTCTTCCCAAGTTGCTCTGTGATATTCCAGAAAACCGGAAGCAAAAAGAACAGTAATCTGGTTACCGCTTGCAGAAAAAATTGATAGTCTCTGACAAGCACACTGATTGTAGAGTTAAACAAGCTAAACGCAAACATAAATACAATCATGCAAATAAAATAATAAAAATATTGTATCCAATGCAAGTCGGGATACACACCGCTTGCTAAAAGGACTATAACATAAATACCCATCATCACAAAATAACTAAATAAATTTGATGCAATCACAACAGATGGAAGCGAACTAATTGGAAAATTCATTTTCGCAACCATATTGATCCGTTTAAATACACTGTTTGATCCATCAAGAATCGTCGGACTAATAAAAAACCAAGGAATCAAACCAGCCAGCATCCAAACAATAAAAGGCACTTCGCCGATACCGGTTACGACCGGCTTACTGTTGCGGATCCCCATGCCAAATACAAACCAGTACGCCAGCATTTGAATGAGTGGGTTTAGAAACTGCCATAATACACCAAGATAATTCATCTGATACTGAGACTTTGTCTCATACGAAGCCAAGCGCAAAATTAAAGGAAATGATGTCACTTGCTCTTTTACGATTTTTACTAATGCATTCATTGTTTATCTTCCTTAGACTTAAATGTTTTTTGGATCTTTCGGTTAAAGAAATTTGAAAGCACCGGTCTTATTTTAACAGATGTTGAGCTTTTTTTCATTTACTGCATTAGATAAATTCCTCTCTAAATTTAGTTAGTCGAAAAAAACATACCGGGCCAGTAAATTATAAGCAAATTTAACGTGAATTTAAAGGAAGAACTGTTTGTACTGTTTTCAAAATTCTATTAACCTAAAATTTCCTTAAAAGTTTAATGTCTCTCCAACAAGCATGTCCATTTCTAGGTAAATAAGGTCCAACCTTGATATATTTACCTTTTTCAGGTCTGAATTTTAGTGTATACCTAAGCCATTTGTTATTACACAAGTCTTGTATATCAGTTGTCTTAACATTTCTGAACCAAACTGCATCTGTTTGCAAATATTTTTCCGAAGAGTCAAACATCCTTATAGAAAAAATACACTTATAACTATCGATTAAATTAATATCAGAAACCTTAATATCAAAAGATAATTCAAATTCTTTGTGACCATCAGCATTAATTTCAATTGCATTCGACCATACTTGGTTATTCTCGTCTTTTACTAACCTTCTTTTTGAAATACTTAAAACGTTGTACTCTAGTTTGTCAGAATCAGGATCTTTTATTTCGAATTCATTCTGCCAAAATGACCAGTTGCTCTTGCCTAAAGAAAATGTTGGATTCTTGATTAAGTTATTTTCTTTATTTTTTTTGATTTTTATCCTTGGATCATCAAGTATATTCCTAAAATCGTTCGTTATAATTGATAGGAATTTACTGGTAAAGTCCAAATAAAATTCATTAACATAATGTAAATAAAATAATCCCCATTTGTGCATAGGATCTAATAAATAATATTTATCTTCGTAATCGATGAATTGTACGTCATGATTTTTTATAACATAATTATCTAGTCTATCCCAAATTTCATTATACAGAGAAGTATTAATCTGTTTTACTTTTGTAGTCTTGCTAAGATATTTATAAGAACCGGATATTTCATCATAATAAACATCTGAAAATCTTGCTTTATTAACAACCACTTTACAGTTAGGTAAATTTTGATTTAAAAAATCAAAAAGATTTTTTATTGATTCTTTCCATCGCTCGAAATAGTGTGTAAAGTCTTCTAATAAACTCAAAGGTTCTCCTTCTTTAAAAGTCTTATACAAAGTCGTCTTACTAAAGAGCCACCGTTTATTAGTAATAGTACTACCTTCTAACTCTCTAATACCATAAAATACATCAGCATAAAAGTCTAAAATAAGATAATCTGGCTCATTAATAATTAAAGTATCTAATATGCTTTTATCTAACTCTGTCTCGAATTGTCTCTTATCAAAAGGTTTCAAATTGTCTAGTTTTTCATAATCAAAAGCAATTGGATCAGCCATTAATGATATGATAGACATTTGGTTTTGATGAACAACACAACTATAATATTTTTTATAGTTTTCTATAAAACAACTATTAAAATTATCTCTTGAAACACAACTACCTATAATAGCTACCTTCAACATAATTTCCCTTCCTTTTAAAAAAACCCATAACATTGAATAATGCTATGGGTTTTCAAATATGTTAATCAACGTTTAAGAATTTCTTTACAACTTTTTCAGAAGCATTTCCATCGTCAAATTCACAATATTTTGCTCTAAAACTATTATATTTTTCACCATATTGGGTAAAATAATTATCTAATTTTTCGATAGAATCAATCAATGACATATTATCTCTTACTAATGGTCCCGGAGCTTCATCTTCAATATTCAAGTACATACCTCGAAGATTATCCCGATACTCCTCTAAGTCATACGTGAAAAATATCATTGGTTTCTTTAAAATACCATAATCAAACATTACAGATGAATAATCAGTGATTAGAACATCCGAAAGTAAATATAAGTCTTGAATATCATCGTAATTGGAAAGATTATAAGCAAATCCCTTGAAATCGCTAATATCAAGCTCATCAGATATAAAATAATGTAGTCTTAATAATATTACATAATCATCTTTCAGTTTTTTTCTGAGCTTCTCTAAATCTAGTTTCAACTCAAATCCATTTTTAACTCTAAAAGTTGGAGCATATAATATAATCTTTTTATCATTTGGTAAGTTCAACTTCTTTTTCAATTGATTTCTAAAAACTTCATTATTGTCTTTGAATAATTTATCATTTCTAGGGTAACCCGTTTCAAGTATTTCATTTTTATAGTCATAAATTCTTCTTGCTAGATCACTAACATATTTGCTTGGTACAGTTAAATAATCCCATCTGCCGCACCGTCTCAAGAATCTATTTCTCTTATCTTCTGTATCTACTTCTCCAGGGACATCTAACCCTAGAGTTTTTAGCGGGGTGCCATGCATAGTTTGTAATTCAACTGCATTTTTTCTTTTTTCATAAAAATCTGGGAAGTTAACATTATTCACAAAGTATTTGGCACGAGCCATATACTGAAAGTATTTCAAAGACTTTATTTTAACTTTAATTGCTTCTCCATCTACTTTTACATAATCATTATTTACCATCCAAACACATTCATATTCTGGATAATGTTCGTTTATATAATCATATATAGCTTTAGGGTTACAACTAATTTGTTTGCCCCAGTAACTTTCAAAAACAATTGTCTTCTTTTTCATTGGTAAAAGTCTGAAAAGCGGATAAAGAAATTTTTCTATCACTTCTTGCCTACGAGGACCTCTCTCAATCCAATTCCATTCAAATATATTATTAATACTTATATTGTCCTCTTTTGTAACATATGGAGAATACTTTATATTACCGACAGTTTTTTTAGGGAAATTTATTTCTTTATCTCTTACTTTTATACGTTTTAATTTTTTAAAGCTCTTATTACCCTTTACTGTAAATTCTAAGTAAACTCTCCATACTCCGTATTCTTCATTGAATGGAGTTCTGACTTTATTGTTTGAAAGATCGAAACCTGTTTTAAGAAAAAACTCACCCTTCTCTTTGTATTCTCTAAGTATATTTCCAGAAACCGTGTGACCTGTCTCCACATTCTTTAAGACCATATTGATATCGGTTAAATTTTTTAAAGTTTTAATATATTTATCCGTAATAGATGCTTCTATTAATAAATTCTCATTTGAAAAATTAATATCCTTAAGATACGCTGTGTAATTTCTTGTTAGAATTCTTAGGTTTCCTGCTGGGCTAGCATCTATTGAAATCTCTTTAGTATCAAGAACAATATTTTCAACTTTTACACTTTCCAAATAAGTTAAAGGTTCATTATCATTATTATACCTTACATAGCCTATTAACTCAGTATTATTTTTTAATCTATTAATGGTTGATTTAGGGATTATTGTTTTAAAACTGTTCGAATGTCCATCCTTTTCCATATAATATCTATATTGTTCATTCTTATCATAATCTCTAAATAGAAGTTGGCATTCGTTTAATGGTAGAGACGTCTCACCTTTAATGATTAAATTTCCATTTTCATATATTAAACTGTTAACCTGAGTAGTAACAGGTCTTAAGTCTAAATATAAGTCCCATGAACTATTGTATTTGATGAAAATCCTTCTCGAGGAGTAGACTCTGTGCTTTGGTCTAGGTTTTTTACCACTAACAGGTTCACCAATTCTATAACTTCTCGTTTTTCCAGAACAGTTAATCTCTACCCATATTTCTAGTTTTCCAGAAAGCCTGTCAAATAAATCATTTGTATCTACTTCAATAATATATCCGGACCAATCATAGTTATTAACCCTTGAAAGAGGGATATTATTATTTTTTTTGGTACCGAATTTTAATGTTATATCTGGCCTTTTTACTGAAAAACAATTTATGAATTTCTTTTCTCCCGAAATTGGATCAAAAACATAAGCCTTTAAACTAACATCTTTTTTTCTTTTTATGTCAAGATGTCTAATAAAATGATAACCTTCAATACGGATTACGGAGCTATCCCATTCTACTCTTTCTATTTTTCTTTTAATAGTAAACTCACTGTCTGGTTTACAAATATCTTTTGGAAGTTCCTTCCCAAATGGGAATTCCCAAAAGAATTGACCCTTTACTTTTTTAGGCTTACTATATTTAAATTCATTCTTTTGGAACTTTAAAACATCGAGTAATCTTTCAATATCATTTTTAGAAATAAAATAATACTTAGCTCTATCTATTGCATTTAACTTTCTAAACGTTTCATCTGATATAGTTTGTAAGTATGTTGACACTTTGGTCATAAAAACTTTAATGTACTCAGAATCCGCAGTGTCTAATATATTCAAATAGAGTGGGATATCAAGACTCAGGGCTTTATAATCCTTTAAATCCTTTAGTTCCCCTTTTATATTTGCATGATTAAAAAAGGAATCAACTAAATCTAATGCTTTTAATCTATCTGTAAGATTAACCAGATCATTTCTCTGTTGTGTTATTGATTTATCCCCTGCTTCCCGGGCTCTCCAAAAATAAATAAAATCTTCAAGAACACTAACTGACTCAGCTTTATAATGTGCAGGTATTGTTACAGGTAAATCTTCATATAGCATGCCCTCAGGAAATTTAAAATCATTTTTTATCCAAAATTCTCTTCTAAATATCTTATTCCATGCAGTTGTATCATAAATTAATTCGTTATTTTTGGTAATATGAGTTTTAGGAATTGTATCACTAAATACTTTTTTATGAAGTCCAGAACCATAAACCTTAGTCGAGTTGAACCTTTTTACATTCCCTATAACAATGTCTGTTTGATTTTCACTAGCTAATTGATACATTTTTTTATATGCATCTAAACTTAAATAATCGTCTGAATCAACAAAGGCTATAAATTCACCTTTTGCATATTGGACGCCATAATTCCTGGCATGCCCTAGACCGCCATTTTCTTTATGATAAGAATAAAAGTTATCGTACTTAGAAGAATATTCATCCATTATTAATCCACTATTGTCTGCTGAACCGTCATTTACCATTAAAACTTCAATTGATTTTAATGTTTGATTAGCTAAAGAATCTAAACATTCTCTTAAATATTTTTCAACATTGTAAACTGGAACAATTACACTAATCTTAGGTTTTCTTTTTGTCACTAACTCTCTCTCCTATTTCTTTACCAAATATCTTATCAACAACTCTTTTTGCAGCTTTGCCATCTTCATATAAACAAAACTCATTATAAAATTGAGTATAATTATCATGCAACTTGGGATTTTTCAGTAGTTTTTTTAATTCTTCAATTAGATTATCTGTATTGTCTACTACATTACCAGGTGCATTTGATTCAAAATCAAAATAAAATCCTCTAAGTCTATCTCTATAGTACTCTAAATCATAGGCATAAAATAATATTGGTTTTTTTAAATTAGCAAAATCAAAAAAAACAGATGAATAATCCGTGACCAAAATATCAGATATAATATATAAGTCTCTTATATCTGGATAATCAGAAACATCCATGATAAAATCCTTATAATCGACAAGCTCAAAGTCTTGATTAACCAGATAGTGCATTCTAAGTAAAATTATAACTTGATTCCCCAATTCCTTTTTTATCTTTTCTAAATTTAAATTGAGATCAAATTTGTAATTGCCTTTTGAATAAAAATTATCATCCCTCCACGTAGGGGCATACAATATTATTTTTTTTCTCCCTAAACCTAATTTCTTCTTGAGTTTTTCTTTATAGAGTTCTATATCTTTTTGATATAGTATGTCATTCCTAGGGTAGCCAGTTTCAATAACTGTATTATTGAATTGAAATGCTCTCTTAAATATTTCTGTTGAATATCTATTAGGAGATATTAATATATCCCACTTACTTGATTCTTTAGAGAAATTTTTTTTGTACTTTTCTGTAGTAGTTCCCGGCATACGAACTACATCCATATCATTAGCTAGTCTCTTTAATGGTGTACCATGCCAAGTTTGGATGTATATTGTTTTTTTAGGCTTTGGAAGCCATAATGGTAACCTGCTATTTGTTACCCAGTATTTTGCAGTTGCCATTTTCCATAACCAAGAAAGTGTAAATCGATTATTGTACTTTAAGCCTTGTCGGTTAAATTCATGTTCGTATTTTCTATCAACACTCCAGACCATATCAAAACCATATTTACTATTATTCTGCTGCAAATACTCGTATATCGCCCTTGGATTACAACTAAATTGTTTACCTAAATAACTTTCAAAAATAATCATTCTCTTATTTTTCGGTAATGTACCTATTACCGAAAAAAGTATGGAGTAAATTTTAATTAAAATGTTTTTCTTTTTCATTTAAAGAAGCCTTCCATCTCACTTTTATAAACTACTTGTAATAAATTAAAGAGGCAATACAAGAAAAAAAGAAGCAACGTTACATTACTTCTAAAGATTTGCTATCTCTTTTTTTATCTTAGTCGTAGAAATCCCTTCAGTTCTTGGCAGATAAACAACCTCACAATGATCTTTTAAGAAATCAAATTTACCTTCCCAATCATTCCCCATCACAAAAACATCAATGTCATATTCCTTTATATCAAGTATTTTCTGATCCCAACTTTTTTCAGGAATTACTTCATCTACATAGCGTATTGTTTCTAAAATTAATTTTCTATGTTCATAACTATGATAGGCTTTTTTTTGTTTCTGTAAATTAAATTCATCAGTACTAATTGCAACCACTAAATAGTCACCAAGTTCTTTAGCACGTTCAAGCAATTTAATATGACCCCAATGAAGCAAGTCAAACGTGCCATAAGTAATAACCTTTTTCACTTTAAAAAACTCCTTTCAGGGTTGAGAGAAAAGACCGAGCTTTTTTACAATCTCTTAATAATTCCGACATAATTTTCACATATCCTTAATATTTAACAATAATAGCATAATCACCTATAAAAGTTAAGGGGATTTAAAAAACAGAAAACTACAGTAGTGTTAAAGACCTGTTGTCAATAGTTCTATTTTAACATTTCAGATCATTACCCGACACCAAACTTACTGATTTTTTTCTAAAGCCTGTGAAACGATTTTCTTTCTGCTGCGTCATTTATTCTGTACACCCTCCTCATATTAATTCATCGTCAAAACGTGAAGGAATTGTAATGTGAATGTTAAAAGTTCCTAAAGATTTTTGTGGTAAAATAGAGTAAGATGTTTTCAGGCAAAGAGTCTTTAATCAAACTATACGAATGACACGTGTTTTTTATAGACATATAGATGAAAAGGAGGGTTGATACGATGCAAACGAAACCCATTAATCAATTAGATTTTGTAGACAGTGAACTAACTTCATTTGTATCACATTTAGAAACGTCATATTTAGATCAGAATAAAGGTGCGTTCATCGTAACAGCGAATCCTGAAATCGGATTTGAAGCAATGCAGAATCCGCGTTATGAAGCGGTTCTTTCGTCTGCTGATTTTATTTTGCCGGATGGAATTGGTGTTGTAATGGTTTCCAAAATGATTGGAAAACCTCTTCAATCCAGAATCGCCGGTTATGATTTGTTTACGTCTCTGCTTGAGAAAGCCGACCAAAAGAAAAAACGGGTTTTCTTTTACGGTGCGGCTAAGCATGTGATTGCGGAAACAATTGAGCGAGTTAAACGTGATTTTCCCGGGATTGAAATTGCCGGATACTCTGACGGCTATGTGAAAGATCAGCGTGAGGTGGCGGACAAAATTGCGGCCTCAAATCCTGATATGGTATTTGTCGCATTAGGTTATCCTAATCAGGAGTTCTTTATCCATAAATACCGCCATTTATTCCCTCAGGCTGTTGCTGTAGGGCTGGGCGGAAGCTTTGATGTGTTCAGCGGCAATGTAAAAAGAGCGCCCTCATTTTTTATCCGTTTTCACCTTGAATGGATGTACAGGCTGATTACCAACCCTGCCCGCTGGAGAAGGATGCTGAGCATTCCTAAGTATGTTACAGCCGTGCTGAAACATGAACGGGCTTCAGCAAAGCCGCAATATACAGGACAGGTTAAAGATCAATCACGCCATCTGTAATCGGCCTTAAAGGAGCTATGGTATGTAATGAAATGCATGAATCATTCGCTGAGCCTGCGGACAATCTGTGAAAGCCGTTTTGAGCTGATGACAGATTGAAATCCTGGTTTGCGTTTTTTTATTATTTGTTCATCAAAGTCATTGGCGCATTGCTGTTTTGGGTCAAGCCGGGCAATCAAGTGACGCTTCTGGTTTCCTTTCCTGATAATGCCCGTGCCATATTAAAGGAATACCAGAAGGGGCACTTTTCATTTCCCATTTATGTACTGCTGACCCAGCATGCCAAGTCGCTGGAAAAAGAATTTCCTGAGCTTACTGTTTCGGTTATTAACGAAAAACACCCGCTTCATATATGTAAAGCGATCTTTTCTATGCTGAGCAGTAAGACTGTGATTGTTGATAACTATTTTGTTTTGACAACTGTTCTGACCAGCAGGCCTGATATCGAGTGTATCCAAGTTTGGCATGCGAACGGGGCGTTTAAGCGTTTTGGGTTAAAGGATATCAACACACAGAATCGTTCTCGGGCTGACGTAAGACGCTTTCGAAAAGTGTATGCTTCATTTGACAGGATTGTCGTTGGTTCTGAACATATGGCTGACATATTCAAGGAATTTTTCGATATAAAAGGTGATAAATTTCTTCGGTTTGGTGTGCCTTTAACCGATGCTTACTATGAGGAGCAGGAAAACAGCAATGACCTTAAAAGCAAATATCATCTGCCAGTGGAGAAAAAAATCATTTTGTATGCGCCGACCTTTAGGGACGACCAGTTCGAAAGATTTTCGCTGCCGTTTTCAGAAAAACAGCTGCAGCATGATTTAAAAGGTGAATATATACTTGCAGTAAAACTGCATCCTGTTATGAAGCAATCTGCTGAATTACCTGAGGATAGTGCGTGGATAAAAGATGTGTCAGATCTCCCTCTTGCAGACCTTTTAAAAATGAGTGATCTGTTAATATCAGACTATTCTTCTGTCCCATTTGAATTTGCGCTGCTGGACAAACCCATTTTGTTTTATACGTATGATATGGAAGCTTACAACAAAAACCGCGGTTTAATTCGGCATTATACAGAGGTGATCCCCGGGGTGCCTTGCTGTGATTCAGGAATGCTCTTGGAGCAGCTGAAAGATATGGACAAGCTCCAATCCGAAGTAGAGCGCTTTTCACGTGAGTGGAATCTGTACTCTAGAGGGCATGCCAGTAAGCAGCTTTTAAGCTATGTGAATGAGAAATCAAGCTGATCTTTATATATAATAGAGGTCGGTATTGCAAATAATATGAAAACCTTTTATAAAACATTATGAGTTGTAGTAAGGAAGGAGTCATTTTATGATTTATGCTGAGATTCTAGCCGGTGGAAAAGGTTCCCGCATGGGGAACGTCAATATGCCAAAACAGTTTTTACCGTTAAATAAACGCCCTATTATCATTCATACGGTTGAAAAGTTTTTATTAAATGACCGTTTCGATAAGATTTTAATCGTTTCACCTAAAGAGTGGATTAACCATACAAAAGACATTTTAAAGAAATTCATCGGGCAGGATGATCGCCTGGTTGTTGTTGAAGGCGGCAGTGACCGTAATGAGTCTATTATGAGCGGCATCCGCTATATTGAAAAAGAATTCGGCATTCAGGATGATGACGTGATCATCACTCATGATTCTGTGCGTCCATTTCTGACTCATCGCATTATCGACGAAAACATTGATGCTGTTCTTCAATACGGTGCGGTCGATACTGTGATCTCAGCCATTGATACGATTATCGCTTCAGAAGACCAGGAATTTATTTCTGATATTCCTGTCCGCGATAACATGTATCAAGGGCAAACACCGCAAAGCTTCCGGATCAGCAAATTGGTCGAGCTTTATAATAAACTGTCCGATGAACAAAAAGCTGTCCTGACTGATGCTTGCAAGATCTGTTCGTTAGCAGGTGAAAAAGTGAAGCTGGTCCGCGGTGAAGTCTTTAATATTAAAGTAACAACACCATATGACTTAAAAGTGGCTAATGCCATTTTACAGGAGCGAATTTCACAATGATTAATCAAACGTATCGTTTAGTTTCTGCCCGACAATTTGAAGTGACGTATAAAGATAAAGTTGTCCATTCAGATAAGGTCGTCGTCCGGCCCACCCATTTATCGATCTGTGCTGCCGACCAGCGCTATTATACTGGCTCACGCGGCAAAGAAGCGATGGATAAAAAACTGCCGATGGCTCTAATTCATGAAGGAATCGGGAAAGTCATGTTTGATCCGACAGGCACATTTAAAGTCGGAACACGGGTTGTTATGGTGCCGAATACACCGGTTGAAGAGCATGAAGTCATTGCGGAGAATTACCTGCGTTCCAGCAGATTCCGTTCAAGCGGCTATGATGGATTTATGCAGGATTACATGTTCATGGCGCCGGATCGGCTCGTTGAACTTCCGGACAGCATTAATCCGCATGTCGCAGCCTTTACTGAGCTTATTACGATTGCAGTTCACGCGCTTTCCCGCTTTGAGCGTATGGCACACAAGAAGCGCGACACATTCGGTGTCTGGGGAGACGGAAATCTCGGATTTATCATGACGCTTCTCCTGAAGAAGAAATATCCGGACAGCAAAGTGTTTATCTTCGGAAAAACACCTTACAAGCTTGATCATTTTTCTTTTGTTGATGCAGCTTATCAAATTAACGACATTCCTGAGGATGTCAGACTCGATCATGCCTTTGAATGTGTAGGCGGTCGCGGCAGTGAAAGCGCAATTGAGCAGATCATTGCCCATGTTCACCCTGAAGCCTGTGTAGCGCTCTTAGGCGTATCTGAATACCCTGTTGAAATTGAAACGAGAATGGTGCTTGAAAAAGGAATTACGCTGATCGGCAGCAGCCGCAGCGGACGCGAGGATTTTGCCCGTACTGTGGACTTTTTAGCTCAATACCCTGAAGTCGTTGATTATTTAGAAACATTAGTAGGCGGACGCTTCCCGGTACGCAGTATTGAGGAAATTACAAACGCGTTTGAAGCAGATTTGACTTCATCTTGGGGAAAAACTGTTATCGAATGGGAAATTTAAACAGTGAAAACATTCCTTACACGAATCGTAAAAGGAGTATTCGGCACTGCTTATAAACTATTGAGCGCTTTATTACCAGTACAGCACAACAAAGTTGTCATAGCTTCCTATCGTGAGGATCAATTAAGTGATAATTTTAAAGATGTCTATGAAAAGCTGAAGCAAGATCCGTCTCTTCGCATCACCCTGCTTTTCCGCAAGATGGATAAGGGGCTGGTCGGACGAGCTGCATATTTGCTTCATCTTTTCAGCTCGCTATATCACCTTGCCACGTGCCGTGTGCTTTTGTTGGATGATTATTACTTTCCTTTGTATGTTGTGCCAAAACGCAAGGAAACTGTCGCCATCCAGCTTTGGCATGCTTGCGGCGCCTTTAAAAAATTCGGCTACAGCATAGTGAACAAGCCGTTCGGCCCATCTTCTGATTATCTGAAGATTGTTCCCGTGCATTCTAACTATGATTATGCCATCGTCAGTGCACCCGCTGCCGTGCCGCATTTTGCCGAGGCTTTTCAAATGGAGGAAAAGCAGATTTTGCCGCTCGGCATTCCAAGGACGGATTATTTTTATCATAAGGAACATATGCGCACTGTACTGGATGAGTTTCATCAGGCTTATCCTGAACTTAAGCATAAGAAAAAGCTTTTGTATGCTCCTACTTATCGAGGCAGCGGACATCATCAAGAGGGTGACGCTACCCCGCTTGATCTGCTACAATTAAAGTCGGCGCTACACCATAAAGATTATGTCGTGATGCTCCATCTTCATCCGTATATGCGCAAGCATGCGCACACGGAAGAGGATGATTTTGTGCTGGATTTAACCGATTCGTACTCTTTGTACGATTTGATGGCAATCTCCGATGGGCTGATAACCGATTATTCTTCAGTCATTTTCGAATACAGCCTGCTGAAACGTCCAATGTATTTTTACTGCCCGGATTTAGAAGACTACTTGAAAGAACGTGATTTCTACTATCCGTTTGAATCGTTTGTACCCGGGCCGATTTCGAAAGACGTTCCATCGCTTGTACACGATATCGAGAGTGATCACGAGGCTGATACGAAGCGGATTGAAGCTTTTTCACAGACATTTATTACCCATCAAGACGGCAAATCTTCAGAGCGGGTAGCCGATTTTATTTCATCATTTTTAACATCTGGTGCCGATTAGGAGAAAGTGAGGTACAAAGTGAAGCTGGCCAGAAAGATTAAGAACAGACTTTTCAGATCAAAAAAGAAAACGAAAAAAGAAAATGCAGCTGTTATTGTCAATCAGACAGATAACAGGGTTTTTTCTCTTTTTGATAAAACGAAGCGAATTGAAGAAAACCAGCAAGTCCCTGTCAGAAAAATTTCTGAGTTTTCTTGGAATGGGTCAATTCTTAAAATTGCGGGTTATATGTATATCAAGGGCTTACCGCTTCAAAAAGAGGATCAGGTTCGAAAACGTTTATTATTGGTGAACAACGGTGTTTTATTTACAGCTGTTTCACTGCGGGATATTCCGGTAGATCAGCTGTCAATTGATACTTCAAATGTGCCAGGGGCCTATAAGTGGGCAGGATTTTCACAGCAAATTAACTTTTCTAAGCTGATGAATGACAAGCCTCTTCCGCAGGGCGAGTATAAGCTGTTTCTCGAAATTGAAGCTGTAGATGATCAAAATGTAAAACATCAGGAAGTGCATACGGTTGGAAACGTCAGCAATTTCCTCTCTAATGATGTGTATGCCACAAAGATGGAATTTCATTCTGCTAAAAAGCTGATGAAGTTCAATTTGATTGTTAACTATGATGAGGGCGAAAAGACCATTAACTTGTCTTGCAACAAACTGCAGGAAATCGATCCGAGCCTTTTGGAGCTGGATACTGGAAAAGAAGCAAACCGCTTTATGCGCAAGCTGAATACGAGCTTATTCCATTTTGCTTATGATGTATTCCGCCTGCTGCCAATTAAGTCCAATAAGATCGTCTTTGCTTCTGACAGCCGGCTTGATATGACAGGAAACTTCGAATTTGTTTATGAAGAACTGCTGAAGCGTGAAGAAAACTTTGATTTCAAATTTTTCTTAAAGAGCAGCATTCGAGATAGAAAAAGCCTGTCTGAACTGATGTCTATGGCTTATCACTTTGCGACAAGCAAAATCATTTTTATTGATGATTTTTATCCGATCATTTATCCGTTGAAAATCCGTAAAAATGCTGATCTTGTCCAGCTGTGGCATGCTGTCGGCGCCTTTAAGACATTCGGCTACAGCCGAATCGGGCTGCCGGGAGGACCTTCGCCGCATTCGAAAAACCATAGGAACTACACGAAGGTTATTGTCAGCTCTGAAAATATACGAAAACACTATGCAGAGGGCTTTGGCGTAGACATAGAGAACGTCATCGCTACCGGCGTACCTCGAACAGACTTCTTCTTTGATGAAGCGAAGAAGGCATTTGTAAAAGAACGTCTCTATACAGAATATCCGTTTCTGAAGGACAAAAAGGTCATTCTTTTTGCGCCAACCTTCCGCGGAAACGGTCAGCAATCAGCTCATTATCCTTTTGAAGTGCTTGATTTTGACCGTCTGTATCGTGAGTTAAAGGATGAATATATCTTCTTATTCAAAATTCATCCATTCGTACGTAATGATGCCAATATTCCTTATCAGTACAGTGATTTCTTTTATGATTTCTCCTCGTTCAGGGAAATTAACGAGCTATTGCTAGTAACAGATGTTCTGATCACGGATTACTCTTCTGTCTGCTTTGAGTATGCTTTATTAAATAAACCGATGATCTTCTTCAGCTATGATGTAGATGATTATATTCGCAAACGTGATTTCTATTATGATTACTTTGACTTTATTCCTGGTCCGCTTGCGAAAACGTCTGATCAAATGATTTCGATCATTAAAGAAGAGAAGTATAACTTTGAGCAAATTGATTCATTTGTTCATTATTTCTTTGATGATCTTGACGGAAAAGCAAGTGAACGTGTGGTCGATCAAATTGTCTTCCCTCAGGAAGAGGAGCCGGTAGACGATAAAGTCCTTAAAAGATAAATCAAAAACACCTTTTGCAGCTGCAAAAGGTGTTTTTTTTATTGATATTCCGGAACATCAAAGTAAAGCGTATAACCGTCCAGCAATGAATACAGGCTGTACATGCGGTTTACTTGTTTGTACGCCCAGCCGATGTCTGTTGCGTATTGGTGTGTCGCTGTGGATGACCATCTCATTTTGTACAGTGTGTCCTGATTGTAGGCTGTGTTGTGTATATACGATGAGCCTATGAATTTGGCACCGCCGATAATAGCAGCTTCTGGTGTGAACCAGCCTTGCTCGTATGCATATTTAGCGCCGTAGTAATTCGGGTTGCCGTCGTAGGCGCCAATTCCGTACATGTTATATACTTTTTTTCCGTTATAGGTTAAACCATTGGCTAAATCGGATGTTCCGTTGCCTGTTTCAAGGAGAGCGTGTGAGATTAAATACAGCTCGTTGATGCCGTATTGATTGGCAGCATCGATAAATGCCTTTGCTTTCCCTGTCAGGATGCCTTTGCCCGCAAGCACTTTCTGATTGACCTCAGTAACGCTGAGGCCGGCTGTCTGTGAGAGCTTGAGAAATTGGAAGTAGTATTTGCTGTCTCTGGAAAAGTTATTCGGATCTACGTATTGAACCACTTCATCACTGCTTGCGTTTCGCCAGCCTAAATTGATTTTGGCCCAGCCGTTTGTCTGGCTGATGATTTTCACCTTATCGCCTTTTTTAAATTGGCCGATCACGTTCGTCGGGATGACTGCCGGTGTTGACCGGATATTCAGTACATCAGCCATAACGGTTGAAGTTGCTGTATTAATATAAGTGAGCGATACGTAAGCGGCCCCGTCTGTTTGCGGGCTTACCGTCATTTGTTTTTGGACCATATCACGAAGAGAGAGATTGTAATTGGTTTTCATGATTTGCGGGCCATTTTTGATTTTCACGATAGATGATGTCCATCCGTATAATTGTTTTAGCTTTGTTGATGCCGCAGTAGCTGTATCATTCCCTGTGAACTGTTCGTTTAAGCTGATCTTATAAAGCGTATTGCTTTTCGTTGTGTAACTTGGGCTTAAACTTTGCGTTTTAAGATAGGTTAACCCATTGTTCAATGCTGTTTTGCTACTGAGCTGAGCTGTTACAATTTTGTATTGTGTATATGCCGTCTCGCCTGTTTTTGCTGTGGTGCCGGCGGCTTTGTTTTGTTTAAAAAACGCTAAAACGCGGTCAATATCTTCTTGGCTGATGATTGCTCCAGTTATGATTTGATAGCTGCTCGCTGTAGTCTGACCGGTTTTCTGGCTTGTTGCTGATATGTGATTTGATTGAAAGAATGTAAGTGCCTGATTGACTTTCGCTGTATCAAGCAGAGATTCAGTTGTTATTTTAAACGTCTTAGCTATTTGTTTATTTACTGTTTTCGCAGTTGCACTCAGCTGATTTTTCTTTAATATGTTCAAGCCCTTTGTAACTTTTGCTTGATCTGATGTTTCTTCTGAGATGAGCTGATATTGGTTTTCTGCTGTTGTTCCAGTTGCTTTTTTCGTTGCCTTTACTTTTTTCTGAGAAAAGAAGGCTGCGGCTTTGTTTGCTTGCTGCTCGCCTAAAATCTGTGCCGTCATTATTTGATAGGCTGTAGACGTGGTCGTTTTTTTGACGCTGGATGACGTGTAATGCCATTTTTTCTTTTTAAAGAAAGTGTCTATCTTTTGCAGCTGCTGTTTCGTTACCCCCTTCATATTCACTGTATATGATGTGCTTTTGCCAACCTGTTGATAACTCCCTGATACGCCGGTGTTTTTCTTGATTTGGCTGATGGCGTCCTTCACTGTATTCAGCCCTTTGAAATAAGCTGATTGGACATTGTATGACTC
Source organism: Bacillus sp. VA15 (assembly GCF_055721145.1). NCBI lineage: Bacteria > Bacillati > Bacillota > Bacilli > Caryophanales > Bacillaceae > Bacillus > Bacillus sp. VA15. Next base: position 176,881 of record NZ_JBVQPQ010000008.1, on the reverse strand, counting down.
AGCAGTTGTTTTTTGATTGATTGACTTGTAGCTTCCTGTGATACCGGTGCTCTGTTTCAGCTGATTTAATAGATTTTTGGCATTCGCTTCACCTGAAATGGCGGCTGTAGTGAACGTGTAGTAGGCTTGTCCTTTCACCGTTTCTTTTAATGATGCCTGCAGCCCTGATTCCTTTTGGAATGCACTTTTGATCTGCTCTGCTTTGCTATTTCCCACAATTGTGCCTGACTGAATGGTTGTGACAGACACCGTGTGGGTGATGGGCTGATACGAGCTTTTAATCCCCGTTTGCTTAGCCAGGCTCTGAATAAGCGCCTTGACTTTTGTCTCATCAGCGATTTCTGATGTCATGACGTTCACATAGGACTGAGCTTCTCCTGAAGCTTTTACAGCGCCAGCCACTCCCGTCTCCTGTTTAAGCTTGGTCAGCAAAGTGTTTGCCTGTTTTTCCCCGGAAATGGCACCTGAGGTGATGGTGACATAGGGCTGTTTGCTTCCGACAGGGCTTGTCGTACCTGTAATCGCTGTCTGTTTGGTGAGTCCGCTCAGTATTGCTTTCGCTTCTGCTTCGCTATGTATGCCTGCAGCGGAAATTTGGTAGGTCGTTGTTGTCCCTGAAGCCTGATAAGAAGCATTCCAGCCAGTGTCCTTTTTCAGTTGGGCGACAGCCTGCGAGGCTTGGCTTTCTGTACTGAACGTTTTTGACGGCTCTACCTCATATATCGAGTAATCCGTATACGCTGCAGCCTGGGCAGAACCGGATATGGCAAAAAAGGCAAGGGACGCGGCGGACAGAAGCATAGGTGCGATTAATCTCTTTTTCATTCCTTCTCCTCTTTCTTATTCAATGAGTATATAAAACTAGTTTATTTATCGGCACGCATATGCTTCATTTATAGGTGAATCACTTCCATTTTTTAATAAAAAAAACTTAATCTCGAAGTGAGATTAAGTTAAATGTGAGACACGATAAGTGTACAGGTTCCTTTAATCGTAAAATCGGGCATTTGAGCCGGCAACATAAAGTGATCGCCTTTTTTGAGCGGACATGTTTCGTCTTCATACATCAGCAAACCGCTTCCTTCTATCACGCTGCAAAGCAGGAAGGATTCATCCTGAGATAGTTCAGCCTCGCCATTTATGTCCCATTTATATACCGAAAAATATTCCCCTTGGACAAACGTTTTAATGGTTATTCCTTTTCTTGATTCGGTCGATTCATCTATATACCCGTCCACATGAGGTACCGTGGCCGCATTGACCGCTTTGGCAAAATGAAGCTCTCTCGGACTCCCATTGTTATCAAGCCGGTCATAGTCGTACACCCGGTATGTGGCATCTGAATTTTGCTGGGTCTCTAATACAAGTGCCCCCTTGCACAATGCGTGCAGCGTTCCGCTCGGCACATAATAGAAATCACCCGGTTTAATTTTGATTCTTCGCAGCAGGCCTTCCCAATCACCGCTGTTGATCATTGTGACAAGTTCTGTTTTTGAGCGGGCCGTATGCCCGTAGATAATCTCCGCGTTTTCTTTACAGTCGATAATGTACCAGCATTCCGTCTTGCCGAGTTCTCCCTCTTCGTTTTCTCCGGCATAGTAATCATCAGGGTGAACTTTAATTGACATATCTTCCTTCACGTCCAGCAGCTTTGTCAGAAGCGGAAATCGCTCCCCCTCCACGCAGCCGAATACTTCCCGATGCTCATCCCAAAGCTCAGTCAGTGTCTTTCCTTTATACGGGCCATTCGCAACTGTGCTCGGTCCATTTGGATGAGCGGAAATGGCCCAGCATTCCCCCGTTGTTTCTGAAGGAATACCGTATCCAAATCTATCTCGTAAAGCGGTGCCGCCCCAGATTTTTTCTTTAAACACAGGCGTTAGAAAAATCGGTGATTGCGTCATGATCTGTACCCCTCCCCTGTAAATAGCTGATCATTATTTTCCCGGTGCGCTCCCCTTACAAACGCCGTATAAGCTGTCTTTTTCCTATGACAACATATGTAAAAAGCATTATGTATCAATGACCCCTTTTGAGAAAACTCTTCCTTTTTATTATATCACTTTCAAAAGAAGGTTTGTTTCAGCCTTTTCCTTATAAAGAATAATTCTCCTTTTTTGATACAAATTAAGAAAAACCGTCAATATGTTTTATAAAGGAGAGAAACTATGCAAATCGACTCTGATCTCCAGTGCAATATAGAAACATTGAAAAAAAAATTGGGGCAAAACGACGATATCATATTTTATACGTTTTCTTTCGGAGACAGCAGACAGAAGGCGTGCCTGCTGTATATTGACGGTTTAACAGAAAATAATCTTCTGGCGCAATACGTCATTTCTCCTTTACAAAAAGAATCGTTAGCTCAAAAAGAAGGCTTGATTGAAGATTTATCCGCTTTTTTTTTCGGTTATCGCCACAGCGTGATCTCTACAATGAAAGATATACAGCAGCTCATTTTTTCCGGACATACCATTTTGCTGGCTGATGGTTACAGCGCGGGACTGGCATTTGACACAAAAACATTAAAGTCGCGCAGCCTTGAAGAACCTTCCTCAGAAATCGTAGAACGCGGTCCGAAGATTGGCTTTATTGAAAAACTGCGGACAAATACGGCGCTTTTACGAGAACGGTCAAGTGACCCTAATCTCGTCATAAAAGAAATGACGATAGGCAAAAGGACGAAGAAAAAGATAGCTGTCGCATATATTCAGGATATTGCCCCTGATTATGTTGTAAAAGAAGTGTTTAAACGGCTGAAATCCATCACGACAGATGATTTGCCAGAATCAGGTACACTAGAGCAGCTCATTGAGGATGAACCTTTTTCCATCTTTCCAACGATCTTAAGCACAGAACGTCCGGATCGTGTAGAAAGCTCTTTGTTAGAAGGGCGGGTTTCCATTTTAGTAGATGGCACCCCATTTGCACTCATTGTACCGGCAACGCTTGATGAATTTATCCATTCACCGGATGATTACAGCCAGCGCTGGATTACAATGTCACTTATTCGTTTGCTTCGTTATTCGAGCATCCTGATTACCATTTATTTGCCCGGCTTATATATTTCTCTCGTTTCCTTTCACACGGGCCTTCTGCCAACGAGAATGGCCATTTCAATTGCAGGTAGCAGGCTGAATGTACCTTTTCCGCCTTTTGTCGAAGCATTTATTATGATATTTACGATAGAACTGATCAGGGAAGCCGGTTTACGGCTGCCAAAGCCGATCGGACAGACGATCGGGCTCATTGGAGGCGTTGTCATCGGTCAGGCTGCCGTACAGGCTCAAATCGTCAGTGCGCTGATGGTCATTGTGGTATCCGTTACCGCATTGGCATCCTTTACCGTTCCTTCATACGCCTTTAACTTTCCGCTGCGGATTATTCGCATTGCGGGTATGATAAGTGCTGCAACGCTTGGCATGTATGGCGTCATTATGGTCTTTCTGTTTGTAATCGGGCACTTGATGCGACTGAAAAGCTTTGGCCAGGATTACATTATTCCGATTATGGCACAGCCCGGACAAGATTTGAAAGACACTGTGATTCGCGTCCCTACCCTATTTTTAAAAAGAAGGCCCACCCGAAAAGACACAAAAGATAAAATCAGACAAAGGTGATAGCTATGATGCAATCAGAGGACAAGCTTACATTTATGCAAACGTTTATTATGGTCAGCAGTACAATGATCGGTGCCGGTGTCTTAACCCTTCCCCGCTCAGCCGCTGAAACGGACAGTCCAATCGGATGGATCATGATCCTGCTGCAGGGCGTTATTTTTATTATTTTTGTACTGCTTTTTTTACCTTTTCTTCAACGAAACAGCGAGAGAACAATTTTTGAGCTCAACAGCATTGCAGCCGGAAAATTGATCGGTTTCTTTTTGAATGTATTTATATCCCTTTATTTTATCGGTATCGTATGCTTTCAAGCACGAGTTTTGGGTGAGGTTGTCGGATTCTTTCTTTTAAAAAACACTCCGATGGCAGTTGTCGTGTTTATTTTTCTGGCGGTTGCCATTTATCATGTGGCCGGGGGTGTTTATCCCATTGCGAAGGTATATGCGTATATCTTTCCTGTCACTATTATTATTTTCCTTATGCTTCTGATGTTCAGCTTTCGTTTATTTCAATTAGATTTTATCCGACCTGTATTTGAAGGCGGTTATCAAAGTTTTTTCTCCTTATTTCCCAAAACCCTTTTATATTTTTCAGGATTTGAAATTATTTTTTATCTCGTTCCCTTTATGAAAGATCCCAAGCAGGTAAAAAAAGCTGTCGCTTTAGGCATTGCAACCTCGACTGTTTTCTATAGCATTACTTTGTTTATGGTCATTGGCTGTATGAGTGTGGCTGAGGCAAAAACAGTGACATGGCCGACCATTTCACTCATTCACGCTTTAGAAATTCCAGGGATTTTTATTGAACGATTTGACCTGTTTTTGCAATTAACTTGGACAGCCCAGCAATTTGCATGTATGCTCGGTTCCTTTAAAGGAGCGCATATCGGCTTAACAGACATCTTTCACCTGAAAAATAAAAACAATCCGTGGCTGCTTACTGCATTGCTGGTTGTTACATTTTTCCTATCAATGTTTCCTGACGATCTTAACGCCGTGTTTTATTACGGTACACTTCTCGGATATGTATTTTTAGGTGTCATTGCAATACCATTTCTTATCTGGTTTTTAAGCTGGGTACAGAAAAAACTGGGGAGGGGTCAGCTGCAATGAAGACAATGATGAAGCTTGCATCAATGGTTCTGATGCTGCAGATGCTCTGTGGATGCTGGGATGTCAAAGATATTGAAAAACTGTCTTTTGCCAGAGGACTTGCGATCGATGAAACTGATGACCATCAGTATAAATTAACGTATCAAAACCTTCTTCCCCAAAGTGAAGACAGCCAAGCATCCGGAAAACCCGAATTTGTCAATGTGACGTCCCACGGGAAAACCATTTTAGAAGCAGTCAGTGATGTATCCATCAAGGACCCTCCTATCTATAGCGACCATTTAAAAGTCATTCTTTTGGGAGAAAAGCTAATGAGGAATCAAAACATTGATCAGGTCTTCAACCATTTCATCCGGGATGATGAGCTGCGGCGCAGCAGCTATTTGATGGCTGCCAGAGGGAAAGCCGGAGATGTTTTTACGAAAGGAAGTCCAAAGCAGCAGCAGCCGATGCCTTCCGAAAAGCTGATTGAACTGACCAATAACAGCGGGTATAACGGGAAGATTATGATGCCGCTTCGCATCGGCAGGGCCTCTATCTATTGCCAAAATGGCTACAGTTTTCTCATTCAAGCCATTAGTAACCAAAAGGGAAAAGCAAAATATGACGGGGCAGGCATTATCAAAAGCGGCAGTAATAAACTCGTTGGATTTCTTTCAGCTGATGAAATCCAGACACTGACATGGGTCATGGGGACGATCCAAGGAGGCGTCATGCCGACGACAGATAAAGGACATCCGATTACATTTGAGATTAAAAAGTCGAAATCTAAAATCAAGCCGGTAATTGAAAACGGAAAGCCTGTCTTTCAGATTTCTGTCAAAACAAAGGGTATCCTGACAGAAGACCAAAATCCGAATGAAAACTCCTTTCATAAAAGCTATTTACACAGGCTTGAGAACATTTTTGAGAAAAAGCTTGAACGCGATGTAAAGAAGGTTATGGATAAACTGCAGCATGAGTATAAAAGCGATCCGATCTTTTTATCGGACTACATCCGGATTCAACACCCTGAATACTGGCATAAAGTAAAAGGACATTGGGATGACATATTTTCTGATGCTGATTTTACATATGATATTTCTTTCAAAATCGTTAACTTCGGCACAGTAGGATCGTGAGAAATCAAAAGGGTGCGCATGCTCGCGCACCCTTTTTTATGTTCCGACAGTCTGCTGTTTTCCAGCCGATCCTCCCTGTCCGTTTTTGTCCCGTAAATCCTGTTCAATTTCTTCAAGGCTTTTTCCCTTCGTCTCTGTCACTTTAAAACGGACAAATAAGAACGCCATGATACCGATCGCGGCATAAATCAGGAATAAATAACTGATGCCGATCGCTTCCATTAATATTGGATAGGTAAGTGAAACAATCAGTGTCCCAACGTGCAGCATCAAGGTCGATACCCCGGTCCCGATTCCTCTGACATGGAGCGGGAACAATTCAGGAAGCATCACCCAGACAACCGGGCCCCAGCTGACCGCAAAGACAACGATAAATACGCCTAAACAAATGACAGTCGTCCATGAGGCAGCCGGGGTGTTATCGAAAAAGAGATTCACCAGCGCAAGAACGATTAAGCTGATCACCATCCCGGCATTCCCGAATAACAATAGCGGCTTTCTTCCAATCTTGTCGATGATTTTAATCGCTACTAACGTCATGAGAACATTGACTGTACCGATTCCGACCGTTCCTAAAATCGATGCAGAGTTTCCGAATCCAACGTTTGTAAAGGTCTTTGGCGCATAATAGATGATCGTATTTGTTCCGATAAATTGCTGCAGAAACGCCAGTCCCAGGCCGGCAATCAGAGCGGGACGCACCCATGGATCGAATAGTTCCTTCAGGCCGCCTTCATCCTGCTTTTCCGCTTCTTGAATATCATGTATTTCCTGATCAATATCTTTTGTGCCACGCAATTTTTCGAGAACCTTTTTCGCTTTATTCTCTTCGCCATTCGTAAACAGCCAGCGCGGGCTCTCCGGCATGAACAAAATGCCAATGAGCAAAAGCAGCGACGGCACAGCAGCTAATCCAAGCATCCAGCGCCATGCTTCGGCATCGGCAAATATGTAATTGACAATGTAAGAAAGAAGGATGCCGACCGTGATCATCAGCTGATTCAGAGATGACAGCGCCCCGCGCTTATGTTTTGGCGCCAGTTCAGATAAATAGAGCGGCACGATCGTCGTCGATGTTCCGACTGCAAGTCCCAAAATGATGCGAAACAGCACCATGACTCCCGTATTCGGGGCAAATGCCACACCAAGCCCTCCTATACAAAACAGCAGTGCTGCCGCCATAATTGCTTTTTTTCTTCCGAACCGGTCAGTCAGCTTGCCGGCCGCTCCTGAGCCTAATATCGCCCCCACCAATAAGGAGCTGACAACAAGTCCTTCCGTAAAGGCATTCAAGCCTAAGTCCTTTTTCATAAATAAAATAGCTCCGGAAATCACTCCGGTATCATAACCGTATAACGCGCCTCCAAGAGCGCCGAAAAAATAAAGCCATATATTGGACTGCTTTTTCATAAAAATGACTCCCTTTCTCCATCAGCTGGAATGACATTGTCTGTGGAGTTTTTTTAGAAATCTTTTAGCCTTTTTTTCTGGCCATTAAACCTTTTCATTCTTGCTGATCATGAGTTTCCAATCATTTACTTGCATTTTTTTCAACGCCATCGAAACATTTTCTCTGCTGCGGCGTCTAATATAGGTAGTTCTGCACATCCGGAATATTATTCGTATAATACTAACATATAAATATAGGGATTTTTTTCGAATATTGTCATTTTATGAGTTGTGATATGGCAAAAAAAATGGTACGCTTCAAATATTAAGGAAACGTGAGGTATTGATATGGAGGAACGATTACAACACAAGAAGAAAAAGAGACGTCTGAAAAAATGGGTTAAATTTACAATTGGTTTGTTTGCTATTCTAATTATTGTAACTGGTTCAATTGGTACCTATGCTTATGTAAAGTTAAACAATGCGTCAAAACAAGCACATATTGATCTAAATGACAATGGTCAATCCGTTAAACGAATAAAAGAATTTGATCCTAAAAAAGACTCATTTACTGTATTACTTCTAGGTATTGATTCTAGAGATTCCAAAGGTGAGACGGTTGATGATGCTCGAAGTGACGCTAATGTCTTAGTTACCTTTAATCGAAAAAATAAAACAGCAACAATGTTAAGTATACCGAGAGATTCTTATGTCAACATTCCCGGCTATGGTTATGATAAATTTACACATGCCCATGCATATGGAGGAGTTAAACTCTCAGCTAAAACCATTGAAAATCTTTTAGATATTCCAGTTGATTATGTTATAGAAAGTAATTTTGACGCTTTTAAAGATGTTGTGGATGAATTAAATGGAGTTAGTGTAAATATACAAAGTGAAAAAATCGTTAATCAAATTAAAAAAGATACAAAAGGAAAAGTCTTGTTGAAAACTGGCGTTCAAACTCTAAACGGTGAAGAAGCACTAGCTTATGTAAGGACACGTAAAGCTGATACAGATTTTCAACGCGGACAAAGACAAATGGAAGTTCTAAATGCTATAATCAAAAAATCTAAATCATTAAGCTCTATACCAGCATATGATGATATTGTTGATAGTTTAGGGGAAAATTTAAAGATGAATTTATCGCTAAATGATGCAATCGGTTTATTCCCATTTATAACCACTTTGAAATCAGTTGATACTGAACAGCTTACCGGATCAGACATGTATCTCTACAGCTCTCGTGAGCGTAAAAAACTTTATTATTTGAAACTTGATAGTGAAAAGCTAGAAGAAGTCAAAACTGAACTAAAAAATGACATAAACGACTGATTTAAACGGAATGGTCTTTACCATTCCGTTTTTTTACTCATTTTGTTGAAAATTTTCAAAGTAACGTTTAGCCTTGGTTTATATGGATTATGTTTCACAGAAAAGCTGAACATACTACACGAAGCAGCTTCATTTTTAAGGAGGTTCCCCCTATATATGAAATTAATTGCGATTGATTTAGACGGTACATTACTGAATAAAGAGAGCGTCATTTCTGCTGAAAACAGAGCGGCGATCAAGCGGGCCGTTGATGCCGGCATCCTCGTCACCATTTGCACGGGAAGGGCAACATTTGATGTAAAAGCGCTGCTGGAAGACTTGGATATCCCTATCATTGCGGCTAATGGCGGAACGATCCACGACACGGGTTACCGTTTGATCAGCCGGACATTAATGGATCAGGAGGCCGGTAAAGCGATCGCTGATTACTTACTGTCAAAAAACATTTACTTTGAGGTATATACAGATAACCATCTGCTTTCTCCTTTTGACGGCGAAGCTAAGCTGCATGCGGAGCTTGATATTCTAAAGAGCGCAAATCCAAACGAGAAGACGGATGAATTGTGGCAAGGAGCCATGACTCAGTTTAAGCAGTTTGGCATTAAACCAATCCCTCATATCGAATCGGTTTTTGACGGTAGTGAAAACATTTATAAGCTTCTTTGCTTCTCCTTTGATATGGACAAGCTGAAACAAGCGAAGGAAGAACTGAAGCATCATAAAAAACTGGCGCAAACCTCTTCTGGAAAACACATTATCGAAATCTTGCCAGCCTCCTCAGGAAAAGGACGCGCGCTGACAGAGCTGGCTGAAAAATACGGAATTGAAACACAGGATATCTATGCGATCGGCGACAGTCCGAACGATTTTTCCATGTTTGAAGTCGCCGGACACCGTATCGCCATGGAAAATGCGATCGATGAATTAAAAGAAAAAAGCACCTTTGTCACAAAAAGCAATGACGAAAATGGTGTGGCCTACTTTATAGACCAGCTTCTTTCCGGCCAATATGCATAAAGAAAAGACTCCAGAGATTCTGGAGTCTTTGTCTTTTATTGCACCCGTATACTTCCCGCATATTTATCTTTCCAATATGTGCTCGTGTTCATATTGGTGATGGTCACACCGTTTGATAATGTGACATGAACAACTTGTCCATTTCCGATATAGATGGCCGGATTTAGGCTTGTTGATTGGAAGAACACAATGTCTCCCGGTTTCAGGTCCGCCTTCTCAATCTTAGTTCCGGCTTTGAACTGGCTTGTTGCGTACCGAGGCAGGGAAATACCAGCTGCTTTCTGATATACATACTGGACAAATCCAGCTGTATCAAATCCTGTCTCTGGAGACACTCCGCCCTGTTTGTAAGGGACTTCTCCGATATAAAGTGTTGCCTCAGACACAATCGGATTTTCTTTCGGGATTGTCAGGTTGTCAAATCGGCGAATGCCTGTCATCTTCGATTTCCAGTAATCCTCTGACAAGTAAGAAATGGTTACTTTTTCTGACCGGCTTGCCTGAATAAACCTTCCTCCGCCTGCATAAATCCCTGCATGTGAAATTCCCGATTTATACGTATTGCTGAAATAGACAACATCACCAGGCTTTATGTTCTGAGGCGCCACCTTCTCACCCACTGCCCACTGCTGTTCGGCTGATCGCGGCAGATAAATGCCGAGTGCCTGTTGAAACACATATTGCACAAGCCCTGAGCAATCAAAGCCCTCTGACGGTGTGCTTCCGCCAAACACATATGGAATGCCGATATACTTTTCGGCCTCCTGAACGACAGGAACATCAGCGGTTGCCGGATCGACTGCGATTCGTCTCGCCCCAATATAAGACCCGCTCCAATAGCTGCTTTTTGCGTAATTGGTAATGATAACCCCTTTTGATTGCGTACTGTGAATCATTTGGCCGTCTCCGATGTAAAGTGCGTCATGTGTCGGAGTTGTCCCGCTGCTTCCCTCTTTCTTGAAAAACAAAATATCGCCCGGCTTCAGGTCTTCGGGCTTTATGGCCGTTCCGACTTTATACTGGTCGTTCACAGATCTCGGCAGATGAATATCAGCCTTACTGAAAACATATTGAATCAATCCCGAAGGATCGAATCCCTCTTTCGGCGTTTCACCGCCGTATTTATACTGATACCCAAGCAGTTTTTTTGCTTCGCTGACGATCAATTCAGATGATGTATCAGCCTCCGCAATCTCCGCTTTTGTCATAATTGGAACCAAAAAACAAATGATAACCGCCACAAGCAAAAACTTCTTCCAGTTTGCCAGTGTCTTCACTTTTATTATCTCCTCCTCTATTTGCAGTTTTAACATCGGTATTTTTTTGAATATGTTAAGAGCCTTTTTGATATTTTTACAGAATGAATGTGCTGGGCAAATAAAAAGAGAATGTCTCATCAGACACTCTCTTTTTGAATTATTTATTAGCGTTTGCCGGTTCTTCCTGCTGTTGGATTTTATGCATTTCCGTATCAATCTTCTGCTTTTCCTGATCTGTCAGCTGATCATTGAATTTAAAAGCTGACATAAACATGAACACGATAGCTACGGCAACAAACGGCCAGATGGCTTTGACAAATTTCATCTTTATCACTCCGATTATTTAGATTTTAGTTTGTCGCTATGATCAACATCAAACGTCAGTTTTCCGTCTTCTACTTTCCATGCGAAGTTAGAATCTTTCGTGAGTTCGCGAATAATCGTTTTTTGTTTAAGGCTTCCTTTTTTCACCGGTGCAGGCGTCGCTTCGTGGATGTCAATCGGCGTCACTTCAAAGCGGCCTATTCCGTTTTTCTTCAGGTGATACTGAACCAGTGCACTGTCTCTCGTTCTTGTCCAGCCTTGGTCAAAGACAAAGTTACCGAGGCTGTAGAAAATGACGGTTCCGTTATATACTTCAATCGGTTCTAAGACGTGCGGGTGATGGCCGACAATGATATCAGCACCAGCATCAGACATGGCTCTTGCAAGCTGACGCTGACGGTCGTTTGGATCATTGTCATATTCTTGTCCCCAGTGTGACTGCACAACGACGATGTCCGCATGTTTTTTCGCCTCTGAAATCATAGGGATGAAGATTTCAGGATCTGCAGGCAGAACGCCCGGCGTATTCTTTTTAGCCGCGAAACCTTTTCCAGACACATCGGTAAAGCCGAGCGTCGCGATGGTTACCCCATTGACTTCCTGGTACGAAATATTCTTTTTCGCATCACTTAAGCTGTATCCTGCTCCAACGATATCAAGGTTTTGCTTCGCAAACTCTCCAAGAGTATCTTTCATGCCTTGAACGCCGTAATCCATTGCGTGGTTGTTTGCGCTGTTGAGAACCGTGAAGTTCATATCCTTCAAGACTTTCACTGATTCCTTATTCGTCTGTAGATGAATCTCTTTATCTGCTTGTTTATAATTCTTTTGATAGGTTACCGGGTTTTCAAAGTTTCCGGCTACATAATCAGAGGCTTTAAAGATCGGTTCAACATACTGAAAAATACTGTCTGCCCCTTTTTGCTCCGTTACTTTTTCAACATAACGCCCCATCATAATATCTCCGACAAATGAGGCTGAGAGAACGTCGTCAGAATACGTTTTGACCTTCGGCGTTTCTGCTTTTCCCGCCCACATAAAAGCGAACATGAGGACAAAAACGATCGGAATGGCAATAAATACGTGCTTATTGGTTTTCTTTTTTTGCTGTTTTGTCAGCTTCAGCAGCTTTTCATGAAAGCTCAGTTCTTTTTTCATCGTTTGACACACCTTACATTAAATTAAGTAGTAAACAAACATGATAGCAAAGGTCGCTCCGCTCAATAGCAGCGTGCTTCCGAACGTAATGGTTAAACCTTGTTTCTGAATGGTATTGGCAATTAAACCTGGCACGATGATGCCGATTCCTCGAAATTCTGCGATTTCAAATGGTACAATCGGGTATAGAAAATCAAACGCGATTTTCAGGACGATCCCTGTTATCAGCATGGCAGCAAATTTTCTACGTCCGTACAAAATCATAAATTTGGATAAACCATATTTCACAATGACATAAGTGAGCAAGCTCACTAGCAAAACGAGTAAAATAAAGACCGGCTGATTAAACACAAGTCCTAAATATCCCGGTACAACCAGTCCTGCCGGCACGATCCCTGTTTTTTCTGCAAAAATCAAACTAAGTAGTACACCTAAAATTAGTGCGATGTATAAATCTGATCCGAACATGTCTGCATTTCCTCCTAGCTTACGAGCTGCTTAACCTTGTATTCGTGGATTTTTTCAATTAAAGGCTCTGCGGCACCATGAATATTGCCGACGCCATATATGACACGGTTGTGCATTCTTTTCTTTAACAATTCCATAATTTCTTCTGTTGACTTGTACTCTAGATCATGCAGTTTGTCTGCAGGAATTTTGCCTTCTTCATAGGCTTTTACGATCGGTTCTGTTGTTTCACCGATTAAGATCAGTTCACTTGCTTCAATATAAGGCAATACGTCATTTGCGAATTGCTGTGTCCGATCCACACGGTCTGCGCGGCAGTTCATGATGATGATTGGATCATCGGTCGGGTAACCGATTTCTTTTACACGTTTCCATATATTCAAAGTAGAAGAAGCGTCGTTTGCGGCAAACCCATTAACAAAGTGCCCAGGCTCGCTCGGACTGATCAGCGGAAGAATTCTCATTGCTCCCGGATCTGGCGGCGCATTCAGCATTCCTTTAAACGCTGTTTCTTCATCAATGCCGAGTGCTTGAGCCACACCCAGTGCGAGAGAAGCGTTATCAGGGAATACCATATATTCAAATTTACGAAGATATTCATCAGTAATTTTCGAGTTATCAGCAATGATGACTTTTGTGTTTCGCTCTTTGGCTTTTTGTTTAAAGAACTCAGTATATTCACTATCAGTAATGACAAGATGGCCATTATAAGGAATAGTAGCCGTAAACGCTTCTGCAATTTCATCAAGCGTCGGCCCCATAACATCCATATGGTCTTCTAAAACGTTAACAATAACACCGATATTGGCTTGCAGAAGTTCTTCCTGAAAGATGATTTGATAATCCGGATTAACAGCCATGCATTCACTGACGATAGCGTTAGCTCCTCTTTCTACTGTTTCTTTCATCACTTCTTTTTGCTCTCCGATATTCGGCCCTTGAGGTTTCCGTTTAATCGGCTTTTCCTCCGGTGTGTCCCAGTAGATCATTCTTGCATCTGTCCCTGTTGTTTTTCCAACAGTTTTGTAACCGGCTTCTATTAATATTCCGGTTGTCAGCCTTGTCACAGTCGATTTTCCTCGGATGCCGTTAATATTCACTCGCACAGGGAGGGCATCAATGTTTTTCTGATGTCGTCGTTTTTCTAATATTCCGATGACCAGTATGACAGCACAGGCTATAATGAGTAACCACATTGCTTTTCGACATCTCCTTCTATATTGTTGTAAATTCATTCATCAGTATATAGAATCACTATGAATTCTCAATCGGCATTATGTAACATAATCTTCCCTAATCCACTAAGCCAAACTTCTCTTTTGAAAGAGATTTTGTACCTACAAACTGTTTTCTATTTTTGGAAAACAGCAGGACTTACACCTCATCTCTTTTTTTAAAAAGCAAAAGGAATGCGCTTACATTTCTCCCCTGATATCCTTCTGGACGTATAGTCACACCTTGGTGTTTGCATTTAATATGCATTTCAAATCAATCTTTTTTACAGCCCGTGATATCAAGCTTTTCCTGCTACCATGCGTGTTTCCGGTTCTTATGAACACAAAATATTTTTTCCTGTTTCTTAAGAACAAGGTCATAATGTCATCCTTTCTGCATGGAAGTGGAAAAATTAGTCCCATTCCAAAATGACTAATGGGGCTATCTATGAAAACGCTAAACATACGGGTCCGAATTCTCTAACATAATTAAACATTTTCTGGGCTGATAGTCTTTTCCGTTTCTCCTCATTTACAGGTCTAAACGCATGACTTTGAAACAATTTTAATAAAACTTAATATTTGTTCAAGAAATCTTCATCCAGAAATGTGAAGACTTTGTCAAAAAAAGAGTGAAAACCTTAAATTTCTCAATTATATATACAATTTACAATAGATTTCTTTCGATATTTTTATTGCCAACTTCGGATTGCTCATGATAATCTATCTATGTAAACGGTTACATAAACAAGGAGGAGCTGTTTTGGCTACAATTAAAGATGTCGCCGGAGCGGCGGGCGTTTCAGTTGCGACGGTTTCCCGCGTCCTGAATGACAACGGCTATGTACACGAAGAAACGCGAACGCGTGTCATAGCGGCGATGGAGAAGCTGAACTATTACCCGAATGAAGTTGCCAGATCTCTTTATAAGAGAGAATCCCGGCTGATCGGGCTTTTGCTCCCGGATATCACAAACCCTTTCTTCCCCCAGCTTGCCCGCGGTGCGGAGGATGAATTGAACCGGGAAGGCTATCGCCTTATTTTTGGCAACAGTGACGAGGAATTAAAAAAAGAACTTGAGTACCTTCAAACCTTTAAGCAAAATCATGTCGCAGGCATTATTGCCGCAACGAATTACCCGGATCTTGAGGAATACAGCGGCATGAATCACCCAGTCGTTTTTCTGGACAGAACACCTGAAGGCGCTCCTTCTGTATCCAGTGACGGCTATACAGGAGGAAAATTAGCCGCCGAAGCCATCATTTACGGAAAAAGCCGACTCATCACGCTCTTGAGAGGCCCCGCTCACCTGCCGACCGCTCAAGACCGCTTTAACGGCGCTTTGGAGATCTTACAGCAGGCTGAAGCTGATTTTCAGGTCATCGAGACGGCTTCATTTTCTTTTGAGGATGCGCAATCGATGGCGAAGGAGCTGTTTGCCGCTTATCCTGAGACAGACGGTGTGATAACGAGTAATGATATTCAAGCCGCTGCAGTTTTACATGAAGCATTGCGGCTCGGAAGAAACGTGCCGGAGGACATTCAAATTATCGGCTATGATGACATTCCGCAAAGTGAGCTGCTGTTCCCTCCCCTGTCTACAATTAAACAGCCCGCATATGACATGGGCAAAGAAGCGGCCAAACTGCTTTTGCGTATCATCAAAAAACAGCCGCTGACAGAAACGGCGATTCAAATGCCTGTCACCTATATAAGAAGAAAGACGACAAGAAAGGAAGATCATGATGCGTAATATTTGTGTAATTGGAAGCTGTTCGATGGATTTAGTGGTTACCTCGGACAAACGCCCAAAGGCCGGAGAAACGGTACTTGGCACGTCGTTTCAGACGGTGCCGGGTGGTAAAGGAGCAAATCAGGCCGTTGCTGCTGCCAGACTTGGCGCCCACGTGTTTATGGTCGGGAAGGTCGGAGATGATCATTATGGAACAGCCATTTTGGATAATTTAAAAGCAAACGGCGTGCGCACCGACTATATGGAACCGGTTACACATAAAAAAAGCGGAACCGCCCACATTGTGCTTGCTGAAGGTGATAACAGTATCGTCGTTGTCAAAGGTGCGAACGATGATGTCACTCCATCATATGCGATAGACGCGCTTGATCAGATCGAAAAGGTCGATATGGTCCTGATTCAGCAGGAAATTCCGGAAGAAACGGTTGATGAGGTGTGCAGATACTGCCATTCTCACGATATTCCGATCATGCTCAACCCGGCACCGGCCCGCCCGCTGAAACAGGAAACAATTGATCATGCCACCTATCTCACGCCAAATGAACACGAGGCGTCGATCTTATTCCCTGGTCTTACCGTTTCTGAAGCCTTGGCTCTTCATCCAGCGAAGCTCTTTATTACGGAAGGAAAACAAGGCGTCCGCTATTCAGCCGGCAACAAAGAGCGCCTCATCCCGTCCTTCCCCGTAAAGCCCGTTGATACAACCGGAGCCGGTGATACGTTTAACGCAGCCTTAGCCGTGGCTCTGGCTGAGGGGAAAGACATTGAAGCCGCATTGCGGTTTGCCAATCGTGCTGCTTCCCTTTCTGTCTGTTCCTTCGGCGCTCAAGGCGGAATGCCGACTAGAAAAGAAGTAGAGGAGCTGCTGTCATGAAAAAACACGGTATACTGAACAGCCATCTTGCCAAGCTTTTAGCCGACCTTGGCCACACTGATAAAATTGTCATCGCAGATGCAGGGCTGCCGGTTCCAGACGGCGTTTTGAAAATTGATCTTTCACTGAAGCCGGGTCTTCCGGCTTTCCAAGATACAGCGGCAGTGCTCGCGGACGAGATGGTCGTCGAAAAAGTCATTGCTGCAGCTGAAATAAAAGTATCTAATCAGGAGAATGCGAGATTTCTAGAGAACCTTTTTTCTGAACAGGAGATAGAATACCTTTCTCACGAGGAGTTTAAGCTGCTGACAAAAGAAGCAAAAGCCATTATAAGAACAGGTGAATTCACACCGTATGCCAACTGCATCCTGCAGGCGGGTGTGCTTTTCTAGAAAGGAGGATGGGACATGCAGATTGACATGAAAGACATTCATAAAGCATTCGGAAAAAACCAAGTGCTGTCAGGCGTTTCCTTTCAGCTCGTGCCTGGCGAGGTTCACGCATTAATGGGAGAAAACGGCGCCGGCAAGTCCACTCTTATGAACATCCTGACAGGCCTGCATAAATCGGATAAAGGGCAAATCCGCATAAACGGAAACGAAACGTACTTTTCCAATCCGAAAGAAGCAGAACAGCATGGAATAGCCTTTATCCATCAGGAATTGAATATCTGGCCGGAAATGACCGTTCTTGAGAATCTATTTATCGGGAAAGAGATATCCTCCAAGCTGGGCGTTTTACAAACAAGAAAAATGAAAGCGCTGGCAAAAGAGCAATTTAACAAACTGTCTGTCTCTCTTTCTCTTGAGCAAGAAGCCGGCGAGTGTTCCGTCGGGCAGCAGCAAATGATTGAAATTGCAAAAGCGCTCATGACAAATGCTGAGGTGATCATTATGGATGAGCCTACCGCTGCTTTGACGGAACGGGAAATCAGCAAGCTCTTTGAGGTCATTACAGCGTTAAAAAAGAACGGCGTATCCATTGTATACATTTCTCATCGCATGGAAGAAATCTTTGCGATTTGCGACAGAATCACCATCATGCGTGACGGAAAAACGGTAGATACAACAAACATCTCAGAAACCAATTTTGATGAAGTTGTCAAAAAAATGGTCGGACGCGAGCTGACTGAACGATATCCGAAACGCACTCCTTCTCTCGGCGACAAAATATTCGAGGTGAAAAACGCCTCCGTCAAAGGACGTTTTGAAGATGTCAGCTTTTCCATTCGTTCCGGTGAAATCGTCGGTGTCTCCGGATTGATGGGAGCCGGCCGGACAGAAATCATGAGAGCGCTGTTCGGCGTTGACAGGCTGGACTCGGGTGAGATATGGATCGCTGGAAAAAAGACAGCCATTAAGAACCCGCAGGATGCGGTGAAAAAAGGGCTCGGCTTTATTACAGAGAACCGCAAAGATGAAGGGCTGCTGCTCGACACCTCGATTCGCGAGAATATTGCGCTGCCCAATCTGTCCAGTTTTTCTCCAAAGGGCCTCATTGATCACAAGCGGGAAGCTGAATTTGTCGATCTTTTAATTAAACGCCTGACCATCAAAACGGCATCGCCGGAAACGCACGCACGCCATTTATCAGGAGGCAACCAGCAAAAAGTGGTGATTGCCAAGTGGATCGGAATCGGACCAAAAGTGCTTATCTTGGATGAGCCAACCAGAGGTGTGGATGTTGGCGCGAAACGGGAGATTTATTCGCTGATGAATGAGCTGACTGAGCGCGGTGTCGCCATCATTATGGTGTCATCAGAGCTTCCGGAAATTCTCGGGATGAGCGATCGCATTATCGTTGTCCATGAAGGCAGAATCAGCGGAGAAATCGATGCGCAGGAAGCAACTCAAGAACGAATTATGACACTTGCCACAGGAGGGCGGTAATATGAAAACGGAACAACTGCAAACAGAACAAAAACGGATTCACTTCGACGGAGTCATGCAAAAACTCGGCCCGTTTCTCGGTTTATTTATTCTCGTTATCATTGTATCTATTTTAAATCCCAGCTTTCTTGAACCGCTGAATATTTTAAACCTGCTTCGTCAGGTAGCCATTAACGGATTAATCGCGTTCGGCATGACCTTTGTGATTTTAACAGGCGGCATTGATCTTTCTGTCGGCGCTATTCTTGCTCTGTCCAGCGCTTTAGTTGCGGGGATGATTGTATCTGGTGTCGATCCGGTTCTCGCGATCATCCTCGGCTGTATCATTGGTGCCGTACTCGGGATGATCAACGGACTATTGATCACAAAAGGAAAAATGGCGCCCTTTATCGCTACGCTTGCGACCATGACTGTATTTCGCGGACTGACGCTTGTGTATACAGACGGAAATCCGATTACCGGACTTGGCACAAACTATGCTTTTCAGCTGTTCGGACGCGGTTACTTTTTAGGCATTCCTGTACCGGCGATTACGATGGTTCTTGCCTTTGTCATCCTTTGGGTGCTTCTTCATAAAACACCGTTCGGCCGCCGAACGTACGCAATCGGAGGCAATGAAAAAGCCGCGCTCATTTCAGGCATTAAAGTGACGCGCGTAAAAGTGATGATCTATTCTTTAGCCGGGCTTTTATCCGCTCTCGCCGGCGCGATATTGACTTCCCGCCTGCATTCAGCCCAGCCGACTGCCGGGGAATCGTACGAACTGGATGCTATCGCGGCGGTCGTCTTAGGCGGAACAAGTCTTTCCGGCGGCCGCGGTCGCATTATCGGTACGTTAATCGGGGTGCTGATCATCGGCACACTTAATAACGGGCTCAACCTGCTTGGCGTCTCATCGTTTTATCAGCTGGTTGTCAAAGGGATTGTCATCTTAATTGCGGTATTATTAGACCGCAAGAAGTCAGCATAGGAGGGTTTTTTACATGAAAAAGGCTGTATCCGTCATTTTAACGTTATCATTGTTTTTATTAACTGCCTGTTCGCTTGAGCCCCCCCAATGGGCAAAGCCGACAAATTCGGGTAACAAAAAGGAATTCACCATCGGCTTGTCCGTCTCAACGCTTAATAATCCCTTTTTTGTCTCATTAAAAAAGGGCATCGTAAAAGAAGCTAAAAAACGGGGAATGAAAGTCATCATTGTCGATGCACAAAATGATTCATCGAAACAGACGAGTGATGTGGAAGACTTAATTCAGCAAGGTGTCGATGCATTGTTAATCAACCCGACTGATTCTTCGGCGATCTCAACGGCAGTAGAATCTGCAAACACAGTCGGTGTGCCCGTCGTAACAATCGATCGTTCCGCCGAACAAGGAAAAGTTGAAACGCTCGTTGCTTCCGATAATGTAAAAGGCGGCGAAATGGCCGCAGAATTCATTGCTGACAAACTTGGAAAAGGAGCAAAGGTGGCAGAGCTCGAAGGCGTGCCCGGCGCATCTGCCACACGAGAACGCGGCTCAGGATTTCATAACATCGCAGATCAAGAGCTCGAAGTTGTCACAAAGCAATCAGCCGACTTTGACCGCACCAAAGGCCTGACTGTCATGGAAAACCTGCTGCAGGGACATCCGGATATCCAAGCTGTTTTTGCTCACAATGATGAAATGGCGCTCGGTGCTCTTGAGGCAATTAACAGCTCGGGAAAAGATATTTTAGTGATCGGTTTTGACGGCAATAAAGATGCGCTCGCTTCCATTAAAGACGGAAAGCTCTCAGCCACCGTCGCTCAGCAGCCTGAATTGATCGGTAAACTGGCTACAGAAGCAGCAGACGATATTTTGCACGGAAAAAAAGTGAAAAAAACAATATCTGCGCCTCTCAAACTAGAAACAAAAAAATAATTGCCACGGATCAGATTTTTATCTGATCCTTTTTAATGTTTAGGAATCTGTGAAAACGTGAATAGGGATATAGAGTGAATTATTTCTCTTACGTGAGGAGAGGAACGAAATGAACAAAACAACAAAAATACTATCAACTTTAGCACTTGCAGCTGGGATGACTGCGGCTTCTGCAGGGGGCGCAAGCACGATCCATGCACAACAGCCAGAAACAACGGTAAGCATTGATGATTTATACAGTTATCCGATTGATTCTTATTTGGTGTCAGCAGAGGCGCTAAATGTCAGAACGAAAGCTTCCGCATCAAGTCAGAAAGCCGATACGCTGTACTTGGGCGACAGCTTAAAACTGATTTCCTTTTCAAACGCTGACTGGGCAAAGGTTCATTATAAAAACGGCAAAACAGGCTTTGTCTCCACTCATTACATTGTAAAAGCAGCTACAACAGTAAAAACCAAAACAAAAACGAAAGTATATACATCCGCTGAAGGAAAAAGCATCAAGACTCTTCCAGCAGACACTAGCGTTTCTTTTTTAGGCTGGAGTAAAACGAAAAAAGGCGGTTTTGATTTTGATTGGGTATTCGTTGATTACGGCGGTGCGACAGGCTATATGAAAACAAAGGACTTACACATGACAAAATAACTGAGAGGGATTCCGTAATTATGCGGAATCCCTTTTATTATGAATTGATTTGTCATATTCTCTAGATATTTCTCAGGAAATATTGTCGTATGCTGTGTCGAAACCTTACATGATCATCGACATTTTTGTTCACGCTAAAAAGTGGAGGTGTAAATATGGATCAATTTGAAACAGCATATGAATCGTATAAAGCCCGGCAAACAACTGCCGATCAGAAAGATGTTCCATCTGGAAAAGAAGAAATTATTGCGGTCAGAAGAAATGAGGAAGACAATATTATCGCAGTAAAAACGAACACAGGAAGAGAGCTCGACTATCCCACTGCGCTGTCAGAAGCAAAAGCGGGAAAACTCGCTCATGTTGATGTCTTCCATAAATACGGGCGTGACACTTTGCGAAGTGAACCGGACGGCTTAAAGGAAAATAACCTGTCTGAGCTTCCGGACTTTTAATCATAAAAAAGCCCTGCCGCATGCCGGACAGGGCTTTCTTTTAAGCGAAAGGCTTCTGGATGTATTCAGCTAAACGTTTTGCACTGAGAGAAATATCCTCTGCAGTTGCATAATTCACGCCGTAGAATACATATGGGGGCAGGTATTTCATGCCGATCAGATTGCTCGTGGCCTGAAATGGTTTCAAAAGCTCACTGATTGAGTAATGATTTGCTCCGCCTGCTTGATATTTTTCTGCTTCGCTCCCTGTTGATACAGCCAGCATCAGCTCCTTGCCATGCAAGGCGTTTCCTTGTGAACCAAAGGCCCAGCCGAAGGTCAGCACAAGATCCTGCCATTTTTTTAAGAGCGGCGGAGAGCTGTACCAATAAAACGGAAATTGGAAGACAATCCGGTCGTATTGCTCGCACAGTTGCTGTTCCTTCGCAACATCTATCGCTTCATCCGGGTACTCCTTATAAAGCTCCCGTACTGTGATATTGTCATGATGACTCAATTCCTCTGCCCATGCCTTATTCACAACTGAGGTTTCCATATGAGGATGAACTGCCAAAACCAATATTTTCATCAGACCACACCTTTACCCTTTTGACGTTATTTTATCTAAAATCAGGAAAAGAGCCAAATAAAAAGAAAGCCCCTCACAAAGGGGCTTTCTTTTTTTCTTTATTCAGGGCTTCCTTCAGTTGTTTCAATATCTTTAGCAAAGTCAGGGTTATCCAGATTCGCATTAAAGAAATCCGCTGTATTCGGAAGTCTGAGATTCATGTTCATTTTTTGAGAAATCGTAACCGTGCAATCCTCAAGCACATAGTCAAAAACGTGTCCGCCTGAATTGCGTCCTTCGTCAATGAAGTGCAGGTGATAGCCAGAAACGGCGATTCCGTTTGCATAAGCTGGTGTTAAGAAGCCTACGATCGTTCCTCTCACGTTGTCGAAGTTAAAAATCGGCTGTGTTTTAACCGCTTCAACCATTGGCACGTAAGGTTTTTCTTGCAGTTCTACCGTTCTTGTCTGCACTTTTTTAAACAATCCGTCAATGCGGATAGCGTAAAATAAGTTTTTGCTTGGCAGAATGCTGTTGATCTCTTTTTCAAACTCTTCACGTGTCATTTTCGCATCAATTTTGTGCGTCATGTCCGGTGTAAAGAATGTAAATGAACAGAACGGAGAACGGTCCCCGTTTTGGACCGGTGTCGCAGTTCCATCTGAACGGAGACGGTAAAATTCACCGTCAAACCCAATCAGCTCTCCGTCAAGCTTGTTAAAGGTTCCGATCCCGAAGTCTCCGTATTTCGGGATCTCTGACAGTTCAAAATCGCCGTCATATACCCCGTCTAATAGAGAAGTCATTGTTGATACTTGATAAATCTGGCTCACAGGCTGATCTTTTTGCCCGCGGCTGAGCACTTGAATGTTGCTTTCGCGTTTCATAATTCCCTTCACTCCTTTTTGTTTAGTGCTGTTCATCAAACAGTGTCGTGATGCGCAGAGTGCTAGAGAGCTTTCGTTTTCATGAGTTCCCCGAATTCTTTCGGAAGCTTGTCACTTGCTAAATTAATGTTATCACTGTAGTCAACCGGGACATCAATGATAACAGGACCCTCAGTGTTCATACCTTGACGCAGAACATCTGCCAGCTGGTCTGGTGATTCAACGCGCAAGCCAGTTGCTCCGAAGCTTTCCGCATATTTCACGATATCGATATTTCCGAAATCGACCGCAGATGTACGATTATATTTTTTCAATTGCTGGAATGCAACCATGTCATATGTGCTGTCGTTCCATACAATGTGTACAATTGGTGCTTTTAAGCGGACTGCTGTCTCTAATTCCATTGCTGAGAATAAGAAACCGCCGTCACCAGAGACTGAAACCACTTTTTCTCCCGGTTTCACCAATGAAGCGCCGATTGCCCAAGGAAGTGCAACGCCGAGTGTTTGCATACCGTTACTGATCATTAATGTTAACGGCTCGTAGCTGCGGAAATAACGTGACATCCAAATCGCGTGTGAACCGATATCGCAAGTCACTGTAACATGATCATCGACTGCGTTTCGCAATTCTTTTACGATTTCAAGAGGATGCACTCTGTCTGATTTCCAGTCTGCAGGCACCTGCTCACCCTCATGCATATATTGTTTTAAATCAGAAAGGATCTTCTGCTCACGTTCCGCAAAGTCTACTTTCACAGCATCGTGTTCGATATGATTGATCGTAGATGGAATATCACCGATCAATTCAAGCTCCGGCTGGTAAGCATGATCAATGTCAGCCAGAATCTCGTCTAAATGAATGATCGTCCGGTCTCCATTGACATTCCAGAATTTCGGATCGTATTCAATTGGGTCATAGCCGATTGTCAGAACAACATCAGCCTGCTCAAGCAGCAGATCGCCAGGCTGGTTACGGAATAAACCGATCCGGCCAAAATACTGATCCTCTAAATCTCTCGTAAGTGTACCGGCAGCTTGATATGTTTCAACGAATGGAAGCTGAACTTTTTTCAATAGCTTGCGAACTGCTTTAATCGCTTCCGGTCTTCCGCCCTTCATGCCGACTAAAACGACAGGAAGTTTCGCTGTTTGGATTTTTGCAATGGCCGCACTGATTGCGTCATCTGCTGCGGGACCAAGTTTTGGCGCTGCGACAGCACGTACGTTTTTTGTGTTTGTGACTTCATTCACAACATCTTGCGGAAAGCTCACAAAAGCGGCCCCAGCCTGCCCTGCTGACGCTATCCTAAATGCATTTGTAACTGCTTCCGGTATATTTTTCACATCTTGAACTTCTACACTGTATTTTGTAATCGGCTGGAATAGTGCCGCATTATCCAAAGATTGATGTGTCCGTTTTAAACGATCTGCACGGATCACGTTCCCAGCAAGCGCAACGACAGGGTCACCTTCAGTGTTTGCTGTCAGCAGTCCTGTTGCCAAGTTAGAAGCACCTGGTCCTGATGTGACTAACACGACTCCCGGTTTTCCAGTTAAACGGCCGACTGCTTGCGCCATAAATGCTGCATTTTGTTCATGCCGGGCAACGATAATTTCAGGCCCTTTATCTTGTAAAGCGTCAAATACTGCATCAATTTTTGCACCTGGAATGCCAAATACATGTGTGACACCTTGCTCCGCTAAGCAATCAACAACAAGCTCCGCCCCTCTGCTTTTCACAAGGGATTTTTGTTCTTTTGTTGCTTTTGTCAACACCCTCACTCCTTATTATGCATTTTAAACATAAAATTTTAAATATTTCTTGTGATACGTTTCACTATACACTCTTTGGAAATTGACCTCCAATATCGATTCGCCTTATGATTAATATGTATTACGAATTATTAACCTATGGAAAGGAATGCATATTGAATGGAGCTTCGCCATCTTCAATACTTTATCGCAGTAGCCGAAGAGCTTCATTTCGGAAAAGCTGCGCGGCGGCTGAACATGACACAGCCTCCTCTCAGCCAGCAGATCAAACAGCTGGAAGAAGAAGTCGGGGTGACGCTTCTGAAAAGGACAAAACGATTTGTCGAGCTTACGGCGGCTGGTGAAATCTTTTTAAATCACTGCCGATCAGCTTTGATGCAAATTGGTCAAGGAATTGAACTTGCCCAACGGACGGCTCGCGGCGAACATGGCCATCTCGTTATTGGTTTTGTCGGATCAGCTACATATGAATTTCTGCCGCCGATCATCCGGGAATACCGTAAAAAATTCCCTTCTGTGAAAATTGAACTGAAAGAAATCGCTTCTTATCGGCAGCAGGAGGAATTGCTCAAGGGAAATATCGATATCGGCATTCTCCATCCGCCGTTAGAGCATCCCGAGCTGCAAATTGAGACAACCCAGAGCAGTCCATGCATCCTCGCATTGCCGAAGCAGCATCCGCTTGCATTAAAAGAATCAATTGACATTACAGATTTGGAAAATGAACCGATCATTACCCTTTCCAAAGAAGCGTGGCCTACGCTATATACCGACTTTATTCAGCTCTGTGAAGACGCAGGTTTTGTGCCGAATATCGTTCAAGAAGCGACAGAATATCAAATGGTGATCGGGCTGGTGACAGCAGGCATCGGCATTACCATTGTCCCATCCTCTGCCAGACGGCTGTTTAACCTTGATGTCACGTATCGCAGCGTGGATCATTTTCAACTCAAAGCAGAATGGATCATCGCATATCGAAAAGACAGCCAAAACCCTGTACTGAGGCAATTTGTGGATATATCCAAATCGTTAAATGAACGGAAATAAAAAAAGGCGCTCCGTTCTCCGGAATCCGCCCGTTTATCGTCAGGATAAAAGATCAAGCTCACTTTTGAGGTAATCAGCTCTTTTTATAATATACTCGCAAATCACATCCGGCTCACGGTCAAAACGCTCAATATCATTCTTTTTATATGGGTCCATCAGGACAAACGGCCTAATCTGCTCATATATCGCCATTATTTTCGGTTTCATATATTCTATTGTAAAAAGAGATTGGAGCGTTTTCTCTAACAGTTGCTTGTAGGACTTGCGAAAATCGGGTTCATCCAAAATCCGGGCGGTTAGTGTATTAAATCCTTGAATTCTTACATAATCGGCAGCCATCCGCTCTCCATGGATATCCCTGCCCCAAGTCGCATCATAATCCCAAGGAATCACCTCAAATAATCCGGTTTCACTGCTTCTGTACAACGAGTAGTTGTGGACAAACCCGTCATAGTTTGAGGTGAATACAATGCCGGCGAGCCAGCGCAAATACTTATCGACATCCACATGCTTTGTCACTTCTGATTTAAACTGGGCTTTAGGGACAGTATTAATTTTAAAAATCATATCCTGTAAATAAAAATCGTCTTCCTCAGTCCCTGTCTTCTTTTCATATCCAAGCTCAAGCGACGTCTTCGTTTCCCTTTCCAAATCGCTCATCAGAGAGAAATTAGCATCATCATCAACCGCGTAAAAAACCGCCCCGTCCGCCAGCTTCCTTTTCGCTAAATAAAATTCATCGACGGATTCAAGTTCAAGATAAACCCCTTCATTCTTCCCATTCACTTTTAAAAACACAAACTCCGCCTTTGGAGACAGCGTCCCAAGCTCTGAGAAAAAATCCAGTGACAACTTGTTTCTCATCATGGAAGGATCTTTATATTCTGCATTCAGGTGAACCTCGCGGGCGCCGCGGAATGTTTTTGGCTGATAAAAGGAAATATGGTATGACTTCTTTTTGAAGTCTCTAATATGTGATCCCCGGTAAGCAATATCAATATCCAGCCTTTTTTGATTTACCTTCATGACAGCCGGCACCGGATCATCGTCCCATATATCTTTTTTTAATTCACGCAAATCTTTTGGATGAACAAACAGCTGATAAAGCGGCAAATTGGATTGATTCTTCATCCATATTCCCCCTCACAAATTTAGGCTTTTATTTTTGTGTGATCTCAGCGGAACACTTATACACTTTTTAAAACTGCGCGTACTATGTGGGTAGTAAGGATCTTCATCCTTAACATCATTTTCAAAAGGAGGATTTCAAATTGGGCCACTATTCCCATTCTGACATCAAAGAAGCGGTGAAATCCGCAAAAAAAGAAGGTTTAAAAGATTATTTATACCAAGAGCCTCATGGAAAAAAACGCAGCCATAAAAAGTCGCACCGCTCTCACAAAAAATCTCGCAGCCATAAAAAATCATACTGCTCTCACAAAAAATCTCGCAGCTACAAAAAATCATACTGCTCTCACAAAAAATCTCGCAGCTACAAAAAATCATATTGCTCTCACAAGAAATCTCGCAGCTACAAAAAATCGTACTGCTCTCACAAGAAATCTCGCAGCTACAAAAAATCATATTGCTCTCACAAGAAATCTCGCAGCTACAAAAAATCATACTGTTCTCACAAAAAATCTCGCAGCTACAAAAAATCTTACCGTTCTTACAAAAAATCTCGCAGCTACAAAAAGTCATACTGTTCTCACAAGAAAAAATCTCGCAGCTATAAGAAATCATGCCGCACACACAAAAAATCATATTGCTCCCATAAGAAAAAATCCCATAAGAAATACTACAAAAAACCGCATCACCACCATTACTACAAAAAAGAGGATGATTATCACAGCAAAAAAGAATTCTGGAAAGACGGCAATTGCTGGGTAGTCAAAAAGAAATACAAATAATCTAAGATTTCATTTTCAATAGGCTGCCGGCGGACGTACGGAAGCCTATTTTTACATTTCCCCTGTATTAGATATATGTCATGACATAACATATGCAACCCACATCATTTGGTTTCCTTGAAACCATTTCGTTATAATCAAGGTATCCTACGATAAAGGCGGTTGTTGCTATGTACATATTTCAAGCGGATCAGCTTAGTGCCAAAGACACATACAAGCTATTGTCGGGTGCTGTCATCCCCCGTCCCATTGCATTTGTAACCACCCTTTCTTCAAGCGGAGCGGTAAATGCAGCGCCTTTCAGTTTTTATAACGTTGTCAGCTCAGATCCTCCGCTTCTCAGTGTTTCTGTTAACAGGGCTGGAGGACGCCAAAAAGATACAGCCCGAAACGCAGTGGAGAACGGAGAATTTGTCGTTCATGTCAGTGATGAAGCCATCATTGAAGACATCAATGAAACGGCGGCAAGCTTAGATCCGGACGAAAGCGAGCTCACACGCACCTCGCTTCATCCCGTCGAAAGCAAAGCTGTTTCAGTTCCCGGCATTAAAGAAGCACGCATCCGCTTTGAATGCACATTAGAGCGGCATATGACGTTCGACAATGATCAAGGCGTTACTACAGCAGATCTGCTTATCGGGAGAGTCGTCTGCTTCCACCTTGATGAAAAGGTGTATGATGCAGAAAAAGGCTATGTTTTGACAGATGAATTAAAGCCTGCTTCAAGATTGGCGGGAAATCACTATGCGAAGCTCGGCGAAGAATTTACGCTGGTTCGTCCAAGCTAAACAGAAGGACTATTTAAATAGAAGAAACTAGTCTAAAAGACCTTGCAATCACAAAAAAGCAGGAAGAAAAATATAGTTAAAAAACACCCGGAGAAAACTCCGGGTGTTCTTTTATGAAACATTTTTCCTTTTCCACCCGTATATAAGATAGATAGGAGGGGTATATATGACAGGCACTCATTTTTTGATTGTGTTACTGGTTGCAGCTTTAATCAATACTACTTTTTATATCTATGCCAGAAAAAAACTAGGCATCCCTAAACCGCCTTGGTGGTATAAACCTGTAAATAGCACACAAGGGCTGCTGGAAATCATCATGCTCATTTTATTAGGTTTTTCTGTTTTATGCTTTCCTCCAGAGATTATGCTTATTTTCTTTCTATTCCTGACGAGTTGTTTTCGTACATTTATGGAATGGAAATATAAGCGTGAAGAAAAACAATATATACACTATTTATTTGGCGCAGTCCTCTTTCTAGTCGTTTTTATTTATATGTGTATTTTCTTCTGATACCTCAAACCCCCACAGCCGCGCCGTCTCCCCGCGGGTCGACTCCGCCTTGGAGAAAGCCTTCCTCATCAACTTTGATTGCTGCTGCGTGTCCCATCAGCGGATCATAGTCACCGACAACCTCGACAAGATGTCCGCTGTCTTTCAGCTTTTCTATTGTTTCCTCTGAGAATCTGCCCTCGACTCTAAGCCCTTCATATTCCTCTCCCCACGTTCTGCCCCACACCCAGCGCGGTTCGCTGATTGCCTGCTGAGGATGCATTTCGTAGTCCAGCATTCTGGTAATGATTGCCGTCTGGGTCTGCGGCTGGCCTTCGCCGCCTTGTGTGCCGTACAGGACTTTCGGTTTTCCGTCTTTGCAGGCTATAGCCGGCATCAGCGTATGGAAGCTGCGCTTTCTCGGTTCAAGCGTATTGACATGATTTTTATCCAATGAGAAAAATGACCCGCGGTTTTGCAGTAATATGCCTGTATCACCAGCGGTGACTGCCGAGCCAAATTCAAAGTACAGGCTTTGAATGAAAGATACTGCATTGCCATCCGCATCGATGACGGCCGCATATGCAGTATCACTTCCTACTGGCCTGCTTTCCGCCGGTTCTGCCAAATAGCCGATTTCTTCCGCCAATTGTTTCGCGTAACGTTTGTCCAAAAGCCTTTCAAGTGGGATGTCCGCAAACGCCGGATCAGTCAGGACGGCATTCCGATCTAGAAAACTCTTTTTCAATGCCTCCACAAGCACATGATAATACTCAAATGAACCGTGTTCGATTTGGGTGAAATCATAGTTTTCCAGAATGTTCAGTGTTAATAAACCGGTAAATCCCTGAGAATTCGGCGGCGCCTGGTACACACTGTATCCTCGGTAATCACTTGAGACAGGCTCCGCCCACTCGCCCCGGTGCGCTTTAAAATCATCGAGTGTCATGTAGCTGCCGTTATGCTGTAAATACGAGACAATCCGCTGAGCGATATCTCCTTCATAGAATGCGCTTCTTCCTTTTTTGGCGACCATGTTCAGACTTTCTGCAAGCTCTTTTTGCACAAACCGCTCTCCCGGGACAGGCGCTTTTCCGCATCTCGTGAAGATGCCGGCCGTGTAAGGCGTGGAGGCCAGCAGTTCAAGATTCGTTTCTGTGTGACGGCACTGATCAGCTGATACTGGAAAACCATTTTGGGCATAGTCCCTTGCGGGCTCCAACACGTCCGCAAGGGACATACGTCCGTACTCCTTCAACACCGCATCCCAGCTATCAACCATCCCCGGAACGGTAATGGCACTGTCGATTCCCCTCAGCGGAATCGCGTTTTTTCCCTTATATACATCTCTCGTTACATGTTTTCCTGAACGGCCGCTGCCATTGTAGACTCTTACCGACTTTGTTTCCTGATGAAAGGTCAGCCAAAAGGAATCCCCGCCAAGCCCCGTCATATGCGGATACACAACTGCCAGACAAGCACTCACAGCAACGGCGGCGTCAAACGCGTTTCCTCCCTTGTCCAGTATTCGGTTTCCGGCTTGAGAAGCGAGATAATGCGGACTGACGACCATTTGTTTTGTACCGATGATAGATTTGTTCATCACAAGTCCCCTTTATCATGAGATTTTCTTCAGTATAGAGAGCTTGATTTTTCACATCTACTCACCCGGCAGAAAAGCTGACGAACTTTATTCCTTTCGTAAACAACAAACCATTTTTATATTCATTGTGAAAATAAATTAAAATTTCATCGTACGAAACGAAACTTATATGATAAAATAACGTCTAAAAGGCTTACGAAA
Organism: Bacillus sp. VA15; assembly: GCF_055721145.1. NCBI lineage: Bacteria > Bacillati > Bacillota > Bacilli > Caryophanales > Bacillaceae > Bacillus > Bacillus sp. VA15. The sequence continues at coordinate 146,101 of NZ_JBVQPQ010000008.1, read as the reverse complement.
GCAGGTGGAGCAAATGAGCAATGAATACCAAATCCCCAACCTTGTACTTGATGAGATCGACAAACAAATCCTCACCATTTTGCATGAAGAAGGAAGAATTTCTTATACGGATCTTGGCAAGAGAGTCGATTTATCACGGGTTGCCGTCCAAGCTCGGATCAATCAGCTCATTGAAGCAGGCGTCATTGAAAAATTCACAGCGGTCATCAATCCCGCTAAAATCGGCATCCATGTATCCGTGTTTTTCAATGTCGAGGTAGAGCCGCAATTTTTAGAAGAGGTCGCTCTCAAGCTTGAGGAAGAGCCTGCGGTCACCAGCCTTTATCACATGACAGGCCCGAGCAAGCTGCATATGCATGGGATCTTTGCCAACGATCAAGAAATGGAAGAGTTTTTAACAAAACGGCTGTATCCGCTGCGAGGCGTCGTCAGTGTTGATTGCCAGATGCTGATCAAACGATACAAAAGCCGTATGGGAATGAAGCTGTAAAGGAGAGAAACGAATGAAAAACCATCCTTATCGGGATATGACGGCCGCAATGGTGCGCACTGGCATACTAGGGTTCGGTGGCGGACCTTCCGTGATTCCGCTGATCCGCCATGAAGCGGTCAATAAATATAAATGGATTGATGATGATGAATTCGGAGAAATATTAGCGATCGCTAATGCGCTTCCCGGACCGATTGCCACAAAAATGGCTGCGTATCTGGGCTTCAAGCTAAAAGGCACGTTAGGCGCACTCGTGGCGACACTTGCCCATATTCTGCCTACATGTCTTGCGATGGTGGGCTTGTTTGCGGCTGTAAATGTCTTAAGCCATTCAGCAATTGTTGCCGGCATGATTGGTGCCGTAACGCCGGTGATTGCGGTAATGCTTGGCATAATGGCGTACGAGTTTGGCCAAAAAACGCTTAAAGGTTTCGGCTGGGTCACCGGCATCCTGTTTTTTATTATCGCTTTTATCGGCCTGCAAACGTTACAGATCAATCCCGGCCTTGTCATTATCATTTTCTTAGCGTACGGCGCGTTTCATTTTAAACTGAAAGACAAAATCACAAATAAACATTCAAAAGATAAAGGAATGTCGGCCTCATGATATCGATCTATTTATTTATGGCGTTTTTTATCGCAAACCTACTCGGATATGGCGGCGGACCTGCGTCTATCCCGCTGATGTTTGAAGAAGTCGTAAACAGATACAGCTGGCTCTCAAACGACCAATTCTCAAACATGCTCGCACTTGCGAACGCATTGCCGGGCCCGATCGCAACCAAAATCGCCGCGTATGTCGGCTACAGCGCAGGCGGGTGGCCCGGCTTCTTGATTGCGCTGATCGCAACCGTCGTACCGTCGGCGCTTGCATTGATTGTCCTGCTGCGCATCATTCAGCGCTTCCGCCAATCACCCGTTATCAAAGGCATGACGCTGTCCGTTCAGCCTGTCATCGCGGTCATGATGCTCATTCTTACCTGGCAAATCGGCGCAGACGGCATCAAAGCTATCGGCTGGATCCAATCTATAGTGATTGCGGGGATTTCCCTCCTTGCCATGACTAAATTCAAGATGCATCCGGCATTTCTGATTATCGCGGCATTTTTATATGGCGGCCTTGTCATTCCTCATTTATAGAAAAAAGCACCTGGACAGGTGCTTTTTTATTTTGGTCCCGAAATGCCGTTCGATATGACAGTTGTTTCTTCTCCTGCATCACTCTTGATGATGTGCTTGACTTGCAGCGTGGTTCCTGCCATTCTCATAGATTGCTTCAACTGAGGCGAATTGGTTTCAACATCTATCCAAACAGGAGGCTGGACCTTCCAAAATAAAAAGAATGCAAGAATCAGCATGCCAGCAATGACCGACAGCAAAAACTTCATATAGCATCGCTTCTTTTCAGTAAGCGGCTCGCAGCGGACAGCGCCTGATGATCACGAAGAATATCGCCTGGGCGATTGCCTTCTCCCAGCACATAGCCTTTAAAGGGCAGCCCCATAAAATCAAAAATATGTTCAAATTGCTGAATCAGCGGCAGCCCCTTTATTTTTGGATTGTCTCCGCCCACTGCTGTCACATATGCTTGCTTCACCGACATTTGTTGTTGAAAATCAGGAAATCGGGGATCTCTCAACGTCTGTGACCAGCGATCAATAAATAGCTTTAACGTCCCTGACATGCCGAACCAATAAATTGGAGTAGCGAATATGAGAATATCGCACGGCAATATCCGCTCAATAATAGAATTGTAGTCATCATGAACAGGACGGAAGCCGTCTTGAGTGTGACGATGATCTTCAATTGGCTGGATCTGATATTTACGCAAATGAATGTGTTCCGCATCGAATCCTTGAACAGCCTTCTCCGCAAGAATATCCGTATTTCCGCCAGACCGAGTTCCGCCGTTAATAACCGCAATTTTCATGATGCATCTGCTCCTTTGTTTACGAATGATTTTCTTCATCATATAATGGATTCACCAATCATTACAGATGATTATTTTGATTAATTCAATCGGTAAAACCGATTTAGAAAGGAAGAGACAGGTGGAATTGAAGCAGCTGATCACCTTTGTTACGGCGGCAGAACATGTAAACTTCACCCTTACCGCCAAGATGCTTAATTATGCACAATCAAGCATTACCTCCCAGATCAAATCACTTGAAGAAGAAATCGGGACTCCTTTATTTGAACGGCTTGGCAAACGGCTTATCTTGACAGAAGCAGGAAAAACGTTCAAATCCTATGCAGAGAAGATCATTACTTTAACAGAAGAGGCGAAAATGGCCGCAAATCAAGTAAGAGAAACAACGGGAACCTTAAAAATCGGGGCGACGGAAAGCCAGTGCACATACCGCCTTCCGCCTATCATAAAAGAATTTAAACACGCTTTTCCCCAAGTAAAGCTCATATTCAAACCATATATATCCAATGAACAAGCAAAAGAACAGCTCTTACAGGGCCAGCTTGATATCACCTTCATCTTGGATGTAAACCGACCGGACGACACATTGCACATTGAATCTTTGATTCAGGATGAGATCAAAATGGTGGCTGCCAACGACCATCTTTTTCCTGCGGATTTACCAGTAACATTGAAGGATCTTCAAAACGAAACTCTTCTGCTGACAGAGGACGGCTGCTCGTACCGCACGCTCTTTGAGAATACTTTACATGACTCCGGTGTCTACCCTAATAAATTGGAATTCGTCAGCATAGAAGCCATCAAACAATGCGTGATGGCCGGACTTGGGATTGGAATCTTGCCTGAAATGACAGTAAAAGATGATATTGCAGCAGGCCGGATGAAAGAACTTAATTGGCAGAGCGATTGCCCCGTTTTCACTCAACTAGCATGGCATAAGGACAAGTGGATGTCTGCGCCATTAAAGGCTTTTATCGATTTGACGCGGAAAACATTCAAATAAAAAACTTGCGGCCCATGGGTCGCAAGTTTTTGAGTGAACAAGCTTCATATCGATATGCATTCAATGTAAAACCATTTTTTCATTAATCATCCTTACCCCAAACACTCCGCCGGCTGCTGTTCCCTCACTTGATTTGAACGTGACAGTTACTCTCTCTTTTCCTTTCGTATATGCAACTGGAATGTCATAACATACATCAAAAAGCCTTCCTGGGTGATTTGCCTTTAGCTGCTGTCTGGCCAGTAGTTGATCATCTATCATGATCTCAAAATTTCTTTCGTATGTTTGTTCCTCCGATTGAAAGGTATCATCACTTCCAAAATAAGTGACCAGCAAATACATGGGTTGACTCGGCTCTGTTTTCATCTCATAACTGAAAAAACCATCTCCTCTGCTGTCTCGCCAGCCTCTGTGAACGATACTTGCGTAACCGGAGTAAGAGTTTTCTTTTTTCAAGTGATGTTCTATCTCCTGCTGCTGTTCATTCGGCTGAACGGCATCAACGGTTATGCGTCTGATGATTTCCTGCCTTTCTTTTTCTTCATCTGTAAAATCAAGATATTCCTTTTCGGTCATCACATACCAGTAAACGGAATACCGCTGATGATGCACATTGTAGAACGGCATGAATGTGATTTCTTCATTCCCCGGCTGGCCAATCGGTTTCGTTTGAAATACGAGTGATGTTTCATTTACCCGCTTCACCCAATGATCCAATTGACGCTGATCCGCCACCAACACAGGGACATCAATTAACGGATGGTTATTGAGGGCGAGATGATCAGCAAGTATATCTGTTTCAGGGAAGTCCTCTCTGCCTAGTGCTCCTGCCAATACAACCGGCCCATACATCAGGACGCTTTTTTTAGGATCATCCTTCGCTTGATAGATGTGGAGTTTCATCGGCAAATCAATCTCAATACAATCTCCTGTATTCCAATGTTTGTGAATAACGAGGTACCCATTTTTCTCAACCGATTGAATTCGTTTCCCATTGACCGCAGCTTTAAGGCCGCCATTTGTCCAATAAGGAATACGAATATGCAGTGTCATAGGCACACCGTCAGCTTTTTTGACAACTAGCCTGGTTTTTTCGGCTGCTGGAAAAGAGGTTTCCTGTGTGATGATCAGTTGTTTTTCTTGCATGTTTATTTGTGAAGGAATAAATAAATTCACATACAGATCGTTTTGGTCTATATCATAAATATGCTGCGTATAGCGCGCAGGGTTTTCCATCCCGGTGCCTGTACAGCACCAAAAAGAATCTTCTGGTGCACAATACACCTTGAAATGCCCCGGCTGTGTGGAAACAAAATAGGTTTTCATGCCTGATTCGGGATCTTGGGAAGCAAGAATGTGATTATAAAGCGCATTCTCATAGTAATCCGTAAATCTCGCTTCGTGAAACCACCGGAATAAATGCCCAGTCAATTTCAGCATGTTATACGTATTGCACGTTTCTGCGGTTGTCACCCCCAACTCCTCGCTGCCTTCCGCTCCGAAATGCTCTCCAATACTGTTGCCGCCAATTGCGTAGGAACGCTGATATACAACCTGTTCCCAAAAGAAGAGCGCGGCATTTCTATATGCTTCATTACCAGTAATGTCATACAGCTTGGCGGCCCCGATCACCTTTGGAATTTGGGTATTGGCATGCTTTCCTTCAAGCTCATCCTTCCCCTCTGCCAGTGGCTGAAGAATGGCACGATGACAGAAACGTTCCGCAAGTTCAAGATATGCTTTGTTTTTCGTCAGCATAAAAAGATCGGCCATCGCCTCATTCATCCCGCCATGTTCACATATCAGCATACGCTGAAATTGCTCGTCCGTCAGACGATCCAGCCCCTTTTTTGCCCAATCAGCCAGCTTGACGACGACACGTAAAGCCGTCTGATTGCCGGTTAGCCGATACGTATCTATTAATCCCGCAAACAGTTTATGGATGCTGTACCACGGCACCCAAGAACCTCCCAGACTAAAGTGGTCCACCCGAAAATCACCGCTGAACACCTCATCAAAACACGCTCTGGAGAAACCGCTTACATATCCCTCTTCATCAAATTGTTGGATATGACTCAGCTCATTCACTGCGTACTCTGCTTTTCTTTTCAGTTCTTCATCTCCGGAAGCCTGGTACATGGCTGATGCGGCTGACAGCCAATGACCGATCGAATGCCCGGCAATTTCCTTTGCCTCCCACCCGCCGTAGCGCGGTTTTTTAGGCGTCTGTAATACAGCCTCATAACACGGAGCCAAAAGACGGTCTACATCCAAAAAAAGCAAATATTCCTTCCCTTTCATCTGGGAATCATAAAACATACCTTTTAATAATGTTACATCTTTCATATCTCGATCTCCCCCTATCACGTTTCATCATTCATGGTGATGCTTTCATTATCCAAATGATGATATGGGATGTGAATTCATTATTTATCAAAAACATATCCTTTTTTTAGATTGAACCGTTACACTGGAGATAAGAATAGCGAAAGATGGTGAAGCCATGTATAAAGTAAAACTCCAAGCCAATCATCTCCCTAAAATCCGTGAGGCCGGACATATGAAGGATACAGAAGGGACTTTACGTCACCCTGACAGGACGATGGATAGAATCAGTGTATTTTTTTACGTAAAACAAGGCGCGATCCATGTATTTGAGAACGAAAACGAGTACCGCATTCAGGCGGGGGGATATCTTTTTCTTAAGAACAATACACCGCATTGGGGAGGCGATTTTTATACACCCGGCACCGAATGGTACTACATTCATTTTTATGCCGAACCTTCCGTGGATCAGGAGGACGAGTTTTCTCCATTTCACAATTCACCAATCCTTCTCGACAGCATCTATTCATCACAATTAACCTTTCCGAAAAGCGGTTCTGTCTCTCATCGTGAGTACACAGAAAAACAGCTGAGCAGCATTGTTCATGCCTTTGAATCACCAAGTGCTTTCAGGGCGCTCCAAGCGTGTTCTCTCACCTATCAACTCTTCATTGATCTGTATAGAAATGCTATAAACAGTCAGGCCGGCACACGCTCTTCAAGGGTCATCAGCCGAATCATTGAATTTCTGCACCGTAACAAGCATGCAAAGCTGGTCAGCAGAGACTTTGAGGATGCTTTAGAAATGAATTATGCCTACCTTTCCTCCCTCTTCAAAAAGCAAACCGGGAAAAGCATAACAGCTTATAAAAATGAACTGCTGATTGCACAGGCAATTGATCTATTCAAAACAACCAACTTAAATGTAACTGAAGTCAGCAGCACATTAGGCTTTTCTAACCCTTATTACTTCAGCAGAGTGTTCAAACGGGTGACTGGAGTGTCCCCGTCTTTATATATAAGCGAAATATACAGAAATCAATAAAAAACACTTGCAGTTCCGGGCCTGCAAGTGTTACACGTGATTTTTCTGATAGAACGTTCGCAAGATATGTGTTTCTAGGTCAGCAAGGCGGACAGGGATTGGCAGCCTGCTTTCTTGATTGATCAGGCTCATCGTGATCTGATAGCTGCTTTCTAAATCAATATGATTTCCGCAAGACAAGAAGATAGGCTTCACGTCCCGCCGCGTCCGCAACCCCCGACCATATACCTCGCCATCAATGATAATATCGGTATATGCACCAACTTCATTTTCAGGCATGACGAAATCACAGTCTTTGATTTTGAGATAGGTTTTCGCAATCCCAATTGTCGGCTTACCGAGAAAAAAAGCAGCATGGGTGGCAACGCCCATATGGTTGTAATGCAGATACCCGTTGCCATCAAACAAAAACACATCGGGCTCCGTCTCCAGTTTTTTCGCCGCCTCGATGATCAGCGGCAGCTCACGAAACGCAAGGAAGCCAGCAACATACGGCACACTGATTTTCCCCATGCTGTGCACTTTTTCAATGACTTCTTTAGTATCAGCATCAATCACGATAATACTACACACCCCGTACGGTTCGCCGTCCTGCTCCCAATAAGCGAGGTCGACGCCTGCGCAGGTGTTGATGGAGTCTGGGGTGATGGAGGGTGATAGGTCGATTTTATGTTTAAGGGATTGTTGTGTTTGAACAAAATCCGATTCATCTTTTAGATGAAAATCGTGAATTTGATGTACTTTCATTTCACTAGTTTTCCTCTCTTTACTTCTTAAAATAGTTTTCTCTGTTCAGATGTATTGAAGGCGATAAAACTTCCATTAGGATAATCTCCATACCATCCACAATGTAATATAATCGACAGTCCAACCCGTTGGAATCCTAAGTTTAAAAAATTGGGAACCTGTTGGCTTAGTGGCTGCAAATCCTCTAAAACCCCACTTCCCACACTCCAGATTTGATATTCTAACTCTTCTAATACATGTTCTATTTTATCAAAAGATTCTACGTCATAAATCTTATTTATTTTTAAGCCAACCACTTTGATATGGTATTGATCCTCTCTATATATTACCTTAATAATGGCATTACGTTTTTCATTTTGCAGTATTAGTAGTTCATATTCTTCTTCCGTTCTTTTTTCTGAATTTAAATTGTTCAATCCTACAGACCAGCCATCACAGATTTTTAATGGCTGCAATTGAGAAATATGATCTCTGCTCATGCCGCTTCTCCTTGTACTCCACATTGTTATCCTATCTATAAAAAAACTTGCCGATGACAACACGGCAAGTTTTTAACTATAGCAATTCTAATACATCGGTAAACAAGGCATCTCCTAATGTTAATCTTCTGTTGAAAGGCTGTAAATCAGGTAATTGATTCCACTCATAAACCGTATCATAGTAATCATATAAATAACTAAGCTCAATAAAACCTTTTTCTTTCATTATTTTATTAATATAGTTGGTACCCTGTATTAATTCTAAAGATTCAGCTGTTCCTACAATATCATAAGCGCCATCAATTAAATCGTGTCTTAGGGAATAACTATAATCTAGTACATAAACAGGAACCAATTTAGATACTTTCATATTGATTTGCTGTTCTAAATGAAATCCATTTTCTCCAGAAAGATCAAGTAGTTGAATAGTTATGTCCCCAGATGGATTATTCAAATCTCTAACTTCAATTTTTTTCAGGTGTTTTATTTGATTAAATTCTTGAGGAACTTGTATTTTTTCCGCACTTTTGTTTTTGTACCATTCGTCTAATTCCCTCTTCACTAAAAGACGATGCAGCAATTCACCTATCTCCAGGTTTTCAACAGTAAATCTTATTCCATGTTCCATGATTTAACCACAATCCGTTCCTATCAATGGCCTTTTCAACATCTGTACATTGATCGAATGCGATATTCTCTTGCTTTCGCAAATTATAATAGAACTATAAAAGCAGGTAGTTTACCGCACCTGCTTTTACGATTAAATTTTATGATCACAGTTAATTTCTATTACTAGGATAGCTTCGTTTCCGTACTTCTCTTCAATATCCTCCTTTAGGAAATTTCTCATTTAAATGATGCTCCCAGCCATCCATAACCTGAAGACGTAAATTAAAATCTCTTCATCGGACAAATCACTGTAGTCTAAATAATCGTTTATGCAGAGCATATTACAGGATGCTTCATCCCCTGTTTTGTCACCATACATTTTCAAAGTTCTATTCCAATTTATAGTTGGACTATCAGTTAACTCATACTCTAGGTCCAGAATAAAGCAATCGTCTACCATTAACTATATTGGGAGAAATAACATCCGTTAAATTAGATATGTCGACCTTTTGTATTGGTCAGATCTATAAGTCGTTCTTTTAGTCTTCATTTTAAAGGGGCCTTTAACAGGCATCAGCCTATAAAGGTAATAATTCTCTTCCTTATTCATATAAATTTTCTATTTCAATATCCCAAAAGCTTCCTTCTTTTATACAATTTGAGTCTACTCTTTTAAGTTCTTCTTTCAACCACTCTATTACATATTCCGGAATGTCATTATCAATAAAGGCATCCTCACCATTTATTTGTACAGCCTTGTCAATCATTTCTGAGAAAAGTAATATACATTCTGCAAATTGATTTATTGAAGAGTTAATAAATACTTCTTTATATTCATCACCATTATTTAGATAAACGATTCTCTCGTTATTTTCAATAATACATATTGGATCTCCAGAACCAGTGGATCCTAACAACCAATATTTTCGAAATGCTTCAGACATATCAAAGATACTCGTAATTGGTTTAAATGATGATTGAGAGGAAGTAAAATCTAAATAAGGTGGAGGTGTTTCAGGTAAGCCACCTAAAGATAAAAATCGTTTAAATTCCTCCGAAAAAGGAGTCTCTATTAGATCATCATATAAAAACTTTAATAATGGACCATTTTTATTAACATCCCAGTTTCTATTAAATTCTTCTGGTAATAACATCTTGTCACCTTCCTGATTCTTTTCTGAATGTTTCTAGTCTATTCGCAATTTGATCATCTACTCCGGTAATTCCCCATTCTTTTTCAACATTATGAATACCACCATATCCAGGATGCAAGCTTTTAGGTAAAGCTGCTGCTTGACCTCCTTCTCCAATATGATGATGTCTCATAGGATCTTTTAAGTAATCTGCATACTGTGGAAAATGTTTTATAAATTGCTCATCAACAACTGGAACTCTTCCTCTTTTAATCTTAGCAGTATTTTCAGCACTCCAAAACTCAGGATTACTTTTAAGTAACGTGTTAAAAAATTTTTTCGCATTTCTTTCCCAGCCAGCTGCATTTGTTCCAGGTTTGCCTTTCCCCTTAAAATTCATCTCTACTACAAGCCTAGGATCGATTAAATACTTATTATCGTATTTTGAAAGATCTCTACCTGTATATCCTCTAATCCGATCATATTCGCCACCATTACTCCATTTCCCCATCATCTTCACAATCCCAAGATCTTTAACAGATTTCGTTTCAACATCTACACGGACTGTCGGGAATCCGAACGTGAGGCCGTCAGGAGTTACTGGGCGTTCTGCGTATACGCGGACGTTTGTTGGGACTTTGAATTGTTTTACTTTTTCTAGTGTCTTGTTAGCTTTTTGGACTTTTGAATGGGTTGCAAGCGGGATGCCTTTATTAATGTGTTTCGCCAATGCACCTGCGCCAACTAAGCTTAAAGCCGCTTCCAGTGCCCCCTGCTTCCGCTTCTCCTCAGACACTTTGTTTCCAAACATGTCTCTGCCTGTCACGGCTTCTGAGAATCCGTTTGAAGCAACAAGACCGTATGCGCCCATTTCTGACATTTTGAGGATATCTAAGGATTTGCCTGTTTTGTAGGCATCTAAAGCGTGATCGGCCGCGATAGCCGCTTTTCCGGTTTTGTAGATGGCTTTTCCGCCTTTGAAGGCGCGGCCTGCCCAGCCGACGACCGGTATGAAGCCAGCTGCTGCCATAGCTCCTGCTGTCACACGTTCTGCGGTGGAGAGTTTTTCTCCGGTAACCGGATCAACACCTTCGGTTGCTCTTTTATAATCATAATAGCCAGTGACTTCTCCAGTAAAGTTGCAAACTCCATCCCATGTTTTTTCGTACCATGGTTTATTTGCTTCTTCTTCAGCCTTTTCCTGAAGCCGTCTGGCTTCGGCTTGCTGGGCTTTTGCATCGATATAGGTCGTTCCTTGCTTTTCTACTTCAATGACGCTTTTGTAGACTTCATTGCTGTGGAAGGCTTTTTTGTCATAGTACATAGGGGATGCGCTCTTCCCGTTGCTGGTGGCCTGCATGAGAACAGAATATTTGGTGAGCACTGCGTTGTCCAGAGATTCTAAATTTTGATACTCAGTGGTCAGGGATTCATCAAGCTTATCGACTGCTGTGATTGTCTCACGTCTGATTTTTTGGGCATCGCCCATCTTATCGGCATAGTCGTCAAGCGTGTACATGTCGAGATCAATAATATCGCTGATGCCTGACAAAATGGAGTCGATTTCTTCTTTATGAGCGGAGACAATTTCTGAGGCTTTCAAGTCTCCATTGGACAGCTCATGATCCAAAAAAGAAGTTTCCACATATGAATCATTCAGTTCTTGATCTTTAATGTCTCCTGAAATGCCATTTAAAAACGCAATTTGAGCAGAGACAAGAGTCAGCCAGCTTTCGACGATTTCCGCCTGTCCCTGAAAGAAATCTTTAATATTGTCCGCGCCTTTTCCTTTAAAATTGTCGCCTAAATCCGCCACTTCCTGAAACGCTTTTTTCAGAGTATTCAGCTGCTCCTCAAGCGTCTCATATTGCTTTTTTCTGCTCTTCGCTTCTTCGATTAAAGATTTAGATTCAAATACTTTGCTCATCGCACTGCCCTTTCTCTTCTATTTTACAGCTATCGCCTCGTCCTGCTCTTTGAGTGAATCTACGTTGTCCTTTGTATCCTCGATATTTTTCTGCACCGCTTTTTTATAATCTCCGAGCATGGTTTTGATGTTCTCCTCACGCTCATGATATTTTTTCGTGTAATCGAGGCTGTTTTTTCCATTTGATCCTGCGGCGCCGATTGATACGTCAGCCAGCGCGTCTTTGACAGAATCTAAGGTTTTGATGACTGTGTCGTACTTCAGCTTAATTTCTGACATAAAAAAAGATCACCACCATTTTAGTTTACTAATTTGTCTTCCCGCTTCTTCCACGAACTCTTCTCCTTTAGCAAGAAGGTCGCCTGCGGCATTCGCTGCGCTTTTTGTCAAATTCAGCTCGAATTTCTCTGTTTCAAGCCAAAATATTTTGCTTTGAATCGAAGCCATATACTCGTTATATTTATCATTCACAATCTTGGATGCTTCCGATTTTGCGTTTTCTCTGCCCTTGTCGAAATCATCCGCTTTTGTTCCCGTCCAGTGCTTGCCTAATTCCGGTTTCACAATGTCTTTGATTTCAGTAATTGCCTCTTCTTGCAGTGTGTCTATGTCCTTTTTTGCTTTTTTCAGCTTTTCGATCTTGTCTTCTACGTCGGAAATTTTTCCGTTGAGCGAACTTTTGATATCCGCTAACATACTTTCATAACCCATCTGATTCACCTCTTAATACTCAAAAAGTCGTATGGAGGGGCTGATGAAGATAGACTTTTCCATACTTTATTTCCATATATTATATTTTAAAATAGCCAGAAGGCGGCTTAAATAGGGTAAACGGCTTAATTTCGACGTATAACGCTCGCAATGTGTAGGTCTATAATCTTGTTTTTGTTCGTTATACAGCCAACGAAAGCGTTTTATAAGATGAAAACACCTAAAGTCGTAGTTATAAAGACACTTGAAAGAGACAGATGTTGATGATCTGTCTCTTGTCGTAAGAGCATATTTTGTTTTTTCCCTTTAAACCGTAGTAGAAAAGAAAAAAACTGGCTTCCAGCCAGTTTTCTCTTTTCCAACTATTGAATTGCACCTGACGGAACAACCGCCTTCCGTCCCACAGAGTAATACTCCACTCCTGCCTCAGCTGCTTCATCCAATGTGTAGCAGTTTCTGCCGTCAAAGATGAGCGGCGTTTTCATCAAGTTCTGATAGGCCGCTAACGGGAATTGTTTAATGTTGGCCCAGTCGGTTAAAATCATGACGGCGTCGGAGCCTTTGACTGCTTCCTCGATCGTCTCTTTATATTCAACAGCTTGCGGGAGAACATGCTTCGCATGGCTGGCGGCAATGGGATCGTAGGCTATAATATGGGCGTCGAGCGCAGCGAGACGGTCTGCAATGACAATCGACGGCGCTTCCCTCATATCATCCGTATTCGGTTTAAATGACAGCCCTAAAAGGGCAATCGTTTTTCCCGTCACCCCGCCGAGCCTGTTCAGCGCTTTATCAACCAGCATCGCCTGCTGATTGTTGTTGACTTTGATGACCGATTTCAGCAGTTCAAAATCATGCGCGACATTGCCGGCAATTTGCACGAGAGCGTTTGTGTCCTTCGGAAAACAAGAGCCGCCGTAGCCTATGCCGGCTTTTAAAAACTGGCTCCCGATCCGCTTATCCTGTCCCATGCCGTACGCGACTGCTTCAATATCGGCGCCAACCTTTTCACATATATTTGAAATTTCATTTATAAAACTGATCTTAGTAGCCAGAAAAGCATTTGAGGCATATTTGATCATCTCGGCGCTTCTGATATCTGTTTGATAAATCGGGATTTGAAACGGACGGAAAAGCTCCTCAAGCGTCTTGGCTGTTTTCTGATCTGCCGTTCCGATCACGATTCTGTCGCCATGAAACGTGTCATAGATCGCCGATCCTTCACGTAAAAATTCCGGATTGGATGCGACCGAAATGCTGACAGGCTCTGCAAGATGTTCAGTGATTAACCCATCAATCAAATCATTTGTTCCGACGGGCACTGTGCTTTTCGTTACCACAATGGTATCCCGTTTGACATGCCGGGCGATGCGTTTGGCTGCATCTGTAATATGCTCCAGATTCGCGTGCCCGTCGCTTTTCTGCGGTGTGCCAACCGCTATAAAAATAATGTCTGCCTGTGCCAAGCCGTTCTCATAGCTCGTTTCAAAGTTCAGCCGTCCATCAGCTGTATTTTTTCTCATCAGCTCTTCAAGACCCGGTTCAAATATGGGGGAAATGCCTTTTCTCATTTCATCAATCTTGTGAGCGTCAATATCAATGCAGGTTACATGATGTCCAATCTCAGAAAGAGAAACACCTGTCACAAGACCGACATAGCCTGTTCCGATGACTGTTATATTCATTGTTTCCCTCCAACAGTTAAATTGCTGCTTTGCAGCTTTCGTATTATCGTATGAGAACATCCTATCATGAATGCGGATGATCTCCCGCATAGCCTGTCGGGTACAGCCTGTACAGATTTCTGAAATGTGATTCAATCATACAGTATACTATTATATCGCTCTCAGAAAGAAAGTGGTGAAATGAGAACCGGCTGTTTAAAAGAGCCCAAATAATTTTCTTCTTTTGAGCGGCTGCGGAGGCTGCCTGTAGATCGTCTGATTCTGAAGGAGAAGCTCGGCATTTTCCGTCAGCATATAAGGAAATTCCGGACCAAATTCGTTCTTAAGAACATGAAGGGCTTCCTGGTAATGAAAGTCTCTTGTTTTCAGATTATGAGCATCTGATGCTACGAAATGAATCAAATTGGCTTCAGCCAGCCGGAGAGAAAATGCTTTCATCTGTTTTCCGAAAGTACCCGCAAGACTTCCTGAAGTCACTTGAGATGCCGCTCCTTTTTCCACAAGATGATACAGCAAGGACGGGTTTTCGCGAATTTCCCTGTTGCGTTCAGGATGGGCGATAACCGGAATATATCCTTTCAGCTGCAAATCATAAAAAAGCTGCTCCGCATATCGGGGAACCTGATCAAACGGAAACTCAATCAGAATATATTTAGTATCGTTCAGTGTAAGCAGCTGCTGTTCAGCAAGATCCCGTTCCAAATCGCCATAGATTCTGATTTCCTGCCCCGGAAGCACGGTTAAAGGGATGTCTTCTTTGATTAAACGTTTGTTTAACTGATCTGCTGCTTCTCTGACTGCGGCTTGACCGTTTTCATACACACCGTTCTTATGATGCGGTGTCGCAATGATGGTCCGGATTCCCTGATAAACAGCAGCCCTTGCCATTTCTATACTGTCGGCTGAATCGCTTGCCCCGTCATCCATTGCCGGAAGAATGTGACAGTGAATATCTATCATGTCTTAGCCTCCTTTTTTTCGCAAAAATAAATAACGGGCAAGCTGCACGTTATTTATTTTGTATGAAATTTTCCTTGTTTCCGTAATATCCGTATTCAGAGTGCTTCGAAAGCTTTTTGCCGTTCATAATCGCCCCAAGGAGCTTGCTTTTGCACGATTCAAGTGCCTCTTTCGCTTTTGCGGCTTGTTCCTTTTCTGTTTTCCCGCTTGAGATAACCAAAACAGAACCGTCTGCCACGTTGCCTAAAATCTGCGCATCCGCTACAGCAAGAATAGGCGGCGTATCAAAAATGACCATATCATATGCCGCACACACTTCGTCTGCAAGCTCGTTCATCCACTTCGAGGAGAGAAGCTCAGCAGGGTTTGGCGGGATCGGGCCGCTCGTCAGCACGTCAAGATGTGTTGCATTTGAGGCTTGTACAGCCTGCTCCAGTGAGCTTTTCTTTAATAAAACAGTTGTTAAGCCAATCATATTTTCAAGATGAAAGGCCGTATGTACTGTTGGTTTTCGCAAATCGGCATCAATTAGAAGCACTTTTTTTCCCTGCTGGGCAAATACGACAGCCAGGTTAGCGGCCGTCGTTGATTTTCCTTCTCCGGGACAGGCCGATGTGATCATCACTGATTTCATTTGGCGGTCCACTGAAGCAAATTCGATATTCGTACGAATCGTTCTATATTGTTCAGAGTTCAAGGATTTCGGCTCTGTCATCGCAATGACATTTCTGCGTATCCAAGAGCCTCTGCTTTTTCTAAGCGCCAAAATGTCCACTCCCCGCTTTTTCAGATTGGATACCGTGTAGGCTCTTCGCTGTTTTCTGCTCATTCGCAATCGTGGAAACCGTCCCTAAAACCGGTATGTCCAGCAAGGATTCGAGCTGCTCTTCCGATTTGATCGTATTATCTAAATGCTCAAGCAGGAAGGCCAGACCGATGCTTCCCGCCAATCCCGCCGCAAACGCGATGGCAATGTTAAGAAGCGGCTTTGGCGATACAGGTGACGGATGGTCTGAAACCTCGGCTTTTGACAGAATACTGACATTGTCAACATTCATAATGGATGTGATTTTGGTTTTAAAGACAGATGCGATGGTATTGGCAATATGAGCCGCTGTTTCTGCGTTTTCATCCTTGACTGATATGTTAACCACTTGGGAGTCCTGCTCGCTGGATACGGTAATTTTGTCATTCAGTTCCTGAGATGTCATCGACAGGCCCATCTCTTTAATGACTTCGTCTAAGATGGCAGGGCTCTTAATGATAACGTTATACGTATTGATTAACTGTAGATTGGTTTGAACATCGTTAAATTGGACTTCTTTTTGGTTGTTTTTCGATTGATTGACCAGAATCTGAGTTGAATTTTCATAGATGGGTGTAAGTGCGAAGAAACTGATGAGTCCGCCGGCAGCAGTGGCCGCTGCGGTTACAATCATAATCAAAAGTATGCGTTTTGTTAACGTTGATAATATCTCTTTTAAGCTAGTAGATTCTCCCATGATACCTCCAAATCTCTTATAACATCCTTTTCCATCTACGATTATACAACGTAGAAACCGCATTTCTCCAGCTTTTCACGTGACATAATTCGACATTTTTTTACAAAACGTTATGTGGCGATTCTTTATGTAAGCGCTCTATTTATTGTTTTGACAAAGCTTACTCTTTTTCTCCTATTCAGGCAGTCACGTATTCACGCATTAAAAAAATCCCGCAAAAGGCGTGCGGGATTCTTATGTTGCATATCCATTTTTAATATGAGAAATCAAATTTTCAAGCATTTCCTTCGTCGTCATTTCAGATGACCGCTCACCAATTTCATGTGCATGCATCAAAATTTTCAGAAATTCTTCTTGATTCAATTTCTTTTCACTCATCTTTTTTGTTCCTTTCAGCTTCCATTAAGTTGAAAACACGATTATTATATGATGCCGGTTATCAATTTGCAATCTCTAATACATCATTCGACACATCCCATTTTTTATGTCCTTTTTTAGGAAAAACTTTTTCAGGCCGATGTGTTGCGATATAATAGAGAAATTGGATCTTTTTATTACGTGACTCGGTTAGGAGCGATAATCATGCTTCAGAATATGATTTCCAAAGACGATGTGCTGGCATCTGCTGAACAGTTGAAAGAACTCCTTCCCTACAATGAGGAAAATGTTCAGCTGATCAAAAAAGCCCTTATTTTATATCGGCAGGATTCAGTCTATCGTTTACAAGCAGTGAGTCCGACGGAAGTTACGGCTTTTGTGCAGGATGTTGTCCCTGTGCGGGTCACATTGAACTTGTTTGTCATAGTCAAAAGCGGCTGTTCATGTCCGTCCGGAAGAATCTGCCGCCATATGCTGGCTGTGTTTTTATATGTATATGCAATGTTTGAGCGGGTGGGTACTTTTACAGAGTATTGGCTTGAGAGGGAAAAGCTTGAGGAAAGCAAAGAGCTCGTCCGCCGCCAATTCCAGGAAAAGGTGCTGCCTAATGAAGAATCGCTTTCAAGCTGGCTCGCTTTTTTTGATTCAGAGTTCTCTCTCTGGCAGGCGCGCACGCCGGAAAGCAGCCAAAACATGCAGGGCCTCTATTACGGCTACCTGTCCGCATTAAAAAAGCATGCGCCGAACAAGCCGGAGCTGAAAAGCCTGTACCAAATTCATTCCGCGATTGCGGTTTGGCTTCGGATGTTCACATTGATTGAAGCGGGCAAGCTGAACCCCGAGCAAGACTTTTATTCCCTCAATCCGTATGTTGAACAGCTGATGGATACAATCTACAGCTCTATTGATAAATTAAAAACATATGCGCTGTCATTTGCGCTTGATCCGTTTTTGGAAAAAACACCGGAAGTTATCCGACATTTGCTGTTGAAAGAAGATATTTTTCAATATGAACGCATCCGCATCTTCGGTGAAATTTGGAGTGCGTTGCTGTCGCGGCCAAAATGGGTGGCGCGCGAACAGGAGATTTTGAAAAAAGAAGCCGGACGGCGTTTTTCTCCTGAATTGCAATTCGGGCGCCTGCACTTAGAATTCTTGCAGAAGAATGATGACGTTATTTTTGCGGAAGCTGATGAATTCCCGCCGGAAGCGCTGCCGTATACGTTTCAGTGGCTGAGTGAAATCACTGCCAAGAAGGATTGGAAACGGCTGAAAACATGGTACCAGCGGATTGAACCGATTGCGATGGGTTATACGAAACTGGATAAGCCGTTTAAAGAGATTCGCGACGTGATCAGCGAATTGTTCCTTCTGCTGAATGCCTATGTGAAGCAAACCAATGACCAATCGCTGTTTGAACGCTATGCTTCGGGCTGTCTGCCGTATACGTTCACAGAATACAGCCATCACTTATATGAGAAAAAACGGTATACCGAGTGGATCGAAATTCACAGCCTTGTCGGCTTTTCCATCTATGAAATGGATAAAATGATGCTGAAGGAAATTGCAGCAAGCGATCCGGAGGCGCTTATCCCGGCTTACCACAGAGAAGTGGCCTTTTTTATCGATCAGAAGAACCGCAGCTCGTACAAGGAAGCCGCACGGTATTTGAAAAAACTGCGCACCCTGTACAGAAAAGCGAAGAAACTGAAGGTGTGGGAGCGGTATATTCAGCAGCTGAGCTCGCATTACAAGCGTCTGCGCGCGCTTCAAGAAGAACTGCAGAAAGGAAAGTTGATTGATGGCGAGTCTTAAAGAAATTCTCATCCACGTCGAACAAATGGAAGATGGTTCATTTACGCTCTCAGCCTTTGATGAGAATGAACAGCCCCTTCCCTACAGCCATATGAAAAGGCATTTGTTCCAATGGCATGAATCCTCATTTTACGGAACCTTTCTTGAGGATGTCAGCTTCATCGGGACAACCGCTGTTTTGCTTTCTCCATGGATGACTGTAGAGCTTCTCGGCAAAAACTCGTTCAACTCATTCAGCTCCGTGCACCTTACAGAAGAAACGGAGCCGCTGATCGAGGCGGCATCGACCATCTATGAATTTATCGCAGACGGCGATTTTCTGCCTGACTATGAAGCATGGACAAACGGTGTTTTTCGCTGGAAGGACCGCGACAATATACTAGATGGCTTTACTGCGGATTGGTTTTCCGCTGCAGTGCAGGACTACATCCAATACGACGATGACCTGCGGGAGAAATGGGAACACATTAAGGAGAAATCGCCTGCGGTCACGACATTCCGCGGACATTTTCTCGATGAAGAGGATTTTCTTGAAGGGATCGGCTGGATTGACGATCAATCTCCATTTACAGTCGGCCTGCGCTTAAATGAGCCAGACTTTGACGGAGACGATTGGAAAATCGAGATGTTTTTACGCGATAAAAAGAGCGGCGCTGTTGAATTCTTTGACGGGCTGAAGAGCCTTAAGAAATCGTGGCAGGCGTACAGCGATAAAATCGCACGTGAGCAGGATCGCTTTCATAGAACGGTTCCGTGGCTGTCATTTGATTCTGGGACAACGCTGATTTCAGAGGAAGAAGCCTGGATCTTCCTGTCAGAAGCAAGTGAGACGCTTGTCGATATGGGGGTTGAAATTCTCCTGCCGTCCTGGTGGCAGATTGTCAGAGACAGCAACATGATGCTGAAGGCAAAGGTGTCGTCCGCCCCGCGCGGCGAGTCATTTGTCGGCATGAATGCGCTGCTTGATTTCAACTGGCGGTTTGCGACAAATGGAATTGAGCTGACTGAGGCTGAATTTAATGAGCTTGTCGCCAGCAACAGGCGCCTCGTTAATATACGCGGGCAATGGGTAAAAATCGATCCGCAGTTTATCAAACAAATGAAACGCCTGATGGAAAAAGCGGAATCGGAAGGACTCCACATGTCTGATATTCTGGCGCGCGAACTAATGGATCAGGGGGAAGGCGGGCTTGAAGATTCAGATCTGATTGATACATCCGCTTTTGCCGGCATTCAATTTGATCTGTCCAAACAGCTCAGGTCACTGATTCGAAAGCTTACGGCCGCGGAAAATCTGCCGGAGCACGAAGTCAGTCCTTCTTTCCAAGGAACTCTCCGCCCCTATCAGAAATACGGCATGAACTGGCTGCTGTTTCTGCGAGAAAGCGGTTTTGGCGCCTGTCTGGCTGACGATATGGGTCTTGGGAAAACGATTCAAATGATCGCCTATTTCCTACACGTGAAGGAAAGCGGCTGGCAAAAAACGCCGAATTTGATTATCGCGCCGACATCCGTACTCGGCAACTGGCAGCGGGAGCTTCAAACCTTTGCACCTGACCTGTCTGTCGCGCTCCATTATGGGCCGCGCCGTCCAAAAGGTGATGATTTCGCCGCGCATTACGAAAACGCAGATGTGGTACTCACTTCGTACGGATTGTCGCATGCCGATTCGGAAGAGATGTCTTCTGTGACATGGAACACAATCTGCCTTGATGAAGCGCAAAATATTAAAAACGCGCATACGAAGCAATCACGTGCAATCAGAAAGCTGAAAGGGCTTCACCATATCGCGCTGAGCGGCACGCCAATGGAAAATCGCTTAACTGAACTATGGTCCATTTTTGACTTCATGAATAAAGGCTACCTCGGCAGTCTGACGGGCTTCCATAAACGCTATGTGCTGCCGATTGAAAAAGACCGGGACGAAAAGAGAATCGGACAGCTTCAGCAGTTAATCCGCCCATTCCTTCTGCGGCGGACGAAACGTGATGAAGAGGTCGCGCTTAATCTTCCTGAGAAGCTGGAAGAAAAAGAATTTATCCCGCTGTCAGCCGAACAGGCATCACTTTATGAGCAGCTTGTCAAAGACACATTTGACCATATGACGTCACTGACCGGCATGCAGAGAAAAGCGTTGATCCTCAGCATGCTCGGACGTCTCAAGCAAATATGCGATCACCCCGCGCTCTATTTAAAAGAGGATCAAACCGAGCTGCTGGCTGGCAGATCAGTCAAGCTCGAAAAATTGCTGGAACTCATGACAGCGATCCGCGTCCAAAACGAAAGCTGCCTTATTTTCACGCAATACATTCAGATGGGGAACATGATGAAAAGGCTGCTTGAAAAAACGTTCGGCGAACCTGTGCAATTTTTAAACGGGAGTCTCTCCAAGCAAGAGCGGGATACACTCGTTGAGAAATTTCAGAAGAAAGAATACCCGACACTCATTCTTTCACTCAAAGCTGGAGGCACCGGGCTTAATTTGACCGCCGCCAATCACGTCATCCATTATGACAGATGGTGGAACCCGGCCGTTGAAAACCAGGCCACTGACCGGGCATACCGCATTGGCCAGGAGCGCTTTGTCCACGTTCATAAAATGATTACAACGGGAACAATCGAAGAAAAAATTGATGTTATGCTCGAATCGAAACAAACCCTGAACGACCAAATTATCCAAAGTGAAAACTGGATTACCGAGCTTTCCACACAGGAACTCGAAGAATTGTTTACATTAAGCGCCTCAGCGCGATGAGAATGACTATAAAAAAGCTGGCTCTTTGAAAGAGCCAGCTTTTTTCCGTTCATATCCGTCACGCCGAATTTCCAAGGAATCCGTTACGCCGGTTATCAACAGGATGCGCTTTTGATGCAGCATATAAACCTACAGTAAATGTTTAATCATATGTGCGACGCCGTGTTCGTCATTGGTCAAGGTGACAGCATCGGCCATCGCTTTGATATCTTCCCGCGCATTGCCCATCGCTACACCTTTTCCCGCCGCCTCCAGCATCGATTTGTCATTTAAGCTGTCACCGACAGCCGCGGTTTCTGCGATCGGGATATTCAGCCGTTCCGCAAGCCTCTTCAGCGCCTGCCCCTTGGAAGCTTTGCGGGAAGATAGCTCAAAGTTGTGCTCAGCAGAACTGACAAGCGTCAAATCTTCGGCATGCTCATATTTTTTCCAGCCTGCCTCGAGCTTCTCCTTGAAGAAAGAAAAACCGAGAATATTATAAAAGTCGATCTCCTGATCAGCCTCAAACAGCTCTTGAAACGAGCCAATATAAGCGAAGCCGGATTGGCTGTATTGCACCTCGGCCGCCTGCATAAGGACAGAAAGATCTGCTTCCGGATTCGCGCTTCTGAATCTGTCCAGCTCAACCTCAAGAAGCTCCTTGCCGTTTTGCGGCGTATATATGGCTGAACCTGTGAATACCTCGTAATAATAGTTTTCCGACTCAAGCCATGAGAGAATATCATATGCCCGCTTCTTATCAATCGTTTCGTGATGATAAAGCCTGCCATCGGGATCGTGAATGACGGCGCCGTTTGCGCTGATGACCCACGTTTTGATCCCCAGCGGTTCAAAGATTGACATGACGTCAAAATGAGCGCGCCCAGTTGACACCACCACTTCAATGCCGTCCCGCTGCGCCTGCCGCAGCGCGTTTTCATTTTCCAAGCTTACCTGATGCTTGCTGTTGAGTAAGGTTCCATCTAAGTCAATCGCAATCAATTTCAAGTTTGTCAGCCCTTTCCTTCATCCTGCTCTGTCACGAGAAGTTCCACTCCGTTACGGTCAAGCAAGTCACAAAACGCCTGATTCGGCAGCTTGTCTGTGATCAAGAGATCGATTTCACTCAGCGCCGCATACTGATAAAAACTGGTGCTCCCCAGCTTCGAATGATCTGCAAGCGCGATCACCTGCTTTGCCTGCTGGATCATTTTTCGCTTCACCATACCATCCTCTTCATGCGCAATTGTAATGCCATGTTCGGAAATGCCGACCACACCGATCAGCGCTTTATCGACGTGGTAGCTTGAGAGCTTTTCAATCACAGAGGCGCCGTACAGAAAGCGGTGCTCCTTTTCAAGCTTGCCTCCGAGCAGATAGATTTCAATTCCCTCTTTATCGGACAGCACTTCCGCGAGATTAATCGAGTTGGTGATCACCGTACAATCATCCGCATTCAAATGCTTTGCACATGCCTGAACGGTTGTAGAAGCGTCTAAAATCACCCGGTCACCATCATGAATGAGCGATGCGGCAAGCCTGCCGATCTTGTTTTTTTCCTCGGACACTGTTTTCAGGCGGCCAGAGTAACTTTGAATTTTTTGATGCACAGTCGGCAAAATGGCACCGCCCCTTGTACGGATGATGGCATTCTGTTCCTCCAGCTTCACAAGATCCCGTCTCGCTGTATCCCTTGACACCTGAAGAAGCGTACAGATCTGCTCCGTTGTAATTCGGTTATGCTGTTTTAAAAAATCCAAAATCGCTACTAATCTTTCTTCTTGGTACACGCCCTCATTCCTTTTCTTATCAATCATCTTTAAGCAATTATAAGTTTTTATTCAATTTCATTCAACATTATTAAGTGAATTTAAGTAAAAATGCATCATAAGAACCAATTTTTCCTAAATGACACAATAGAAAGAACCAGTCTGGTCGACTGGTCAATTTTGAGGGGATGATGCGGAGATCCGGATAATATGAATGGATAGAAAACGGGAGGATCAGGGGGATGTCAATCGGCAGCTTTTTCCCGGGGTTTAGGGTCCATAAAACGAACAGTGTCAGCCAACACTTCCGTTACATATACGGTAACGCCTTCTGCGTTTTCATAGCTTCTTGTCTGAATCCGCCCGCTTACGCCGACGAGAGAACCTTTTTGGCAATACAACGCCGTGTTTTCAGCTGTTTTTCTCCAAAGTGTGCAATTGACGTAGTCGGCCTCGATTTCACCTGAAGCATTTTTGAAGCTGCGATTTACCGCGAGCGTAACGTGTGCGACTGCCGCACCGGCGGAAGTGTAGCGAAGCTCAGGATCTTTTGTAAGACGTCCGACAAGCATGACCTGATTGAACATGCGATTCCTCCTCTCCTTGCGGTTATATGTATTGTAGATGATGCAATGAGAAAAGAAAAACGTGTAAAAGTGACTTTCAGCCTCTGTTTTTATCTTTCGTTTTCATTTTTCCTTCAGCTAAAAACATCTTTTGTTTTTTCCCTTTAAAGAAATATGTACTTTTTAAAAACCGGAAAAATATTTGCTTTGTCAGCCAATTTTGCGTATTCATACACACATAGGAAGAACCATCCCATGCAAACCACTGAAAGCTCAGTTTTTTTTCCGGCAGTGACACCTTAATTTTATACTGTTCCATGCCGTCTTGCGTTTCGTATAAAAAGCTTATCCTGCCTTTCTTGTTCAGATGAACCTCAAACACTTCTTTACGGCTTAACATATAAGTTACTTCCTTTTGAATCAAACAATCCTCAGAAGGAGTGCCGTCAATATAAATTTCTTTTAAACGAAATTGATTCATACCACATCTCTCCGTAATCTATAGTCAGTTACAGTATAATGAAAAAATAGAAATTATTAAATGTTTCGCCAATACAAAATTCTTTAGCCCCAGCATTGCAGCATTTTTTCCTCTAAAACGTTTATGTTATAATGAAAGGCAAGAAAACTTTGGAAGTAATCGGGGTGAGAAAAGGAATGAAAACCTTTAAACTGGTTGATCTGAATGTGGAACGAGTGGACAAGGAAGAAAAAACAATTGAACAGTTTCCCCTTATCGACGGACTAATTATAAATAAAGAAGACGGTGAAAATCACTGGCTGATCGAAGCGCTTGTAGCGAAAGAACACCTGTCTTTTTTTGAACAGCTTCAAAACAGCCAATCTGAAGCCAAAGTATTTGTAACAATCACGAAAAAAAGCAATCGCCCCGCCCAGCTGACAGCAGCAGTGAAAAATATCGTCAAGCTGGAAGAAAGCATACAGGTTTTAATCTACGGACAAATGGTCACAAGAAAACAGCAAGGCACTGAGACCATTCTTGAATCCCTTGTAAAAGAGGGCTATACAGGAACACAACTCATTGAGGCATTTAGGCAAAAAATATAAAAATGAGGGGATATGTCCCCTGAAGCCGGTACAGAAGCGAAGAGCGGCACAATAGACATTTTGAATCAATATGTTCTACATTAAAAAAGCTGCCGTTTTAGAACGGCAGCTTTTATTTTCGTGCTTGCATATTTAATTTGTATGGCCAAAAGAATCAACCAATTCCCCTTTAACAACGAGGCGCCCTTCGGTTTCGGCCGCCTTGTCGCATGTGATTAACGTAATCTCCTTTTCGTTTGTCTCCTCAATCACATCTGCATCCATTTCCGACATGATTTTTTTGGATGTCACAGAATAAATATAGTCTTTTTTAAAATCTGTGATCACAATTTGAGCACCTGTTTTTATGTTTTCAAGAGGTCCGAACAGAAGACTCTTTTGCTTCAAATGATGGCCAGCCAACGGATAATTTCCCTCGCCCATTTTCTGATCCGGGCGCATTGTTGCCGCCCCGATCAGAAGGTTTTCGTTGGTTGTGCCTTTTGCGATCGGAAGCTCTAGATTGACACTTTTAATCGTTATCCGCCCGATAACCGCTTTTTGATCGTGATTAAAGCCAGCCTTTATGGCATCCACCAACTCAGGCGGCTCGATTGAATCAAATTCAAATTCCGCTTCTTTCTCATTATTTCTTTTCAGCTGCTCCATAGTTAAGGCCGACTCACTCTGGCTTTTGCTAAGATAGGCTATGATTCCTCCTTTCAACAGAGGAGAACAGATAAGCAGCAGTCCTAAAAGAATGAACATCGTAATGATCATTTTCTTGTACATGCAAAAAAATTCCTTTCTTATGCTTCATTCTAAAATGAGCTGTGTCACTTTTAAAAAAGCACCTGATCAATTCTTCAATGATCAGGTGCTTTCATATTTATCCCTTTCTTTGCTTCTTTCTTGAGGCAACAGCTAAGCCTCCGCCTGCCATTAGCAGCAGGATACCGATCATGACCGTTAATGTGCTGTCCGCATCTCCGGTTTTTGGAAGGGATTTGTCTGTTTTCGAATCACCATCTGTACCATTAGTTTTCGAATGATGTCCATCTCCATTCACATTTCCATCCGGTGTAGGTTTATCCGGTTTGTCAGGCGTTGGTGTTTTCACTTTTTGATTAGAAACAACGAGCTCAACAGCTTTTGGCTGTCCTTTTTCTATTGTGAATTCAATTGGTGTTTCATCCAGTTTGTAACCTTCCGGTGCCTTTGTTTCAATCAATTGATAGCTTCCCGGCGCAAGGCCTTTTACTATGAACTGCCCCTTTTTATCCGTTTTCCAGAGTTCAGGCAGCTCTTTGCCATAGCCGTCAGTTTTTACAGGCTTGCCGCTTGCGTCCAATAACTTGAATTCAGCGCCCTCCAAAACTGTAGTTTTATCATCTTGATCCACTTTCGTCACATTCACGTCACCTGGTGTCAATATGTTTTCAGCGGTGATATCAACTGGTTTCGTGTCTGTATTTGTGATCTTGAACGATATAGGTGTTTGGTCTAAATGATAATCCTTAGGCGCTTTTGTTTCGACAAACTGATATTCGCCGGCTTTGAGGCCATGAACCGTGAGCTGTCCTTTGTCATCAGTTGTCAAGCCAGATTTCAGTACTTTGCCTTTGGCGTCTGTCAGATTGAACTCCGCGCCTTGAAGAACTTTATTTTTATCATGCTGATCCACTTTCGTGAGAACAACAAGGTTCTTGGTATTAACCGCTGTTACTTTCACTTGTTCAGGTTTGCCGCTGTATTCACCCTTAATGGTGAATGACACTGGGCTTTCGGATAAAAGATATCCATCTGGCGCCTGTTTTTCAACAAATTGATAGCTTCCCGGCGCTAACCCGTCAACTTCAATTTTGCCGCCTTCTTTTGAAACGAGATCGTCTCTCACTGTTTTTCCATTGCTGTCAGTGATTTTGAATACTGCGCCGGCTAAGCCTTTTCCATCTTGGTCTTGCTTCGTCAGCTGAACCGAGCCTTTATCGTTCACGACGATCCCTGCATCTGCAGATTCTGGTTTTCCTGCTGCTGATTCAGAAATGGTAAACTCTATTTTCTCCGTATTTAACACATAGCCAGATGGCGCTTTCGTTTCAACAAAGGCGTAGCGGCCCGGTGCAAGGTCCGAAGCCTTAACTTTTCCGTCTTTATCCGAAGTCAGCTTTTCTTGAACCGTATTTCCTTCCTGGTCGACAATGTTGAAAACTGCACCTTCCAGTTTCTGGCCTTCAGTATTTTCCTTCGTCAACTCAACAGAGCCTTTATAGTTGATAGCGGTCCCGGCATCCACTGGTTCCGGCTTTCCTGCTGCGGAATCAGAAATCGCAAACTCTATTTTCTCCGTGTTTAACACATAGCCGGATGGCGCTTTCGTTTCAACAAAAGCATAGTGTCCCGATGCAAGGCCTGAAGCTGCGACTCTCCCGTTTTCATCTGAGGTCAGCCCTTCTTGGACCGTATTTCCTTCCTTGTCAATAATCCTAAAGACGGCTCCTTCAAGCTTTTGGCCATCGGCATCTTCCTTCGTCAGCTGAACCGAGCCTTTATCGTTAACGGCAATTCCGGCATCTGCGGCTTCAGGCTTTCCTGCTGCAGATTCTGAGATGGTAAATTCTTTTTTCGTTGTATTCAGCACATAGCCGGATGGCGCTTTTGTTTCCACAAAGGCGTAACGGCCCGGCGCAAGGCCCGAAGCTTCAACTTTTCCGTCTTTATCCGAAGTCAGCTTTTCTTTAACGATATTTCCATCTTGATCGACAATGTTGAATACTGCGCCTTCAAGTTTCTGGCCTTCAGCATTTTCCTTCGTTAGAGAGACTTTCCCTTGGTAATTGGTCATTGCTCCTAAATTGACATCAGACACTTGATTCTTTTCATTCTTTGCGATTGAGAAGTGAATCGCTTTTGTATTCACGATAAAGCCTGCAGGAGCTTGTGTTTCTGTCAAGCGGTAGTAGCCCGCCGGCAAACCGTTCATTTCCACTTTTCCGTTTTTATCGGATTTTATATCTGTTCGTATGAGAGTATAGGTACCGTCATTTGATTTTTTCTCCAGCTTGAAAACAGCACCCGCCAAAGGATTGTTTTGTTCGTCTTGTTTGATAAGCGTCACCTTGTTCTGTTGATTTACGACTTTGTACAGTGCCCCTGTCTTGGAGGAATTGCTGTCTATCTTAACAGAGACTCCTTTTGCATAAGCATCGCTGATGGTATATCCGTCAGGCGCTTTTATCTCTTTTAATACGTAGGAACCGTAGCGAATATTTCCGAATGTAAGCTTCCCGCCGGCATCCGTCGTGCCAGTGCGGAGGAGCTGTTTGGAATCCTCAGACCATAACTGGAATTCTGCTCCTTCAAGAGCTTTATCGTCCTCTCCAGTCTTAAAAATCGTCAGGCTTCCTTTATCTCCGGATCCGGAACCGTCACCGCTTGAAATGGCAACAAAGATCGAGCTGCTGTTTTCCTGAGTCTGCTCCTTCACATTTGTTCCCGAAATGGACACTTTATTTTTAACGTGGCCATTCGTGCCGGCTATGTTAATCAGAGACCGGTATTTGATCACATAGGCGCGGTCAATTTGCTTATAGCTGCCTATGAATTTCAGGACAAACGATTGTTCACCTGTTGTATTGTCAGTTTTGATGTCTAACGTGTAGTCTTTGTCTTTTTGAAGCTCGACATCTCCCGCGGTCAGATTTCCGCTGCTGTCTTTGACCACTCCGTTTTCATCATATTTTGCTTGATATACTTTAAAAGAATCCGCATCTAGGATTTGATTTTCATCCGGCGTGTCAGTAACTTTTACGTCATCCAGCGTTGATTGGCTGGAGTTGACATTGATGTTCCAATCGATGTAGCTTCCATTTTGTTTGCCGCCTTTGAAAACCAGACTTCCTCCGTTCGTAACTGAAACAGAGCCTGTCAACGTGCGGTCTGCATAACCGTCATTATGGTAGGTCGCCTTGTTTGTATACTGATTCTGATCAATGACCTGTCCTTTGAGCGATGTCTTAAACTCAATCAAGTATGGCACAGAATCGCCCGTTTTAAGGTGTACCGTCAGAGTGCGTTCATTTTTTTCTGAAGGCTCTTCGACCTCATACTTGGAAGGGTCAAGCGCGTCTCCTTCTGTGATGGAGCCGTTTTTATTGATCGTATAGCTCTTTACCACAACGGAACCCGGCACAAATTGTTGAGGATCTGTTATGGCATCTTTTATATAAGGATTTTTTGTGGGTTCGCCATTATAATTGATGCCGACTTTCCACGTGATTTCCTTTGAAACTGCGTTGTATGATCCGTTTTTGAATCCATTGTTTGTCGTCTGATGATTCGGCGTAAAACCGCTTGATACCTTATTCGTGCGCTCATTGCCGTATTGATCAGTCCATTTCGACTGAGCTGTATTCTTGACGATTTCGTTAGAATAATCGGCATTGAATGTTGTCGTATACGTGATCTTAAATTGACTGTTTGTTTTCGCGTAATCCCCGATCAATGCCAAAGTAAAGCCTTTATGTTCGGGATTTTTTGTCAACGTGTAGTCTTTGTCTTTCTGCAACGTTTTGTTGTTCGTTGTGTCTTGAATTTTGAACGAGTCATCAATCAGAACCAATCCGCCGCTTTCGAATTGATCATCCAGCGTCCAATTGTTCATCTCATAGTTATTTTTATTAACTGTAATCGTCCAATCAACCGTCTTCTTCTCATAATCAACATTTGAATACCCTTTGATAAGGTTCTGTTGAATGGCTATTCCAGAAGCTTCTTTTGAATCCCCTGTTCCGGTCACCACGCTATTGGTGTATGTTGTCGATTTATCAATGATCACTCCGCTGTTGACCTTTGTTTGATATGTGATTTTGTAAGCGCTGGTAACAGATTTATTAAATTTGATTTCAAATCCGCTTCCATTATCGGTAAGCGTGTAGTCCTCGCCTTCTTTTAAAGGCGTTCCAGCTTGCTCACTGCCGTTCTGTCCAAAGGTAATAGGAATAACCTTCAAAGAGTCTTTCACGAGGTGCAAATCGCCAGTTCCAAAAGAATCCTTAATGCTGGCCTTGGATTGGTCGATCTGTTTCTCACCGTAGTTATATGCAATAGCCCAGCTGAATGTTTGAGATTCTCCATTATAGCCGGTAGATGATTTTGCGATCATTTTTCCATATTTGGCCGTAACAGTGGCTTCTGCAGAAATTGGTTCCAGATTGTCTCCACTGAATGCTGCCTTGTTCGTCAGCGTCACATTTCCGCCCTGGCTCGGCTTTGCGCTATTGTCAATGTCGGTTTCGTACACAAGGCGGTAGGCTGAATCAATTGTCCCGTTAAATGTGACATTTCCTTTTGAATCAACGCTATAGCCGGAAGAAACTTCATTTCCTCTGCTTACAGAACCATCAATGTTCACATTGAGTTCATACACTTTAACTGAACGGTAGATTAAGCCATCCGGGAGGCTTTCTGTGAGTTTAGCATTCTTGACTTGATCTAATTTTTTATTGACATCGACCGTCCATGTTACTTTGCCGGGGTTGATGCCTTTATCCAGAGCACCTGATTTATCAATGGTTTTACTCACATTCGGTTTAAAATAAACCGTTGTCTCAGGAGTATCGGAATTCACAGGGAATGGAATCTTTTGTGTTGTCGAACCCGTTATTTTTTTCTCGTTGAACTGCGTATTGATAACCAATGTGCCTTTGACATTAGAAGTTTCTTTTACCTCGCCGTTAAATGTCATCACCACATGTCCGTTCGTATCAATAGAAAATGTCCCGTATGTGGTGTCTCCGGCTCTTAATGGCAGGTTCACAATGTCATTATGCATAATAAATTCTTTAGGCAAATCAAATTCATACGTATCGCCGGCATTGATTGTTTTTCCTAAATCGTCAGGAATGGCCCAATCAATTGAAATTTTCACCGGAGCATTTGTACTGGCACGATTGCTCTTGTCATATGGCTCCCCGTTTTCATCCGTCAGTGTCACGCCGGTTAAAATATGTTGGGTGATTTGTTTTTCTTCAGTTTGCAAGCTTTTGAAAGCTGATTGACTAGAGGATGACACTTTTTTGGAATCATCACTCTTAGAGGAGTCGCTGCTCTTAGAGTCGGCTGATGGCTGTTGTTCTTCCTCTTTTTGCTCCTTGCTGACTGAAGGTGTAGATTTGTCATCTGTCCCTTCCTGATCACCCGCAGTTTCAGAAGAGTCGTTTTTTGGCTCTTCCGCCTCGGCATCTTGTGTCTCATCTTTCTTAACAGGGATGATCACCTGCTGGGTTTTGCCTCCCCCCAGTTGAAAAAGGGCTGCTACTGTATGCTCATCGTCTTTTACATCTGCAGTAAACGTGGCTGACAGTGTAATGGCTCCCTTGGCATCAGGAGAGTCCGCGGATGCAGTTGTTAATTTTACCGTCATGGTGCTGCCGCCCGCCGGCACTTGATAGCTGCCGATGACTTGGTCAGCAGATTTGATCTCACCTTCTGCACCTTTATCAAATGTAAAGCTTTTAGGTATCTCCACATTGATATCTTGTTCGCTTTCTGCGTCTTTATCTTTTTTTAATGACCATTCATATGTCAGTGTCACTTCATCCCCCGGCGTTAATGCCGGTTCATTTCCTTTTGACCCGTCAACAATCTTGTCATTGCCCTCCTTGACCGTCACCGAATCGAAGAATTGGCTGTCACTTGACGTTACGTCAACAGCCTGTGCTGTAAGAGTATAGCTTGCGATCTGGCTGAAGAAGAAAAAGATGGCCAGGCTTATGATCATAACGATTCGCCCGCTTTTTTTCAGCCCTAAGGGAAAACTCCTTGTTCTCAACTTTTCATTCCTCCCTTTCATATCTATTTTTTCACTTGCCGATTGATCCGCGAGACCATAAAGTCATGTCTCATCCCCCAAAAATAACTACTAATGCCGAATGAGTTTAAAAACTAAGAATTGCCATCCGAACCAAACTACATTGTATGAAATGGAACTATACAAATTCTGTACAACTAAAAATGGAATGAGTTGGAGATTAGAAGTTTCAAGCGGAGACATATGGAGAGGGCCTTCCCTTTAAATGACTTGTACAAAAAAACCAGTGTGCATCGATAGGCAATCGACACACACTGGTTTGGATAAGTTTTTTTGCTTCTTCAATTAATCTGATCTTTCATTTGTTTATAACGCTGATATTCTTTTATTGCCTCTTCTACCTTCCCGTTTTTGTTAAATAGCTGCAGCTTGTATTGCATAATTTTATGATCGCAAGGCTCAATTTTCTCGGCCTGCAGGCAAATATCCATTGCTTGATGATCGTTCATTTCCCGAATGAGGAAATCGATCAGTTCATAAGCCTTTCCAAGCCAAAGCTGGGCGAGACGCGTTTTTTCCGGTTCTGCCCACAAATAGCCGTACTCTAACAGGTAATGACTTTGATAGGCCATGAAAATATCCATGTGCAGATGTAATGTAGCTGTATTGAGCGGAGGAGCCTCTTTTAGTGACTTTTCCCATTCGGCAACATCGATTTTTGCGCCTGAAAGCCGAAGAATATATCCTGTATCGGTCTTCTCGATTGTTTGGCTGAACGGGATCTGGCTGAGTAATTTCCGTATCTGATAAATGGTTGAGTAGAGCTGGGTGCTTGCTTTCGACACATCGTAATTAGGCCAAAAAAGATCGATTAGCATGTCTTTACTGACCACGTGGCCTAGGTTATGAAGTAAAAATGAGTATATTTCGCGTGCTTTCGACGTTCTCCACTTGACTGGAATGTTTGTTTTGACACCCTTTAAGGTTTGATAAAACTGCAGGTTTCCAAAACATTGGATAGAAAAATGCGCCTCGGTATTTTCTGCAGATGCTCTGAGCATGTTATTCGTTCTAATTCGTTCAACAGTTGTCTCGAGCCGCTTGTAATTTACAGGCTTCAGCAAATAATCAATGGCATTCAGCTCAAACGCTTTGATAGCGAACTCATTATAGGCCGTGATGAAAACGACTTGGATGTTTTCATTCATCGATTGAATTGCTTCAGCAAGCTCAATGCCGTTAATCCCCGGCATTTCAATATCAAGAAACACTGCATCTACCGCAGGAATCTCTGGGTGCTCCAGAACTTCAATCGGATCTTGATACGCCATAATAGATTGAAATGCGTTTGTCCGTTCAAGCATATTTTTAAAGTGAAGCAATGCCAGGTGCTCATCATCAACAATTAACGCTTTCACAAAACATCACACCCTATAAATAAAATCGAGATAACAGTAAATAACTTCTATTATATCATGCCAAATTGTCCCTTTATCTGGATTCTTTTTCTTTCTATCTATAGTTTTTGAAAGTTTGCACTTACAATATTTATAAAAATAGGAATTTAGAAAAATCCTATTATAAAGGAGCATTGATATGAAAGAAAAATTCATTTTCACTTCGATTATTTTCGGTTATGCCGCATTCTTTATGGTTTTTATAGCCATTGACCATTTTTCTGGTTCAACACTTCCTGCTGCAAAGCATGGGATCATGGACTTGGAAAACTGGGATTTTCAGAAGGATGGAAATGTACAGCTGAATGGAAAGTGGACATTATATCCCAATCAGCTGCTGTCGCCAAAAGAGATCGCTTCAGCAAAAGGAAAAGATCCCCTCTTCGTTGATGTCCCCAGTAATGTGAAGCTGGCCAAGCAGGGTATTAACGTAGATTACGGAACGTACAAGCTGACGATCAGATCAAAGCAAGACAATCAGGTTTTCGGGATCAGCACGTCGTTTATTTACAGTGCAAATCGCATCTATTTTAATGGCCAATTGATAGGACAAAGCGGCAGCCCTTCAAATAAACCTGATTTTACAGCGCAAAACAGACCGTATACGAGCTTTTTTACGCTTCACAAGGGTGACAATGAACTTGTGGTACAATTTTCAAACTTCGGAAAAACGCCGGGGTGGGGAATCGCAAAGCCGATTACTTTTGGAACGCAGGATAACATATTGCGAGAGAACAAAATTTCCTTTCTTAATGATTCAATCATGATTACGGCTTTTTTCATTACCGGATTATATTTTCTGGGCTTTTTCCTGCAAAGAAAAAAAGATAAACATTTGTTGTTTTTTTCTGTTATGTGTCTTCTGTTTTCGTTCATTATTCTGATGATCGGAAAAGAGCGGATTATATTTCTCCTCAATCCGTCAATTTCATTTTCATTGCTAAATTCAATGAGGGCAATCTCTACAGTGTTTGTCAGCATTGCGGTTTTTCTCTATCTCTATTTTGCTTACCGGAAGATTGTTTCAAAGCGTTTTATTCTCATAGCCACTGTTTCTTCCGGGCTGGTCTTGATCACAGATTTTTTAACCGTGGGTTTTATCGGCCATGCCTCATACATATTACATTCTGTGCTAGCCGTTTCGACCCTGGTTTATATTACATATATTTTTACGATTGCAGCGATCCGCAAAATGGAAGGAAGCCTGTATCTTACAATCGCTTCTATATCAATGAGTGCTTTTGTCATTTTAACGACCATCTCCGCTTACAGCGGAAAAACAGCTTTTTCCTTTAATTCGATCTATTCATTGCCAACAGTCATCGCCTTGCTGGCGATCGTTCTTTTGATGGCACAGCAATTTGCCGGCGCTTTCCGCGAAAATGAAGTGCTGTCATGGAAATTGCTCAGAATTGACCGGCTAAAGGATGAGTTTATTGCCAAAACATCGCATGAATTCAAAACGCCGCTGAACAGCATTATCAATATATGCCAGACGCTGCTGGCCGGCAAAGGAAAAAGAACGATAGAAGAAGAGAAAGAAAATATGCAGCTTGTCATCCGCATGGGCTACAGGCTGTCCAATCTGGTGAATGACATCTTGGATTTAGAAAAAATAAAACAAGGCATGCTTCAGATTCACCCGGTTCCTGTTGATATTTACACTTTAATCAGTTCGGAAATGAATTTTTATCATCTATTGTCCAGGCATAAAAACTTGAACATTATGAACCATATTCCACCCGGCCTTCCTTTGGTACTCGCAGATGAAAACCGCTTTCGGCAAATTGTAACCAATCTAGTAGACAATGCAATCAAGTATACAGCGGAGGGCCGAATCACACTTTCCGCTTCAAAACTGAACAATAACATGATCAAGGTGACAGTAACAGATACCGGAAGCGGCATCTCAGAAACCGATCGCCAAACCATCTTTGAGTCTTTTCAGCAAGCTGAAACGAATAAAGACGACGGAGCCGGTCTTGGTCTAAGCATTGTCAAACAGCTGGTGGAGCTCCAGAACGGAGACATTTGGGTCGAATCGGAAGAGGGAAAAGGTTCGGCATTCCACTTCACATTGCCAATTGCTCAAAATGAATCTGTGCCTGAAACAAAGAAGGGTCTTTCTGATTTACAATCCGAGATAAATATGTCAGATATCTCTTTGAAAACGCCTTATTACTCTGAGAAAACTGACGCTCCAACCATTCTGATTGTCGATGATAACCTTGACAGTTTAAAAATTTTAAGCGATATGCTTGAAGGTGTACCCTACAATGTAATTGCTGCAAAAAACGGAAAGGAAGCATTAGAAGTCATCTCTTGCACGAAGCTTGATTTGGTTATTTTGGACTTGATGATGCCGGATATGTCGGGTTTTGAAGTCTGTACGAAAATTCGTGAACGATTCAGCTTGGTTGATCTTCCCGTTCTGATCATTACAGCAGCCATTATCGGCCATGACAAATACAAGGCTTTTCATGCCGGAGCGAATGACATTTTGCAAAAACCTTATCATTACTCTGAATTTATGGCGCGTATCAAAAACCTGATTATGATGAAACATACAGCAAATCAAGCCACAAGAATGGAAATGGCATTTCTCCAATCGCAAATCAAACCTCATTTTCTTTACAATGTATTAAACACGATCATTTCTCTCAGCCATTTGGATATTGAAAAAGCGCGGGAGGTAACAGAGGAATTTACCAACTATTTAAGAATGAGTTTTGATTTCCAAAATACATCTGCCATCAGTTCATTCAAACATGAGCTTTCTATTATCAGTTCCTATCTTTCCATAGAAAAGACACGCTTCGGCGATCGGCTGGACATCATTTTTGATATAGAAGAAGACATTGACTTTATCCTTCCTCCTTTAATGATTCAGCCCTTGGTGGAAAATGCCGTTCTTCACGGCGTCAGCAAGAAAAGAGGCGGAGGATGGGTCAAGCTGACAGCTAAAAAACAAAGCGAGAATGAGTATTACATCAAAGTAGAAGATAACGGTGCCGGCATAGCTCCGGAAAAACGAGAAGATCTCTTATCTGCGGATTTCGATCGCAGCGTCGGATTGAAAAATATCAACCAGCGGCTGAAACATTTTTGCGGAAGTGAATTGAAGATAAGCAGCACTCCGGATGCCGGCACCTCTGTTTCAATGCTCATTCATCTCGCTGTAACAACAGAAAGCCCCGCAGCATTAAGTGAAAGGAATTGAAAATAAAAAAAGACTGCCGTTTCAAAACGGCAGTCTTTTTATTCCGGCGACTTTGTTTGCTGCTTTAGCAGATCTCTGATTTCCTTCAGCAGCTCCTCTTGCGCATCCGGCGTTTCCTCCGCCGCCTCTTCTTCTGCTTCTTTTTTGCGCCTTAACCCATTCAAAATCCGAATCACAATAAATATGGAAAACGATATGATTAAGAAGTTCACAATTGTCTGTATAAAGCTGCCGTACTTCACCACAGCATCGCCAAACGTAAACGATAAACCTGAAAAATCAAGCCCTCCTAGCAGCAAGCCGACTAAAGGCATGATGATATCATTGACTAGAGATGTGACGATCTTCCCGAACGCGCCGCCTATTACAACACCAATCGCGAGGTCAACGATGTTCCCGCGCATGGCAAAAGCCTTAAATTCATTCCACATACAATCACCTGCTTTTCTCATGTTTTGAAAGAAAAAAAGACAAATGTGCCGCTGCCCATCTGCCTTTTTTCATTTATTCTCCGAGGGCAAAAGTCAGTTCGACTTCGCAAACGACTTCGCCATCAACTGTGGCAACGCCTTTTCCGCGTCCGATTGTGCCGCGCGCACGAATGATTTCAACCTCAAGGTGAAGCTGATCACCAGGCTTGACTTGTTTTTTAAACCGGCAATTATCAATACCTGCAAAGAACGCCAGTCTGCCGCGATTTTCTTCTTTAATCAGCATCGCAACGGCTCCGACTTGAGCAAGCGCTTCTACGATTAATACGCCGGGCATTACCGGATACTGAGGAAAATGCCCGTTAAAGAACTCTTCATTTGCGGTTACATTTTTATAGCCTTTTGCCCGTTTGCCCTCTTCAACTTCCGTAATCCGGTCTACAAGCAAAAACGGATAACGGTGAGGAATAATTTCTTTAATTTGCTGAGTATCAAGCATTCTCTTGACATCTCCTTCATCTGCATTAGTATGTATAGCAATCATTAAAGATCCAATCTGTACATTTGAAAAGTATATTATGAATTAATCTCTTTTTCAACCGCGCTAAAATGTAACCAACTGTCAATGAGAGCCGTCAAAAGTTATGATATGATAATTATAGATTTTACCAATAGCAAAGAGGTAGGAAAATGATTTCGAAGTTTATTGAAAAAAGGATGCAAAACATGTTAGACGAGTGGTATTCCGCAATGAGCAAACGCAAAATGAATCACGTTTGCACACTGAAAGAGAAAATCGACCAGCACCTTCCGAAGATCAAAAAGAACTCAAAACTTTGGATGCGTTATCAATTGTTTCAGGCCCGCCATCAGCTGCTTTTTGAAAACCAGAACGGACTTGATTCATTATTCGATGATCTATACGGCCTGGAAGACAAAATGGATGATGAATTGAAATATTATCTGTATTTTTTCTCAGGATTATATGAAATGGTAAAAACAGCTCCGAAACATGCAGTGAATCATTTTAAAAAAGCTGAACAGTACCTGGCCGCCATTCAAAACACGTTTGAAGCCGCTGATTTATATTATCAAACCGCTGGCGCCTATTACTTGATGAAATCACCGCCGCTTTCCATCCAATACGTCAAAAAAGCATTACACATCTATTTACACCAATTCGGCTATATAAAAAAGGTGATCACCTGCAAGCTTTTGCTCGCCGTTAATTATATTGATCAAGAACGCTATGAAAAAGCTGAACAGCTTTTTAAAGAAATCATTAGGAAAACCCAGCAATTACATGACGAAAACCTGCTTTGCCACGCTTATTATAACCTTGGCTTTTTAAAAGCAACCGAAAAAAAAGACCAGGAAGCGCTTCTTTACTTTAAAAAAGTATTAAGGAATCAAGAATTTGAAACGAATTCTCCCGTCTCGTATCTGCACTGTGTGTACGAATCTGTCAGAGCGCTTTTTAAAACAGGAAAGGTCACAGAAGCGAAAGCCGTCCTGCAAAAAGGGAAAGAATTATCAGAAAAGGTAGACATTCAAACCATTTATCTAAAATTAAAAACGCTCGAAGCGCTCTACACATCAGTTGAAGACCCTTATGATCAGCTGCTCGAATATGTGCTTGAATTAGAAAAAATTGAAGCGTGGGTGGATTTAGAGGTGCTTTTAGAAGATATCACGGAATACTACAAAAAAAAGGACGATTTCGAAAAAGCCGCTTTTTTTATCCTGCGCGGCTGATTGAAAACGCCCATTTCTTATTATCTGACTGAATTGATTAAACCGAGCATTTGATCTCCCATTGTAATCGTTCTGCTGTTCAGCTGATATGAACGCTGGGACGTGATCAAATCTGTCATTTGTTCTGAAATATCGACATTGGACATCTCAAGCGAGCCCTGCTCTATGCCGATGTTTTGTCTATTAGCGCCATTCAGCTCTTCAAAAGCTGCCGCATTATCAATAGAGAACAGGTTATTTCCTTCCGATTTCAGCTCTTGAGGGTTATTCACTTGGACAACTCCGAGATTAAACCGCTGGACCGCGTTTCCGTCAGATGCGGTTAACGTGCCGTTTTTATTGATGGTGATATTCTTCATTGAGCTGTCGATGTTCACTGTATTGCCGTTTTCATCAAGCACCGGATTCCCATTTCCAGTAACGAGCTGAAGCTGGTTGGCATTTGCAGCTGAAGGCGTTACATACAGCGCTCCGTCCCTCGTGTACTGGCGGTTTCCATTCACGTTAACCTGAAGATATTGGTATGGAGACGTAAACGCGATATCCAGATCGCGATCCGTCTTCTGAATGCTTCCTTGATCAGATACAAGGCGTGAATTCATCATCGCTCCGACGCCAAGGCGCAAGCCGGGCGGCGTTTTTCGGGCTTTTGCCACTTCCTCATTTTTTTCATCAACCTGATCGAATTGCTGTCTGACTAGCTCAGAAAAATTCGTATCTTTTGCCTTATAGCCGGTTGTGTTGCTGTTTGAAAGGTTGCTGCTGATTGTGTCAATCTGCTGCTGCAGCTGGTTTAAGGTTGTTGATGCCGTTAGCATTGACCTGAGCATAGTTGATGTCCCCCGTTTTTTCTTCCGTTATCTTAGATTTTTCCGATTTCATTGGCTGCTTTATCCATACTTTTATCGTAAGCCTGAATAACCTTCTGATTGGCCTCAAACGATCTGTACGCTTCAGTCATTTCTGTATAAGCACTTGTCACATCCACGTTTGAAAGCTCCGAGACGCCTTGTTTTAATGAATAGGATACCTGGTTATTGCCGGCTGCGCTTGGCAGATCATTGCCGGCTGCCGTGCTGTACAGATCATTTCCGTCCCTTTTCAGATTGCGGACATCCTCCGCCATTCTGACATCAATCTGGCCAGCTGTCCGTCCGTTCGTTGTCACAGTACCGTTTTCAGACACAGTGAAGTTCTCATTATCAACAGTAATCGGCTGGCTATCCGTCGATAAAATAGGACGCCCGTTGATCGTCAGCTGATTATTCTCATTTAGTGAAAAAGTGCTGCTTTTTGAATAACGGATTCCGTCCGCTGTCTGAACCGGGTAAAAAAGAGCCGCGTTTTCATTGGTTTCCGTATTAACCGGAACTTGATTTTCGACCAATGTGATGTCTGTAGGCTGATCTGTGGACTTCAAGCTCCCCTGTGTGAAAAGGGGCTTAAGCTCCTGCATATACACACCGGTATTCACGGAACCGATTTCCGTCCTTGATGTTCCGGCCGGAGATTTTGATTCTATTCTGCTGAGCAGCATCTCAGGGAACGCGCGCATAGAGCCTTGATCAGCTTTATATCCGGATGTATTTGCATTTGCAATATTATTTGAAAGCATTTCCGTTCTTCGCTGCTGGGCAATCATTGCGGATGTTGCTGTATATAATCCTTTTAACAAGTTTCCCACCTCTAAAATGGCATTTTTTCCAGTTGTCACATAGGAACATTCGTTCTATAATAGAATTCAGTATTTTACCCTATTATCGGCATTTCTCATCAATTCGTGAAGAGTTTTCATAAAAAAACCCCATTCTTTTTCAGAATGAGGTTTAAGTGATCAGCTTAGTTTGCGTTTAGGAAGCTTGTCCATATTATCAAGCATGACACCTGTGCCGACTGCTACACAATCCATTGGATTTTCAGCAACAAGCACTGGAACCTTCAGCTCTTCAGCAAGCAGCTGGTCGAGGCCATTTAAGAGCGCTCCGCCGCCGGTAATGATAACACCGCGGTCAATGATATCAGCAGAAAGCTCAGGCGGTGTTCTTTCAAGCACTTGTTTCGCCGCCTGCACAATAACAGCTACAGATTCGCGAAGGGCTTCTTCTACTTCTTTGCTGTTTACTGTAATTGTTCTAGGAAGACCGGAAACCATGTCCCGTCCGCGAATGGAAATTTCCTCTTGACGTGCGTCTGGGAAAACTGTTGCGACTTTAATCTTAATATCTTCCGCAGTACGTTCGCCGATCAGCAGCTTGTACTCGCGTTTGATGTAATTTAAGATTTCCATGTCAAACTTGTCCCCAGCCATTTTAATAGAAGAGGAGGTGACAATATCGCCCATTGAAATAACCGCGATATCCGTCGTCCCGCCTCCGATGTCTACAACCATGTTACCGCTTGGCTGGAATATTTCCATACCCGCGCCGATAGCGGCAACTTTAGGTTCTTCTTCAAGGTACACATGTTTACCGCCGCTTTTTTCTGCGGCTTCTTTGATTGCTTTTTGCTCAACGGATGTAATATTCGTCGGGCAGCAAATGAGCATGCGCGGTTTTGAGAACAAGCCTTTTACATTCAACTTGTTAATAAAATGCTTCAGCATTGCTTCTGTTACTTCAAAGTCAGCAATAACTCCGTCTTTCAGCGGGCGAATCGCAACAATATTCCCAGGTGTACGTCCAACCATTCGTCTTGCCTCTTCGCCAACCGCCAGCACTTTGCCGCTGTTTTTATCAAGTGCAACTACGGAAGGTTCATTTAGAACAATTCCTTTACCTTTAACATGGATCAGTACATTTGCAGTACCGAGGTCAATACCAATATCCCTTGCAAACATCTATTTATATCCTCCTTGAAAATCTGTTTCACAGTAAATATCCACATTGTGCCCTAATTATATATATTATCATAAAATATAGAAAAAAAGTTGGAAGCGCATTAAGTTCTT
This sequence comes from Bacillus sp. VA15, assembly GCF_055721145.1. Classification (NCBI taxonomy): domain Bacteria; kingdom Bacillati; phylum Bacillota; class Bacilli; order Caryophanales; family Bacillaceae; genus Bacillus; species Bacillus sp. VA15. Next base: position 104,625 of record NZ_JBVQPQ010000008.1, on the reverse strand, counting down.
TACAAATTTTTGCGGATGTTTTATGAACGATTTCAAGAAGACAATGCCAACTGATAACAGCTGGTAATTACGATTGCTGAACAGGCTCTCCTTCGAGAATTTCATCTTTTTTATATTTGAGTTTTGTCGCTTCTCCTCCTCTTAAATGCCTGATGGATTTATGATAATCGAGTATTTCTTTCACTTCGTTTGCCAAGTCAGGGTTAATTTCAGGCAGACGCTCTGTTAAATCCTTGTGTACTGTACTTTTGGAAACACCAAATTCCTTCGCAATGACACGAACGGTTTTCTTTGTCTCCACGATGTACTTCCCTATCTTGATTGTTCGCTCTTTGATGTAATCGTGCACACCACTCGACCTCCCTAAAATGGATGTGAGAAGTGTGAAATGAGATCCGTATTGTGTAAAGAGTCATTCATTATGCCGCTTCTTCGTTGTATGGTTTTAAAAGTAAGTTTGTGAAATATGCCCACGATCCCTCACCTCAAACACTCTCTTTGTTAGGTTTGTAACAGTGTATTAGCATTCTGTTGGGAATATGCTAAAAACTCAATAAGGACAAGGGGTGAAACGAACTTTTTCGGCTTTAGCTAACTATTTCGCGTCACTAAATTTTTATCTTTACATCCATTCACCGCTCCTGTAAAATGAAAAAAGCAATTAGTTACTTAGGTAAGTTTTTTAGAAGGAGAACGAAATGACCTACGTCAACAGACACCTCATTCATCAAATCAACCAAAGCGCCCGCCTGATTGCCAAGAAAGCCAATGAACAGCTGGAGCCATTCGGCCTTTATTCATCTCAATGGTCAGTTTTATATTGTTTGCGTACGATCGGACCAATGACTCAAAAAGAGATTTGGTCCTATTTAAATGTGGAAGCGCCGACTGTGACACGGACGATCAAACGTCTGGAGGAAAACGGTTGGGTACAGAGACGGCAAGGTGAAGACAAACGGGAAAAACTTGTTGTCCTCACAAAAGAAGCCGAGAAAAAATACGAAGAAATCAATGTGAAAATGCTGAAATTCGAGGAAGAACTGCTTGCAGATTTCCGAGATGAAGATAAGGAAGCTTTTTCTCATTTATTTCGCATGTTTTTACAACAATGAAAATAAGGAAGTGACATACATTTGAAAAAAACGGATGCGATATGGACCAAGGATTTTATTATGGTCCTGCTTGTCAATTTATTTGTGTTTGTGTTCTTTTATACATTTTTAACTGTACTGCCGATCTATACGCTTCAAGAGCTTGGCGGCACAGAATCACAAGGCGGGCTTTTAATCAGCCTGTTCCTTCTGTCAGCGATCATTACACGGCCTTTCTCCGGAGCCATCGTTGAGCGTTTCGGGAAGAAAAGAATGGCAATTGTCTCAATGGCGTTATTCGCCCTTTCTTCTTTTCTGTATATGCCGATTCATAACTTTTACCTGCTGCTTGGCTTGCGGTTCTTCCAAGGAATTTGGTTCAGCATTTTAACGACTGTTACAGGTGCAATTGCAGCGGATATTATTCCGGCCAAACGCCGCGGTGAAGGGCTTGGATACTTTGCCATGTCTATGAACCTCGCCATGGCAATCGGGCCTTTCCTTGGATTGAACTTGATGAAGGTCGTAAGCTTCTCTGTATTCTTTACAGCCTTTGCGCTGTTTATGGTTGCAGGCTTGCTTGTTTCGTTCTTGATAAAGGTGCCCCAAAACCAAGACAGCGGCACGACTGTATTCCGTTTTTCGTTCTCGGATATGTTTGAAAAAGGCGCACTTAAGATTGCGACGGTCGGTTTATTTATTTCTTTCTGTTATTCAACTGTCACAGCGTATTTGTCTGTATTCGCCAAATCAGTTGATCTTTCGAATATCAGCGGATATTTCTTTGTTTGCTTTGCGGTGACAATGATGGTTGCACGCCCGTTCACAGGGAAATTGTTCGACAAAGTCGGACCGGGAATTGTCATTTACCCATCTATCTTGATTTTCTCAGTGGGGCTCTGCATGCTGTCCTTCACACACAGCGGCTTAATGCTCCTTCTTTCAGGCGCGGTTATCGGTCTCGGATACGGATCAATCGTTCCTTGCATGCAAACATTGGCGATCCAGAAATCTCCCGCGCACCGCTCAGGTTTTGCAACGGCAACGTTCTTTACCTTCTTTGACAGCGGAATTGCTGTAGGATCGTATGTTTTTGGATTGTTTGTAGCATCTGCCGGCTTCTCTGCCATTTATTTATCAGCGGGGCTGTTCGTTCTGATTGCTCTGCTTCTCTACGCGTGGAGCCAGAAAAAACCTGCTGAAGCTGAAGGAAAAGTGTCTATTGCAGAATAACGCTCAGACTGCCGGGAATTGCCGGCAGTCTTTTTTTGCATATAAAAAGCGGCGCCCGCTCCGTTGAACGGAAGAGAACGCCGCTTATGGCATATTATTCAATGACCGGCCGTGCAGGTGAATCTGGATCTAACGTAAAGTCATAGGACTCTTCATCACGATACATCGGATCGGCATAAATGGATCGCTGATCGTTATTGGTTGCTTTTCGATACGATGAAAATGAATCGTATTCATTCTTTTTCCACATCCATATGCCGTCTTGATCCGCTTCCTTATGGTACACGTTATGATTGACCGTATTCCCTTCATTTTCTGTAAAATCGTTTCCGATAAATAATCTGGACTCACTGGCCGTCAATATATTCTTTTCAATTGTGTTGTTTTTCGCATCGTACTGCAGCAGCAGCTGTCCGCCATACAGCCCCTTTGTGTCATTCCGGTACATAATGTTGCGGGCAATCAGAGAATTGCTGGTGCCGCCCCGCTTTTTGTCATATCCTCCGATTGAAATACCGGTGTATGCATTGTTGTACACTTTGTTGTCTGTTATCTGAATAGCAGTTGCATATTTCCCTTTGTGTTCAGACGTTGCTTCAATCCCAATATCGTTATCGTAAACTGTGTTTTTCTTAATATCGATACTGTGTCCGCCATCAACATATATCCCGCCCGCTGAGTAATCATCTCCATAAGCTGGGTTTCCGTAAGTCGAGTTTTGATAAACTGTATTGTTTTCTACGACACCGTTTCGCACATAATCGTTTTTGTCTGCGGTTCCCTCATAACCGATAAGATCAATCCCGATGTTGTTATTGTTGCGGACCACATTGCCCGCAATAGTGAAGCCGTCAATATTCCCGTTCAGCACAACCGCCTCACTCGCTCCAAGTGTCAGATTCTCAACCGTATTGTCCTCAATTTGAATGTCTTTCATGCTGCCGGTTCCATAGACCGCGATTCCGTGGGCATTTCCTTCATCCGCTGTTGTCTTAATATCCCGGACATGATTGTTCTTAATGGCAATATGACTGCTGGAGCCTGATACATAAATCCCCATAGCAGTTGCTTCCTCAGATGAAACAGAAAGATCTTGAATCGTTAAACCGCTGATGGCAATGTCGTGTTTATCGTGAATATGAATGAGCGGTGTTTCATATTCTGCGTCCTCAATGGATTCTCCGCTAATCACGACTTTTTCATTTTCATAGTTTCGGAATGTGATAGGCTTTCCGTCCGTACCGCTGTGCTTTACAACAAGTGTTTCATGATACGTTCCTCCCCGAATCATGACAGTTGTGCCGGGGGCAGCCTCCTCTGAAGCGTGTGCCAGTGTACGAAATGGCTTTTCTTTTGTCCCTTCATTTTGATCACTGCCATTTGGCGAAACATATAGGCAATCCCCAGATCGTTCCTCATTCGCTTTTGTCTTATCAAAAACGAAAGCGAGGATGACAGACGTTAAAACACCCGCCAAAAGAATATAATATAATTTTCTCATATTCGATTCCCATTTCGTTTTAGAATAGATTTCTAAAACAATTATAAATGTTCTATTTATGGAAAACCATTTCAAAAATATGAATATATAGCGTGAAATAGATCTTATTCAGCTTGGCGAACCTGCCTAGATTCAAACGGTTCAATCGCAGATGATGCCGGCGGGTGAACACGCATCAGAACAATATAGAAAAGAAATGAAATCAGCACACCTACAAACCAGGAAATGTCGTATAAGCTCTTTAATGCAGGAACATACATTCCAATCAGCGAGATGAGCGCACCCAAAATCGTGGCTGCAAACGCACGGTAATTATAGCCTTTACAATATACATACCGCCCTGTTTCAGAATACAGGTCATCTACCGAGAGTTCCCGTTTGCGAATGATAAAGTAATCAGCCATCATCACGCCTGCCACCGGACCAAGCATGCCGCCTATTAAGCCGAGAAACGCATATACGCTTGTCGCACTCTCCATCAGCTTCCACGGAACCGTAAATAAAGCGAGCAACGCAGTGATAAAACTGCCGCGTTTGAAATTAATATATTTCGGCAGGGCATTCGCTATATCATAAGCGGGCGATACGATGTTCGCCGCGACATTTACAGAGATCGTGGCGATGCAGAGCGTAATCACGGACAATACGATGACATAAGGGTTATCAAACCTCGCCAAAATATCGACAACGTCCCAAATCGGCTCGCCGAAAGCAACCTGCGAACCGGAGGTCACAGTAATACTGGCAAACGCAAACAGCGCGAAGGTTCCCGGCAAACCGTAAAATTGCCCTTTGATTTGCTCTTTTTGCGTTTCTGCAAACCGCGTGAAATCAGGTATATTTAAGATCAATGTCGCCCAGATGCCGATGATGCCGGTAACTCCGGCAGCAAACGGCCAGAACGTTTCTGAAAACGTATGGAACCTTCCTGGCTGAGAATAGATCGGCCCCAGTCCTCCGGCAATATCAACGGCCCACCATACCATGCCGCCAAATACCAAATACACTAAAGGGCCTGCCCATACCTCAAAGCGCTTAATCGATTCCATGCCGTGATGCAATACGAGTAAATGAATAGCCCAAAAGAAGACAAAAGAAAGCAAACCAGACAAGTGAATGCCGAGGATGTTCCACTCGCCGCCAATTTCTCCCCAGCCCGGCCATATATTTAAAAGTAAAATGTTCAGCGCCGTGCTTCCTGCAAAGGTCTGAATGCCAAGCCACATGATCGCTGTAAACGCCCTTAGAAGCGCTGGGATATTCGCGCCGTATATTCCGTAAGAAGCACGGATGATCACCGGAAACGGCAGCCCGTATTTTGTCCCCGCGTGGCCGTTTAAAGCCAGAGCCCCAAACAAGATAAGCGATGCCGTAATAATAATCGCGAGCACCTGCCAAGGCGAAAGACCGATCGCAATTAATCCGCCCACCGTCGCGTAGGTCGGTATATTATGTATACATCCCATCCAAATGGAGGCAAAGTTTATTGCTTTCCACGTCCGTTTCTCCTGTCCCAAAGGCAGCAGATCTTCATTGCTCAGTCTGTTGGATTGATGCTGGCTCTCTTTTAATTTCATAGCCGGCTCCCCTTTCAATATTATCTGTTTTTCGTCATATGTTCAGTTTTCTAACATTTGATGTCACTTAATATAACTGAAGAGTCAGACAATAACATTGGCTATGATATACAATTTTTCTGTTTCTATTTGAACAGCCTAAACAAGAAAAAGAGACAGACTCAGCGTCTGCCTCTTTTCTCATGATGCAGTTTTCATTAATGCAGCAAACCTCACAGCCATTAACAGGCTTGCTCCGCCCGCAATGATCATGATGATTCCCATCATATCAAAATGGGCCGCCGTGATTTCTTTTCCAAAAAGAATACCAAGGATCACCGAAGATAAAATCGACCCTAAGTAACGGCAGGTTTGAAACAGCCCTGAAGTCGTTCCTACCATGTTGGAAGGACTCGTTTTCAGCATCGCTGCCTGCAGCGCGACATTTCCAAGCCCGTAGCCTATACCCAAGATTGACAGGATAAAGCCTTTCCCGATCACCTGAGCGTTGATAAAAAAGATGGTTAAGAGCACGGCTCCAGCCGTCATCAGAAGCGCGCCCGCAAAGATCGGCTTGACGACGCCTGATCGGTCGATCCATTTGCCCGTAATAGGTGACACTACGATGCTCATGCCAGACATAAACAGCATAAACAGACCGCTCGTTTGAACAGAAAGATGCATTTCATCCTGAAAATAACTCGGCAGCCCAAAAAATAAACAATAGAAGAAAACATTCAGCAAAATAAACTGAACATACACAGCTGATAGATTTCGCTGCGTTTTAAACAGACGGACATCAATGAACGGCTTTTCCGTTTTCAGCTCACGCCAAACAAATGCACCGAGCAGAAGCACGCCAAGCACACCTTCAACCGCATGCGGCGACGTGCTGAATGACAGCAGAAAAGATAGAAGCAAAATGATTCCTCCGGCAAATAAAACAATGCCAAGAATGTCGAGCTGCCGAATAATCGTTTTGATTCCAGCCCCTTTTTTCTGATCTTTCGGGAACATATACATGCCTAAGAAAAAGCTGAGGATAATAAACGGCAAATTGACGATAAAGATCGCCGGCCAGCCGCCCCACACAATCAAAAAACCGCCGACAGTCGGTCCGAGCGCCGTCATGGCAGACGCAAAAATAGAGAGCACAGCCAAGGCGGATGCCTGCCGCTCATGAATATGACTCCGAATCAATCCGACTCCTGACGGGTAAATCGCACTGCTCCCTACCGATTGAAACAGCCGCATGATCAATAATGTCATAAACGTTGGCGCAAACGGTGCCCCTATGGCAGAAACCGCAACAAGAATGAGCCCGAATAAAAACAAACGTTTCCGCCCGATCAAATCACCGAGTTTTCCCGTTACAGGCTGAGCTACGGCACTCGCCAGGTAAAACGAGGAAATCAGCCAGGCAACCGTTGTAAACGACAGATGAAATTCATGCTGGATGCTATGGAGCGCAAGAGAAATCATAGACGAGTTCAGCGGATTCAGCATTGTCCCTGAAGCCACCGCTGTCAAAAAAACAGCACGGCTTTTTTTCGATATCATCATTTCACTTGTGCTAGAAATTCTTCCGTTGTCCGCGATTTACCGATTCTCGGGAAAATAAAGCGCAGTGTGGCTTCATGCTCTTCCTCACTGAACGTGGACATGGCATCTGTAATAAAAATCTGCTGATAGCCAAGCTGGAATGCCTCGCGTGCTGTGCTTTCCACCCCGATGTTCGTCGCGATGCCGCACAATACAATCGTGTCAATGCCTCGGCGTCTCAGCTGCAAATCTAAATCTGTGCCGAAAAATGCGCCCCACTGCCGTTTTGTCACAGTGTAATCTCCATCCTGCACACCGATTTCCGGAACAAATTCAGCCCAGTCCGCAGGCATTTCCCCCGAACCTCCCTGCGCAGGCTCATCCGTTTGCGGCTTCAGCGCATCCGCTCCATCATGGAAGGCTACATTCACAAAGCTAATAAATCCGTTATGTTTCCGAAATTCATCGATGAGTTTTTTCGCATTTGGGACAACCTGTCCGCTTTGATCTATCGGCACAATTCCTTTTTGCAAATCAATGATAACCAATGCAGTTTTTTGAAAATCAATATTGAGTGTATTCATCATACGTCTCCTCCTGATGCTGTTAGTGTTTCTCGCATTGCATATTTTACTCTTCACGCTGCCTAAGTTCTTTTATTATGCTTGTGAAACTCTCAGAAGGAGCGCTTTTCTCATGATTTTTCTTTTATGTAAAAGTAACAGGTCGTGCATACAAACAGACCGGCAAGCACTGTAATCATAAGGGGTGTCATCGCTTCATCACCTGCCCGCCGTTTATCGGCTCCTGTCTGAACATGCCCATGAATTTGCGGCGGTCTACCCAAAGCAGGATGAGACACATGACCATTAATATCGTGCTAAGATCCTGCACGCCAATATCAAAACAATAGTTAATCAAGACGATGTTCACAATAATCGGCATAAAAACAACTGCCCCTAATGCAGATGTTCGCGGAATCAGTAATAAAACAGCTGCAACGATTTCGCCGAAACCTATAAACAGTTCGTAAACATGAGAATAACCGAAAAATGTCCACGCAATTGTAAACCCCTTCCCAGCAACTGCCTCGATTTCAGGCGTCACCTCGCCAAACTGGCCTATTACCACTTTCGCCAGGCCGTACACGAAAAAATTAAAAGCTAAAAACAATCGGAACGTCATCGGAATCGATTTACTTACCGCTCTCCTCAGCCTGCCGCCTTTATTCATAACGCATCCTCCCCTAATGTGTATTAATTGGATTAGTACACTTAATACAGTATGAAATAATCTAATAATTGTCAATTCCCTTTTCTGCTCATATGGACAGCTTCTTTTATAGATATAAAGACTTATATCGTAAAAATGACATTTTCCATTCTTTACATCCCTCGATAACATTCCCTAAAAAACCATGTTAGGAAATCTTACATGAAAATGTTTTATCATTCTTTTTTCTCTATAATGAAGAAATATAATAATTCTGAAAGATACGGAGGAATGAGACATGCAAATGGGCGATACAGTTTTTATGTTCTTTTGCGCTTTACTCGTGTGGCTGATGACCCCGGGATTAGCGTTATTTTATGGAGGAATGGTAAAAAGCAAAAATGTGCTGAGCACTGCAATGCACAGTTTTTCTTCTATTGCCATCGTTTCCATCGTTTGGGTGCTGTTCGGATATACACTTGCCTTCGCACCAGGCAATTCGATCATTGGCGGACTGGAGTGGGCCGGTCTGAAAGGGGTCGGATTTGATCCCGGAGATTACAGCGATACCATTCCTCACTCATTATTTATGATGTTCCAAATGACGTTCGCTGTTCTGACTACAGCCATTATTTCCGGGGCTTTCGCAGAACGGATGCGATTCGGTGCTTTTCTTTTATTCTCGGTTTTATGGGTTTCTTTGGTTTACACACCGGTTGCTCACTGGGTGTGGGGCGGCGGCTGGATCGGCCAGCTTGGCGCGCTCGATTTCGCCGGCGGCAACGTTGTTCATATTTCCTCCGGGGTGGCAGGACTTGTTCTCGCTATTGTGCTCGGTAAACGGAAAGACGGTACAGCGTCTTCCCCGCACAACCTCATTTACACCTTCTTAGGAGGGGCTTTGATTTGGTTCGGCTGGTTCGGTTTTAACGTTGGCAGCGCCCTGACCTTAGATGGTGTGGCCATGTTCGCTTTCATCAACACAAACACTGCCGCAGCAGCCGGGATTGCCGGCTGGATCTTAGTAGAATGGATCATTAACAAAAAACCAACGATGCTCGGAGCGGTATCTGGCGCAATCGCCGGACTTGTCGCAATTACGCCTGCTGCCGGATTTGTCACACCTTTCGCTTCCATCATTATCGGCATCATTGGCGGAGCGGTTTGTTTCTGGGGCGTATTCTCGCTTAAAAAGAAATTCGGATACGATGACGCGCTCGACGCCTTTGGACTGCACGGCATCGGCGGCACATGGGGCGGGATCGCAACAGGATTATTCGCGACAACCTCTGTTAATTCAGCGGGCGCGGACGGATTATTCTACGGTGATGCAAGCTTAATCTGGAAACAAATCGTAGCCATCGCCGCCACTTATGTTTTTGTATTTATTGTCACTTTCGTTATTATTAAGATTGTAGGCCTCTTCCTTCCCCTTCGCGCAACCGAAGAAGAAGAATCACTTGGGCTTGACTTAACGATGCACGGGGAAAAAGCATATCAAGATTCTATGTGAGGAGTGACGCTATGAGCGGTCAAATGTTCAAGGTAGAAATTGTAACGCGTCCGGCAAATTTTGAAAAGCTGAAGCAGGAACTCGGAAAAATCGGAGTCACCTCTCTGACCTTCTCTAATGTTCACGGCTGCGGCCTTCAAAAAGCACACACGGAGCTTTATAGAGGGGTAAAAATAGAAAGCAATGTATATGAGCGTTTAAAAATTGAAATTGTAGTCAGCAAGGTTCCTGTTGATCAAGTGACTGAGACCGCTAAAAGGGTTCTGAAAACGGGATCACCGGGTGACGGTAAAATATTTGTCTATGAAATCAGCAATACAATCAATATCCGCACCGGCGAGGAAGGACCTGAAGCACTGTAATCGTTTTGAAGAGATTCGGAATTCCGGATCTCTTTTTTTACGCATAGAAAAAACCCCCAGAAACACTGTCCCCCCTTCGAATTCTCTTCAAGCATCACGCATTTTGGCAAACTCTTTTTTGATTTGAAACTTTTTATGAGTATAATGAGTCTATTATTAAAAATGTAAAAGGTGATTATTTGAATTACGAAATCTTTAAAGCCATCCATGGACTAGCTCATCACAATTCAGTTCTCGATTCTATTATGGTCTTCATAACGGAATATGCGATTGTCGCCTATGCCCTTATCCTATTGGCAATCTGGCTGTTCGGGAACACGCAAAGCAGAAAAAATGTGCTTTACGCGGGACTTACAGGAATTGCGGGTCTTGTCATCAACTTTTTGATTACACAAGTTTATTTCGAACCGCGCCCGTTCGTTGCGCACACCGTGCATACGCTGATTCCGCATGATGCGGATGCTTCATTTCCGAGTGACCACACTACAGGTGCGTTAGCGATTTCTATTGCGATGCTTTTCAGAAACCGCAAAATCGGCTGGCCGCTTGTCATTTTCGGGCTTTTGACAGGCTTTTCGAGAATTTGGGTAGGGCATCACTATCCGGTAGATGTATTGGGCAGCCTTGTTGTCGCCATCATTATCGGGTTCCTATTCTTTAGATTTTCAGATCTGCTTCGCCCATTCGTCGATTTGATTGTAAGAATCTATGAAGCCATCATCAATAAACTGACGAAAAAACCAACTGATCAAAATTTCTAGAAAAAACAAAAGCCGGCGTCTGAACCTAAGACAGCCGGCTTTCATATTTTTCGTACATTTCATGTTTTCTCCGCTTCGCCAACACATATAAACCACAAAACAATACAATTCCAACAGTATCGATGAGCACATCCCGAATACATCCGTTCCTGCTGAAGAAGAGCTGAAGAACTTCTGTGAAAAAAGCAAACGCGAATGAGCCGGCTGCAGCTGATTTTATGCTGCCCCGCTGTTTCCACAGCAAGTATGTCAGCACAAAGAAAGAAAACACGTGCCCGATTTTTTGGATAAACGCTACAGGTACAGTAAGCTCAGTAAAATCCATGTCTAAAAATTGAGACAGATCAGGGTGCGGCTGAAAATGAAAAGCCACCGTTTGCGATACGACCAAGCCGCTGAAGCTTTCCGTACAAACAGAGAGCAGAATAAAAAAGATCCAACCCGCGAGCAATAGACGGTTCATGACATAACCTCCTTTATAACGAACGTGCCTATGTGTAACTACATAGACGGTGAAACAAAGCAAAAAGTAACAGAAAAAAAACGCCCATCACACGGATAGACGTTTTCTACATTAAGACTGTTCAGTGTCTTCTGTTGTGCTGCTTTCTTTAGATCCAGATTTGTCAGTTGAATCATCCGTTTTCTCACCGGATTTTTCTTCTGTTCCTTTTTCAGGTGATCCATCCTTTTTCTCGGAAGATTGCTGAATGGATTCTTCTGTTTCTTCAGTGGCAGCTTTTTCTTCAGCAGCTGCTGCTTTTTCAATAGAAGAAACCGGCTTGTCCATAAAGTTCAGCGGGTTCATTGCGACTCCATCTTTACGGATTTCAAAATGTACGTGATTTCCGCTGTCTTCGCTGTAAAGGTTCTTGCCAGACTTTCCGATCACTTGGTTTTGTTTTACTTTGTCACCTTGCTCAACACTTACTTCAGAAAGAGATTGGTACACAGTTGATAATCCGTCGGCATGTTCTACTTCCACAACATATCCCAGCACCGGATCTTTTTCAGCTTTAACAACCGTACCGCTCAGAGAAGCAGAAACATCGAAATCTTTTCCGTCTTTCTCAGCTAAGTCAATTCCTTTGCTTAGGCTGTACGTGTTATTATAGGTAACGAGTGCTGCTTCTTTTTCTTCTTTTGCGGCATCGGTTTCATAGAACTTTTTCACAACAGAAACGTTTTCAGAATCAACAACCGGCATTGCGACATTTTCCATTGACTTTCCTACTTCAACTGCATCGTCGTTGTTGTCATACGCGGAGTTTCCGCCGTTATCAGCTAACTGATCCTTCACTTCATCGTTTGATACAGATTGATACCAAAGGACAGCTGTTAAAATGACGGCCGCACTGACTAAGTAAATTGCAGGGAACACCCAGCGTTTACGAAAAAACTGCTGAAGTTTTTTGACTTGAGAAGTTTTCTTTTCTTCCTCTCTCATTGTTTATCACCTCAGCAACATTCTGAACACTTTTCTGAAAATATATACACCTATCCAAAAAAACTTTTTTTAGATGTAGTTTGCGCAGACTGATACGAAAATATGTCTTTTTTTGAGAGGAGTGCCAAAAACGTATGAACATGACATTGCGTCTTGCTGAACATAAAGATCTGGAGGCTGTTGTTGCGATTTATAATTCAACGATTGCTTCTCGAATGGTAACAGCCGATACCGAACCGGTAACTCCTGAAGACCGGATGGAATGGTTTTTGGGCCATACAGAGGCACGTCCCCTCTATGTTGCCGAGGACGAAAACGGGAACGTCGCTGCCTGGATCAGCTTTGAAACATTTTACGGAAGGCCCGCCTATAATAAAACAGCGGAGGTCAGCATATACATTGACGAAGCATGCCGCGGCAAAGGCGTTGGATCGTATTTGCTTCAGGAAGCGCTCCGCATTGCGCCGGATCTAGGAATCCGCTCACTTATGGCCTTCATTTTCGGACATAATAAACCAAGCCTGAAGCTGTTTGAAAAGCACGGGTTTGCAGAATGGGGACTATTCCCCGACATTGCCGAAATGGACGGCAAAAGATATGATTTAAAAATTTTAGGGAGAGAGCTGTCATGATTAGTCTGGATAAAGATGAAAACGAGATTGAAAATCATAATGAAGAAAATAGCCCCGCTGAGCAGGAGATTGAACCTGCAGAAAGTGAGGGCCGCCAGCTGAGTGCCTCTGCTGTCAAGTCGCTATCAGACATTGCCAAGTGGGGCAAAATTTCAGGCATTTTGCTGATCATTATGGGATCGCTGGTTACTCTGTCTACCTTAATGACAGTCATCGGCGCCATTCCGGGCGTACTGCTCATTATTTCGGGCGTCTTTCTGATGCGTTCAGCAAAAGCAGCCGCGGAAGCCGAAGGAAATCTTAGCGGCACCGCTGGCGAAAGCATGCTGGAGAATTACGGGACATTTATTAAAATGCAGCTGTTTTACGCAGCATCCAGTATCGTCACTGGCCTGATCGGAATCATTTTGGCCATTTTCGTGCTGGTGGTTATCGGCATTGCTGCTTTTGAAAACACCAATACGTATGAGGATCCGGATTCTTATTATTATGAGGATGATCCAGTTTTTGAATAAAGCCATTGAACAGTACCGGGCATGTGTTCCAGACAAAGCGGAACCATGCCTTTTTTATTTGTCCATTTTTCACCCTTTACCTCAATTTGACGGATATTTGCCAATCAAAGCAGGCAGGTGCAAACACTAAGTTCTTAAGCAAGCATACAATCTAATAAAACGACTTGGTCTTTTTTTAGAGACAGTTTTCAAAAGTGGCACCTGCCATATCACTGCAGGATTGTCCCAATAAAAATAAAGGAGTGGGGCATTTGGAAAGTAACAGCATTTCGGAAAAAGTAAAAGTCATTGCTGAAATCGCAAACGCCCATCAAGGAAAAGAGGAGAACCTCAAAGCACTCATCAAGGCTGCTGCAGAAAGCGGAGCAGATGGTGTGAAATTTCAGTGGTTCAAGTATGACCGTATTGCAACACCGTGTTTTTTTGCTTATGAGTCATATATCGAGCTGTTTTTGAATGAGGATGTATGGAAAAATTGTGTCGCTTATGGAAAAAGACTTGGATTAGAAATTTGGGTGGATATTTTCGATTCATGGGGGGCAGAGCTCTTTTTGCATCTGCAGCATGACATTGATGGCATAAAGCTTCCAACAACCATCCTTCAATCCACGGAAATCATGAAAACGATCGGTATGACAGAGAAGCCTGTGCTCATCGGAGTTGGGGGATGGTATGAAGAAGAGATCGATCAGATGATGTCGCTTGTAAAACAACATATGGCAAATCAGCTCATTCTCATGCACGGATTTCAAGGGTATCCGACAAAATTAGAGGATATTAACCTAAAACGGATACAACATCTACAAAAAAGATACAAGGTTCAAATTGGATTTGCGGATCACATTGACGCAGATCATCCGCTTGCAGCCGATCTCCCTGTCTATGCATTTTTCTCAGGGGCAGCTGTTATTGAAAAACATATTACCCTACATCGGGCAGCTAAAGGGTTTGATTATTATTCTTCACTAGAGCCGAACGAATTCAAAGTGATGACGGAAAAGCTCCAGCAGGCCCAAATTGCAGATGGTTCAACTGAAGTAAAGGAATCCGAAAGAAAGTATTTGCATGATTCATCATTACGCGTAACAGCCAACCGGGATATAAAAAAAGGAGAAATCATTACACTGGATAAAACGAGCTACAAAAGATGCGGAAATGAGAATGCATTAATGCCCTTACAAGCCGAGGACGCTTTTCCTCAAGTAGCAACTGCTAATGTATCGTTAAACCAGCCAATTACACCCAACGAAATAAAAAGTCCAAGAATTGCGATTGCAGTGATATGCCGGCTAAAATCGACTCGTTTGCCGAAAAAAGCGCTGCTCCCTATTTACGGAATACCATCTGTTGATCGCTGTTTAATCAATTGCCTGGCTGTCCCTGGTGTTCATGAAGTTGTATTGGCAACGTCAAATCTTCCTGAAGACGACCCGCTTGAAGCTTTTACTCTAAACGGAAAGGTCAGAATCGTGAGAGGCGCCCCCGAAAATGTGGCAGAAAGAATGCTTGAAGCCGCAGCTTTAACAAAATCCGATATTATTATCCGTGTGACAGGTGATTGTCCAGTGGTTTCACCTGAAGTGCTTCAATATTTAATTGACCGGCACTTGCAAAAAGGTGCAGATTATACTCAGGAGCTTTCAAGTTCAGCAGGAATTTCCGGTAATGTCATTACTGTTGAAGCCCTTCAGCGGCTTGTGCAGCAGCCAAAACCGTTAACCCATACAGAATATCTTTCTTTTTATTTTTTAAACAACCCTTCCCTATTTTCCATCAATCAAGTCAGCCTGCCAGAAGAACTCCATTATCCATCTTGGCGTTTAACACTGGATGAACCTAAAGACTTAGAGTTGTTTGAACAAATATATCGAAACCTGGATGTCAAAAACGAACCGCTCTATTTCAGCCGGATAAGAGATTATTTATCAGAAAACCAACACGTTTCAAAAATAAATCAAGATGTGTCGACCAAATGGATCGATCAGACATCTCTAGTGAAGGAAATCAACAAAGCAACGCTGTTGTCATCGGAGAACAAATAATATCTTGCTAAAAAACAGTGCATGAGTTCGGGACCATTCCGAAACCGTGCATTTTTATTACGACTGCCCACATCCCTAGTGTCTAAAAAAACACCCGATTGTCAGGCAAATCCCAACATTCCGGGTGCAGTTCTTATTTAATACATTTTCTTGCGTCTGTCTTCCTCAGTCAAAAATTCTACAAAACTTCGCATCGCAAACGGTTCTTCCTTAATCTGTCGCGTATAGGAGTCTTTTCTCTCTTCTGAAAGGATTTCGCTCTTTTTGATCCTGTTCAGCATATAGATGTGAACCGTTTTTTGGATTTGTTTATGCTGATAGCCTGCTTCTTTGAAAAATGCCAGCCCAAGCGCCGCCAAAAGGGCGAATATACCTGCGCTGATTAAGGACTCCCTGTCAGCTGAGGCGTGAAATAGAAAAGCAGCTAAATTAAAGAGAGAGAATGCAGCAAGCGGAATAGCAAGAAAACGGTAAATGACGGTTTTTTTCATGAAAGGCTGTACGGCCTTTTGAATTTTTTGCATTTCTGTTTTAATGAACCCCGGCATTTGTTCGACTCTGTAAAAGTTCATGTAATCCTCCCCCTTTATTTTGTTGCAAGGCTTCACGGACGTTATGATATGTGTTTATTTTAACGCAGGTGCAAGCTGGTTTTAAAGAAATCTGCCCGTATTTTTCACGAAGAATCTGGATCGCCGCTCTTTATTCTTTTAAAATGTGAGTGTTATAATTTGTAATGGGAATCAGATCGCTGTTAATCATGGAATACTAATGGCAATCTTCTTGATAAATATGAATGAGCGGGGTTACAAAGTGAGTATTTCTTCCATCCTTTTATCACTTTTTTTCATTTTGAATATTCTTTTGGCTATCATTGTCATTTTTAAAGAACGGCGCGATGCCAGCGCATCTTGGGCGTGGCTGCTTGTTCTTTTCTTTATTCCCGTTTTAGGCTTTATTTTATACTTATTATTCGGCCATAATCTCAGGCGTAAGCATTTGTTTCAATGGGAGGACCGAAAAAAGATCGGAATTGAAAAGCTGCTGAAGCATCAGCTTGAAGACTTAGAAAACAAGCAATTTCAGTTCAACAACCGGGCAACCTTTGATAACAAAGATTTAATATATATGCTTATCATGAATAATCATGCTGTGTTCACTGAGGATAATTCAGTTGACGTCATTACAGATGGACGGGATAAGTTTCAGCGGCTGCTGAATGACATTTCAAAGGCTAAAGATCATATCCACTTACAATATTATATTTATAAAGGTGATGAATTAGGCAAAAAATTACGGGACGCTCTCATCCAAAAAGCGAAAGAAGGCGTTCAGGTCAGAGTGCTTTATGATGAACTCGGGTCCAGAACGCTGCGAAAAAAGTTTTTTAAAGAGCTCCGCGAGGCCGGCGGGCATGTGGAGGTCTTTTTCCCTTCAAAACTCAGGCCAATTAACTTGCGGCTGAATTACCGGAACCACCGCAAGCTTGTCATCATAGACGGAATAATCGGTTATGTCGGAGGATTTAACGTCGGAGATGAGTATCTCGGGCTTAATCCGAAATTTGGTTATTGGCGTGATACGCATATCCGGCTCCAGGGGACGGCCGTGCATGCCATCCAGACGCGTTTCATCCTTGACTGGAACCAAGCTTCCCATCACCATACGCTGACATATATTCCGAATCACTTTCCTGATTACGGGCCAAAAGGCAACGTCGGGATGCAGATTGTCACAAGCGGACCGGATTCCGAATGGGAACAGATTAAAAATGGCTACATTAAAATGATTTCGAATGCCAAGCGTTCCATTTTGATTCAAACGCCTTATTTTATCCCGGACGCAAGCCTGCTGGATGCTTTGAGGATCGCGTGCCTATCGGGTGTTGACGTCAATATTATGATCCCGAACAAGCCTGATCATGCCTTTGTATACTGGGCGACACTTTCGTACATCGGCGATCTGCTGAAAGCCGGAGCCACTGTCTATATTTACGATAATGGCTTTATTCATGCGAAAACCATCGTGGTGGATGACGAAATCGCATCTGTCGGCACAGCGAATATCGATGTCCGAAGCTTCAGGCTGAATTTTGAGGTTAATGCATTTATTTACGATATCACCATTGCGAAAAAACTGGTTTCTACATTTAAAGAAGATTTGCTCGTATCCAGAAAATACACCTATGAAGAATACCTGCAGCGCCCCTTGTGGATCCGAATTAAAGAATCCGTCTCGCGCCTGTTGTCGCCGATTTTATAAGATGTGCCAAAACCCCGGCCTTTATAGCCGGGGTTTTTCCTGTTGGTCACAGTAAATGATGATCGCCTCCCGCAAAAAAGCGGCAAGACCTTCTCCATATTGATTGATTGCATTTGTAAATCGTTCGTCAGTGATATACACTTCTCCAAGCCCTCTGAAAATGTCGAGCGTGCATTCGTAATGATATTGGCAAATATGATCACGAAACGCCCCCACAGCGGACTGAACCTCTGCATCATCGGGGCCGTGTATCATTCGTGCCGCAATTTGTCTGTAAATCGAATCAAATTCAGCCATGATCGCGCGCCAATCGTCCGCTGAGTATGCGGATGTCCTTTTCTCTGTTTCTTCTGCAATTTCCCTTCCATACAGCTTTCTGACTTCATCAGCGTATGTCTGCTGGTGCTCTTCAATGTCTTTCATGCTTAACCCGGCAAATAAATCCCGCTTATCCATATGTTCTCCTCCCTCAATAGATTGAAGCGTCCTGTCAACCGTTTGAATCATCTCTTCCATTCTTTGTTTTTTCTTCATCAACATATCCTTTTGCGACTGAAGTGCCGCTTTCCGGTCAAAATTCGGATGATCCAGCATCTCTTTAATATCATCTAGACGAAACCCAATTTCCCTAAAAAATAAAATCTGCTGGAGTCTTTCCAGATCTGCATCACTGTACAAACGATACCCTGCGTCAGTAAGCGCTGAAGGTTTCAGAAGCTGAATATCATCATAGTGATGAAGCGTCCGAATGCTGACACCAGCTATGTCCGCCACTTGTTTGACTTGGTATTTCATAAATAACACCTCCTCTTCTTCTATCGTAAACAATCACGCTGCGTCAGGGTCAATCCCAAAATGTTATTTTTTATATACAAAACTTCTCACAAATAGTGTATAAAAGAAAAGTGAGTATTTTTTTGTAAAGGGGAGCCAGTGTACATGAATCCTGAAACCATGAACAAAACCCTCATTAGCATTTCGAAATGGGGAAAAGCAACAGGCATTTTATTTATTATTATGGGCGCAATTACCGCGCTTTCAGGCGCGTTCTTTTTTCTAATCGGTGCCGTGCCGGGCGTACTGCAAATTATTTCCGGAATCTTTTTGATGCGTTCCGCTAAAGAAGCAGGGCAAATGGCTGAACACCATAGCGGACAGTCTGAGGACTTAATGCTGGAGAATTACGCGAAGTTTGTAAAGATGCAAGGGATTTATTTAATCGTAAGCATTGCTGTATCCATTCTTGCGATTATCGCCTTCTTCGTCTTCTTAATGCTTGGAATTGCTGACGGCCTTTTCAGCGATTATGATACGTACAACACTTATTAATGAGAAAAACCCGGAGGAAGCTCCGGGTTTTTTATTATTCCGCTTCGCTTACCACTGTGAAGCGTTCATTTTTGTGTGCAGGTTGTTCAAGCTCATCCAATACGGCAATGGCATAATCTGCATAGCTGATATAGCTGTCGCCTTTTGCGTTTACGATGACATTGTCTTTTCCTTTTTGGTAAGAACCCGTCCGTTTTCCTGCCGGATCAAAAAATGCCGCAGGGCTGAGGAACGTCCAGGAAATGGAGTCTGTCTGCTGCAAATCTTTCAGGTTCTCCCCTTGATTTGATGCAGTCGGCAAATATTCTTTCGGGAATTCCGGTGTATCCATTAAACGGGTTGTTTTGGCTTCATCAACAAACAGGCTTCCTGCTCCGCCGACGACTAGCAATCTTGTGTTTTTCGCATTCTTTAAGATGCTGATTAGCGCTCTGCCTGCCTCAACATGAAGGTGTTCCTGGCCAGGCGCTGCTCCAAAAGCGTTTACAACCGCTTCGAAAGGCTTGATGTCTTCTGCAGTCAGTTCAAACACATCTTTCTCCAAAATCGCTATGTCCTGTTCCTGCACTTTTGAAGCGTTTCGGACGATGGCAGTCACTTCATGGCCTCTTGTTTTCGCTTCTTTCAAAATCTCATTTCCTGCTTTTCCGCTTGCGCCGATAATTCCAATTTTCATTTTTCATTTCCTCCTTATTTGTAACAATTTTAGTTACATGTTAGCGGTGAGAAGTCATCTCTTTTGATTAAAAGAGATGATTCATAACATCTTTTAATGACTTGCTTGCCAGTTCATTTTCCATCGCTTTTTGCACACTTTCAAATGTTTCATCCAGAGCGATCTGAATTTTTTTCCCTACCGGACATTTCGGATTGGGGTTTTCATGAACCGCAAAGAGTTCCTCTTGCTTTTGGACAGCCCGGTACACTTCTAAAAGAGAAATATCAGCAGGATCTTTTTTGAGGCTTGCACCCGGCACCCCGGCGCGTGATGTGAGAATATCCGCTTTTTTCAGCAGGCTGATCATTCTTCGCACGACTACCGGATTCGTGTTGACACTGTCAGCAATGATTTCTGAAGATGTTTTTTCATCCATCGAGATGAGGGATAAAATATGAATGGCAACAGCAAGACGGCTGTTAATCATGTTTTTCACCACCGTTGTAACTATAATAGTTACATTTGATTCGTTTGTCAACATCTAATATACACTAAATACGGGGTTATTGTGCACCGTTTTTAGTCAATAGAACGGCCGGATGCACTCCGGCCGCGTCTTGTCAGAATAAGAAATATCTTTGTCCAAGCGGAACATAATCGACAGGCTGGCAAGACAATTCCTCTCCGTCAGCGAAGACCTGATAAGTTTTTGGATCAACCTCAATCTTCGGCAATGCTGAGTTCAATTTCATATCCAGCTTGCTCAGCTTTCTGATATTTTTGACAGGAGAAATTCTTTTTTCCAACCCTAAGCTTTCCGCCACACCCCGATCAATGCTTGCTTGAGACATAAATGTAATGGAGGTTGAGCGATTGGCTTTTCCGTAAGACGCATACATTTGGCGCATAAACATCGGTTCAGGAGTCGGGATGGACGCATTCGGATCCCCCATTTGCGCACGTGCAATCATGCCGCCCTTTAAGACAAGTTCAGGTTTTACGCCGAAAAATACCGGGTCCCACAGAACAAGATCTGCGAGCTTCCCTTTTTCCACCGAGCCGACTTCATGGCTGAGCCCGTGAGTAATCGCCGGATTAATTGTGTATTTGGCAACGTAGCGTTTTGCACGCACATTGTCGTTTCTGTTTTCACCGGCAAGTGCACCGCGCTGCTTTTTCATTTTATCGGCTACCTGCCATGTTCTGATGATCACTTCACCGACACGCCCCATCGCTTGGGAATCCGATGATGTCATGCTGATCGCGCCGATATCATGGAGTATGTCCTCTGCCGCAATGGTCGCAGCCCTGATTCTGGAATGGCTGAACGCCACATCTTCAGGCACTTTCGCATCTAAATGGTGGCAGACCATCATCATGTCAAGATGCTCATCCATCGTATTAACGGTATAAGGAATGGTTGGCGTTGTGGATGACGGCAGAATGTTTGCGTAAGAGGCGAGCTTCATAATATCCGGGGCGTGGCCGCCGCCCGCTCCTTCAATGTGATAGGTATGAATGACCCGGTCCCCGATCGCATCGAGCGTGTTTTCCAAAAAGCCCGCTTCGTTAATCGTATCGGTATGGATGGCGACTTGAATATCCGCCTCATCCACAACTTCCATACACGTTTTGATGGCGCTTGGCGTCGTGCCCCAGTCTTCATGAAGCTTAAGGCCGATGGCGCCTGCTTCCACCTGCTCGATCAGCGGCGCTTTATCGGATGCATTCCCTTTTCCTAAGAAGCCGACATTAATCGGAAACTCCTCGGCCGCTTCCAGCATCCTTGCCATATACCACGCGCCGGACGTACATGTTGTCGCTTTGCTTCCTGTAGCAGGTCCTGTTCCGCCTCCCAAAAGGGTCGTCACACCTGAAGAAAGCGCAACTTCCATCTGCTGAGGACAAATAAAATGAATGTGCGTGTCCACTCCTCCGGCTGTTAAAATTTTGCCTTCACCGGAAATCACCTCTGTACCCGCGCCGATGACCATATGCGGATCGACTCCGTCCATGATATCAGGGTTTCCGCTTTTTCCGACGCCAACAATCCGGCCGTCTTTCACACCGACATCCGCTTTGACAATGCCTGTGTAATCCAATAGGACGACGTTTGTGATGACCAAATCCAAAGCGCCGTCTTTGGCTGTAATTCTGCCGTTTTGGCCCATGCCGTCGCGGATCGTTTTTCCGCCGCCAAAGATCATTTCTTCACCATATACAGTGAAATCCTTTTCGACTTCGATCCATAAATCCGTATCGCCCAATCTGATTTTATCGCCCGTTGTCGGGCCAAACAGCTCCGCATATTCCTCCCGTGACATTTTCATCGGATTACACCCTCCATCCAGCCGGCTTGTTTTAAGTTGGCTAACGTTTTTTCTTTGCCGCGTTCATCGATAAACGTGTCGGCCATTCCGTTCAGGCCTCTAATTGTCTTTCGTCCGCCGATTTCCACAAGCGTGACTGTTTTCTGCTCGCCCGGCTCAAAACGTACCGACGTGCCTGATGGAACATCAAGGCGCATGCCGATCGCTTGCTCACGGTCAAATGATAATGCCCCGTTGGCTTCCGCAAAATGAAAATGCGAGCCGACTTGAATGGAGCGTGATCCGGTGTTTTTTACCGCTACCTCCCGTGTCTCACGGCCTTCATTAATCGTAATCGTTCCCTCAGCAATTTGGAATGCTCCCGGCTTCATGACTTCACCTCCGCAGAAATTGGCTGATGTACCGTAACAAGCTTCACTCCATCAGGAAATGTGGCCTCCACCTGAATGCTGTCTAGCATCTCAGGAACACCCTCCATCACATCTTTTTCTGTTAACACATGGCGGCCGGCTTCCATCAGCTCTGCTACTCCCTTTCCGTCACGTGCGCCTTCCATGATAAAACAGGTGATATAAGCGGCAGCCTCAGGGTAGTTGAGCAGAACGCCCCGCGCCTTTCGCTGTTTGGCTAATTCCCCCGCTGCAAAAATGAGCAATTTCTCTTGTTCAACCGGTGTCAGTTTCATCTGTAGTCCTCCTTCTTTTGTCGTATAAAGCGGATGTGGTTACTGCGAATTTGCGGAACATGCAGGCGGGACATCACCTCCCTTTCTTCAAGTACCGGGTCATACGGTAAGATGCCTTTCAAAGCGGCGTGCCGTTTCTTCATCGGCCTTTCCATGGTCGACAACCGTTCCCCTGTCGATCACATAAAGGTAGTCAGCACATGTTAACGCGTTTTCCAGACTGTGCTCGACTAAAACAACGGAAATGTCTTTTTTTCTGGAAATTTCTACGATAACTTGTCTGATTAGTTCGATAATTGACGGCTGAATTCCTTCCATTGGTTCATCAAGTAAAATAATTTTTGGATTTCCCATCAGCGCTCTGGCAATTGCAAGCTGCTGCTGCTGGCCTCCGCTTAAATCGCCGCCTTTGCGGTCAAGCATCTCCTTTAAAACAGGAAACCATTGAAAAATGTCTTCCTTGACCTGCCCCGTTCGCTCCTTCTTCGGAAGCGGCTCTTCCCCAAGCAGCAGGTTGTCACGAACGGTTAAGGAGGAAAAGATGTCTCTTCCCTGCGGAACGTACGCAATTCCCGTTCTTGCCCGTGTTTCCGCCTTTTCGTTTTGAACAAACGTTTGATTAAAACAAATATCCCCCTGTTTTGCCGGAAGCAGGCCTATGATTGTTTTCAGCAAGGTGGATTTGCCGACTCCGTTTCGGCCTAATACAGCGACAATCTGCCCCGGGCGAACCTCCATGCTGAGGCTGTGCAAAACCATCGATTGATCGTAACCGGACGTTACATTCCTGACGGCAATCATGACACACCGCTCCTTCCTAAATACACCTCTGCCACCTCTTCATTGCTTGTGATGTCATCCATCGACCCTTCACAAAGCACTTTGCCTTCATGCATGACCGTGACTTTTCTGGAAAACGAGCGCACAAAATCCATATCGTGCTCGACAATCAGAACAGAGCACGTTTTTGCAATTTCTTCAAGCAGGGCTCCGGTTTTTTCCCGCTCCTTTCCTGTCATGCCGGCAATCGGTTCATCCAGCAGCAAAAGCTTCGGCTCCATGGCGAGCTGCATGCCGATCTCAAGCCATTGCTTCTGTCCGTGTGACAGGCTGCCAGCTGTTAGATCCCATTTGTCATCTAACCCAATCAGCCGCAGGATGTCTATGATCCTGTCACTTTGCTCTTTTGTCATACGAGCTGTCAGCAGTGAAAGGATCGTTTTTTTCTGTTTCATGGCAAGTTCGAGGTTCTCAAACACAGTCAGCTGCGTAAAAACACTCGGAGCCTGAAACTTTCTGGCGACCCCCAGTTTGGCGATCTGATATTCCCGCGCTTTTGTCAGTTCATTCGTTTCTTGAAATAGCACTTCGCCCGAATGCGGCTTCGTTTTTCCGCAAATGATGTCCAGCAAAGTCGTTTTTCCGGCGCCGTTCGGCCCAATTAAAAAATGGATATCACGTTCCTCCACGCTGATATCAGCGCCCTGCAAGGCCCAAAATCCGTCAAACTCAACCTTCACGTCACGGCAGGTAAGTATCGGTTTCATAAGCAGCCGCTCCTTTCTTTTTCGAGGAAGAAAGCTGGGTTCTAATCTTCTCGAACAGCCCGACAATCCCTTTTGGCATATAGAGCACGACGATGATAAACAGCGCGCCGAGGAAGTACAGCCAAATGTCAGGGTAATATTCGCTTAAATAGCTTTTCATGCCGTTCGTTAACAGCGCGCCAAGCACCGCCCCGAAAATGGAGTGCCTGCCGCCGATCGCGACCCACAGCACCATTTCCACCGAAGGGATGATGCCCATCATTTCCGGCGAGATCATCCCATCCTGAAGCACAAACAGCATCCCGGCAATCCCCGCCATCGCAGCAGATACACAGTAAATAAACACTTTAAAAACGGTGGAGTGATATCCGAAAAAACGAACCCTGTTTTCTCCGTCGCGCACCGCCTGCAATAGCCGCCCAAAACGGCTTCTCGTCAGAAACAAAGCAAACATGACAGAAACACCGAGGAAAAAGACTGTCGTAAAATACAAAATCCGCTTTATTGCAGGATCGGCCAAAGCATATTGAAAAACGGTAAAGAAATTCGTGAGGCCATTCGTGCCGCCGGTGATGTCCTGGCTGCCGATGAACAATGTGACAACCACCACCACAACAGCCTGAGAAATCAACGAAAAATAAACACCCTTTATGTTGTTGCGGAAGGTAAAGTAACCGAGTAAAAAGGCCAAAAAAACAGGCACAATAACGGCTGCAGCAATCGCACTAAAAGGATTACTGAACATTGCCCAAATCCACGGCAGTTCACTGACGCCGGTCCACTCCATAAAATCAGGAATGCCTGACGGTGAGGCTTCTATTTTTAAGTACATGGCCATGCAGTAAGCGCCCAATCCGAAAAAGACGCCATGTCCCAAACTCAAAATGCCTGTATATCCCCAAATCAGGCAAATGCCGACCGCCACAATCGCGAAGCATAAAAACTTCGCCAACAGCCCTAATCGAAACTCCTGCAGAAAGAACGGAGCGGCGATAAAAAGGGCAAACATCACCAGATACGGACTGAATTGTGAAAACCGCTTCATCCGGTTCCCTCCTAATCAAGTAATCTCGTTCTGACACTCGCAAGACCTGAAGGCCGCCATTGCAGAAAGAGAATAATAAATGCAAACACGACTACCTTTGCAATCGTAGCGCTTGTGGAATACTCAACGAATGTGCTCAGCAAACCGACCGTCACCGCGCCGATAATGGTGCCTTTTAATTTTCCAATTCCGCCTAATATGACGATCATGAAGGCATCGACGAGGTACGACGAACCGAGAGTAGGCCCGATCGAACCAAGCAATGTGAGTGAGCTCCCCGCGATACCGGCCAGTCCGCTTCCGAGCGCGAAAGCCAATGTATCTGTTTTTCTCACAGATACGCCGAGACACGATGCCATGCTCCGGTTCAGCGTAACCGCCTGCATCCTCCGCCCCGCAGAGGTTTTAAATAAATAGAAACCGAGCAGTGCCAGCGTAAAAAGAACGAGCGCCAAAATAAACAGCCTTTTATACGGAAAGGTAACCGAAAACAGCGTCACCCCTCCCGTCAGCCACTCAGGTGACTTGACGGCCACATTCGGCGCGCCAAAAATCGATCTTGCTGCCTGCTGCAGTATCAAGCTCACCCCCCACGTCGCCAAAAGGCTGTCGAGCGGACGGTCATATAATCGCCTGACAATCACTTTTTCAATGACAATCCCAATAAGCGCCGCAACCGCAAACGCCATGATGATTGCGAATAAAAAATAGTAAGAAAACAGAGAAGCCGGCAAATAACTTAAAAACAGCTGCTGAACGACATATGTCGTGTAGGCTCCTGCCATAATCAGCTCACCGTGTGCCATATTAATAATGTTCATCAAACCGAATGTAACGGCTAATCCAATCGCAATGAGAATCAAAATAGAACCGAGACTGATCCCGTTAAATAATTGAGTAACGACGACAGACATGCTCCGCCTCCTCCCCCGCAAACGGCTTTGATTTATTTAGATAACCCCTTTGCCCAGTCGTACGTTTTTAAATATGGATCAGGTTTTACCGGTTCACCTGAGTTCCATACTTCTTTAAACTGTCCATCCCCCGTGATTTGCCCGATTCTGACCGTTTTGTAGAGATGCTGTGTATCCCCGTCAATTTTCACTGTGCCGCCCGGTGCCTTGAATGCAATCCCGTCAGCGGCTTTCTTCACCTTATCGACATCAAAGGACTTGGCTTTTTCAACAGCCGCCGCCCAGAGATAAACCGCATTATAGCCGGCTTCAATCGGATCGCTCGTCACCCGGCTATCACCGTTCATCTTTTTATAGCTTTTCACGAATGTTTGATTTTCGCTCGTATTGGTTGTCTGGAAGTAATTCCACACCGCATAATGTCCTTTTAACACATCAGAGCCGATCCCCCGAATTTCTTCCTCAGCGACACTTGCCGACATGACAGGCATATCATCAGCCGATATCCCCGCATCTTTCAGCTGTTTGAAAAACGCCACGTTGCTGTCGCCGTTTAATGTGTTAAAAATGACATCAGGCTGTTTTTCTTTGATTTTGCTGACGAGCGTACTGTAATTGGTGTGGCCTAGCGGCGTATACTCTTCACCGGCAATTTCTCCTCCGTCCGCTTTTACTTGTGCTTTAATGATTTTATTGGCTGTTCTCGGGAACACGTAATCTGATCCGATCAGAAAGAACTTCTTACCTTTATTTTTCAGCAGCCAATCGACAGCCGGCACAATTTGCTGATTCGTCGTTGCTCCGGTATAAAAAATATTAGGTGATGTCTCCATTCCTTCGTACTGCACCGGATAGAACAGCAGGCCATTGTTTTGCTCCACAACCGGAAGCATGGCTTTGCGGCTAGCAGATGTCCATCCGCCAAAAACAGCAGCCACTTTGTCTTGCTGAAGCAGCTTTCTCATTTTTTCCGCATATGTAGGCCAGTCTGAAGCGCCGTCTTCCACGACGGGTTCAAGCTTTTTGCCGAGAACTCCGCCTTTTTGGTTGATTTCTTGAATCGCCATTAACTCTGCATCATGGACGGACACTTCGCTGATCGCCATTGTCCCGCTTAGTGAGTGAAGAATCCCGACCTTCACTGAATCCCCGCTTGTGTCGATATCAACTGTTCTTTTCGCACTTCCGCTGGCTTCTGACACTTTCTTCGGCGCAGCACACCCCGTCATCAACACCATGATCAGAAACAACAGAAAAACAGCCTGTATTCCAACCCCTTTGTTTTTCATTCAGAACCTCCCTTTGTCATGTGATGTTACAAAAGTTAACAACTCATGTCATTATTATATAGAAGAGGTTCATTGATTCAAAGAATATTCCAAAAATTTAGATACTTTAACCAAATCGATTGCTTTTTTTGTTACATTTATTCACATTCAAAAAAGCACACAAAAAAAGACAAGAAACATATCGTTTCCTGCCTCTTTCGTATGATTAATCTTTATTTGTGAATGTATCCTTTGCTTTCCCGATATCCTTTTGGATCTCGCCTTTTGCCTTATCCTTTTTGCCTTCAGCCTGCATGTCCGTTTTATCGGTCATATCTCCGACTTTATCCTTCGCTTCTCCTTTGGCTTTATTTAAGCCGCCTTTCATTTTATCTTTTACACTATCGTTACCCATGTTGATTCTCTCCCTTCATTATGTGTGTACTTGTTACCTTCCCGATCTGAGAGGCGGTAAACATTTGAATGTTACTTATCGATTTCGTAGCGCTCTCCGTAGCGGAGCACCTTGTAAATCGCCAGACCGTCTGATGACTTTTTCTCTGAATATCGAACCGGCAGCAGGGCGAAAAACACATAATACGTAGAAAAATAGACAAACTGATAAAAAAACATATTCGGTTTTAATACACTGTGTATAATTAGCAAATTGACTATAAAAATCGTTATCAGGTTAAACAGGCTGCCCCCGGCATACACAAGTGCATGCGAGAACCGATTGTCGGTTTTCAGCTCACCAAACCTGCAAAAGGAATCTATGAAATAGATCGCTCTGATCCGTATCGGCCCAATCTTGAACAGCGTTTTGCCCATCCCAATATCCAACGATCCTTTTCCGCCAAAAATAAGTGCCATGAAGCTGTGCCCTGAAACATGTATGATCTGTACAAGCGGCAGAACAATGAGGAAAGACCATAGAAACTTCACCATATCATTGAAACCGAACATCGAATTCCCCCTCACGCCTGTCATTGACCCAGGCACCGTCTAAACCCGGCTATTTTGAATTTGATCAAAAGCATATGTAGCGAATTTTCCTGTTCTGCCCGAAAATAAACGTTCCGATGCTCTCCTTTTTTTGTATATAAAAAAACCATCTGGCAGCAGATGGTTTCGTCTTACACTTGATATAAACAGTCGTTTCTTTGGATCATTTCTCTCATACTGACTGCTTTTTCATAAAAATACACCGCTTCTTTGTAGTGTTCGCGATGACTGAAATAGGAGGCAGCATCCAAAGCGAATTCTTCAATATATACGTAAAGGGCTTTTTCTTCCATATAGTCAAATACTTCTTGAATCATATCTACATTAACAGATTCCACATATAAGGCCTGCAAAAATTTATATTTCGCCAGACTGAAGAAGTCGTTTCGTTTTTGGGCGATGGCAATCCCTTTTTCATAGTACTGCATCGCAGCTTGGACATCTTGCTTTTTGAAAAGAACGCGAGTCAGGCTGAAGAGCGCTTTTGGAAGCTGTTCCAGCTGATGCTCTTCAAAGACAGGAAGCGCTTTTTCAAAGTATTCCGCGGCTTGATCCAGCTCTCCTTTGTCATCATAGCAATTCCCGATATTATAGAGGGCTGATCCGATCAAACGGGGCTGTCCTTCCAATAAAGCCAGACGATACGCGTCATCCAAATGCTCAAGCGCTTTTTCATAATGTCTGTAGTCAATGTAGTTTCCTGATATGACGAAATGGCATTGAATTCTTCTGACTCTGTAAAAGTCGTGAGCCTTGTATGTCTCAAGCGCCTGTACGGCGTGGTTCATGGAAAAGTGCGTCTGCTTCATGATATAAAAGACTTCCGCCACTTTAAAATGAAATTCCGCTCTTTCAATTTCATCTTCTACAAACGCGAGCATCTTCTCAGCTTTCCGATAAAAGGATATAGCCGAGATGTAATTGTTCTGTTCAAATTCGTACATTCCTCTGAACAAGTGAAAATAATACTCAGATAATCCCGAGATGCTGTCCTGATTGCTTTCCAGCGTTTTGATCAATTCACGATATTGAAGCTGAGATTCCTCGTGCAGGTCAGGCTTTACATAATCCAGCATAATTTGGTGCCGGTAACTGATCAGCTGATAATACAGGAGAAGCAGCTGATCCTCTTCCATCTGTTCTATGTCTTGATCAATCTCTTCCTTCAGCTTAACGGCATCAGCCACTTGAAATGCTAAAATGTGCTTGTACCACTTATTGATTTTCACTCCTACTTGAGATGACGGGATCTCGTACGCGGCCATGCCCCTCCAACCCTTTCTATTTTCTAATTGGTTATATTTTATCATAATGTATGGCTTTGGAATTAAGATTTCTTACAATGATTCCTTCCTTATGCCTATCTTTATATATTTCGGTTTTTGTAAGTATTTTTTGCACTTGGATGTTTATAAAAAAAGCTTATCGGACAGTGCCGATAAGCTTTTTATTTCATATTAACCGCCAATATAAGACATTTCCACTTTCTTTTTGCCTGATGCTTTTGATAGAGTACGATCGACCGAATACTGATCGATCCGATTTTTCCATACGGTGCCGATCATCTCTGACAGTTCGTCATCACTTAATTCCTGACGAACTGGCCCTCTGAGGTCAAATCCGCTTGAAGCGAATAAGCAGGTAAACAGCTCCCCTCTCGCAGAAAGACGGGCCCTGTTGCATGATCCGCAAAATGCATCAGATACAGATGATATGACGCCGATTTCTCCAGATCCGTCCAAGTAGCGGAATCTGGAAGCCACTTCGCCTTTATAATTCGGCGCTATTGGTTCAACCGGCATGTGTCCATTGATCAAATCAATGATTTCCGCCTTTGTCATGACGTCCTTCTTTTCCCATTGGTTGGTGTTGCCCACGTCCATAAATTCGATGAATCTCAGGATATGCCCTTTTTCTTTAAAATAACGGGCCATAGGCAGTATATCTTTTTCATTGACGCCCTTTTGGACGACCATGTTGATTTTAACACCGAGCCCCGCTTGCTTCGCCGCTTCAATGCCTTCCAGCACCTTGCTGACAGAAACCCCGCGTCCGTTTATCTTTTTAAAACGCTCGTCCTCTAAGGAATCAAGGCTGATCGTGACCCGTTTCAGCCCTGCTTCCTTGAGCTTCTCCGCATAAACAGGCAGCAGGGATCCGTTTGTCGTCATCGCAATATCATGGACACCCGGAATGCGGGCCAGTTTTTTGATTAATTCCGGCATATCCTTTCTCATGAGGGGCTCTCCGCCGGTTAAGCGGATTTTTTCAACACCGAACCTTGTGACAAATAGCGTCGCAAGCCGTTCCAGCTCTTCAAACGAAAGCAGCTCCTCTTTCTTTAAAAAAGGATAATCCGGGCCGAATAATTCGGCGGGCATACAGTACGTGCATCGGAAGTTGCAGCGGTCTGTAACAGAAATGCGAAGGTCTCTCAGCGGTCTGTTCCTCTTATCCAACATCTGACGCGATTCTGTAATCATAGCTACAGCCCCTTCCTATCCCCTGATTCTCTCAGGGTGTGTATATACATTAAATGATCCGTTTCTGACAAATCCGATCGCTGTGATATTTAATTCTTCCGCCATTTGAATCGCAAGCTCCGTCGGGGCCGATTTGGAAATGACGATCGACACGCCGATTTTTGCCGCTTTCAACAGGACTTCTGATGAGATTCTTCCGCTGAACACAATCAGTTTGTCGCGGACGGACATCCCGTTCAGAAGGCAGTGTCCGTATAATTTATCAAGCGCGTTGTGCCGGCCGATATCTGTGCGCATTAACAGCAGTTTCTCTGTGTCGCAAAGCGCCGCATTATGAACGCCTCCCGTATCCTGAAACGTTCCGCTCCCTTGTTGCATGTCTTTCATAAGCGCCAGACATGCTTCAGGCGATATCTTGATTTGGCTGACAGCCGTTTTGGCGGTTTTGACATCCTGCTGAAAATAAAAATGGCGGCCCTTTCCGCAGCATGAGCCGATCACCCGTTTCGTATAATCCTTTTGATCCAATGTATCAGGATGAACAAGATCGACATAAACAAAACCGAGACTTTCATCTATTGTAAACCTTTTAATCTCTTTTTGAAATCGTATAACACCCTCTGATGCGAGAAATCCAATGACAAGCTCTTTGATATGCTCCGGCGTACAAACGAGCGTCACAAATTCACTTCCGTTCAGTATCACTGTCAAAGGGTATTCCGTCACCATCCGGTCTTCTATTTTGCTTATTTCCCCTTGTTCATAGCGCCATACATCCCTGACCGCAGTTACTTTATCGTTCAATGTCTCTTCCCCTCCGCAATGTTCCTGCCTTTATATTTTTTCACACTCCTCGGATTTTGTCGAATTCTGAGACACAAAAAGAGCCCTCTATATAAAGGGCTTTCACAGGATGTGATGACGGCGGTGTTTAGGCAGGACGCCTAAGCATTTAGCCGCCGTTCCTTTTATAACACGTGAGCACCAATGTGCATTGACAACGAACGCGGGGTTTGTCGACACGCTGAGAGCCCTCTATATAAAGGACTCTATGTTTGATTATGCTGATTTTTTTTCAGGATCGTAAACAGCACAATAGCTGCGATCAAAGTGAGCATGCTGACAAAAAAGAAGGCTGCCAGTTTTAGAAAAACACCGAGCAATATGAATGCCACGGCGGCAATAAGAAAAATCATTCCTAATAATTTCATATGTTCAACCCCTTTTAAGGGTATCATTCCCGCCCAAGCTGTTTTTAAACCAATTAAAAAAGGCGCCTGGGGGAGCGCCTAATCGTTAGGTTCTTTACTCAGTAAATTTTTGTGCTTCTTTTTCCCAAGCCTGTTCGAACTCATCCGCACTGTTCGCTGAAATATATTCTCCGCCGCCAGCAACAGCCGCTTGTTTCATCTCTTCATTACCTTTGATATCAAAGTTGAAGCCAATGATGTTTACAATGGTATCCACATTCGATTCACGAAGCTTTTCAATTTCCGCTGCGGGGTCTCCGCCGCACGTTTCTTCACCGTCAGTGATTAAATACACCACGTTTTTCCCGTCAGCGTCAAATGCTTCAAATTCTTTTCTTGTATCTGAAAGTGCTTTGGCAATCGGTGTCCAGCCAGTCGGCTTGATCTCACTCAATGAATTGTCAAACAGCGATCCTTCATATGGATGAAGGCCGTAAATGGTTTCCGTCGTACTGCATGAAAGAGCTTTGCCGGACAATTTATTGTTTCCAGCATGTCCGAAAACGCGAAGCATGAGATTTGTATCCTTCGGAAGAAGCTCGGCAAAAGACTTTACTGATTTTTTGGCAATGTCTATTTTGCGCTCTCCCCCTGTTTTTTGAATCATACTTCCGCTTCCATCAAACAAAACAGCTACATTTGTGTCAGCCTGTTTCTCAGCGGCAAAAGACGGGGACGCAAAGGAGACAGTCAGCAACCCAATGATACCGGCAGCCAGCAATTTTTTCATATTATTCTTCCTTTCTTTATCATATTTTCCAACTATAGTTGGATTCCTCTTTATGCTAGAATATGAAAATGCAAAAAGATATAGGGCAAGCTGCCTTTTGTGCCGCTTTCACTTTCTATTCAAAATCGCTTGAAATGCCGATGATATTTAGCCTTTTTCGCCCAGAAAGCATATACAGTTTGTGACATCATTCATTCTTTTTTCGCCTGGATCATCACAGAAAAACGGAAATCTGCTACTATGCTACAGGCTGACACCTGATTACTTTTGAACATTATGTTACATACAAAAAAGAGGCTGACCACTATCAGCCTCTTTTTTCTTATTTAGATAGCATCAATGATTGCTGAGTGAAGATTTTCTCAACATCTTTTTGAGTATAAGCAGGGAAGTATTCACCGCCGCCTACTTTCGCAATTGCGTTCAGCTGGCCTTTGTATCCCTCTTTATAATCAAAACCGATCACATTAACAGTGATATTGTCTTTATGCAGTTCTTTTGCTGTTTTAATTGGATTTCCTCCGCACGTTTCCTCACCGTCTGTCAACAGATACACTACTTTTTCCCCTTTAGTATCAAGCTGGTCGAAAGAAGATTTCGCCTCGTTCAGCGCTTTGGCAATTGGCGTCCAGCCAGTCGGCCCAATTGCATTGAGAGAATTGAGGAAGCTTTGCTCGTTAAAGCTTTGGAAGCCGTATACGTTACGGATGGATTCACAAGATTGAACCTTTCCGGAATTTTTATTGTTTCCTTCTGAACCAAACACACTCATTTTCACCTGAGTTCCTTCCGGCAGTGAGCTTGCAAACTTAGAAATTTCTTTTTTAGCTGAATTAAATTTAGATACACCGTCTATTCTTTTCGCCATACTTCCGCTGGCATCAAGCAAGACTGCAACGTTTGCCGGAGCTTCAGCCTCCGGTTCTTTCTTTTCAGCCGCAAAAGCAGGTGAAGTTAATCCAAATAACAATCCTGTCATCATGATCAGTGAAAATCTTTTCTTCATGTTCGTACCCCTTTACAAGTTTGTTTCTGCGTGCAGATGTTCAACGCTGAACATAACTTATCGTAATCGACAAAAACAGAGAAATAAATAGGGCGGGCTTCCCCATTGCTGTTGTTTACTTTTGCATAGAAACCTTTGTTTTTATTAGTGATTTCCGCCTAACACTACTATGAAAAAAGAAGATTGTCGGCCTTTCGGCTTTCGTTATATGAGTCTGTCGAAGTCTGTCGATACATGTGGATTACTTTACCACAATCTCAAAGTCATAAATCAGGAAAAAGGGCCTTGTCGCTCTAAAGACTGTCAGGAGCTTCTCTAAACAGTTTTAACCGCTCTTAGATAAAAAGACATTCAGGAACAGAAAAAGACGCTCAATGAGCGTCTTTTTTACTTCTTCGCCATATATTTATTCAAAAACGAATCTGCATCTGAAATTTGTGTGCCTTGGTAATAATACTTCACAATTTGATCAACCGTTTTGCCTTCTTTCGCCATAAAATTCGCGCCATATTGGCTCATCCCGACACCGTGGCCAAATCCTTTCGTCGTGACTGTAATCGTGTCTCCGTTTCGCTCCCATACAAAATCGGCTGAATTGAGGCCCAGCTTTTCACGGATGTCTCTACCTTTCAGCGTCTTGCCGTTAATAACGGCTGTTGCGACCTGGTGGCCCGGCGTCTCTCCGGTAATCTTTCCGACTGTGCCAGACCCATCCAGCTTGACGCCAAGCTTTTGCTCAAATTCTGAGGCTGTAAAGGTTTTCGTTGCCTTATATTTCGGAGACTTTTTATCCCATGAGCTTTTGACGCTTTTTAAATATGGGATGGCACTTGTCCAATAGGCTTCTGCGTTTTCAGTGTAGCCGTTGCTTGTGGAGAAAAAAGAGGCTTCAATCGGCTGGTTGTTGTACGTTAAAATTCTGCCTTGTGTGCTGGCTACCGCATCTGTGATTTTCTTCAGTTTTCCCTCATAGCTCGCGCCCCACTGTTTTTTCAGCTCCGCTTTGCTTTTATACACCTGGAACATCTGTGTATCATCCACCAGCGAGCCTTTAGGAGCCTCCACTGCTGAATTTGAGACCATCAGTCTGACAATAAACGTTCTGGCGGCGAGAGCCTGGGCTTTCAGCGCTTCAGATTCAAAGGTTGCCGGCATTTCGGAGGCGACGACTCCAATGACATACTCTTCAAGCGGAATGTCTTCTACGGATTGATTTGCGGTTCGATAGACGGGAATAGAAACAGGCGATGCTTTCAACGTTTCCGCTCCTTTTGATGCTGGTTTCGTGCTGACTGCTGTCTTTCCTGATTCTACGCTGGCCCCCGCTTCTTTGTTATGCTGGAACGGAATGACCAAGAGTGTGGGAATCAAGAGAATCAATGCACATAGTACAGATAGTGTGATTACGAATTGTTTCATATTCAGCTGCCTCCTGCTCGGGATTCGACTCTAGTCTAGTCTATGGGCAGGGACAAGCTAATATGACTCTCGTTTGGGACAGAAACTTTATTTGTCATTTACGTATTCTTTTTTGCTATTTTGCGCATAATGATGATAATACACAAAAAATAAAAAAACCAGTATGCCAGAATGACATACTGATTTTTAGGTAAGTTTATGCGTTTAAGTCAGAAACGACTTCTTTGTTCTCTTGCTCAGAAGCAGACTCATCATTTACACGTTCGATGTCTGCGCCAATAGCTGCAAGCTTCTTATGGAAATCAACGTAACCACGGTCTAAGTGCTTCAGTTCAGTAACACGTGTATGACCTTCAGCCACTAACCCCGCAAGAATCAGCGCTGCACCTGCACGCAAGTCAGTCGCTGCAACTTCAGCTCCCTGAAGCTGTACAGGGCCATTAATGATGACAGAACGTCCTTCAATCTTGATATCGCCATTCATACGGCGGAATTCTTCCGCATGCATAAAACGGTTTTCAAAAACAGTTTCTGTAATCATGCTTGTGCCGCTTGCACGAAGCAGAAGCGCCATCATTTGTGACTGCATATCAGTCGGGAAGCCCGGGTGAGGCATTGTTTTAATGTCGATCGGTTTGAGTTCTTTCGGGCCGATGACACGAAGGCCTTCACCTTCATCCTTAATCGTTACACCCATCTCTTCCATTTTGGCAATTAAAGAAGTGAGGTGTTCAGGAACCGCTCCTTTAACTAATACGTTTCCTTCAGTGATTGCAGCAGCAACCATAAATGTGCCCGCTTCAATGCGGTCAGGAATAATATGATGTTTTACACCGTGAAGCTTTTCGACTCCTTCAATTTTGATGGTGCCAGTGCCAGCTCCGCGGATTTTTCCGCCCATGCCGTTGATATAGTTTGCTAAATCAACGATTTCGGGTTCTTTCGCCACGTTCTCCAGCGTTGTTGTTCCTTCAGCTAGAGCGGCTGCCATAATCAGGTTCTCTGTAGCTCCTACACTTGGGAAGTCCAGATAGATTTTTGCGCCTTGCAGACGGCCTTTTACTTCAGCTTCGATGAAGCCATTGCCGACTTTGATTTCTGCGCCCATTGCTTCAAAACCTTTTAAATGCTGATCGATCGGTCTGGAACCAATTGCGCATCCGCCTGGAAGCGCAACTCTTGCATGACCAGTACGCGCAAGAAGCGGCCCCATGACAAGCACGGACGCACGCATTTTACGTACATATTCAAAAGGTGCTTCAGTTTGCAAAGCGTATGAAGCATTTACAGTCACTTCATTATTTTCAAAATGCACATCTGCTCCTAAATGACGCAACACTTCGTTAATTGTATATACATCGGAGAGCGTAGGTACATCACAAATTACGCTTTTTTCTTCACTTGCTAATAAAGATGCAGCGATAACAGGTAAAACGGCATTTTTAGCGCCTTCAACTTTGACTGTGCCGTTTAACTTTCGACCGCCGCGGACGATGATTTTTTCCAAGGTATTCCCCTCCGCGTCCCTAAATTCTCTATATTAATATTCAGTCGTAACGATTGGTGTGCCAACCGTAACGGTATGTTTTCCGCCCATTCCTGCACTTCTAAGTGCAATTTGCAAATTCATTTTATGTTTCGAGGTCATGATGTACTCTTTCCACTCATCTGTAAACGCAGAAATAGAAACGAAATTTGGCTCAACTACATGTTCAACAGATCTTGCTTGAAATTCATTTAATAACTGATTTGCTTTTTTTTGCAAAACAATATTCATATTATCATCTAAATGACCATTTAGACAAGTAAAAACAACTACTTTTTCTTGGAATATCCCGAGTGTCTCCCGTTCAAACTGTTCATATGTATCATTCCAGCTATCCGGTGTCTTAAGACTCATTTGCTCATATAGTAAATACGAAGTTGGGTTGTG
Organism: Bacillus sp. VA15; assembly: GCF_055721145.1. Taxonomy (NCBI): domain Bacteria; kingdom Bacillati; phylum Bacillota; class Bacilli; order Caryophanales; family Bacillaceae; genus Bacillus; species Bacillus sp. VA15. The sequence goes on along the minus strand of NZ_JBVQPQ010000008.1, from coordinate 67,354 downwards.
TTTTTTGAGGGTTGTGACAAGCTGTAGTCTAAAAGAAGTGTGATTTTTTTTGTCAGTATACGTGCCAACTGCCTTTACGATTTTATCTTCCTGTGCAATCGCCCAATCATATTGACGATACTCTGATTTTAAACGTTGCACTTTTTGATAAAATTCTTTTTCGGTCAGCGACATGTTTTGTTTTGCATGCAATGCCCACTTATCTATTGACACATCTTGGCGTTCCATCCCCTCTGCCATTTGTGCTAACGGCGTTAACTCACTCGCATGAATGGTATGGAAAACAGCAATGACGAAGCTTAACATTACGGATATGATAATGGCGTGGCTTACTTGTTTTTTCTTCATGTTCATCTCTCCCCCTTATCCCCAGTTTTACCGGAGGCAAGAGGCGCCATACGTAAAAATCTTCGTCAAAACTCGCGTTATACGCTTCAACCCGCTTCCCAAACCATTCCCGTGATTATAATGTTCAAAACCTATTAAAATAGGTAGGGAAGCTGCTGTGAATAATTGAGGTAATCTAAAAAGAAATTCGCAACAGTCGTTCCAATAGCGATTGTCAGTAAAATCATCAGGAGTCTTGCCTGCACGACTTTGCCTTTTTTAATTAACGGATCGATATTGACGGCTTGCAACGCCCACCAAGTCACCGCTATAAAAATCAGATGAACGACAATACCAATTGCAGCCTGCTGTCCCAATACACTCATCTATTCCACTCCTTTCATCCTTTCTCCGCGTTTATACCCTTTCTTATTATATAAGAAGCACGGATAAAGATGATACATTTTATACAGAACGGAATAATCAGCCAAATCTAGGGTTAATCCCCACTTAAAGTGCGATTCTTTTACATGGTATACTTTATTGGAAAGGAGCTGGCAAATGTGAATCATTCTTTTTTTCAGCCTGAAGAGCAATACGGTGAGAACCTGCCAATTTTTGAACAGGAATGGGAAGCAATTGCATTCTATTATGATTATAGACAGTCACAGATTGAAGAACTGAATGAATTGTGTCAGTTTTATAACATTTCTCTTACCTATACGAGAGAAAGCCTTGAAGAGCTTGAAAACCTTTATTTTCAAAGTATACAAGAGCTTTTGCTTGCTGATTGGAATCTTCCTATTGAAGAATTCGAGAAAATGATCAGTGTTTATCTTATAGATTGCGTGATTGCCCAACATGAAGATGCTGAATGGATCGTAAAGCCTTACCCATACACAGACGGCGCTTATACAATGGGCTTTAGAAGACATCGCAAATCATGGCATACAATGAATTGCTGTGATCGTTTATACTTGCAGCAAAAAGAGGATAAGCCGCTTCTGTCGCTGTTTGATTCTCTTGTGTGTTCATAAAAAAATCCTTCTCATACATGAGAAGGATTTTTTCTTATTTCCCTGCTACATCCAATCTGTTCAAAGCCCGCTGTAACGCAAGCTCAGCCCGACGAATGTCAGTATCATCTGATTGAGAATTCAAACGCTCCTGCGCCCGCTGACGTGCAGCTGCAGCGCGCTCTTTATCAATGCCTTCCGCTGTTTCAGCAGCCTGGGCAAGGATGGTAACCTGATCAGGACGGACTTCTACAAATCCGCCGCTGACCGCAACCAATTCAGTCTGTCCGTCTTTTTTCAGACGGACAGCGCCGATTTTAAGAGGAGCCACGGTTGGAATATGACCTGGCAAAATACCGAGATCGCCGCTTTCGGCTCTCACGCTCACCATTTCGATATCCGCATCGTATACTGGGCCGTCGGGAGTAACGATATTGACTTTAACGGTCTTCATGCTTTTACCCTCCTAGGACCAGATTAAACTTCTACACCCATTTCTTTTGCTTTCTCAACAACTTCTTCGATACGGCCTACAAGACGGAACGCATCTTCAGGAAGATGGTCGTATTTGCCGGCTAAGATTTCTTTGAAACCTTGAACCGTTTCTTTTACAGGCACGTAAGAACCTTTTTGTCCAGTGAACTGTTCAGCCACGTGGAAGTTTTGAGAAAGGAAGAACTGAATACGGCGTGCGCGTTGAACGACAAGCTTGTCTTCATCACTCAATTCATCCATACCGAGAATCGCAATGATATCTTGAAGCTCTTTGTAACGCTGAAGCGTTGACTGTACTTCACGGGCAACTGCATAATGCTCTTCTCCAACAATTTCAGGAGCAAGGGCGCGTGATGTAGAAGCCAACGGATCAACCGCAGGGTAAATACCCATCTCAGTTAACTTACGCTCAAGGTTTGTTGTCGCATCCAAGTGAGCGAACGTTGTTGCCGGCGCCGGGTCAGTGTAGTCATCGGCAGGCACGTAGATCGCCTGGATAGATGTAACTGATCCAACGTTAGTAGACGTGATACGCTCTTGAAGCTGACCCATTTCTGTCGCAAGCGTCGGCTGATAACCAACCGCTGAAGGCATACGGCCAAGAAGGGCAGAAACCTCTGAACCTGCTTGTGTGAAACGGAAAATGTTATCGATGAAGAACAGTACGTCCTGTCCTTGTTCATCACGGAAGTGCTCAGCCATTGTAAGACCTGTCAAAGCAACACGCATACGTGCGCCCGGCGGCTCGTTCATTTGTCCGAATACCATGGCTGTTTTGTTGATGACGCCAGAGTCGCTCATTTCGTAGAAAAGGTCGTTCCCTTCACGAGTACGCTCTCCTACACCGGCGAATACAGAGATACCGCCGTGCTCTTGCGCGATGTTGTTGATTAATTCCTGGATTAATACGGTTTTACCTACACCGGCACCGCCGAACAATCCGATCTTACCGCCCTTGATGTAAGGAGCAAGCAAGTCAACAACTTTAATACCTGTTTCAAGAATTTCAACTTCTGTTGAAAGCTGATCAAATGAAGGCGCCTGTCTGTGAATCGGATCCTTTTTCGCATCCGCAGGAACTGGCTCATTCAAATCAATATTTTCTCCGAGTACGTTAAATACACGGCCAAGTGTTACATCACCAACCGGTACTGAGATTGGCGCTCCTGTATCTACAGCTTCCATTCCGCGCTGAACACCGTCCGTAGATGCCATTGCGATTGTACGGACTGTATCATCACCTAAATGAAGAGCGACCTCAAGCGTTAAATCAATACCTACTTCGTTTTCACTTGCAGCTGGCTGTGAAATTTTAATCGCATTATAAATTTCAGGCAAATGACCGTCTTCAAAACGCACGTCGACGACCGGTCCTAATACCTGGCTAACGCGTCCTTTCTTCATCGCTATCCCTCCTGACAAAATCTTTCTATTCTAAAGCGGCTGCTCCGCCGACAATTTCCGTAATTTCTTGTGTGATGGCTGCTTGGCGAGCGCGGTTGTAAGAAAGCGAAAGTGAATCGATAAGTTCCTTCGCGTTGTCTGTCGCGTTTTTCATCGCCGTCATTCTTGCTGCATGCTCACTTGCTTTACTGTCAAGAAGCGCACCGAAGATTAAGCTTTCTGCATATTGAGGAAGCAAAACCTCCAGAACCTCCTCTTCAGACGGTTCAAATTCATAAGACGCCGTTCTCTTTCCGCCGCCGCTGCCCAAATCAGATAACGGCAGAAGTTTTTTCTCCGTTACTTCTTGAGAAATGGCGCTGACAAAATGGTTATAAACAAGGTGCAATTCATCAAACGCCCCGTCTATAAACATTTGGATCGTTTGTCGGGCAAGATCCTTAATTTCTGTAAACGTTACTTCATCTCCAAGTCCTGTTAACTCGGAAATGATCGGAATCTCACGTTTCTTAAAGAAATCACGGCCCACTCTTCCGATGACGATTACCGCATACTCATCCTTAGATTGATGACGTTCTTGCATGGCCTGATAAGCACTTCGTAAAACCGAACTGTTAAAAGCGCCGGCAAGACCGCGGTCAGACGTAATGACAAGGTATGCTGTCTTTTTCACTTCTCTGCTGAGAAGCATCGGATGTTTCACGTTGCCGGAAACTCTCCCGACATTTGACACAACCTCTTGGATCTTATCCATATATGGCACAAATGATTTTGCATTGTTTTCAGCACGATTCAGCTTAGCCGCAGATACCATCTGCATGGCTTTTGTAATCTGGCTCGTTTTTTTCGTTGACGTGATCCTTGACTTAATATCGCGTAATGAGGCCAAAGATTTCACCACCTTTTCTCTTCATCTGCGTAAAAAGAGAGAAAAAGAGAACCTTTTTCTCTCATCAGCATTCGAGTTAGTTGCTTGGTGCAAATGTGCGTTTGAAGCCTTCGATTGCAGCTTTGAAGTCTTCATCAGCAGGAAGGTTTCCTGTTTTCGCAATTCCATCAAGCAGTTCTTTATGGTTTTGGTCAAGGTACATGTAGTACTCTTCTTCAAAACGTCTGATATCCGCTACAGGAATATCATCAAGATATCCTTTTGTCAGCGCATAAAGAATGGCTACTTGCTTTTCAACCGGAAGCGGCTTGTTCAGATCCTGCTTCAGCACTTCAACTGTACGCGCACCGCGGTTCAGTTTCGCCTGAGTCGCTTGGTCGAGGTCAGATCCGAATTGAGCGAATGCTTCCAGCTCACGGTATGATGCAAGGTCAAGACGCAAAGTTCCTGATACTTTTTTCATCGCTTTGATTTGCGCTGAACCGCCGACACGGGATACAGACAATCCGGCGTTGATCGCTGGACGTACGCCTGAGAAGAACAAATCAGATTGCAGGAAGATCTGTCCGTCGGTGATGGAAATGACGTTCGTCGGAATATAAGCAGAGATATCTCCGGCTTGTGTTTCTACGAACGGCAGAGCTGTAATTGATCCTGCGCCTTTCGCGTCACTAAGCTTTGCTGCACGCTCAAGCAGACGGGAATGAAGGTAGAATACATCCCCAGGGAACGCTTCACGGCCTGGCGGACGGCGAAGAAGCAAGGACAGCTCACGGTAAGCAGCCGCTTGTTTAGAAAGATCATCGTATACAACAAGAACGTGCTTGCCGTTGTACATAAATTCTTCTGCCATTGTAACCCCTGCATATGGAGCCAGGTACAGAAGCGGTGCCGGCTGTGACGCAGACGCCGTTACAACGATTGTATAATCAAGCGCGCCGTGCTTACGCAATGTTTCTACTACGCCGCGGACTGTTGATTCTTTTTGACCGATCGCAACGTATACGCAGATCATGTCTTGGTCTTTTTGGTTCAGGATCGCATCGATCGCAACAGAAGTTTTACCTGTTTGACGGTCACCGATGATCAGCTCACGCTGGCCGCGGCCGATTGGAATCAGTGCATCGATCGCTTTAATACCCGTTTGAAGCGGTTCATGAACGGATTTACGGTCCATAACGCCTGGTGCAGGGCTTTCGATCGGACGTGTTTTGCTTGTGAGGATCGGGCCAAGTCCGTCTACCGGCTGACCTAATGGGTTCACAATACGGCCGATTAGTTCCTCACCGACAGGAACCTCCATGATGCGGCCTGTTCTTTTTACTTCGTCTCCCTCACGGATCTCACTGAAAGGTCCTAAGATGACGATACCTACGTTTGATTCTTCAAGGTTTTGAGCCATACCCAAAACACCGTTTGAAAATTCGACAAGTTCACCGGCCATACAATTGTCAAGGCCGTGTACACGAGCAATACCGTCACCGACTTGGATGACTGTACCTACGTCTTGAACTTCAATATCAGATTGATAATTTTGTATTTGCTGTTTTATCAGCGTGCTAATCTCTTCAGCTTTGATGCTCACTTAGGTTTCACCCCTTCTATCGATTTTCCCCGGCTAGTTGACGTTCAATGCGCTGAAGCTTTCCGCTTACGCTGCCGTCAAAAATCCGGTTACCAATGCGGACTTTAATGCCGCCTATTAAATCCGTCTGCACTTCATTTCTGATTCTCAGTGAAGCGACTCCGGCTTTTTTTGCAAACACTTGTGATAATGATAAAATTTCTGCATCCGTCAGCGGTTTCACTGAATATACGGTCGCGTCTTCTATTTGACGAGCCTCATTTGCGAGTTTGATAAACTCATCTGTGAGCTCAGGCACAATCGCGGCACGATGGCGGTCAATCAAAAGAAAAATCGTATTGAGCACGGACTGCGACAAAGAGCCAAATGCATTTTGAATCAGCTCTTTTTTCTTCGCAGCCGGCACCTTCGGATGGTTTAACACGTCATTAAACGCTTTTTCATTTTGAAACACTTGTTTTACAACGGTTAGCTCTTCTTCAACTTGATTCAGCTGAGCGGACTCATTGGCAATATCAAAAAGAGCTGACGCATATCGTTTAGAGACAGCTGATCCACTCATCGGCTTTCTCCTACCTCTTTAAGATAGTCCTGGATCAATTTCTCTTGAGCTTGTTCATCCAGTTCTTTTTCGATCACTTTCGACGCAATCATGACAGAAAGAGACGCTACTTGCTCGCGGAGAGCAGAAACCGCCTGTTCTTTTTCCTTCACGATTTCAGTTCTTGCTGCTTCTTTCAGACGTTCAGATTCTGCACGTGCAGCCTGAATAATCTCTTCTTTTTGCTTATCTCCCAGTTTCTTTGCGTTTTCGATAAGAGTTTGGGATTCCTGTCTTGCTTCTTTTAAAAGAACGCGCTGCTCTTCAATCAGCTGCTGCGCTTCTTTATTTTTTTCTTCAGCAGACGTAATTTCTCCAGCGATGTGGTCTTCACGCTGTTTCATTATGTTTAATAGCGGCCCTAAAGCGTATTTCTTCAGAAGCGCTAATAAGATTAACATAGCTAACAGTTGGAACAGGATATCTCCGCCGTTAAACGAAAATCCTAGTTCAAGTGGTAATTGAGACATCTACTACGGCAACTCCCTTCTGCAGGTTTTTCTTTGCTGATCCAGCAGCCGCACTTGTCTCTTTTCAGCCGGCAAGGCGGGATGCTTATCAGACATAAAGCAATGGCGAAGGTTCTCTTGGAATGATCTTCGCCATTTTTAGTTCATATAAGGCTTTTATGCTTAGCCAAAGAACGCTAAGAATGCGATAACGACAGCAATAATAGGAAGGGCTTCAACTAATGCGATACCCATGAACATAAGAGTTCTAAGTTCTTTACCTGCCTCCGGCTGACGGGCAATCCCCTCTACCGTACGTGAAACAATCAAACCGTTACCAATACCTGCACCAAGTGCACCTAAACCAATTGCAATCGCAGCTGCTATTAAATTCATGAAAAAGTTCCTCCTTTAAAATGTTATCCGTTTGGATATAATGTTTTAATGATCATGACTGATTTTATGAGACATGTACACCATCGTCAGCATTGTAAAGATAAACGCTTGGATGGCACCTATAAATAAACTGAATGCTTGCCATGCCAGCATTGGCAGAATGGCGCCGATTGTACCAACAAGACCGAGAGCCAAGCTTTGTGAGTAATGGCTTGTCGCTAATCCCGCAAGCAGGCCGAGAAGAATCTCACCGGCGAAGATGTTACCATAAAGCCGCAAACCGAGAGTCAGCGTATTCGCAAACTCTTCGATGATTTTCATCGGGAGCATGAATGGAACAGGTCTTAAATAGTCTTTGGAATATTCCTTGAGCCCTTTCATCTTCACACCATAGTAGTGAGTTAAAGCAACAACCATCACGGCTAGCGTTAATGTAATGGCAGGATCGGCTGTCGGAGATTTCCACCAGAGCTCATGTCCGATTGTAATAGAGAACGGCAGCCCCAGCATATTCGACACAAATATGTACATCAGCAATGTGACACCAAGTGCCAAGAAGTTAGCCCCTGTTTTCAAATCCATTGTACTGCCGATAATATTGCGGACGAAATCCACAACCCATTCCATAAAATTCTGGGCTTTTCCGGGACGGATCGAAAGCGTTCTTGTCGTTAATATAGCAATCAATAAAACAATTACACTCGCCACAGTAATCATCAGAATGTTTGTCAGATTAAAAGTAAGACCTAGAAATTCAATAGTTCTGTATTCATGATTCAAAGGGTTTTCACCTCTCTTCCATTGATGAACGTTTAAGCTGGATAAAGGAATCTATCATAATGACAGGGTATATTGTCATTAATCCAATAACTGTACTTGCCATATGAAAATGCTCGGGATTTTTATAGGCAACAGCCGCAGCAAGAATCGCATTGCACCACCGCGCTGCGCTCCCAAGAGATCGTATGGACTTCCCTTTCTCAACGGCTCTGTCAAAAGCGTTCATTCTCCTGACGAGCAGTAAAAAATTAAACAAACTGAAAACAGTTCCCAGAATAAGGCCTAAAAAAACGGTTTTATACGCTGTTAAACCATAACCCAGTACATACACTGCCAAAATGAACAATAGATATTTACGTTGTCTGCTAAATGTAAGCTTGGGATCGTCCATCAATTATCTGTCTCCTGATGAAAAAATAATGTATAGCATAGATACGGCATAAATCAGCGGTTAACCCTAGTAGAAGACCTTTTTTGACCGGCAAAACGGGCCTGTTCGAAAAAATCATTCATCCGCAAGCCTTGCAAGGATGCTGTTTCATTCGCTTAAATAAATCCTCATAATACGGGTTTACTGAGAGGATTTACATTGAGGATGAGGACTATAATGAAAGCTATGAAAACCTTCTCATAATACCCTCGTTTAGCATACAATAGCCCCTAACATGTGTCAATCTGTTTAAAGTTAAAAAACTTTTTATACTGTACGCCTCCACAGAATGTTCACATTTTCACCTATAATTGTATACAAATTGACCGAATAGCAAATAACTGGATAAAAAAAGAAAACCCTTTTCGGGGGTTTTCTTTTTTATTTTGTTCCAAACATACGGTCTCCCGCGTCTCCGAGACCTGGAACAATATAACCTTTTTCATTTAGTTTTTCATCAAGTGCCGCGATGTAAATATCCACGTCTGAATGATGCTTCTGCAATTCTTCCACACCCTCCGGTGCCGCTACAAGACACATGAAACGAATATTTTTCGCACCGCGCTTTTTGAGGCTGTGAATGGCTTCAACTGCGGAACCGCCTGTGGCCAGCATCGGGTCAACCACGATGAATTCACGCTCTTCCACGTCAGAAGGAAGCTTGACATAGTATTCCACGGGTTTTAAGGTTTCAGGATCACGGTACAGGCCGACATGTCCCACTTTTGCTGCAGGAATCAGTTTTAAGATACCGTCAACCATTCCCAATCCCGCTCTGAGGATAGGAACCACTCCAAGTTTTTTCCCTGAGATGACTTTCGATTTCGCAGCCTGAACCGGTGTATTGATATCCACTTCTTCTAAAGGAAGATCGCGGGTAATTTCAAACGCCATAAGAGTGGCTACTTCGTCTACAAGCTCTCTAAAATCTTTCGTACCTGTATTTTCATTCCGTATATATGTCAGCTTGTGCTGAATTAAAGGATGATCAAATACATATACCTTTCCCATACTGTGTTTCAGCTCCTTTTTTATTGTCCCATCAACAATTACACACTTCTATTGATTCTACAAAAAAAGACATGGAGTTTCAAGAACATCGTCAAAAAACCCGCCGGGCATTGGCCCGAGCGGGTTTTAGGATCTTAGTAATCTAATTTTTTATATAGAGGAAATTTGTCAGTCAGAGCAGCTACACGCTGTCTCGCTTCTTCTAGTTTTCCTTCATCTTCGTGGTTTTTCAATGCAAGCCCAATGATGGCACCGACTTCATCCAATGCGTCTCCGTCAAAACCGCGGCTTGTCACAGCAGCTGTACCAAGACGGATACCGCTTGTTACGAAAGGTTTTTCCGGATCGTATGGGATTGCGTTTTTGTTAGACGTAATACCGATTTCATCAAGCACGTGCTCAGCAACCTTACCAGTCAGTCCGAGAGAACGAAGGTCAACAAGGATAAGGTGGTTGTCAGTTCCGCCTGAAACGAGCTGGATGCCCTCTTTCGTTAACGCTTCAGCCAGGCGTTTTGCATTTGAAATAACGTTTTGTGCATATGTTTTGAAATCGTCCTGCAATACTTCGCCGAATGAAACTGCTTTTGCGGCAATAACGTGCATCAGCGGGCCGCCTTGAATTCCAGGGAAGATTGATTTATCAATTTTCTTGCCGAACTCTTCACGGCAAAGGATCATACCGCCGCGAGGTCCGCGAAGTGTTTTATGTGTTGTTGTTGTCACGAAATCAGCGTAAGGAACCGGGTTCGGATGAAGGCCTGCCGCAACAAGTCCTGCGATATGCGCCATATCCACCATGAAGTAAGCGCCGACTTCATCAGCAATTTCACGGAATTTTTTAAAGTCGATTGTACGAGGATACGCACTTGCTCCTGCTACGATAAGCTTCGGCTTATGAGCGAGGGCTTTTTCACGCACGTCATCGTAATCAATATATTGAGTTTCTTTATCTACGCCGTACTCAACAAAGTTATATTGAACACCGCTGAAGTTGACTGGACTTCCGTGTGTTAAATGGCCGCCGTGGGAGAGGTTCATCCCAAGTACAGTATCGCCTTGCTCCAAAATCGTGAAGTACACTGCCATGTTTGCTTGTGCGCCTGAATGCGGCTGAACGTTTACATGCTCCGCTCCAAAGATCTCCTTCGCGCGGTCACGAGCGATATCTTCAACGACATCGACGTGCTCACATCCGCCATAGTAGCGTTTGCCCGGATATCCCTCAGCGTATTTATTTGTCAAAACAGATCCTTGTGCTTCCATAACCGCTTCACTTACAAAGTTCTCAGAAGCAATCAATTCGATCTTAGTCTGTTGGCGTTCACGCTCATTTTTAATGGCGTTAAACACTTGTTCGTCTTGCGCAGGTAAATGTTTCATCAGCGAGATCCTCTCCTATCCGTATCCTGTTCTTTGTTTTTACCACCACTATTGTACATGGTTTTTTAGGCCAATGTAAAAGATTATTTTTAAAAAATCAAAACTTTTATTGGTAAAAACGAATATTAATAACTTAAATTTAAGTTAAAGTTCGGAATTTATTTTCTTCCTTAAAACAAAAGAAAAGACTGGCATGCAGTCCTTTCATTCGCACTCATAAACGGCCCGTACTCCGCCGATCAGTTTCGGCCGCGTACGCGCTAATGTCACATGGGCTGCACCTAGACTGTTTTGAGAGACTCGTACAGGGACAGCCACCGGCTTCAGATGCATGCCGATAAACGTATCGCCGATGTCTATCCCGGCATCAGCCTGAATGGTTTCGACAAGAACAGGAGACTTCATCTGCTTAAACGCATAAGAAGCCATCGCCCCGCCCGCTTTCGGAACGGGTACGGCAGAAACGGTTGGAAGCCTTAACAGCCGGGCCGTTTCTTCCTCGATGACAAGTGCTCTATTCAAATGCTCACAGCATTGAAACGCGAGATGGATTCCCGTTTTTTCCTTAAGCCCGGCAAGCCCGCTGTAGATGCTTTCCGCGATGTCTACATTGCCCGATGTTCCGATCCGGCTGCCGGCCACTTCGCTCGTGCTGCATCCAAGGACAAAGAGCTGATCTTGTTTCAATCCCGCTTGTTCCTGAAATTCAGACAGCATCGTATTCCACGTTTGCTTGATCTCATTCATTGAACGCACCCCTACAGGTTTTTCTCTTCATAATCTGAGATTTTTCCAATACGGGTTTGATGTCTTCCGCCGGTAAACTCAGTGGTCAGCCAGATTTTCGCAATTTCCCGCGCCAAACCGGGGCCGATCACTCGTTCACCCATCGCGAGGATGTTTGTATCATTATGCTCTCTCGTCGCCTTTGCGCTGAATGTATCGTGCGCCAGCGCGCAGCGGATGCCTTTGACTTTATTGGCGGAAATGCTCATGCCAATACCTGTCCCGCAAATTAAAATCCCTCTGTCAACTTCGCCGCTAACCACTTTTTCGGCCACCGGAAAAGCATAATCCGGATAATCGACAGATCCGCTGCCACAGTCACAGCCCATATCAATATATTCAATTTGCAATTCGTCCATTAACTCTTTGATTTCATTTCGAATGTGAACGCCGCCATGATCCGATGCTATGGCTACTTTCATCTGCTTTTCCTCCCAGCGTGTGTGATACGGCCCCGCCCGCTATGTTAACCGCGCAGCCTGTCCGCTCTTTCATTCACACCATATGATGTGCTTTTCACTATATTCTACTCCTTCACGCAGGATTTGCAAATGACCTGTTTGCAGATTTTCTGACAACTTACCTACCGTCTTTTTTCAGTTGTTTTGCCAGCTGCCGAAGAAGCTCTTCAAGCTCATCTCTCGTTTGTTTATAGATGTCAATTGAACCGCCGAACGGATCGATGACATCCCCATGGCTGCCTGTGGCATATTCTTTTAGCGTAAACACTTTATCACGATAACGTCCAAATTGGCTGGCAATGATCTGTTTGTGCTGATGGGTCATAGCCAGAATCAAATCAGCTGATTTCATATGTTCTTCAGTTAATGGAGAAGACACATGATTCAGGGCAATGTGTTTTTCAAACAGCGCTTCGACCGCTTGAGGCGTCGCTCTCCCATTAGGCGAAGCAAACACGCCTGCCGAGCGGACACTGACATTCAGCCCTTCCGTTTCTGCAATTGATTTAAAAAGCGCCTCAGCCATTGGGCTGCGGCACGTATTTCCAGTACAGACAAAAATAATATTCATGTCAGTCACCCCTTATTTTTCTCTATTATATATGAAGAAAAAAGAAACGGCGACTTCGTTTCTTTTATTGGTATATTAAATTGGCAAAAGCAGCTTTAGGCCGAATACGATTAATATGATGCCCCCGAGCGCTTCGCTGTATGTGCCAAGCCATGACTGCACTTGTTTTCCGATCAGCAGGCCCAGCCATGTCAAAATCATGCTGAAAAGCCCGAACAGGGTAATTGTAAGGAGCGGATGTGATCCGTATATCCCCAAGCTCAAACCGACGGAGAAGCTGTCAAGGCTGACGCCGATGGCAAACAGCAATAAGCCCGGCCCTGTCGGCGACATGAATCGTTCTTCTGACTGTTTAAAAGAGGCCATAAGCATTTGAACCCCCAGAACAAATAGCAGCGAACCCCCGATATAAACCGCTAACACACCGAGGAGCCCTGACAGCATGTTACCGGCCGCCATCCCCCCGAGAGGCATGATGACGTGGAAGAGGCCGATGATGAAACCAATATAGAATATCTGCTTTTTCCTGAGTTTGACCATGCCCATTCCGAGACCGACAGAAAAAGCATCCATCCCTAAAGCAAACGCCATGATGCTTAAAGTAATCAGTTCGCCTATGAACAAATCCGACATACATGAATAACCCCCTTGGACACGCCCCGCTTTTTTAGCCTATGCGTGTCCAAAAAGGGTTAGAACATCTGACTGTGTTCAGCGAATCACTCTTCCTCCGGCGGCTTTCATCAGCCTGTTCATAATGGCGAGACCCACGCCCGTGTCTGGAAAGGATTCCGCGATAATAAAATCCACCTTATTCTCATCGAAGCTGCGTAAAGCATCGTACAGCGCAGCCGCAACAGTCTCAAGCTGAGCCCGTCTGCCGCAGCTCTTCACATAATCAGCGGAATAAACACCCGCGTTTTCTTCTGTCGTCAGGACACCGACCCGTCTGCCGCCCTGTTGATATTCTTGAATGAGATGCTGAATGCGCTCTGGGCCGCCTTCGCAAATAGCAAGCGGCGCTGTCGGCGCATAATGTGTATATTTCATCCCTGGAGAAATCGGCTTCTCATTTTGATCGCTGAGTCCTTTATCCACAAGGATCGGCCCGATCTCCGCTTCAATTTGTTCTTTTGTAATGCCACCCGGGCGCAGGAGAACAGGGATGTCGCCTGCACATGAAAGTACGGTTGATTCGACCCCAATCCCAGTAGGGCCTCCGTCCATAATTCCAGCTATTCGGCCATCCAAGTCGTGAGCCACATGTTCCGCCTTTGTCGGACTTGGCTTGCCTGATAGATTGGCGCTAGGTGCCGCAATCGGCAAACCCGACTCGCGAATCAATGCTAGGGCAAGCGGATGATCCGGCATCCTAATGGCAACCGTTTCAAGCCCTGCCGTTACACGAGGTGAGAGCGCACCAGGTTTGCAAGGCAGAATGAGCGTAAGTGCTCCAGGCCAAAACCGTTTCATCAATGTTTTCGCCTTTTCGGGCGCCGGACCCGTTAAACCGTTCAGCTGACCAATGTCCGCAATGTGGACAATCAGGGGATTATCGCTCGGCCGCCCTTTTGCCTCATATATTTTTTTGACAGCATCTGTGTTTTTCGCGTTTGCGCCGAGACCGTATACCGTTTCTGTCGGGAACGCAACGACCTCATTTTCCCGAAGCAAAGCAGCTGCTTGTGCAATTTGTGGATCATTTGTGGATAACTCGCCAGTTACATCCACAAACCATCTTTTCGTTTTCATTTTCTGACCAAACTCCTTATTCACAACAATAAAACGATTGTTTTACGCGTGTAATCCTTTTGAAAGTATAAAAGATGTCCTGTAATAAAACAAGCGTTATCCACAAATTGTGGACAACGCTAATGAAGAAGTGGATAAGTATGTGTATAAATCACACTTATCCAGACGCTTTTTTCATCAAGACGGCCCCTTCGGTTTGCCGCGATTCACAGAAGTGATCAGAAGAAAACAGCTCTTCAGGTACGCTTTCAGCTGGTTCAAATCCCAGTGCCGTCAGGAAGTCAGCAGAGGAATGCTGATTCGCTATTAAATATACTGTTTTGATCTGGTGCTTTTCGCACAGCAGCTCCATGCTCTGAAAGAGCGTCACAACATGGCCTTGGTGAAGCTTGTCCGATATCACAAGTGATCGCAGCAGCCCTTGATCACAGCTTATTTTTTCAATTCCGAGACATCCGGCAATGTTTTTCTCGCTGTCCTCCAGCATAAGAAACTGGGTGAAGCCTTCTTTCACGCCTTCATGATTGGTTTTCGCCTGTTTTAAAAATTCCTCGAGCACGTCTCCGTCTTTTTCCCTTGCCACCCGCAGTTGATAAAACATCCGTTCACCCCGTTTTTGCATTCTTTCTTCCAATCTATGAGGCAAATCTATTTTTAGACCAGGTGTTTAGGAAAAAAGGTCGGAAATCCATTCGACTAAGAAGAATTTCACTTCTGTGCCGTCTTCCTTCTCTTCTTTCTCTGCTTTTTTGGCTTTTTCCGCTTTAGCGGTTACGTCCTCAAGCACTTTTTCAGTCTGCTTTTTTGAGGCTTCTTTATCTTCTTGTTCTTTGACGGCTTCCCCATTAGAAAAATCGAGAAAGCAGAGCGGCGGGAACAGCACACACCACCAGTTGGCGCCATCGCCGTTTCCAAGCGTAATCAGAATCGCTTCATACTCACCAGCCGGATATACCATGTTGCCGTAAAGCTTTGTCGGAAATGAGATTTTGTCAAAATCAACGGATATCGATTGGTTCGCTCCTTCTTTCTCCATTGTTTCCTTTGCAATTGCTTTGATTTCAGGGAGCTTTGAGCGAATCACACGCCGTGCTTCTTCAATAGAAGTAATATCTTTTACCCAAGTTGTGATTTCTTTATTCACTGCGTCTCTTATATGACGTTTTAATTGCTGATCTTTGTCACTGTCGCTATTTGCTAATATTCTCAGGCGAATCGCCTGATCCGGTATGACCACCGGCTGATTTTCTGATCGCTGTGCCGTCTCCTCTTTTGCCAGCCCTACAAGCGCTCCGGATAATAAAAGAAAGATATATATACATATGATTACTGTTTTTTTCATCGGTCCCCACCGTTCCTCTCCGTGCTTTGTTTCTAGCCCTATTATGGACAAGGAGAGCCTAAGGTAAACGTACAGGGTGAAAAAAATCTAGCAAGCTGTTAATCTAATTTATGGTACGATAGTGTTTTAGGAGGTTTAAGATGAAATATAATTATACAGTGCTGTTATCAGCATTCACGATGTCGGTTCTTTATTCGATTATCTATATTCATTCGTTTATCATTGCCGCTGTCATCACGATGGCATTTTATTTTCTGTTTCCTTATTTGATATTCGCGCTGCCGCTTCAATTCATGATGAATAAAAAACCGAAACGGTTCAGCCCTTTGTATCTGCTGTATTACCTTATTGCGGCTTTTATTGCCAACGCAATCATTTTCGGCGTGTTGCAGCCTTCGGGACAATCTCTGTTTCAAAATACAGCCTTTTACATCTTCGCTGTATTAACAGCTCTTGTCTATTGGATATGGGATTCTGTTTTACTGCAAAAAAAGGAAGCCTAAAGAGGCTTCCTTTTTCATTAAAACAAAACCGTCAGCAAATAACATAGAATAGAAGGTATCGCCGCAACAAAGAAAGCAGCCGCCATTTTCAAGCGGGCTGTACGGCCTTCTTTGGTTTCTGAATGGTAGTTTGCCCGCTGATCGCTTCCGCTTACAGCCAAACCCGATGTGATGATCGCAAGCCCAATCAAAACGAGAGACGCAACGCCAAACAGCGTTTCATATGAAAGAGCCTGCGGAAAAATAGTGCCAACCATGCTCTCAATCGCAATGAGCAAGATTCCTGCTGCCAGGGCCTTTTTCATCTTTTACATCCCCTTTGCCGGTGTTAACACAGCTTGATTCATCAACTCGCCAGCAAGCTGCTTATATATCTTTATGAATCACGGCGCATATGGTTCTGTCTTTTCCGTTAATATCTTTCAGCACTTCCACTTCCGCACCCTTAAACGCCTTGAGGATCAGCTCTTTGACCGCTGCGCCCTGTTTCCATCCGATTTCAAAAACGACAAACACTTTATCCTTCATGACAAGCGGGAGGTCTTCCATAAACCGCTTATAGAATTTCAGCCCGTCTCCGCCATCGGTGAGAGCGTGCAGCGGCTCATGAAAACGGACAATCTCTGATAGATCAGCCATTTCTTCTTCTGAAATATAAGGAGGATTCGAGACGACAATATCCGCTTTTTTGCCTGCCTTAATAAAAGGCTCAAGCAGATCGCCCTGATAAAAGCCCACATCTGCTCCGAGCGTTTCCGCATTGGCGGAGGCGACTTGCAGCGCCTCTTTCGAGATATCGACAGCCGACACAGAAAAGTTTTTGTTTTCAAGTGCAAGCGTGACGGCTATCGCGCCGCTCCCTGTACCGACGTCAACGACTTCGAGCCTGCTGTCTTCAGAAAAGACATGCCGATATTTTTCAAGCAGATGATAGACAACCTCTTCTGTTTCCGGCCGCGGGATCAGCACATCATCATTCACCATAAATTCCCGTCCGTAAAAAAACTCTTTTCCTATAATGTACTGAACCGGCACGCCCTCTTTATGCATCTCAACGTGACGCTTAAAGCGATACAGTTCGTCTTCGCCAATCGGTTCCTGTAAGCTGGCGAGCAGCTTGCTTCTGTCCATTCCGGTATCATAAAGCAAAAGAAGCTCGGCCGCATTTTCTTCTCTTCCCGCTTCGGTTAAATAAGAAGAAGCCCATTTCAGGGCTTCAAATATCGTCTTCATCTTAACCTTCCGACTGCTGAAGCTTGCTTGCCTGATCTTCAACGATCAGCGCTTCAACCACTTCGTCAAGTTTTCCTTCAAGAATCTGATCAAGCTTTTGAATCGTCAGGCCGATTCTGTGATCCGTCACACGGTTTTGCGGGAAGTTGTATGTGCGGATACGTTCAGAGCGGTCACCTGATCCGACTGCTGATTTCCGTGTTTGATCATATTCAGCCTGGGCTTCCTGCTGAAATTTATCGTAGATTCTGGCACGGAGAACCTTCATTGCTTTTTCTTTGTTCTTGATTTGAGATTTTTCATCCTGGCACGATACAACAACACCTGTCGGCAAGTGCGTCAGACGAACGGCAGACATTGTTGTGTTAACGCTTTGTCCGCCCGGTCCGCTTGATGCAAACGTATCAACACGGATATCCTTCTCATGAATGTCAACCTCTACCTCTTCTGCCTCAGGAAGACATGCTACTGTTGCAGTGGATGTATGGATACGGCCGCCTGATTCTGTTTCAGGAACACGCTGTACGCGGTGGGCGCCGTTTTCATATTTGAGTTTAGAATATGCGCCGCTTCCCGTAATCATAAAGATGATCTCTTTGTAACCGCCCGTTCCGGTTACATTCGCTTCCATGACCTCTGTTTTCCAGCCTTGCAGCTCGGCATAACGGGAATACATTCTATACAGGTTACCCGCGAATAAAGCGGCTTCCTCGCCTCCCGCAGCTCCGCGGATCTCCATGATAACGTTTTTGTCGTCATTAGGATCTTTCGGGATCAGGAGCACTTTCAAGCGTTCTGACAGTGTTTCCGTTTCCTTCTGAAGTTCAGAAATCTCTTCCTTCACCATGTCGCGCATCTCAGCGTCCAGCTTCTCTTCAAGCATCGCTTTTGCATCAGCCAGCTGTTCTGACGCATCTCTGTATTGTCTATATACGTCAACTGTTTCTTGTATATCAGATTGCTCTTTTGAATATTCTCTTAGCTTTTTCGGATCATTTACTACTTCTGGATCGCTTAAAAGCTCATTTAATTTTTCGTATCGTTCTTCGATTGACTTTAAACGGTCTAACACGGTCTTCACCTCTGTTTTCCTGTGCGTAACATTCTCATTATAGTATAGTGCTTACCCCCAGTCAAAAGCATTTCAATCCCAGCTGGAAAAGCCTTCTCTGCTATACTGGGAATCAAGGAGGGATGATGTTGCTGAAATCCATACATCATATTGCAATCATATGTTCAGATTATGAAAAGTCGAAAGCTTTCTACGTACATAAGCTCGGTTTTCAGGTGATTCAAGAAACGTACCGCGAAGACCGCAGTTCCTATAAGCTTGATTTGTCGCTTAACGGCTCGTATGTCATTGAGCTGTTCTCGTTTCCCGATCCGCCCGCACGCCAAACACGGCCTGAAGCTGCAGGCCTGCGCCACCTCGCCTTCACAGTCAGCAACTTGGATGAGGCCGTTCAGGAGCTTCATGAAAAAGGAATCGAAACAGAGCCGATCAGAACAGATCCGCTGACCGGAAAGAGGTTCACCTTCTTTTTTGATCCTGACCAGCTTCCTTTAGAGCTGTATGAACAATAACGGTTTTTGAAGAAAAAAAGGAGATACCCACTTTCTTTGCCGAATCTTTTCTTGTTTTGTCTAACAAGAAGGGAACCGCATTCTATGGTCGAATACCTAGCTAAAAAGGAGGTATGGGATCATGAATACAAATATGGTAGCAAGTGAACTCGGCGTCTCCGCAAAAACGGTGCAGCGATGGGTGAAGCAGCTGAATCTTCCGGCCGAACGCAATGAGCTCGGGCACTACTCGTTCACTACAGAAGACGTGAAGGTTCTAAAATCTGTTCAAAAACAAATCTCTGAAGGCACGGCGATTCAGGATATTCATGTGCCGCAAAGCACTAAAAAGCGCACAGGCTTCATTGTCCAAAAAACAAATGGCGATACAGAACGGCGAATCGAACAGCTCGAACAGAAGCTGGACACCCTATTACAGCAAAGGCAGGACGAAACTGAACTGCTGACAAGGATTTCGGAACTGGAACGCCAGCTGAAACAAAAAGCCGATGAGGGTGTATCTTATCAGCTGCTTCAGCACCGCAGAGAAATTGATGACATCCTTGCAGACCTGCAATCACTGACCTCACAAATGAAAGAATTCACCGCTCAGCCGATCCCCGAGACTGCTGCTGCTTCCGAAAAAACCAAAACAAGAAAAAAACCGCTGCTGTCACTGTTCAAATTTCAAACCTAAAGCAAAAAGCTCCCCGTAAAGGGAGCTTTTTTGATTACGCAGTAAGCGCGATAATGATCGGAAGTGAAATCAATGACAGAATCGCACTGATCACAAACGCAGAAGCTGTTTCTTCCTCTTGTTTCTCGAAACGAGTTGCAATCATGGCCGCAACAGCAGAACCAGGGAATGCAACAAGAAGGATCGCTTTTGTTGTTTGGTCAGCTGGAAGTCCGACTGCAAGAGCAATCAGGAACATTAACGCAGGCTGAACCGCAACTTTGAGTAACGCAATACCAAATGCCGGTACGCTGAGTTTGATACTGCGGATACCAACGGTAACACCGACAGCAAAGAGAGCAACACCAGATGTTGTGCTTCCAAGCTGATCGAGCATTTTAACACCCAGCTCAGGAAGAGTGACCCCGCAAAGCACTAAGATCATACTGATTAACGGAGCAGCTGCAAGCGGCTCAGAAAGACCGTGCAGGATTGATTTTCCTGTCATCTTCCAGAAGCTGTCGCCGCCCTCTTCGTTTTTCTTAGAAGACTCACCAACAGTAGCAACAATAATCGCAAGCGGATCAAGAATCGCATTAACAACGATACCTGTAACCGCGATCGGAATCGCAACCTCTTGCGCACCGAACAAGCTTCCCAGTACAGGAATACCCATAAATGCGAATGTCGGCTGTGCAGAGTTCAAAGAAAATACGGATGAGTTCGTTAAATCATATTTAAACACAAATCTGCAAAGCAATAAAATAACGATATAGAAACCAACAATCCCAATAATTAAAGAAACCATTAATGGAATTTGAGATAAAAATTCACTTCTGGAAGTTGTCAAAATACCAGCGATAAAGTGAGCTGGAAGTGCGTATTTCGTTACTAACGTACTTACCCCTTTTGCCGACTTGGCATCATAACTTCCAAAATGTCCTGCAAACCAACCCAGCACGATAACAAAGAAAATCGGCGCCAGGAGGATTAAGATATCTAAGATGCTCAAAATATTCTCCTCCAAATCCTATGTCCGTATACTTTAGCTTTACAAAAAGCTTTCCCTCGGACGAAAAAATTTACTCGCTAATTATTTCGCGATGACTTTTTTGTATTCCGGTGTCCACATTGCATCAAGAACCGCTTGTTTCACATCTTCAGGCTGACGATTTGCTACGCCGTCTTTAATTGCTGCTTCAGCAACGGCAATTGCAACTTGAATAGAAACTTCTTGAAGCTTGTCAATGCTTGGAAGCAATCCTGCTCCAGGTGTTTCAAGATCAACCATTTCAGCAATCGCATCAGCAGTTGCAGCAAACATAGCAGGTGTAATGATACGCGCTTCAGCTACAATTGAACCAAGTCCAAGACCAGGGAACGCGAATGCGTTGTTAGATTGTCCGATTTCATAAGAAACACCGTTGTATTCTACATTGTCAAATGGGCTTCCTGTTGCAATAAGCACTTTTCCGTCAGTCCATTTGAACAGATCTTCAGGAACTGCTTCAGCAAGGTGAGTCGGGTTAGACATTGGCATGATAACCGGACGGTCTACGTGAGATGCCATCTCTTTCACAATTTCCTCTGTGAACGCACCTGAAACCCCTGAAGTACCAATCAAGATAGTTGGTTTCGCTTGGCGAACCACTTCATCGAATGGAATTTGGCCTTTTTCATCGCGTTTCCAGTCTTGTACTTCATCTGTACTGCGAAGATAAGGTTTTTGGAAATCAAGGATGCCTTCGATTTCTTCAGTCAGCAAGCCTCTGTAATCAATTGTGTAGAAGCGTTTGTTAGCTTCTTCTTCAGATAATCCAGCAAGCACCATTGTGTCACGGATTTGGTCGGCAATACCGATACCAGCAGAACCAGCACCAAAGACAACAACACGCTGATCTTTAATAGAAGCGCCAGTTTTCTTCATAGCAGCAAGCACACCAGCGAGTGTGATCGCGCCTGTACCTTGGATATCATCATTAAATGTAAGAACTTCATGGTTGTATTTTTTCATGATATTGCGTGCATTTTTGTTACCAAGGTCTTCCCAGTGAAGAAGCGCTTTAGGGAAGAATTTCAATGCTGCTTTTACATAAGCGTCAATGAAAGCTTCATAGCGTTCGCCTTGAACACGTTCATGCTTGTTACCAATATATAAAGGATCATTCAGAAGTTTTTCGTTGTTTGTACCGACATCAAGCACTACCGGGATAACACGGCTAGGGTCAATGCCAGCTGCAGCAGTGTAAACCGCCAATTTACCGATTGCGATGTTAATACCGCCTACACCCCAGTCACCGATACCGAGAATACTTTCAGAGTCAGTAGCAACGATCAGATCAATATCCCCTGCTGTCGCATGAAGGTTTTCAAAAGCTTTTTCAATACCGTCAATATTGTCGATTGACAAGTAGATACCTTGAGGTCTTCTATATTCATGGCTGTATTCCTGAATCGCTTCACCAACTGTTGGTGTGTACACAACAGGAAGCATTTCGCGAAGATGGTTTTTCAGCAATTTATAGAAAAGAACTTCGTTACGGTTTGCAAGATCACTTAAGTAAACATTTTGACGAAGGCGGTCAGGCTGCGCTTGGAATTGCTCGTATGCGCGTTGTGCTTGTTGATCAAGAGAAAGTACAGTTGGCGGCAGAAGTCCTTCTAAGCCAAGTTCTTGTCTTTCTTCTATTGAAAAAGCAACACCTTTATTTAAAGTAGGAATAGATAAAACTTCTTTTCCTCTAAGAGTTGTTTCTAAGTGGCCTTCTTTCGTTTTTTTTATGTTATTCAAGCAAATCTCCTTCTTTCTTGAAATAGTTAACCAAGTTAAGTAATAACCCATCTAAAAAATACCGATCATGATCTTTATGCGACTTTGTGACAATTATTCGAACAATGTCTCAAAACTATTTACATTACGTAAGCTATTGTATGCCTGTCCAAATCAAAATTCAAGGGAAGAAAATTAGTTAATTTTTTAATACACTTAATTAAATTTTTTAATTATGTATTATCAGAATATAAAAAAAACACCGGTGTTTTTAGCCGGTGTTTTCTATCTTTAGACCCATGTTTTGGACTATTTTTTAAATTTTCCTGGGACTTCGTGGTGATGTCTGCATCTTGCTTCATACGATTCGGATGCGCCCACCAAAATGACCGGATCATCGTAAGAAGCAGGTTTACCGTCAATCAGGCGCTGTGTTCTGCTTGCCGGTGATCCGCAGACAGAACAGACGGCTTGCAGCTTCGTCACACTTTCCGCAATCGCCATAATACTAGGGACGACGCCGAACGGCTCTCCCCTAAAATCCATATCAAGGCCCGCCGCAATCACACGGTAGCCTTTATCGGCAAGAGATGATAAAACCGCAACAATTTCCTCATCAAAAAACTGCACTTCATCAACCGCAATCACATCCGTACTCTCACTGATGTGATCCCAAATGTCCGCAGCAGAAGAAATGGCATAGCTCGTCATGGATGTTCCATTATGGGAGACAACAGCATCTTCGCTGTATCGATTATCAATCACAGGTTTAAATACCCTGACTTCCTGCTTGGCGTAAGTCGCTCTCTTCACTCTTCTGATCAGCTCTTCAGATTTCCCCGAGAACATGCTGCCACAAATCAGCTCAAGCCACCCGCTTTGTTTCATTATGTACATAGGCTTCGCTCTCCTCTCTGCCAGCTGTGTGTTTTAGACAATATAAAAAACAGGCAAGAGTGCTTCTTGCCTGTTGAAAAATCTATTATTACTTAAGACCGTATTTTTTGTTAAAGCGATCAACACGACCATCAGCAGAAGCGAATTTTTGACGGCCAGTGTAGAATGGGTGGCATTCAGAGCAAATCTCAACGCGTACCTCTTCTTTTACTGAGCCTGTTTCAAATTCATTTCCGCAAGCGCATTTAACTGTTGCTTTTTTGAAATTAGGATGAATTCCTGCTTTCATTGTATCCATCTCCTTCCGCCCTGAATCCAGTGTGGAAACAGAGTTATTATTTCGGAGCATTGTCCGAAACGCATATGAGAAAATTATATCAGTGATTTACTTCTTTTGCAAATACAATTTATCGTCTAGTAGATGATAGATTTGCCTGTTTCCATTCTTGATTGAGAATATCGAAAAATTCCTGGTTTGTTTTGGTTTTTTTCATTTTTCTCATGAATTTTTCTGCGAAATCAGGTGAATCAGACATCGTTTTGCGGATAGACCATAAACGATCAAGGTGCTCTTTAGGCACAAGCAGCTCTTCCTTGCGCGTTCCCGAACGGCGGATATCGATGGCCGGGAAGATGCGGCGCTCTGCCAGAGAACGGTCAAGGTGAAGTTCCATGTTGCCTGTTCCCTTGAATTCTTCATAAATGACATCATCCATACGTGACCCTGTATCAACAAGAGCCGTAGCAAGGATAGTTAAGCTTCCGCCCTCTTCGATATTTCTCGCAGCCCCGAAGAAGCGTTTCGGACGGTGGAACGCTGCTGGGTCAATCCCCCCGGAAAGCGTTCTTCCGCTCGGCGGAATCACTAAGTTGTAGGCGCGGGCAAGGCGTGTGATGCTGTCCATCAGAATGATGACATCTTTTTTGTGTTCCACGAGACGCATCGCGCGCTCAAGCACAAGCTCGGCTACTTTAATATGGTTTTCCGGCACTTCATCAAACGTTGAGCTGACGACATCCCCAGCTACAGAACGCTCGATATCGGTCACTTCCTCCGGTCTTTCGTCGATCAAAAGCACGATCAGCTCTGCTTCAGGCTGGTTTGCTGTAATGCTGTTGGCAATTTCCTTCAGCAGCATCGTTTTTCCAGCTTTTGGAGGCGCGACAATCAAACCGCGCTGTCCAAATCCAACCGGCGCCATCATGTCCATTATTCTAGTAGACAAGAAGTTCGGCTTTGTTTCAAGCACCATTTGACGGTCAGGATAAAGAGGTGTAAGAGCCGGGAAATGCACACGCTCTTTTGCCGATTCGGGATCATCCCCGTTTACTGCTTCAACGTGCAAAAGTCCATAGTAACGCTCATTTTCTTTTGGCGGGCGAACCTTGCCTGATACTTTGTCTCCGTTCCGCAAATCGAAACGGCGGATTTGTGAAGCTGAGATGTAAATGTCTTCTGAGCTTGGAGAGTAGTTGATCGGTCTCAGGAAGCCGAAACCTTCAGACTGGATGATCTCAAGAACGCCTTCCATAAACAGCAGATCTTCCTGTTCTGCATTTGCTTTCAGAATGGCGAAAATGAGTTCTTTTTTTGTCAGTTTGCTGTAGTAGGAGATTTTATAATGTCTTGCAAGTTCATAAAGTTCTTTCAATTTCATATTTTCCAAAGAGGAAATAGATACGTCTTTCATAAAAACACCACGCTTTTCATAGTCAATATCTTACTTGCACATGTAATCTGCTGCTTTTGCACAACATCCGCCAAAGCACATTCTTTTTTTAACATAAAGGAACTTCTATCGGTAACACTTCCACCCATGATCGGCGCTTTTGTTAAAAGGATTGTCTTAATGAGTTTTGAAGGAAGCGAGGACAAAAACATGAGAAGATCAATACTTATATCGTCTGTATGCGGTAGAAATTGAAACTTTCCTAGTGCTTAAAAGAAGGAATTACGCAGTAAAATTCGCAGCACTCTTTATTTTTACCTTATTTCAAAAAATTATTCAACTGAAATAAGGTTTTGACACGGAATTGATAGAGTTGACGCTTTTCTGCAAAGGAAAAGCGGGCTCACACCCGCTTTTTCTGTTTGTTATGGACGGATTACAAGATTTGGTTTCTTTTTCAGGCTGTGTCTGCCGTCAACGAAGCGGACAGTGCCTGATTTTGCACGGATAACTAAGCTTTCAGTTGTGCCGACAGAGCCTTTGAATTGAACGCCTTTTAACAGCTCGCCGTCCGTTACACCGGTAGCTGCAAAAATCGCGTCATCACCCTTCACAAGGTCTTCCATGCGGAGGACTTTGCTTAAATCAAGGCCCATTTTGTGACAGCGTGTGATTTCTTCTTCGCTTTGCGGAAGAAGTTTACCAATAATTTCTCCGCCGAGCGCTTTTAACGCAACAGCGGATAGCACACCCTCAGGAGCTCCACCTGATCCGAACAGGATATCAACGCCCGTGTGGTCGAAAGCCGTGTTGATGGCGCCTGCGACATCGCCATCATTGATCAATTTGATTCTGGCGCCGGCCTCACGAAGTTCAGAAATAATTTTTGCGTGTCTTTCACGGTTTAAGATTGTGGCAACGACGTCCTCAACGTCCTTGTTTTTCGCTTTTGCCACCGCTTTAAGGTTATCAATGACGGGTGCTTCAATATCAATGCAGCCCACCGCTTCCGGACCGACTGCGATTTTTTGCATATACATGTCAGGAGCGTTCAGAAGCGTGCCGTGGTCTGCTACCGCAATAACCGTCAGCGCGTTCCAGCCGCCGCTTGCTAGGATGTTTGTGCCTTCAAGAGGGTCAACTGCGACATCGACGCGCGGGCCGTACCCATTTCCGAGTTTTTCCCCGATATACAGCATCGGCGCTTCGTCCATTTCGCCTTCACCGATCACAACGGTCCCTTTCATCGGAACTGTATCAAAAACGTCTCTCATTGCGCTCGTTGCCGCTTCATCAGCCTCATCTTTTTTTCCCCGGCCCATCCATCTTGCAGATGCCAATGCCGCAGCTTCGGTCACACGTACCAATTCCATTGATAAACTTCTTTCCATTTCAACACGATCTCCTCTCACAAGAAACCATTATGAATTTTGAAGCTGTTCTATTTCTTCGTCAGTCATTCTTTCACGCCAGATTGTCGCTCCAAGCCCCTCAAGCTTCTTCTCAAGGCTGCTGTATCCGCGGTCAATATGCTCCAGGCCCGTAATTTCCGTGACGCCGTCAGCCATCAGGCCGGCTACCACCAGACAAGCTCCGGCACGCAGATCGCTCGCCTTCACTTTTGCGCCTTGAAGCTCGACAGGACCTGTGATGATGGCAGATCTGCCTTCTACTTTCATATTGGCACCCATTCGTCTCAGCTCATCAATGTGCTTGAATCTTGCCGAGTAGATGGTGTCTGTTACGACGCTTGTCCCTTTTGCCCTTGTCAGGAGCGCCGTCATCGGCTGCTGCAAATCAGTCGGAAAGCCCGGGTATACAAGGGTTTTGACATCAACCGGCTTTAAGTGCTTCTGCCCGCCGACAATGAGAAGCTGGTCGTCGCTTGTTTCGATATGATAACCCATTTCTCTCAGCTTTGCCGTTAACGACTCAAGATGAGTGGGAATCACATTATCGATAATAACTTCCTTTCCCATTGCAGCTCCTGCAATCATAAATGTCCCGGCCTCAATTCTGTCCGGTATGATCGTATGCTTGCAGCCGTGCAGTTCCTTCACGCCGTCAATTCGGATCACATTGGTTCCCGCACCTTTGATTTTGGCTCCCATGCTGGTAAGCAGTGTCGCGACATCAATGATCTCAGGCTCCTTGGCAGCGTTTTCGATGATCGTTTTTCCTTCTGCCAAAACAGCGGCAAGCATAATGTTAATGGTTGCCCCTACGCTTACGACATCTAAATAAATACGTGCGCCTCTCAGCCTTTCAGCACGCAAATAAATAGCACCCTGTTCATTGGTCACTTCAGCCCCTAGCGCTTCAAAGCCTTTGATATGCTGATCAATCGGACGGGGCCCTAAGTGGCAGCCGCCGGGCAATCCGATGACGGCCTGCTTGAAGCGGCCGAGCATCGCCCCCATTAAATAATAGGACGCGCGAAGCTTTTTTACTTTCCCGTTAGGAAGCGGCATGCTGATCATCGACGTGGGGTCAACAACCATTTCCCCATTCTCAAAATGCACGTTGCCGCCGATTTCCTTTAACAGGTCACGCAGCGTTTCAATATCTGAAATCTCTGGAAGCCCTTCAATTGTCACCTCGGAATTTGCCAAAATGGTTGCAGGTATTAATGCAACAGCACTATTTTTAGCGCCGCTGATATGTACTGTACCGTTTAACGAGTCACCGCCGGCAATATTCAACTTTTCCATGATAGTCTCCTTCCATAAGAAGATAGCTGCGGAGCTAAATAAAATGTCATTTTATTCTGTCTCTGCAAATAAAGCTCATGTCCAAAATCTAGCCAATTCGAAGAGAAAGAATACAACACATTGTAAAATATCAGGAAGAAAATAGCGAAGCTTTGCGGGGTACAGGTTTCGAAAGTTGCACAGAGACCCGCCGGCTCAAGAGACATCGTCTTCATCCGGCAAAAGCAGTACGCAAACCCTTCATCCCGATATCAGCTTCTGCAGCCCAATGATTCCTTCTCTGTAAAGCGGCGTCAGCATCTGTAGGTCCGCTGTATCAGACGGTGAAAAACAAAGACCGCGGCAAACAGGCATAAAGCTGTTTGCCGCCCTTTGCAATTATTTATTCCAGTCTGCCAGGAATTGTTCAATTCCTTTGTCTGTTAACGGATGCTTAGTGAGCGCATGAATGACTTTCAGCGGCATTGTGCCGATATGAGCCCCTCTTAGAGCGGCTTCTGTCACGTGCTGCGGATGGCGGATTGACGCTGCAATGATTTGCGTGTCAAGACCGTGAATGTCAAAAATCGTCTTGACGTCTGAAATCAGGTCAAGTCCGTTGTGGCCGATGTCATCTAAACGTCCCAGGAATGGAGATACATACGTTGCCCCAGCTCTGGCAGCGAGAAGCGCCTGGTTGGCATTGAAGATCAATGTGACGTTTGTTTTGATGCCTAAGTCAGTAAGTGCTCTTACCGCTTTTAAGCCATCAGTCGTCATCGGGATTTTCACCGTAATGTTCGGAGCGATTTTCGCCAGTTCTTTTCCTTCCTCGATCATTTCCTCAGCTTTCAAAGAAATAACCTCTGCGCTTACAGAGCCTTTCACGACATCTGTGATCTCGCGAAGACGGTCGTGGAATGATACGTTAGCTTCTTTTGCTACTAAACTAGGATTCGTCGTTACACCGGCGAGAATTCCTAATTCATTCGCTTCTTTAATTTCATCGATATTGGCTGTATCAACAAAGAATAACATTTTCAAAAAGCCTCCCTGATTAAGAAATTTTCTGAACTGTGAATATGATTGCGCTTTCTAAAGATAGACGGAAAACCGCCTGTCAAGCTGTCAGGCGGCTATAAACGTTCCAATTGAATTAAGCTTGGTTTGAAGAACCAAATTCACGCATTTTACCGATAACTGTTTCTTTGATCGCTTCACGAGCTGGTCCAAGGTATTTACGTGGATCGTACTCGTTAGGCTTAGCTGCCAATGTTTCGCGAACAGCTTTTGCAGAAGAAATTTGGTTTTCAGTATTCACGTTGATTTTAGCTGTACCAAGTGAAATTGATTTTTTGATGTCATCAGTCGGAATTCCAGTACCGCCGTGAAGAACTAGCGGAAGACCAGTTGACTTTCCGATCTCTTCCATCTCTTTGAAACCAAGGTTTGGCTCACCTTTGTAAGGGCCGTGAACAGAACCTAAAGCAGGTGCAAGGCAGTCGATGCCAGTGCGCTCAACAAGCTCTTGGCACTCTTTCGGATCAGCGTAGATTACGCCTTCAGCGATAACGTCATCTTCTTGTCCGCCGACTGTTCCAAGCTCAGCTTCTACAGATACTCCGTGGAAATGAGCAAGCTCAACAACTTTAGAAGTTGTTGCTACGTTTTCTTCAAATGGATGGTGAGAAGCGTCGATCATTACAGATGTGAAACCTGCATGAATCGCTTTCGCACAAGATTCAAAGCTTGAACCGTGGTCTAAGTGAATCGCAACAGGAACTGTCACTTTGTACTCTTCCATAAGTGCTTTTACCATAGCAACGACTGTTTTGAAGCCGCCCATGTAGCGTCCCGCACCTTCGGAAACACCAAGGATCACTGGAGATTTTTCTTCTTCAGCTGCTTGTAAAATCGCTTGAGTAAACTCAAGGTTGTTTAAGTTAAATTGTCCTACAGCATAACCTTTTTCTTTAGCTGTATTCAACATTTCCGTCATAGAAACTAAAGGCATGTCGAATGTCCTCCTTATGTAGCCTGATTGTCTTCTAGCGAAAAAAGCTTTCCACCCTAGCATGACCCATCTATTGCTGTCATATGTAAATACCAGATCGCTTTTTCTCCATAACTAGAATACCAACTTTTCGACAAATCGGCAACACAATGACATGATTCATTTGTTTCTTCTTTTTGTCAATTAGACTTCAGGGGCAGATATTTTTTCACGGCGTCTCTGATTTCGTCGATGTCAAACGGCTTCGCAAAGTGCGTCAAAGCGCCCAGTTCCTTTGATTCCTGGATCATGTCGAGCTCTCCGTATGCCGTCATGATAATCACCCGGATGTTTTCGTCAATGACCTTCATCCGTTTTAAGATTTCGATACCGTCCATGCCGGGAATTTTCATGTCCAGAAGCACAAGGTCGGGCCGTTCTTTTGTCACGATGTCAAGCGCCTGCAGGCCGTTTGCAGCCTGAAACGTCTGGTAGCCTTCTTTATTGAATACTTCATTAAGCAAAATACGTATGCCGTATTGATCATCAACGATTAAAATTTTTTCATTCATCATTTTACACCCCAATATTATGATTTTCGTCAAAAGTAAGCAGTAGTGTATGTATTCTGTTTGATTTTCCTATTTCCTTTAATTATAATAGTCTACTTTACGACATTTTCTGAGCATTTTCTCTTTTGTTGTATACTGATATTGTACGTTATAAAGGAGGATTCACTTATGTTGAAAATATTTACGACGCAGTTAACAGGTATTTTTTCCCGCATTCAGGATAAGGAATCTGACGCGATTGAAGATGGGGCGCGGCTGCTTGCACAAGCGGTGATCAGCGGGCATTCCATTTATTTATACGGTGCCAATGAGCTTCAGGGCGTCTTTTATGAGGCCACCGAAAGCAGCGAACCCTTCCCATCTGTCAAAGCCTTTCCACAAAGCGCTGAGGAAGTGACAGAAAGCGACAGGGTGCTGATGTTTTGCTCTGGGACGGGGACAGCCGAAGAGCAGGCGCTCGCGAAAGAGCTTTATGAAAAAGGCACGGGAGTCGTATGCGTATCGCCGGCAGCTAAAGACAGTGCGGGAATTGAACAATATTGCGATGTGCATATTGATTCTAAATTAAAAATGCCGCTCGTTCCCGATGAGGACGGCACCCGTTACGGATTTCCCTCTTTAATGACAGCACTGTATGTCTACCATGCATTATCGTTTACATTAAAAGAAATTCTGCAAGAGTATGCATAATATCTTATTGTACATGCTGTATCTTGCAGGAAACAAATAAAAAAGACTTGCCCGCTTTTGACAAACGGCAAGTCTTTTTTGATTACTTCTGATTTGCAGCTTCGACAGACGCTCCGATAAAGCCTTTGAAAAGAGGCTGAGGTCTTGTCGGTCTTGACTTGAACTCTGGGTGGAACTGAGAAGCCACGAACCAAGGGTGGTCTTTCAGCTCGATGATTTCAACAAGGCGTCCGTCAGGGCTTGTGCCTGAGAATACAAAGCCTTGGTCTTCCATTTGCTGTCTGAATTCGTTGTTGAATTCATAACGGTGGCGGTGACGCTCGTACACCACTTCATCCTGATACACTTCAAAGGCTTTCGTGCCCTCTTCAAGCTTACATGGGTAAAGGCCGAGACGAAGCGTTCCTCCGAGATCCTCAACATCCTTCTGTTCAGGAAGAAGGTCAATGATCGGGTATTGAGTTGACGGATCAATTTCCGCAGAGTGAGCGCCTTTTAAGCCTAATACATTACGTGCGTATTCAATAGACGCAACCTGCATGCCCAAGCAAATACCCAAGAATGGAATGTTGTTTTCGCGCGCGTATTTTGTTGCAACGATTTTACCTTCAACACCGCGGTCTCCGAATCCGCCCGGCACGATGATGCCGTCCGTTCCGCTTGTGAGCTCTTCGATGTTGCTTTCTGTCACTTCTTCTGCGTTGATCCATTTCACTTTTACATCTGTGTCAAACGCATATCCCGCATGGCGGAGAGACTCGACAACAGAGATGTATGCGTCAGGAAGCTCAACGTATTTACCGACAAGGCCGATCGTAATTGTTTGAGACAGATTGCTAACCTTGTTAACAAGCTCTTTCCACTCTGACATTTCAGCCTCTTTGCATGCCAATTGCATGTGCTCGCAAACAAGCTTGTCTAGTCCTTGTTTTTGCAGCTCAAGCGGAATGGAGTATAGGTTGTCCGCATCCTCACACTCGATCACCGCTTTTGTATCGATGTCGCAGAATAGCGCAATTTTATCTTTCATATCTTGAGAAATCGGCATTTCTGTACGCACGACGATGATGTTTGGCTGAATGCCCAAGCTGCGTAATTCTTTTACGCTGTGCTGTGTCGGTTTTGTTTTCAATTCGCCCGCAGCTTTAATGTAAGGAACAAGCGTACAGTGGATGTACATTACGTTTTCACGGCCGATGTCGCTCTTCATTTGGCGGATCGCTTCAAGGAATGGCAGTGATTCGATGTCCCCGACAGTACCGCCGATTTCTGTAATGACGACATCCGCGTTTGTTTCTTTCCCCGCGCGGTAAACACGGTCTTTCAGTTCGTTTGTGATGTGCGGGATAACCTGTACGGTTCCGCCAAGGTAGTCTCCGCGGCGTTCTTTTTTAAGAACTGTTGAATAGATTTTACCAGTTGTCACGTTGCTGAATTTATTGAGGTTGATGTCGATAAAACGCTCATAGTGACCAAGGTCCAAGTCTGTTTCGGCGCCGTCATCCGTTACGAATACTTCACCGTGCTGGTATGGGCTCATTGTCCCCGGGTCGACGTTGATGTATGGATCAAATTTTTGGATCGTCACGTTCAGTCCACGGTTTTTCAGCAAACGTCCCAATGAAGCTGCTACAATACCCTTTCCAAGTGAGGATACGACTCCCCCGGTTACAAAAATATATTTCGTCATTTCGTTTGCTCCTCTCTTCGCTCTTAGCTACATTTTTAAAATGTACTGTTTTATAGAAAATCATTTAGCATTTTAAATGATTTATAAGAAAAATGAGGGGTGAAAATAAGAAAGCTCCCTTTCAATTTCTTGAAAGGGAGCATAACGCACTATGTTCTCTCTTCGTTTTTGAAGAGCCCAAAATACATACTACATAGTTCGACTTTGAAAGTCAAGATGGTTTTGATGATGATCTATTACTATTTGAGATCCTCATCTTCATCATCAAGATCTTCATCATCTTCCTCAATAATATCCTCTTCAATCTCAAGATCATCATCGTCTTCATCAAGATCTTCATCGTCAAAATCGTCGGTGTCAAGATCAAGTTCTTCCTCGACTTCATCTAAATCAATGTCGTCTTCGTCGATCACTTCAAACTCGTCAAGGTCAAGATCTTCTTTGACTACTTTCTTCGCTTTTTTCTTTTTCGCCTTGACGGTCGGCTGCGTTTCTTCGTCAAGCTGATCATACGGATACCAGCTGCGAAGTCCCCAAGTCTGGTCAGAAAGCGCCAGGAAGCGGCCGTCAATGTTTAAATCTGTATAAAATTGAGCGATGCGGTCTCCAAGCTCTTCTTTTGTCACGCCGAGCAAAGATGCAATTTCATTTAAAAGCTCCTGAAAAGGAACTGGTTTTTTATGTTCTTCAAATAATTCGTGAGCGATTTCAACTAAAGCCATTTCCTTTAGCTCTTCCTGTGAATATTGTTTGATACCCAAGGTCGGACACTCCCTTTCTATTACTTATGTATCTGTTTTATCAATAATGAAAGCGATTTTGTATCGTTCTTATACAAACCATACCTCTCATTATAAACAAAATAAAACAGAATATGCTACCCTTAACAGCGTTAATTTAAATAATTTTACAAGAGTGTTCCGACTGATAGATGTTTTGCGTCAATCCGCGAGCATTCTGGAGATGACAAGTCTTTGAATTTCTTGAGTGCCTTCATAGATTTGCGTGATTTTTGCATCACGCATATAGCGTTCAACCGGATAATCTTTTGTATAGCCATAGCCGCCGAAAATCTGCACGGCTTCGGTCGTCACCTTCATCGCCGTATCCCCCGCCAGCAGTTTGGACATGGCGGAAGCTTTTCCATATGGAAGGCCTGATGATTCAAGCCACGCCGCCTGATAGGTCAATAGCCTTGAAGCTTCTATCATTGTAGCCATATCTGCGAGTTTAAAAGCGATGCCCTGCTGCTCGGCGATCGATTTTCTGAATTGCTTTCTCTCTTTTGCGTATTGAAGCGCCGCATCAAGCGCCCCCTGAGCGATGCCCACAGCTTGAGCGGCAATGCCGTTTCTGCCTCCGTCAAGCGTCTTCATCGCGATTTTGAAGCCTTCCCCTTCTTCTCCGAGTCGGTTTGCTGCAGGCACAACGCAATCTTCGAACGTGATTTCCGTTGTCGGGGACGAACGAATGCCCAGCTTCTTTTCTTTCTTGCCTGTCAAAAATCCTTCGAAATCCTTTTCTACTATAAAAGCGGAAATGCCTTTTTTCTTTTTCTCGGGATCGGTGACTGCAAAAACAATGTAAATATCCGCAATCCCGCCGTTTGTGATAAACACTTTTGAACCATTTAACACATAATCATCGCCGATTCGTTCAGCAGTTGTTTTCATGCCGCCGGCGTCAGAGCCGGACCCTGCTTCGGTCAAAGCAAAAGCGCCGATTTTCTCTCCTAGGGCCAGTTGTGTCAAATACTCTGTCTTCTGTTCTTCCGTCCCAAAGGCAAACAGCGGCCAGCTGCAAAGAGAGATATGGGCGGAAAGCGTCACACCGGTGGAGGCGCACACTTTTGACAGTTCCTCCACCACGATGACGTAGGCCAGATAGTCACTTCCGATTCCTCCATAATCTTCAGGCCACGGAATTCCCGTCAGCCCCAGATTCGCCATTTCCCGAAACAGCTCGCGGTCGAAGCGTTCTTGTTCGTCGCGTTCTGCGGCTGTCGGGGCCACCTCATGCTTCGCAAAATCACGCACCAATTTTTGTATCATCTCGTGTTCTTCTGATAATGAAAACTTCATGGCTTCTCCCCCATTTTCATATCAGCACCTAAGACAGATTGAGCCAGAAGCTCGGCGACATCATACGTTTTGACTTGGTCTTCGGCTTCTTTCGCCTTTGTGCCATCTCCGAGCATCGTGAGACAGTACGGACAGCCTGAGCTGATCACCGATGGGTTGACCGCGAGCGCTTGCTCTGTCCTGGCGACATTAATCCTATTGCCCGTTTCTTCCTCCATCCACATTAATCCCCCGCCGGCGCCGCAGCACATGCCGGTTTCCCGGTTTCTCTCCATTTCAATCAGCTGTACGCCAGGAATGGCTTTCAAAATCTCCCTCGGCTGATCATAGACTTCGTTGTACCGGCCCAAGTAGCATGAATCATGGAAGGTAATCACCTCTTGAAGGGGGTGCTGCGGTTTTAGTTTCCCGTTCCTCACCAGCTCGGCCAGCACTTCTGTATGATGATAAACCTCGCCTTCAAAACCGAAATCAGGGTACTCATTTTTAAATAAATTGTATGCATGCGGATCGATCGTAACGATTTTTTCCACATGATTTTTTTCAAATTCAGAGATATTCTTCTCAGCCAGCTCTTGGAATAAAAATTCATTTCCGAGGCGGCGCGGCGTGTCTCCTGAATTTTTTTCTTTATTACCGAGGATCGCGAAGGACACGCCCGCGTGATTGAGCAGCTTGGCAAAGGAAATCGCGATTTTCTGGCTTCTGTTGTCGTATGACCCCATGGAACCGACCCAGAAAAGATACTCAAATTCTTTTCCTTCTTTTTTCATTTCTTTCACGGTCAGAATCTCAGCATCCGGCGCCGCGTCACGCCAATTTTCACGTTCCTTGCGGTTGAGGCCCCACGGATTTCCCTGCCGCTCGATACTGGTCATGGCGCGCTGTGCGTCACTGTCCATTTTTCCTTCTGTCAGTACGAGGTAGCGGCGAAGGTCAATGATTTTATCCACGTGCTCGTTCATGACCGGACATTGATCCTCACAATTCCGGCAAGTGGTGCACGCCCAAATTTCTTCCTCTGTGATGACGTCGCCGATCAAGCTCGGATTGTAATCTAGCGCTGCAGCGGCCTCCTGCGATCCGCTGCCCGCTGACGCCGCCGCCAGCTGATTGCCTCTCGTATGCCGGAACGCTGCCGCGGGCACCCATGGCGAACGCGAGGTGACAGCGGCGCCTTTTTCAGTAAGATGGTCTCTGAGACGCAAAATCAAGTCCATCGGCGACAGCATTTTTCCGGTGCCTGTTGCAGGGCACATATTGGTGCAGCGGCCGCACTCGACACACGCGTACAGATCAAGCAGCTGAGTCTGCCGAAAATCTTCAATTTTCCCCGCTCCGTAGCTTTCTTTCGTTTCATCGGTAAAATCAATTTTTTCAAGCTTTCCGGCTGATTCCATTCTATTGAAGAAGACATTGGCAGGTCCGGCGATTAAATGGGCATGCTTCGACTGAGGCACGTACACTAAAAAGCTCAGCAAAAACAGAAGATGCACCCACCATGCGATATAGAAAATCACCGCCGCACCTGTTTCCCCGACCCCGCTAAGCAAAAACGCGATACCTGATGCAATCGGCTCGCTCCACGAAAGCCCGTGCTCATGCCAGATCAGATTCATCCCGTTTCCAAGCAGAACCGTCAGCATTAATCCCCCGATAAAAATGAGAACGAGCCCTGCTTTGAAACCGCGTTTCAGCCTGACGAGCTTTTCAATATAACGTCTGTAGAATGCCCAGCCTACAGCAATTAAAATAAGAAATGTAACGATTTCCTGAAAAAAGGTGAAGGCGGGATAGACAGGGCCAAGCGGCAGATTCCGATCGGGAGCCAGTCCTTTGATAATAAAGTCAATTGCTCCGAACTGAACCAATATAAATCCGTAGAAAAACATGACGTGAATGATTCCGCTTTTCTTGTCCTTGAGCAGTTTTTTCTGTCCGAATACATTCACCCATATGGCGCGAAGCCGTTCCTTGATCCGTTGATCAAAATGTTCTTTCTGCCCGAGCCTGATGTAGGCCAGTCTCGTTTTAACCAAGTAGACAAACAAATAGAAAGCGTAAGCGGTTACAATCAGAAATAACAATGCATTTGCGATGAGAAAGCCGCTCATTCTAATTCCCCCTTTTTACTGATAAAGACCGCGATCCCCTACCCTCGAATCTGTATAAGATTATCTTTATGATAAATAATGAATGAGTGTTCAGTCAATAATTAAATTCCAGCTGATCGGGCACACTACCTTTACTACGGAAAGGAGTGCCGGGATGAAGGTATTTTTCGTGATTATGATCATTGTCGTTATTCTTTTTGCTTTGATTCTGCTTGATATCTTCATGGGCCGCGCAGGATACAGAAAGAACGCGTACGAGCCTGTTTTTTCAAAAAAGAAGAGTGACATCGAATTGATCCACTGCGGCGCTGATCTTGTCGAACGGATGATGGAAGACATCCGCCAGGCTGTTTCCTCTGTTCACGTGATGTTTTTTATTATGAAAAATGATGAGGTCAGCCACAATATGTTTACGCTGCTGAAAGCAAAAGCTAAAGCCGGTGTTTCTGTTTATTTGCTGCTGGATTGGTCAGGCAGCCAAAAAATTAAAAAACCGGCGCTGAAGACGATGAAAAATGCCGGGGTCCATGTTCATTTTCTTAACAAGCCCCGTTTTCCTTTTCTCTTTTTCCATATGCAAAAACGAAATCACCGAAAAATCGCTGTGATAGACGGGAAGATCGGTTATATCGGCGGGTTTAACATCGGTGAGGAATACCTTGGAAAGAAGGCGAAGTTCGGCAATTGGGAGGATTATCATCTGCGCATGAAGGGAGAAGGTGTCCGCGATCTTCAGACGCTTTTTACAGCCGATCTAAAACGAAATACCGGATCAGCTGAACTGGCCCCGGATGTTTGGCCGGAGCTTCCGCAAGGGAATATCTCTCTTAAGATTTATGCGACTGATGGTTATTCTCTTGAAAAAACATATTTGGCAAATATCGCGCAGGCAAAAGATCGCATTACCATTTGCACACCTTATTATATTCCGACAAAACCGCTTCAGCAGGCATTGGTCAAAGCAAGAAAAAACGGTGTAACTGTTACGCTCATCGTGCCGATGAAATCAGATCATCCGCTGGTCAGAGAGGCAGCTTTTACGTATTACTCAGAGCTCTTGGATGCCGGCTGTCTTATCTACCGTTTTTACCAGGGGTTTTATCATGTGAAAGCCCTGATCATTGACGATCACTTCAGCGTCATCGGCACCGCCAATTTTGATCAGCGAAGCTTCTTTTTAAATGAAGAGGTGAATGTTGAAATCGATGATAAGGCTTTTACAAAAGAAGTCTATGCCACGATTGAAGAGGATATTAATAGGTCGGAGCTGCTGACAAAGGAGAATTTCAAAAAGCGTACGTTCAGACAGCGCCCGGCGGAATGGCTTGGCAGAGCATTATCTTATTTTTTATAAAGGAGAGTTCCTATGATTTTCAGATTCGGGTTCGTTTCAAACGCGATGAGCCTTTGGGATGCGTCTCCCGCTAAAACATTGACATTCGCGCGTTATTCCAAGCTTTCAAAGGATGAAAGAAAAGAAGCCCTGCTGACTGTGACAAGAGCCAATTTGAACAATACGATGAGAACCCTTCACTATATCATCGGCCACGGTATTCCTTTGTACCGTTTTTCCAGTTCGATTGTGCCGCTGGCCACACATCCTGATGTAATGTGGGATTTTGTAACGCCGTTTCAAAAGGAGTTTCGGGAGATTGGGGAGCTTGTTAAAACACATCATCTGCGAACAAGCTTTCACCCAAACCAATTCACTCTGTTCACGAGCCCGAAGGAAAACGTCACAAAAAATGCGGTAACCGATATGGCGTATCACTACCGCATGCTTGAAGCCATGGGCATTGCTGATCGCTCCGTTATCAACATTCATATAGGCGGCGCTTACGGAGATAAAGACACCGCCACTGCTCAATTTCATCAAAATATGAAGCAGCTGCCGCAGGAGATCAAACAGCGGATGACGCTGGAAAACGATGATAAAACCTATACGACAGAAGAAACGCTTCAGGTCTGTGAACAAGAGGATGTTCCGTTTGTCTTTGACTTTCATCATTTTTACGCCAATCCAGATGATCACGCCGACCTGAATGAAGCACTGCCCCGGATGATCAAAACGTGGGAGCGGATAGGGCTGCAGCCAAAGGTTCACCTGTCTTCCCCAAAATCGGAGCAAGCCATACGCAGCCATGCCGATTATGTTGACGCCAACTTTTTGCTGCCGCTGTTAGAGCGCTTCAGACAATGGGGAACAAATATTGATTTCATGATTGAAGCAAAACAGAAAGACAAGGCACTTCTCCGCCTGATGGATGAATTAAGCTCCATCCGCGGTGTCAAACGCATCGGCGGCGGCACGCTGCAATGGAAATCATAAATGTGCAATATCAGGTTT
This sequence comes from Bacillus sp. VA15, assembly GCF_055721145.1. Taxonomy (NCBI): domain Bacteria; kingdom Bacillati; phylum Bacillota; class Bacilli; order Caryophanales; family Bacillaceae; genus Bacillus; species Bacillus sp. VA15. The sequence goes on along the minus strand of NZ_JBVQPQ010000008.1, from coordinate 28,188 downwards.
ACAGTTCGTCCGCTCTGGGAACATACGCTATATAAGACAACAACCGATGGAGGAGAAAGATTATGAAAAACATCAAGTCTCTGAAAGTAGCCGCACAGGCATTTACTTTAAGAAATTTGATTCATCTTTATAAAATGTGCCATTCCGGAAGCCACGAGGTTTATATTTATTCAAAGAAAACAATGTGCAAAATCAAAAGCTTAATTGAGCTTGAGACGTTCCGTATGGCTCATGATGAAAAGGAATATCTGATTGTAGTGGAAGGAACTAAAGCATCACAGCTGATTGAAAAGTTCCAAAATATTATCGAGCCTGCTGAAAGAGAAGCGCTTTAACTTACATATAAAAAGGATAGACATCTTGTCTATCCTTTTTCTTACGGTCTTACATAATGAAGCTGAACCGCCTGCCCGAATTGTTTCATCCCTTTTAACCGGAGTTTTGTTTCATTCGTCAGTTCATGAAACAGCGGGATGCCGCTCCCTAAAACAACAGGAATAACAGTGATGATGAATTCATCGATGGCATCTTCTTTCATAAAGGCATTCACCAGCTCTGCCCCGCCTGCTATCCAGATGTTTAAGCCTTTATCCTGTTTCAAACGGTCAGTGAAGCCCTTGGCTCCCTCATTGATAAACGTCACGTGTTCATCCCGATAGCTGTCGGGCGTTCTCGTGAAAACGTAGCATGTTTTATCCTGGTACGGGAAAACCGGTGTAAGAATTTTGACGTGTTCATATGTGCTCCGGCCTAAGATGACGGTATCGACAGTCTGATAAAACGCGCTGTACCCGTTATCGCCTTCACCTTCAAATTCATCCAGCCAATCGATGCTTCCATCTTCTCGTGCGATCATCCCATCCAATGAAACAGCAATGTACAGCACATTTTTTCTATTCATATTCTCCTCCTATTGCTGCACCTTTTGCCCGAATTGCGCTTGATGCAGCCTGCTGTATAGGCCTCCGGCTTCGATCAGGTCTTGATGGCGGCCTTGTTCTTCAATACCGTTGTTTGTGACGACCACAATTCTGTCCGCGTCTTTGATCGTCGCCAGCCTGTGAGCGATGACGAGCGTCGTGCGCCCCTCGGACAATTCTTGAAGCGCCTTTTGGATCGCCGCTTCTGTTTCTGTATCAAGCGCTGAGGTCGCTTCGTCGAGAATCAGGATCGACGGATTTTTCAAGAACATCCGTGCAATTGACAAGCGCTGCTTTTGTCCGCCGGAAAGCTTCACGCCCCGTTCGCCGATGATGGTATCCAGCCCATCCGGCATGTTATGGACGAGCTCTTCCAGATGCGCTTGCTTCACAGCCTGCCAAATGTCTTCTTCTGATGCGTCTAATCGGCCGTAGGCGATATTTTCTCGAAGCGTGCCCGAGAACAAGAAAACATCCTGCTGTACGACGCCAATCTGCCCCCGCAGCGAAGACAGCGTCATGTCTTTAATGCTGATGCCGTCGATGGTAATGTCACCCTCCGATGCTTCATAAAAGCGCGGAAGCAGACTGCAAAGCGTTGATTTTCCCGCACCTGACGGACCGACGAACGCAACCGTTTCCCCCGCTTGAATGGACAGGTTAATGTCATTGAGGACATTGTGATGGTCATCATATCCAAATGAAACATGTTCATAGCAGATATTGCCCTTCAGGCCGAAAACGTCTCTCGCATCAGGAGAATCCTGAATATCCGGCTCTGTCTCCATCAGTTCCATATAGCTTTTAAAACCGGCGATTCCTCTCGGATACATTTCGATAATGGCGTTAATTTTGTCAATGGGCCTGAATAGCACATTCGTCAGGAGCACAAACGCCACGAATTCCCCGTACGATAAGGAGCCGCGAATGACAAACCACGTTCCGCACAAAAGCACAAACAGCGTGACAAACCGAGTCAGCATATAGCTGATTGAGCCGTTTTTCGCCATAATTTTATATGAGGAAAGCTTTGTGACACGGAAGCGCTGATTGTTGACAGCGAAGCGCTCTTTTTCAAATGATTCATTGCCGAACGCCTGCACGAGCCGGATGCCGCCGATATTATTCTCTACACGCGCGCTAAAGTCTCCGATATCTTTGTTCAGCGTGGTAAACGCTTTGGTCATTTTTTTGTTGAAATAAAGCGCTAGCCAAATGACAATCGGCATGATGATAAACGTTAATAATGCAAGCTGCCAGTTAATAAACAGCATGACCCCGAACGCTCCGAGAATGGTCATGATGGCAATGAATAAGTCTTCCGGGCCGTGATGGGCAACTTCGCCGATGTACATTAAATCGTTCGTCAGCTTCGACATCAGTGTTCCCGTCTTGTTGTTGTCGTAAAATTTGAACGAGAGCTTTTGCAAATGGTCAAAAAGCGATTTTCTCATATCGGTCTCGATATTGATCCCGAGCATGTGTCCCCAGTATGTGACGATATACTGGAGAGCCGAGCTGAGCGCGTACACTGCAAATAAGCCGACTGAGGTCGCGATGATCAGCCCCCAGTCCCTGCCCGGAAGCAAGGTGTCAATAAAATAATTGACGATCAAAGGAAAACTCAGCTCCATTAAGCCTCCCGCGATCGCCGAGAAAAAATCGAGAAAGAACAACGTTTTGTATGGTTTATAATACGAAAAAAATTGCCGCAGCACTCTATCTTCCCCCAATGCCTGAATAACTGATAATATTTCTCAATTATACTATACACCGGCGGTTTTTAAAGATCAGATTTCCTTTTTTTACAGAACACCTGAAAACAGACGGGCTAAGGATTCTTTTGTCCGGTCGGTCATTCCCCTTTTATAAAAGCCAACAGGGCTGAGTTGTTCACTGTCCAGCATATCCTCTTCGAAATGGGCTTCAAGGGTGCGGATCGCTTCGGCATCCGTGAAGAACACGTTCACTTCAAAGTTGAGCTGGAAGCTGCGCATGTCCATATTCGCGGTGCCGACGGAGGCGAGATCGCCGTCAACGATCATGACTTTTTGATGCATGAAGCCTTTTTGATAGGAATACACTTCAATTCCCTCAAGTAGCAGCTCTGGGAAATAGGATCTTGACGCGTATTGCGTCAAAAAGCTGTCGTTCTTCTCCGGCACCATGACCCTTACCTGTACGCCTTTTGTCGCCGCTGCTTTGAGCGCCGTGCGAATGGATTCATTCGGGACGAAATAGGGCGTGGCGATCCATATTGATTTCTGCGCTGAAGAAATCATTTCATAATAAAGATCGCTCATGCTTTCCTTCATGTCAGGGCCTGTCGCGACAACTTGGTAAATGCCCTCTCCTTCCACGGGAACCGGGGTATTGTACTCCTCTTGATCAATTAACACTTCATTGGAGACGTATTCCCAATCGAGCATAAAGATGGCGTGAAGCGTTTGCACAATTTCTCCTTCCAGCCGCAGGTGAGTATCTCTCCAAAATCCGATGTACGGATCTCTGCTGATATATTCCTCCCCGACATTTAATCCGCCCACAAAACCGGTTTTTCCGTCGATGATCACGATTTTCCGGTGATTTCTGAAATTCAGCTTCTGGTTGAAGAACCCGTATTTCAGCGGAGAAAACGGAACGATGTCCACTCCCGCTTGTTTCATTTTCATGATATCTCTTCTTGCCAGCTTGATGCTTCCTGCAGCGTCATATAAAAACCTCACCTCGACACCTTGGCGCGCTTTTTCCATCATAATGTCCATCATGCCGCGGCCAAGCATGTCTGACTTAAACATGTAGTATTCAATATGTATATAAGATTCTGCTTTCCTCATCGCTTTGAAAATGTCCGGAAAGGTTTCTTCGCCGTTTTTCAGCACTTTGATATTGCTTTTCGTATTGATATTCATATGGGCAGCCCTGATGGAATACGTAAAGAACCTCTCCTGATTGTCCTTCAGCCCTGTCACTTCCGGCGTTTCTTCCATGTCAAACAGCTTCCTGAGCTTTTCCCTGTTGTGCATTCGTTTTGTCTTGAACAGCTTTCCTTTTACATAAAGCTGTCCGGAAAACAGATAAAACATGTAGCCGGCGATCGGAAAAAAGACAAGAATGTGGATCCATAACAACGTGTGCTGCGAGGTACGGTTTTCAAGAATTAACGAATAGATGCTGAACAAAATAATGCTTACATAGCAAAGCAATCCTCCGTAAAACTCAAGCCTGGAAACCGGAAAAAACCATATGACATATGCCCCGATAAGCATCATATATAAAAAGAAAAATTCCAGTCTCCTTTTCAGCATCCTGATTCTCTCCAATCTGATTCAATTACCTCCGTATTACCTCTTTTTTCTAATCGGTAAACCTTCTATGTAAAAAGCCTCTCCGCAAGATGCGGAAAGGCTTATGATGAAGCTTCCTGAGATTGGCCGGGTGTGATGTTCTGGAGCAAGGCCGGCTTGAGGGAGTAGCTGCTTTTGATTTTATGTTTGAAGAAGCTGACGATCAGGCCCGTGACCGCAATCGACACTAAGGAAAAAAGCCCTTTCAGCAATCCGACGGAGAAAATGCCGACCAGCACTACGCCAAAATCGAAGAGGAAATTAACCGTACCTGGATTCCATCCGTAGCGCTGTTGCAGAAATAAAGCGAGAATATTGGCGCCGCCGAGCGAAGCCTGATGATAAAACATGAGCTACAAGCCGATTCCAATCAGCGCCCCGCCACCAATCGCCCCGGCAAGCGGTGAAAAAGAGACAGACGGCAGCCAGTGATCCGCGCTTGTAAACAGAGTCAGCGCTGTGACTGCAAATACAGTAGATAGGGTGAATGTGATGCCCATTCTGATGAGAGAAAATACGTAAAACGGGATATTGATCAGAAAGAAGATCATGGCAAACGAGGAGTGAAACAAGTATGTCAGGCTTAGTGACAGTCCGGCTGTCCCGCCGGTTAATACGTGAGAATGTCTGAGTGTCAGGACCCCCGCGCTTGTCAGAAGACAAGCAGTTAAAATGAGTAAAATCCGCTTCATTCTTCACTCTCCCTTTTAGAATGTTATTTCCAAATACAAACATAACAGGATTTCTGGCCGCCCAGCCATTACCTTGGCAGAAAATATCTTGCGTTTTTATTTTTTTATCAAACTGTTTTGTAAGACTTGTTTCCATCATCATAAAAAATCCCCCTCTTTCAAGGGGGATTTTTACGAGCGTTTTCGATACACGACATAGCTTCGTGTCAAATACTTGAGCGGCAGACTGAACACGTGTACCAATCTCGTAAACGGCCACAGGATAAAAACGACGTATCCGATCATGATATGAAGCTTAAACCATAGCGGGACACTCTCCATCAAAGAGGCGTCAGGGCTGAACAAAAAGATCTCCCTGAACCACGGCCCGACTGTTGTCCTGTAATCAAATCCTTTCGAATCAATGTTAAGAAACGTGGCGGCAACGCCTGACAGCATCATGAACAGCAGCAGGATGAGGATAAGGATATCCGATGGCGAGCTGGTGTTGCGGATTCGTTTGTCAAACAGCCGTCTGTACGTCAGGATGAAAAGTCCGGTACATGCCACAATCCCCGCCGGCAGGCCTGCGCCAATTGCCACTTTGTGATAAGCATGCTCTGAAATGCCAATGGAGGTGTACACAGCTTCCGGGATCAGAATTCCCATGAGATGCCCGCCGATAACGCACAGCATACCCCAGTGAAAAAGTGTGCTGCCCGCAGCGAGTTTTTTCTTTTCTAACAGCTCGCTTGATTTCGCCGTCCAGCCAAATTGGTCATGCTGGTAGCGGTAAATATGGCCGCCGATAAAGATTGTCATTACAATGTATGGCATCACGCCCCACAGGATTTGCCCGCTCATGCCTGAACAGCCCCTTCAATGCTTTCACGTACGCCGATGTTTTCCAGCGCGGCCAGCAGCACGTACAGCAGCTCCGCATATATGCTGTCATTTTTTTCGAGACGGGATGCCAGCTCCCTCACATTGGACAGATATTTCTCAAACACGCTTCTCGCTGCTTCAATCTCTGCAACCGCGGCAAATTCTAGCATAAGCGGCAGATAATCAGGCAGCTCTTTCTCTGTCGGCAGGAAACCGGATTGCTGGTACGTGCTTTTTAAATGCAGTAATTCAATCCCGCGTTCCCTTTGCTCGCCTGAGTTAAAGTAAGTGACGTACATATTCGTTTTTTTCCCGAAGTCGAACGTATAGACATAGTGTTCAATCAGTGCTTCTTGAGAAAAGCTGGCTGACGCTTCGAAAAAGTGCAGCAGCTTCTCCCGGATTTGCTGGTTGCTGATTTCATGGACAAGAGCCTTCCAATCGGGAAGCTCGGCTCTCCACTCTTCATCCGGATAGGAAAGAAGACAGGAAAGAGCGGAGAACGTGATTTGCCGGTCTGTGGTGTTCATCTTGTTACACCTCGTTTATCAAAAGTTACAAACAAGAGCCGGGGCCGCCTGAAAATGATAAGCCGCAGCTCCCTTGTTCAGCGTATAAATCAGACACTTCTTCTCGGTGGCTGCTCGGAATTACAAAGCGGTCATCATATTTGGCAATCGCAAGCAGCCGATACATGTCTTCAATTTGCTGTTCTGTTAAGCCGACACTGGAGATCAGTGCCGGGTCGATGGATTTATTCGTCTGGACTGCTCTCATATACTGGCGCATGACAGACATTTTCTTTAACGTTGACCGAATATGATCCGTATCACCGGCCGTTAATAGCTGCGCCAAATAGTCAATTGGAATTCTCATTTGGTCGATAGCCGGAAAAATATCTTCCGCAGATTGCTGGCTGCCTTTTCCTTCAAAGAGATTCATAATCGGGCTCAGCGGCGGAATGTACCAAACCATCGGCAGCGTACGGTACTCAGGATGAAGCGGCAGCGCAATCTTCCAGTCGATGATCATTTTATAGATCGGCGATTGCTGTGCAGCCTCTATCCACTCAGCCGGGATGCCTTGTTCTTTTGCCAGTTTGGCAACCTCAGGGTCATTCGGATCAAGAAAAACGTCCAATTGGGAATGGTAGAGATCCTTTTCATTTTCAACAGATGCCGCTTCCTCCACTTTGTCCGCGTCGTACAGCATGACGCCAAGATAGCGGATTCTGCCTACACACGTCTCGGAGCAGATGGTCGGCAGTCCCGCCTCCAAGCGCGGAAAACAGAGGGTGCATTTTTCCGCTTTGTTCGTTTGCCAGTTAAAATAGACTTTTTTATAAGGGCAGGATGAGACACAATATCTCCATGAACGGCATGCGTTTTGATCCACAAGCACAATGCCGTCTTCCTCGCGTTTGTACATGGCGCCGGACGGACAAGAGGAAACGCACGCCGGGTTGATGCAGTGCTCACAAATACGCGGCAGATACATCATAAAGACCTCATCGAATTCTGTTTTGATTGATTCCTCCATCTTTTGCACGTTTGGGTCCTCAAGCCCCGTAATGTGGCCGCCTGCAAGATCATCCTCCCAGTTCGGGCCCCATTCGATATTCATGAAATCCCCCGTCAAGGATGATTTCGGGCGCGCCACAGGCTGGTGCTTTTTCTGTGGGCTGTTTGTTAATGTTTCATAATCATAGTTCCAAGGTTCATAGTAATCATCAATCGACGGCTGATTCGGGTTATAGAAAAGGCCAGCAAGCCGATTGGTTTTCGGGCCTGATTTCAGCTCGAGCTTTCCTTTTTTCAATGTCCAGCCGCCTTTATATTTGTCCTGGTCCTCCCATTGCTTCGGGTAGCCGATGCCCGGCTTTGTTTCTACATTATTAAAGTACATATATTCCGCACCGGCACGGTTTGTCCACGTGTTTTTGCAGGTGACGCTGCACGTGTGGCAGCCGATGCATTTATCCAAGTTCATGACCATACCGATTTGCGCTTTAATCTTCAAGCCAATCGACCTCCTTCAGCTTGCGGATGACGACATTCAGGTCGCGCTGATTCCCTGTTGGACCGTAATAGTTAAAGCCGTAGCTGAGCTGGGCATAGCCCCCGATCATCTGTGTCGGCTTGACGTGAATCCTTGTCGGGCTGTTATGGGTGCCTCCGCGGTTATTCGTTAGTTTTGTGCCGGGCACGTTGATGTGGCGGTCCTGGGCATGATGCATAAACGCCATTCCTTTAGGAATCCGGTGAGACAAAACCGCTCTTGCGACGACAACACCATTTCTGTTAAAGCATTCAATCCAATCGTTGTCTTTGATATCTGTGTCCTCTGCATCATCTTTATTCATCCACACAGTCGGCCCGCCACGGAATAGCGTCAGCATCGGCAAAGAATCAAAATACATGCTGTGGACAGACCATTTATTATGCGGCGTCAAATAATTGAGGACGATTTCTTTGCCCTCTTGATCAGGCCGCTTGCTCAGAAACGGACGATGCTGGAGGATCGGTTTAAATGTCGCCATTGTTTCACCGAATTCCATCATCAGTTCATGATCGACATAATAAGATTGCCTTCCGGTCAGTGTTCGCCACGGGATTAATTTTTCTACGTTCGTTGTAAACGGCGAGTACCTGCGTCCGCCTTTTTCTGAGCCTGTAAATGCCGGAGACGTGATGACCGTTTTCGGCTGGGCTGTAATTTGCTCGAACGTAAAGCATTCTTCCTCCCGTTCTTCCGCCAGGTCTTTCAGCTTCAGGTTTGTGATGTTTTCAAGTGATTCCCATGCTTTCACGGCGACTTTTCCATTTGAAGTGGACGATAGGGTTAAAATCGCTTCTGCCGCCTGCTTTGCTTCACTTATATTCGGACATCCCTTTGCAACGCTGTCCGAGGTAATTTCTCCCAGTCTCTTTTTGAGTGATTCATATTCATCGGCTATCGACCAGCTCATCCCTTTTGTGCCGCTCGGTTTTAAACCGGCCTGAGGTCCGAGCGCGGTCATTTTATGAAAAATGTGCTTGTAATCCCGTTCAACGACTTGGATGTTCGGCATCGTTTTTCCCGGAATGGCTTCACATTCACCCTTGCTCCAGTCATTGATTTTGCCGAACGGCTGGGCCAATTCCTGCATGGTGTCATGGAGGAGCGGTGTCGCTACAACTTCTTTCACCGGCTCCATATCGACTTCTTCTGCCAGATCAGAAACGGCTTTTGACAGTGCTTTGAAAATATCCCAGTCTGACTTTGATTCCCACGGAGCCGAGATCGCCGGAGCAAAAGGATGAATGAACGGGTGCATATCTGTGCTGCTGAGATCGTGTTTTTCATACCATGTCGCCGCCGGCAGCACGATATCGGAATACAGCGCCGTACCGGCCATTCGAAAATCGAGATTGATTAACAAGTCGAGCTTTCCTTCCGGTGCCTGCTCCCTCCATTTGATTTCTTCAGGACGGATGCTGTCGCTGTCGTCATTCATCAAGCCATTCGTCGTCCCCAGCAGGTGCTTGAGAAAATATTCATGCCCTTTTCCTGAGCTGGAAATCAGATTTGCCCGCCATACAAAGAGATTTCTTGGGAAATTCACTTCATTGTCAGGATCTTCAATTGCAAATTTCAGCTTTTTCTCTTGAAGTTGTGAGGCCACGTACGCACCAACGTCTTCAGGTGTTGTTGCACCCGCTTTTTCAGCTTCTTTGTACAGATCAATGCCATTTTGATTGAACGTCGGATAAGACGGCAGCCACCCTAATCGCGCTGCCAGCACATTGTAATCGGCGTGATGCTTGTAGCGGGATGACGCAGCGATCGGTGAAGCCAAGTCACTGATCGGCTGGTCCTCGTAACGCCACTGGTCTGTCGCAAAGTAGAAAAATGAGGTGCCGTTTTGCAGCTTGGGCACGCCCTCCCAGTCCTTTGCATTTGCAATCGTCTGCCACCCTTCAGCAGGACGGAGCTTTTCCTGCCCCACATAATGGGCCCAGCCTCCGCCGTTTACGCCTTGGGCGCCTACCAGTAATACGAGATTTAACACTGCCCGGTAGATCGTGTCGGAGTTGAACCAGTGGTTAATCCCCGCCCCTACGATAATCATGGATCGGCCGTCTGTATCGATCGCATTTTGGGCAAACTCTCTGGCTATCTTAATGACGGCTTCTTTTTTGATTCCTGTCATCTGTTCCTGCCAGGCAGGCGTGAACGGCTCAGGATCATCATAAGAGACAGCTGATTGTTCGCCGAAGCCCCGGTTCACGCCGTAGTTGGCCAGTATCAAGTCAAACACGGTCGTGACACAAACCTCTTCGCCGTTCAGGTTCAGTTTTTTTATAGGAAGATCCCGCTCAAGCACTTTGTTTCCGTCATTTGAAAAATACGGAATGCGCACCGTGCCGATTTCATCCTCTATTCCCAGCACAGAGAGACGGGGTTCAATCGGGTCTCCGGTTTCTTCATCGATCATGTGCAGGTTCCATTTCTGCTGTCCGTCCCAGCGGGAGCCCATTGTCCCTTGCGGTATGGCAAATGCGCTTGTCTGTTCATTCCAGACCGCAGGCTTCCACTGATCATGCTTTGTCTGCCGCCCGATGTCTTTCGCATGCAGAAAACGCCCCGCTGTGTATACGCCATTTTCTTTTGACAGGGTGACGAAGAACGGAAAATCCGTGTATTGCTTTGCGTACTCAATGAAACGTTCCGTCTCTTGGTTCACGTAAAATTCCTGTAAAATGACGTGGCCCATCGCCATCGCAAGCGCCCCGTCAGTCCCTTGGCGGATACTCAGCCAGTCATCCGCGAACTTTGAGGATTCCGCAAAATCCGGACTGATCGAAATGACTTTAGCGCCTTTATAGCGGGCTTCCGCCAAAAAATGCGCGTCAGGCGTTCTCGTTAACGGAACGTTGGAGCCCCATGTGATGATATAGCCTGAATTGTACCAATCACTGCTTTCCGGAACGTCCGTCTGGTCCCCCCAAATTTGCGGGGACGCCGGAGGAAGATCCGCATACCAGTCATAAAAACTGAGCATAGGGCCGCCGATTAAAGACATAAACCGGGAGCCTGACGCGTGGCTGATCATGGACATGGCCGGAATCGGGGAAAAGCCGACGTTCCGGTCAGGCCCGTATTTCATGACTGTATAGAGCAGAGAGGCTGAAATCAGCTTCAGCACCTCCGGCCATTCAGCGCGCACAAAACCGCCTTTCCCTCTCGCCTGTTTATAGGACTTTGCTTTTTCAGGATTTTCAACGATCGATTTCCAAGCATCCAATGGATTTTGATGGGCCTGCAGTGCTTCCCGCCATAAATTGATCAGCACACCGCGCACGTATGGATATTTCACACGGAGCGGGCTGTAGATGTACCATGAAAAACTTGCCCCCCGCGGACAGCCCCTCGGTTCGAAATCAGGCATATCCGGGCCTGTTGATGGATAATTCAAGTTTTGTCCTTCCCACGTGACAATTCCGTTTTTCACATAAATATTCCAGCTGCAGGACCCCGTGCAGTTGACGCCGTGGGTGGAGCGAACGACTTTGTCGTACTGCCATCTGTTTCTGTATACATTCTCCCAATCGCGATCTTCGCGGGTGGTTTGGCTATGTTTATTTGAATGGTGTTCTATAGGAGAGAAATAGTTCAATCTCCTAAACAACGGACTCATTTTCTTTTTCTTCATGAGAGTTCACTCCTTCCGAGTCAGGTGATGCTAAGTTCACTATAAACAGAGACAGCGTGTTTCCTTGTGAACTAAGTCACACACTTTGCTTTTTTCACAAAATGTTCACATAAAGGAGAAGGAAGGGCTTTCACAGCATGTGATGAAGGCGGCGTTCAGGCAGGACGCCTGAGTCATTAGCCGCCTTTCATTCAAAGATCAAAAAAACCGGCTCTATTTAAGAACCGGGCTCGGCATTTTCATCCTGTGATGTGTGCAGATAACGCAAAAATAATTGATAGGAACAAAAGACATTTTGCTGAAGCATGCCCAAAAAATTCATTTGCAGCTGCGGATTGTAAGACATCATTTTTTTAAATGTGCAGTAAGGGATATTGAGAATCAGAATGTCTGAAGTGGCATTGACTGAGATAAAAGGCGATAAATACAGCCCGCCTTTTTCATCAATCGGAAACACATCGCCTTTTTCCCACAGCGCAACGGTTTTCGATCCTTCAGGGAGCCTGCTGTCCATAAAACGGACACTGCCTTTTAATACAATATAAACGGATTGAGAATGAAGAAAGGGTGGAGACTGCTCAGATGTTCCGCGGATAAACGTCCCGTTTTTCAGCAAGGTTTCGACAATGGATAGAGGCACTTCATTAAACATAGGAAGTTGTTTCAGAAATAATAAATAGTCACACTGATTCATAGGAAATCCTCCTGTGCTAAGGATAGCTTTAGTGTAGCTCGATTGAGCCTGTACAGCAGTGATGTATTTCACAGCCTGTATGATGAATGTCACTTATCGGGAGGATGACTGCATCTATAATGAAATAAAAAAGGAGGATTTCGATGAAGGCGCTGATTCCGAACCAGCACGGCGCATGGGCAATGCTGCTGATTCCATTTTTACTCGGGATGATCAAGGGAGGCCCCGTTTTCTGGCATATTCCGCTCTTCTTAGGCTGGCTTTTCCTTTACTTGGCGGTTTATCCCATCACGCTTGCTTTGAAAAAGAAGCAGATCAAATCCTATCAAAAGTGGATATATTATTACGGTGTTCCGGCCTGCTGTTTTTTGATTATTCCTGTCTTTCATAAGCCGCCGCTCATCTGGGTTGGCGTTTCTTTATTGCCGCTGTTCCTCATTCATATGTATTATGCCCGCCGAAAAAATGAACGGGCGCTAGTGAACGATATTGCGGGTGTCTTGTTCTTTTGTTCAGGCGGGCTTGCGAGCTGCTGGCTGGGGACGGGAACCCTTGACGGCTGGGCTTGGTTTATTTTTTCTCAATCTGCTTTATTTTTTATCGGAAGTTCCTTTTATGTGAAGTCGGTGATCCGGGAGAGAAAAAACAGCGTATTTGCATACTGGTCATGGGGATACCATCTGCTGTCCCCCTTTCTATCCGCTCTTCTCGGAGCAGGATGGGCATTTCTTGCTTTTATCCCAAGCAGTTTGCGGGCATGGTTTTTTCACGGAAGGGACTGGCCCGCGAAAACGATCGGCATTCTAGAAATCGTGAATGCCTGCTTCTTTTTTGCCGTCATTTGTATGTTTATCACTAGATAAAAAACCAAGGACCGCCGGCGGTCCTTGGTTTTTTCAGTCAATATTGCAAATCTCCAGCGGACAGTTTTCACACTCGATCTCGCATCGCAAATAGTCCCGCTTGTGCAAAATAATTTTTCCGGATTCTTCTATCGAAATCACCCCTTGTTTGCGGAGGTCCCCCAGCATACGGTTGACGCTTTCCCTTGCCGCTGCGCAAAACTTTGCCAAATCTTGATTTGTCAGCACAATGTTAATCAGAATGCCATCGCTTCGTTCCACACCGTAGCTGTTTGATAAGCGGATAAGGGTGGAGTAGAGCGCCCCCTTTTTGCCGTGAAGAAGCAGATCCCTTATTTTGGACTGGATTTTCCGGAGGTGAGTGCTCATCCATTTCATAAATTCAAATGTCAAAGCACCGTTTTGGATTAATTCCTTTTCCAGCTTGTTTTTATTAATGACGAGCACCTCGCCATCCTCTAGCACTTTTGCACTGAGCATATATCTCGGCTCTTCAGTGAAAAGTGTTAATTCCCCGACGATATCATGCTTTTGGCAGATTCTAAGTGTCAGGTCTTTGCCGTCAGATGTCAGCTTGCCGATTTCAATGAGTCCTGATTGAATCAGATAAAGCTCTTCTGCATCCATTCCTTCCCGAAACAAATACGTGTGTTTTTCCATTTTTCTTTTCGTACTAATCGATTCCAGCAATTCATGCAGATCGCTGGAAATAAGATCACTATCAGATGGTCGAACAGAGAGAAAATTCATGAGCTCACCTCGAAGAAAGTCACGTTGTATATTTATTGTAACGTGAATTGATTTGCACCCATCCAGAAAAAACTAACAATCTTGTGAATGCCCAGTGTTAGTTGACGCTCTGACTGTTTCTCTCCGTGTGCGTTTTCATTCTTTCCTGCCAATACATCCATATGACAAGGACAAAGCTGGCTAACGCCACTTCCGAAAGCGCCATAAAACCGATCGCATATTGGCCTGTCGCCTGAAATACACTCGCCAATATCAGCGGAGGGAAAAAACCGCCTAATCCGCCCATAGCAGACACAATCCCATTGGCAATCCCCGCTTGCTTCGAAAAATAGAAAGGCACCAGTTTAAAAACGGTCCCGTTTCCTATGCCTGAGCAGACGGCCACCGTTAATGACCCAAACGTATAAAGGCCGATCGTCGGCGAGAACGATAAGATAATGCCTGATAATGTAAGTCCCGCAAAAACGAACATCAAGATGCGGAGCGGGCTCATTTTATCAGCCAAGAGTCCTCCCACAGGCCTGAGCAGCGTTGATACGGCAATAAAGCCAGCCGTCCGCAAACCGGCGTCCGCAGGATTCAGCCCAAAGTACTCCACCAGAAAGTTCGGCAGATAGATGGTGAAGGCGACAAAGGCGCCAAACGTAATAAAATAAAACAGGCTCAAAAACCACAGGATATGATTTCGGTAAACGGCTTTGATTTGAGTTTTTACGGAAACATTCACTTTCTTCTCATGCCTGTCGCCGAACAATACATGCAGCAATGCAAAGACAGCAAGCAGAACCATATACATCTGCACGGTTGCTTTCCATCCCACAGCTTGAGCGATAACCGGCGCCGCAAATGTGGTAATGGCGGTTCCGATGTTTCCGGCCCCGTAAATCCCATTGACGACACCGTGCTTTTCTTTCGGATAATATTTCGGAAGGGATGTCACCCCAATGGAGAATACCGCTCCCCCGGTCCCTAAGAAAAAACCGCCCGCGATTAAATCAAACAGAGAATCCGCGATACTGATCCAAAAGACAGGAAACAAAAGCAGGATGAAGCTGATCATAAACATCAGCCGCGCGCCAAACCTGTTCGTTAAATACCCTAAAGGAATGCGAAGAAGCGACCCGAGGATAACGGGAATCGCTGTCACCAAAGAAATCTCGCCTTTGCTTAAATGAATATCTAATGTAATTTGGGAAATGAGTGATGAAATCAGCACCCAAACCATAAACCCTGCCACCAAGCTTAATGACTGTAACGATAATTGAATGTGTTGACGGTTGATCATTCGGCTTGCCCCTTTCAATGATTCAATAATCAGTCTTATCATACAAAAACTCAGCAAACAGGATTGTGAATTACATCACACGTTTTACGCATAAAAAAAAGACAAAGCCCGAAGACTTTGCCCTTTGATCATGATTACATTTTTTCCGGAGCCGATACGCCGATCAGCTGAAGCGCATTGTTCAGCGTAATTTGCGTTGCCTTCATTAAAGCCAGGCGCGCGCGGCTTTTCTCTTCATTTTCAGGGTCGATGACTTTCTCTGCGTTGTAGAAGCTGTGCAGTGCAGAAGCCAGATCATAAATATAGTTTGTGACACGGTGCGGAATTCGTTTTTCCGCTGCTTCCGCCACCGCCTCTGGGAAGCCGCCGATTGTTTTCAGCAGGTCATACTCTTTTTCTGATTGAATATGGCTGAAATCAAGGTCCGCCGCAGGCTTAAGTCCCTGCTCTTCCCCTTGGCGAAGCATGCTGCAAATACGGGCATGTGCGTATTGTGCATAATACACAGGGTTTTCGTTAGATGTTGATACAGCAAGATCTAAGTCAAAATCCATATGCGTATCAGCACTGCGCATCGCAAAGAAGTAACGCACGGCATCCAAGCCGACTTCTTCAATCAGGTCGCGCATCGTTACCGCTTTACCTGTCCGTTTGCTCATTTTCATTTTCTCGCCGTTTTTGTAAAGGTGAACGAGCTGAATGATTTCTACTTCAAGCGTTCCTTTTTCATAGCCCAGCGCTTCAATTGCTGCTTTCATACGCGGGATGTAGCCGTGGTGATCGGCGCCCCAAACGTTGATCAGCTTATCAAAGCCGCGGTCAAGCTTGTCCTTATGATACGCGATATCAGGCAGCAGGTACGTATACGTGCCGTCCTTCTTGATCAATACGCGGTCTTTATCATCGCCAAACGTCGTAGAGCGGAACCAAGTCGCGCCGTCTTCTTCATAGACATGGCCTTTTTCGCGGATCGCTTCAAGCGCCTTATCGATTTTTCCGTTTTGGTACAGAGACGTTTCGGAATACCACACATCAAACGGCACACGAAAGTTTTCCAAGTCCTTGCGCAGCTTTTCCAGCTCGTATTTCAGACCGTATTCACGGAAAAATGCGAGGCGCTCGCTTTCCTCTTCGTTGACGAAACGGTCGCCGTATTCCTCAGCGAGACGCTTTCCGATCGCAATGATATCCTCGCCGCGGTAGCCATCCTCCGGCATCGGTTTTTCCAAGCCGAGCGCTTCAAAGTAACGGACTTCAACAGATAGCGCCAGGTTATTGATTTGGTTTCCGGCATCGTTAATGTAGTATTCGCGGCTCACATCGTA
The DNA here is from genome assembly GCF_055721145.1 of Bacillus sp. VA15. Classification (NCBI taxonomy): domain Bacteria; kingdom Bacillati; phylum Bacillota; class Bacilli; order Caryophanales; family Bacillaceae; genus Bacillus; species Bacillus sp. VA15. The sequence continues at coordinate 11,753 of NZ_JBVQPQ010000008.1, read as the reverse complement.
GCCCGCTTTTGAAAGCACATTGCACAAAGAATCGCCGACAGCTGCACCGCGGGCATGGCCGAGGTGAAGGTCTCCCGTCGGATTCGCTGAGACGAATTCCACCTGGACTCGTTCACCGTTTCCGATGTTCGTTTCCCCGTATGCTTCCCCTGCTTCTAATACAGACGGAATCAGCTTCGTTAAATATTGATTGTTCATATAAAAATTGATAAAACCCGGGCCAGCGATATCTAGTTTTTCAATCGAAGCCTTTCCTTTATCAAAATGAGAGACAATCTCTTCAGCAATTTGGCGCGGCGCTTTTTTTGCGATTCTTGCCAGCTGCATCGCCATATTTGTTGAATAATCGCCGTGTGTTTTATCTTTCGGTGTTTCTAAAACGACATTAGGAATCTGGCTTTCTTCAGCCAGTCCCGCTTTCAGAACGGCCGCTTTGATTTCTTCTTTCAGCACGTCCTTCATTTGTTCCGCAATGTTCATGCGTGAGTTCCTCCCTCATACGTGATCGTCATATTATGTAAATGCTGCTGTTCGTCTCCGACATGCATGTCATATGCGATGCTGACACGGCCTTTTTCTTCACCGAGATCAGATTGAATCGATTTTGTGCTTGTTTTCAGCTCAAGCTCACCAAATGACATTTTATATTTAGCAATTGTGGAAGCTCCCGTTACGAAACGCTGATTCATTTTGACAGCGCCTGACCTCATGACCAGGACTTCGCCTTCGCTTACTTTCACAATCGTTTTTACTTTGCCTAAGTCGTGTTCTTCATAATAAGATAGATACACTTTATTTTGTTTTACATAGTAAAATCCGGTGGTGCGGAATTCGATGACTTCCTGGTTTCCGTCATCCTCGATCACAGACTTCACATGGAGTGTTATCGGTGTCTCTTGCTTCATTTTGACACGTCCTTTTCATCATTCCACTTTGACTTGAATAGTATAATCATTCCGTTTGTAAACTTCAACTGCTTCTATCTTACCATCATTGCTCAACAGATTTGAAGATAAACCTCATAAAAAGCATTTCCTTAATAGAAGAGAAAATGATATCACTAATTCCCTTTAGGAAATGTTACATTTTTCCGAAATCTATCATTTCTATTTCACATTTTCTTCAAAATATATGTATTGAATTGGTAATTTAATAGTTTTATCATAAACGTACAACATAGATCTGCTAGAAAAAACAAAAAAAGGGAGGATTCAATTATGAAAAAAGCTGTCATTGTAGAAAACAAAGGTTGTGCAACATGCTCGATCGGAGCCGCTTGTCTAGTGGACGGTCCTATCCCTGATTTTGAAATTGCCGGTGCTACAGGTCTATTCGGTCTATGGGGATAAGATTCTCCAAAAGGGCATAGTCATTCTACTATGCCCTTTTTAGTAAATTACAATTTTTAACTAAAATCTACCTCTTGGTTATACATACACAATCGTTTTTCATTTGAATCATATGTATAGGGGATGGTATTTTGTTTATAGAGCAGATGTTTCCATTTATTAATGAAAGTGTAAGAGTTCACCAGCTCCCTGAGGGCGGCGTGTTAGAAATCGACTACTTGCGCGATAATGTCTCCATTTCTGACTTTGAGTATTTGGATCTTAACAAAACGGCTTACGAGCTCTGCATGCGAATGGATGGGCAAAAAACGGCTGAACAGATTTTAGCGGAACAATGCGCCGTGTACGATGAATCACCGGAAGACCATAAGGATTGGTATTACGACATGCTCAACATGCTCCTGAACAAGCAGGTCATCCAGCTTGAAAATCGGTCCAGCCGTCATGCGATCACCACGAGCGGAAGCAACGAATTTCCGATGCCGCTGCACGCCACCTTTGAGCTGACGCACCGCTGTAATTTGAAATGCGCCCACTGTTATTTGGAAAGCTCGCCGGAAGCGCTCGGCACCGTGTCGATTGAGCAATTCAAGAAAACGGCTGATATGCTGTTTGACAACGGTGTATTGACATGCGAAATCACGGGCGGAGAAATTTTTGTCCATCCGAACGCCAATGAGATTCTTGACTATGTGTGCAAAAAGTTCAAAAAGGTCGCTGTCTTAACAAACGGAACACTCATGCGAAAAGAGAGCTTGGAGCTTTTGAAAGCTTACAAACAAAAAATCATTGTTGGCATTTCTCTCGATAGTGTGAATTCCGAGGTCCATGACTCCTTTAGAGGGAGAAAAGGCTCTTTTGCCCAAACTTGTAAAACGATAAAATTGTTGAGTGACCACGGTATATTTGTCAGAGTCGCCATGTCCGTTTTCGAAAAAAACATGTGGGAAATCCACGATATGGCCCAAAAGGTTCGGGATCTCGGGGCAAAGGCGTTCTCTTACAATTGGGTTGATGATTTCGGAAGAGGCAGAGATATTGTCCACCCCACAAAAGACGCCGAGCAGCACCGCAAATTTATGGAGTACGAGCAAAATATCATTGATGAGTTTAAAGATCTGATTCCGATTATTCCTTATGAGAGAAAACGCGCGGCAAATTGCGGCGCTGGCTGGAAGTCCATTGTGATCAGCCCGTTCGGAGAAGTACGTCCGTGCGCGCTCTTTCCGAAGGAGTTTTCATTGGGAAATATCTTTCATGATTCATATGAAAGCATCTTTAACTCCCCTCTCGTCCATAAACTGTGGCAAGCGCAGGCGCCGCGGTTCAGCGAGCATTGCATGAAAGACAAATGCCCGTTCAGCGGCTATTGCGGAGGCTGTTACTTAAAAGGGCTGAACTCTAACAAATATCACCGGAAAAACATTTGCTCTTGGGCGAAAAATGAACAATTAGAAGACGTGGTCCAGCTTATTTAGGAGGGAAACGATTTGTCACCAGCACAAAGAAGAATTTTACTGTATATCCTTTCATTTGTCTTTGTCATCGGCGCAGTCGTCTATTTTGTCAAAAGCGATTATCTGTTTACGCTGATTTTCATTGCCATTGCCATTCTGTTCGGGATGCGCGCGCGGAAGGCTGACTCGCGATGAGCATTTTGGATATACACGATGTATCCGTTTGGTATGAACGGGACAACGTCATCTTAGAGCACGTGGACTTACACTTAGAAAAAGGCGCCGTTTACGGATTGCTTGGGGTAAACGGTGCCGGAAAAACAACACTGATCAATACGCTGACAGGAGTGAACCGCAATTACAGCGGGGGCTTTACGCTGTGCGGCATTGAAGCGGAGGCCGGCATGCCGCAGAAAACATCAGATCAACTGAAGACTTACCGTTACTTCGCCGCAGATTATCCGCTGCTGTTTACAGAAATTACGGCGAAGGACTATGTGTCTTTCGTCCATTCGCTTTATCAAAAGGATTTTTCAGAGCAGCAGTTTGCCAGTTTGGCTGAGGCCTTTCATTTTTCAAAATACATCAACAGGAGAATCTCGGAGCTGTCCTTGGGAAACAGGCAAAAGGTTGTGTTGATGACAGGGTTATTGCTGCGGGCTCCCCTGTTTATTTTGGATGAGCCGCTCGTCGGTTTGGATGTGGAATCAATAGAGGTCTTTTATCAGAAAATGCGGGAGTACTGTGAGGAAGGCGGAACCATTTTGTTTTCTTCCCATCTGCTCGATGTCGTGCAGAGATTTTGTGACTTTGCGGCCATTCTTCACAACAAACAGATCCAAAAGGTCATTCCGATTGGAGAGGAGACCGATCTGCGGCGGGAATTTTTTGAGGTGATCGGCCATGAATAACATATTCCCCATCATGTCTTTGCTGTTCAAACAGCTTTACAGCCGGCAAGGGAAAAAGGACGCTATCCGCATTGCTGCAGGGCTTGTGATTCTCACCGTGTTTGAAATCGGGCTGATCCGCCAGGCCGGCATTGACGAATCGGTGTTGGGAAAAACATATATCATACTCGCGCTTCTCTTGATGAACGCATATATGGTGTTTCTTTCCGTGACATCTCAATGGAAGGAATCCTATATGAAGCTGAGCTGCCTGCTGCCGATTTCTTCACGGAGCTTTTGGGTCGCCCAGAGTGTCGTTCTGTTTGTCGATACCTGTTTGAGAAGAACGTTATTCTTTTTTATTTTACCGCTGTTCTTATTTGGAAACGGAACGCTGTCAGGGGTGCAAACATTGTTTTGGCTTGGCAGATTTTCGTTTTTTACCGTTTACTCGATAATATTCGGAGTTATGCTAAGCAACCATTTCGTCAAAAAGAAGAACTCGATGTTTCTGCTGCATGCGGCGGTATTCGCCTGTGTATGCCTCAGTGCCGCTTTTATGCCGGCCGTCACGATCCCGCTATGCGCGGTTCACATGCTGTGGGCAGTGATCATTGACTTTCCGGTCTTTCTGCAGGCGCCTCCGCAGCAGAGCAAGATGCATTCTTTTATGCGGCGATCTGAATTTTCGTTTTACAAAAGAGAATGGAACCGATTTATTTCTTCTAAAGCGATGCTGTTAAATTACGTGGTGATGGCGGCGTTCAGCGGATTCTTTTCGTTCCAGATGATGAACACCGGCATCTTCAATCAGCAAGTGATTTATATTGTGATTTCCGCCCTTTTGCTAATTTGCTCGCCGATCGCCCTTTTGTACTCTATTGAAAAAAACGATAGCACGCTGCTCATCACGCTTCCAATTAAACGAAGAACGATGTTTTGGGCGAAATATCGCTTTTATTCAGGCCTATTGGCCGGCGGATTTCTCCTTGTCGCTATCATTGTGGGCTTCATCAGCGGCCGCCCGATTTCAGCCCTTACTTTTGTGCAGTGTATGGAATTGCTGCTGGCGGGCGCGTTTATCCGGTTAACCGCAGATGAAAAAAGGCCGTCCTTCGGCTGGCAGACGGAGCAGCAGCTCTGGAGCGGATTTTCAAAATACCGGTCTTATCTATTTTGTCTTCCCCTTTTCTTAGCCACATTAGCCGGCACCGCTGTCTCCTTGGCGGTGATTCCAATTGCGGCGCTGATCATAGTTTATTACCTGCAAAAACAGGATGGTGGTTTCTTTGATACAAGCAAAAGAGAACGGCTTGGAAGTTAACCTGCTGAAGACTCATCAATTTTCAACAATCTCAATCGCCGCGAGCTTTCTGAAGCCGATCGAAAGCGCGGCGGAGCCTGAAGAAGAAACAATCTATTTTTACGGCGCGGCTGCACACCTGAAGCAGCAAATCATTGACGCTTTCGGTTACGCCGCCGGCAGCCGCTTTATGTATTCAGCGAATCTCTTTTTTGACCAGCAGCTAAAAACCTGCGGAACCCGTTTGATTCACCCGTCATTTAACAAGAATCTTCAAGTTGATGCCCTGATGAAGACATTTGCAGACATGACTTTTCCTTCTTCTCTTTCAGCAGATGCTGTTGAAAAGGCAAAGGATGAACTGCTGCTCAAAATCGAAAAGAAATTCGCTGACCCCTTCTCCTACTCGGCCGCCCGCTTGGCGGAGGAAGCATTCGGAAACCCGATGTACGGCACAGCCATGTTTGGCCGAAAAGACAAGATACAGGCAATCCATCCACAACGGTTTCTTAATGCAACGGATTTCATCGTTGATTTATTGTCCCAACAAAAACAGCTGAACATATTGGGACATGTACAAGCATGTGATATTCCGGGACATGCATCGCAAACGTCCGCCATAACGGCCGGAAGATTCCTCGTGAACCGGCATGTTTTTGAAACAGAGACACGCAGCGCAACAGGTCCTTCCGTCTTGACTCTCGGATTTGACTGCGGGGAGTTGAAAGATGCCAGCGATTATATCAAAATCCAGCTAATAGACGGATTGCTCGGAAAGTACGGACATTCCGCTTTATTCAAGCATTTCCGCGAAAAGGATCTGGCAGTCTATCATGTCATCACCCGATACGACATCATGAACAATTTGCTGCTTGTTTCAATATGTACGGATCAGCTTCATGAGAAAGAGATCCCCCCGCGCGTTTTGGAAGCTGTCTCACATTTTTCAGCCGATGAGCGGGAACTAGAACAGGCAAAGCAATTTTTACGCAATGAAATGCTGCTGCAATTCGATTCTCCCGAAGGGCTTTTAGCCTATATGGGAATCCTGCGCCGCTTCTCCTGCACGAAAGAAGACTTGCTGGATGGCATCTCAGCGGTTACGTGCCGCGATGTATTGCCATTCATAGCGACTATCAATTATATCGGAGCTCATGTAGTAAGGGGATGAAGAGATGGAAAAGAAAGCCTTTTTTCAACAACTGGATGAACGAACCGATATCAGATACACAGACAGCGGGCTGAAAATATTCAGATTGAAGTTCCCCCGTGCCCATTTGCTGCTGTGCAATGTGAAAATCGATTTTGGAAGCCGGGATATCCGCTTACAGGCAGAATCAGGTGACACGCTTCTCCCGTATGGCACAGCGCATTTTTTAGAGCATCTTCTCTTCTGGCATAATGGCCGCAATCTGTACAATGATTTTTTTGCGCATGGCGCGCTTTTAAACGCGTTCACCACCTACACCGATACCAATTTCATGTTTACCTCATTGCCGGATCGGCTCGGACAGACGATCCCCATCCTGCTTGATGCGTTATGGAACCACTCATTTGACAAGAAGGTGATCACTCAGGAAAAAGCTGTGATTACAAGCGAAATTCAAACAGCACACCTCAATCATCAGCTCTCTTACCATTATCAGCTGATCAGCATGCTTTCTCCCGCCTCACCTGCTGCCGTCTTCCCCGCAGGCAGAATCGAGGACATTAAGGCGCTGGACATCTGTGATTTACAAAAAGCCTACAATGCCGCCTATCAGCCCCAGCGGATGACGCTGTTTTTGATCGGAGGCTCAGAAGACACGGAAGCCCTTTTGCCTCCTCACCTCCGGCTGGAAAAGCGTCCAGATCATAAAGCAGAAAGAAAAATCATCTCCGTTTCCTCTCCACCAGCCCTCTCACAAAAGATGGTGCTTGGTAATGAGGAGCGGATGGAAGACACATGGACCGGATTACAGATCGGCGCAATTCCCGGAGAAAACAATCTGTTGACGTTAAAGCTTTATTGGGACATCGCGTCTCGTATTCTATTTCAATTAGATTCACCGTTTTTTCAAGAGATTCAGCAAACATACCGCCTGGAAATCGATCGCTTATCAGCCGAGGCTCACATGTATGAGGATGGCGGTTTTTTGATCCTTCACAGTCAAGGGGCGCATTCTTCGGCTTATATTGATGTCGCTTCCTATTATGTCACACAGCAAAAACAACAGATTGAGGCCTGGCTCCAATACGGCAAGGATTCTTTGACGGACGCGATCATTTATGACAGCGATTATGTTCGTAAATGCTTCGAATGGGCGGCCGAGTGTGACAGGTGCGATTGCACGTTTCTCGACATGTACCGAATCATTCACGGTATGAATAGTCAAGATTTCTTGTCTCTCATTGATGCATTGGCATCTTCTAAAAAAGCGGTCATTCATGTTTCTCAGAAAGAGGCGATCGGACAATGAGAAAAAGCAATGTCTTTACCGTGTTGCTGCTGCTCTCAGGTATGGCGGCTTATTCCTTCGGCTGGGTTCAGGCCGTCGCCGAAGCCGCAGCGCAATATGTACAGATATTTAATAACGATGCTTTGCAGCTCGGACTGCTGGCTTGTATCGCTGCCGTTCTGATGCTGCCTGCTTTTCTCTATCTTCACTATGTCATCCAATCCGTGAAAAACATGACAGCAGCTTTTCAGAAACTCATACAGTCTCATCAAAGCTGCTGTGACTTCCAGCATCACAGATTGTGCAGCCGCTATGCGGAAGACGTCAAATCGCTGCGTGACAGCTATAAAAATGTCCGCCAAACATACGTGATGGCTTCTGTATTATGCCAAGTCATCATATTCGGCTGCATGTTCGAAATCGTTAAAGCCGTCCCTTTCCGCCTTCACACGCCCCCTGCCGTTTCAATGGGACTGGCATTGTTGCTGATTTTGTATTTATTGTTTTACATGCGAACATACTTGCTGCAGCTTTTCCAGCATGGTACCCTGTTCAAAAAAATTCTTGCGGGAGTGCTGACAGTAGCCGGGATTGGGTGGATGCTCAGTTTCACCATAAGTGAACTGCTGTTTCTGGTCATCCTGGCTGCCATCCAGCAGATCGGATCATTTATTTATAAACGATTCTCTAATCACGGCTTCACTTCTCTCGACCTGTGAAATAAGCTATATCGCTATCACAGACGGACCGTCCCCAACCGGAATCACCGTCACAGCTGTATCATCACTCGTGCGGTACACGGTCACGGTATTATTGTTAGGCTGTGCCGCATAAATATACTGATTGTAGATGTTGATTAAATTGCAATGGCCCCCGGTGAAACCCCAAGAGATATCACAGTTTCCTCAGAATAATCATCTGTGTTGTAAACAATGATGCTCTGCTCTATAAAACGAGTTGCATACAGAAATTCGCCATTCGGGGTAAACGCATAGTCTGTTGCTGATTGCGGAAGATTTCCAATTACGCCTGCTCCATTCGGACTGACAGAATATAAATTGCCAGTGAAGCTGTCATGTAAATACACCTCTGATCCACTCGTAAACATTACATATAGCCCGTCAGGCTCCAGCTCTTGGGTATCCCTGATCGTAAACGTATTTAAATCAATAACCGTCAAATAATTGAATAAGAATTCTTGTTCTAATACATACGCATACCGCTCCGTAGAATCTGTTTCTATGGATGATACGATAAGCTCTCGTTCAATCGTTCCTGTGACTTCGCCGGTGAATAGGTCCACTTTTTGCACTAAACCAAAATTAAGAACATAGGCGAATAACCCATTGGGATCAATTGCAATATCAAAACCTTCTACAGGAATAGACCTCTCGACAGCCAACGTATCAATTCTAATCACATAAATGACAGTGCCGGCGAAAGCATAAGCAAATTCATGATTAGGGATAAATGTAATCGATTGAGGCTGCTGCAAAATAGATGCTGTCACCGTTAATGTCTCATAGTCGATGACAGAAATCACATTATTGTTGAAATGCAAGACAAACACAGCGCTTTTATCCGGAGTTATTTCAATATCTGTCGGCCGGTACGGAAGAGCAATCGTTGTCACAACAGTATGAGTGTTTGTATCAATCACAGAAACTGATTGATCATTTGGATTCGCCGTAAACGCATAAACAGGCTCCGGCTCCGGTACAAGCACAATCGTCCCCGTCACCGATAAAGGACTGCCGTAGAACGGCGGAACGACAACAAGGTTCTCGATCGTGATGCCACTGAAATCCGGGCAATCATCCGGGTTATCAGAATAATAGACGACTTGATCGATCTCTGCATTGTGAATGACAGAAACGGCCCCGTCCCCTTGTCCATATTGATTTCGCACTGGTGAGACACTGACGAGAAGCGTAACGGTTCCCTGCAGGCGTACTGCAAATTGAACACCGATTTCATCAGGCTCAGGCCCCGTCTCAATTAAGCAACGTTCACTGACACAAGAAAGGCTGTCTGCATTCCACGTGACGTTTGCAACAGCTTCAGCCGGATCAACAACAAACCCCTCAGGCAATTCAATCGGCGCTTGAAACATTGCTTCACGGCTAGCTTCTTCCTCACAAAAACATAAACATTCTTCTTGTGTGGCTCCTGCTTTTTCTTTAAAGGAAAGCTTGTTTTTTCTCATACCTTCACTTCCTTTTCAGAAATACACTGCTCACGCAGATACAACAGAATATGGAAGGTGAATGTGTTTGCTTGTACAAATTGCTGAGGGCAAAAGCAGTTTTTGAAAAAATCCCCATCAATGCGGTGTAACGAAAGAAAAGATTGCGGTTTTTTTGCGCTTCTCACAAGAATGATGATGATAAAATATGACATATATAGAATAATGAAGGGAGGGATTTGCAAACGTGACAGGTGTCATATCTTCTTCTTCCGTCGGAGAAAAGATTAACGAATGGTATATGTACATACGCCGATTCAGCATACCCGATGCAGAGTATTTGCGAAGAGAAATCAAACAAGAGCTGGATCAAATGGAAGAAGATCAGGATCTTCATTTGTACTATTCACTGATGGAATTCCGGCACAACCTGATGCTTGAGTACCTTGAACCACTAGAGAAAATGCGGATCGAGGAACAGCCGAGATTGTCAGATTTGCTGCTTGAGATTGATAAAAAACAGGCGCGTTTAACTGGAGTCCTTGATTATTATTTTAATTTCTTCAGGGGCATGTATGAGCTAGACCAGCGGGAATATCTGTCGGCTATTAAATTTTTTAAAAAGGCCGAAAGCAAGTTGATATTTGTTAAGGATCGGATAGAGAAGGCAGAGTTTTTCTTTAAGATGTCTGAGGTTTACTATTATATGAAACAAACCTATGTATCAATGGATTATGCTAGACAAGCGTATGAAATTTATACAGCACAGACTGCATATGATATAAGGCTTACTCAGTGCCACTCCTTGTTTGGGGCAAATTTCTTGGATCTAAAACAATATGATCAAGCGATATCTCATTTTCAAAAAGCTTTTTCGATGGCTGATGCGGAACAGCTGCCTCAATTAATGGGAAGAACTCTATATAATGTTGCGCTTTGTCACAATAACCAAAAAGACTATCAAAATGCTATAGATCACTTGGTAAGAGCTATCACTGTATTTGAGAATGCAGAAATCATAAATTCCCTTCCTCAGCCATACTTCTTGATTACACAAATATATTTTAATTTAGGTAATCTGATAAAAGCAGAAGAATATTATAATAAGGGATTAGCCCATTCTCTAAAAGCTGAGGATAATGTTTATCTCCTCAAGTTTGAATTTTTAAAATCTTTACACTTATCTGGTCCTGATGAAGAACAAATTAATAAATGTTTTCTTTTCCTTGAAAGTAAAATGATGTACGCTGATATGGAGGATTTAGCCCTTGATGCAGCCAAATACTACTATAAGTTAGAGGATTTTAAGAAAGCCTCCGCTTATTTTTTGAAGGTTGAAGATATCAGACAGCACATTCAAGGAGGAGTGAATTTGTATGAAATTGAAGTATAAGTTACTAATCGGTTGTTTGACAGTAAGTGCTGCTGTATTGTTTTGGAGTGGGGTAACACCCATGTTTATACACGATATTGAGATTGCTGAACGAGCCATGATATAAATAAAAAACCGCTGTCCATCGGCGGTTTTTTTGACCCCTCTTTGCCCAGTCTTCCAATCCATGCTAAGATTTTTCAACACATCATGGGAGAGGATGGCAAGGTACTATGTCTCTGGAAAGTGTGAAAACCAACTTTAAACAGTGGAATCGGAAACAGGATGTCATGGAGCGCAACAGTTGAACAGGCGGCTGAAACCATCGGCGTAAGGCCGGCAAGGATCGCCAAGAAGCTGTCCGGCAAACATTTGGCTTTAAAGCAAGAATGTTCTCTCCTGATGAGGTACTTGAGCAGACAGGCCATGAAATTGGAGGAGTTTGCCCGTTTGGATTGGCTCATGACCTGGAGGTTTATTTTGATGTATCGCTGAAACCGTTTGAAACTGTTTTTCCGGCATGCGGCAGCAGAGACTCCGCTATTGAATTAACGTTAGAAGATCCGAATTTTCTTACTCAAAAGAGTGGGTTGATGTTTGTAAAGGCTGGAAATAAAAAAACATCCAGACAAGGGGACTGACCCCCGTTTTTGAGACAGGGATCAAAACACCTTTTAAACAGCCAATTGCCGATAGTTTATCGGTGATTGGTTGTTTAGTTTCGTTTGAATACGAATATTGTTATAATAATGAATGTAT